>NZ_JAFLHE010000020.1:0-34082 GCF_017307035.1 Halobacillus sp. GSS1
TATAGTGGAGTGGGGTGGATTGTCTATACACGGTCTTAAAAAGTGCGGTATACTTGAAGTAGTAAAGGAATAAAGAAAGGGCGATAGATGTTGATTTGTTCTCAACCCATATTCGAGAGAACGCGTGTCATTGAAAATAATCAGCAGCTCTATTTAGAGAAAGAAAATAAGTTGAAGCTGTTTGAAACAAGCGTGGTGTCGCCAAAGGAAACTTTTCCTCTTCATGCCATTCATGACGTTTCATATCGGAGATCTTCGTCCATGTATGGAATGCTTTATTTGCATACACACAAAGGTGTACGGGCCTATATGGTGAAAGAAGATCCCAGTCCTTGGATGAAAGAGTTAAAAGCATGTCTTTTAAATAGATGATATAAATTAAAGGATATAGGACGTGATGGAGTGGAAGTGATTTCAGAGAGTGACCGTATTTATCTTCGGGAAGTCTTACTTGAAGACTGGTCAGCCTTTCACCCTTATTCATCGAACGAAGAGACGGTAAAACACCAGCCGTGGGGCCCGAACACAGAGGAAGATAGTCTCTTTTTCGTCCGTCAAATTATCATTGATCGGCAACAAAGACATAGAAGCCGCTATGTTTTTACCATTGTAGAAAAAGAAATGGATGAAGTGGTTGGTAATATTGAGATGAACATTCGAGACTGGGATGGAATCGGCGAAATCGGTTTTATCATTCATCAAGATTACTGGGGAAGAGGTTTGGCGACAGAGGCTGTTCAATTGATGATCAATTATTGTTTTGAGCATTGTGAACTTCAGCGAGTCGTAGCCACATCAAATCCGGAGAATACAGGATCGATTAGAGTATTAGAAAAGGTCGGTATGATCAAAGAAGGAATTCTTCGGAAAGATTTACTTGTGAAAGGCAAATGGCAGGATTCGTGCGTCTACAGTATGCTGAGAGAAGAATGGATAGAAAAAAGCGCAAGGCCTTAGGCCTTGCGCTTTACTTATGAAGCATTTAGTTTGTCATTGACTGTAAGGCGTCGAACAAGCTGAGAGCTGTCCTTATTCAATCCAACAATCTCGACATCTATATCACGGTCTTCATATTTCGTTATCAGTTTATCAATCGCAGCGACAGCTGAGTCATCCCAAACATGGGCATGGGTAAAGTCAATCACTACATGGGATGCTTTCACATCATAGTCGAAATGCTTAAGCAAGCTGTCTGTGGAAGCGAAGAAGACTTGACCACTTACATGGTACACCATTTTTTCTGTATTCTGGTCGAATACTTCCTCAACTTTCACTTTTGAAATCTTAGCAACGAAGAAAATAGCACTTAAAATGACACCAGCAATGACACCTTTAGACAGATCATGAGTCTGTACAACTGTACCAACGGTTACAAGCATGACGATACTGTCTGTAATCGGAGTCTTTTTGAAGCGTGTCAGTGAGCTCCAATCAAATGTTCCAATGGAAACCATGATCATGACTCCGACGAGGACGGCCATAGGGATTTGAACGAGAAGATCATTGAATACAATAATCAGCAGCATCATAAATATTCCTGCCACAAGTGTTGATAATCGTCCGCGACCGCCTGAGGATACGTTAATAACGGATTGACCGATCATGGCGCAACCAGCCATTCCACCAAAGAAACCGGAAACCACATTGGCCATTCCCTGTCCTCTGGCTTCTTTATTTTTATCACTTACTGTATCTGTCATATCATCTACAATTTGTGCAGTTAGTAACGATTCAAGTAATCCAACAAAAGCAAGAGCCAGTGAAATAGGGAAAATAATTTGTAATGTTTCAAACGTCAATGGGATATCTGGTAGAAGGAAAATAGGCAGTGTACTGGATAGTTCTCCCATATCCCCTACTGTTTTCAATCCAGCTCCTGTCGTGATGGCGATGATTGTCATGACGACTATAGCCACCAATGGTGAAGGAACGGATTTGGTGAATCTTGGTAGAATATAAATAATAGCTAATGACCCTACTACCATCGCATACATAGCTAATCCTGCCCCTTCAAAATGGACAAGTTGTGATGAGAAAATAAGAATCGCTAGGGCATTCACAAAACCAATCATGACTGACCTAGGAATGAACTTCATAAGCTGTCCGATTTTCAATGCGCCTAAAGTAAACTGTAAAATCCCCGTCAAAATCGTAGCAGCCAGTAAATACTCTAAACCATGGTCCTTGACTAAGGTGACCATCAAGACAGCCATAGCTCCGGTCGCAGCAGAAATCATACCTGGACGACCACCCATAAAAGCAATGACGACAGCGATACAGAAGGAAGCGTACAAACCTACCATGGGGTCGACTCCAGCGATGATAGAGAAAGCGATCGCTTCAGGGATGAGCGCCATAGCGACGACCATGCCTGAAAGCACATCGTTTTTTACGTTTCCGAACCATTGTTGTTTAATTGTTTCTGTGTTCAATTGCGCACCTCTTTCTACTTTTTATATTTTGTATTGTCCGTAACAATACGGAAATCCGGCAAGAACGATCAGATTATATCACCTATAGGGGATATTACATAACCCCATGTAAGCGCATAAATAATTATTTTTCTCTTTTTTCCTCCTTTTTTCGATTATATAGACCCCAACTATACAAAATTCATATTATTGTAAGTTATTTAATGGTAGTTTTTTCACCTTAATGATGAATGAAAATGGTAAAATGGAAAAAACAAATGAAGTCGACTGGGGGAATTCCGATGTATAAGAAGATATTAGTAGCAGCAGATGGATCCGAACACTCTATCCGGACAGCCGAACGTGCTGCAGAGCTTGCCCACTTACAAGGGGACGGTGAAATTACAATCGTTTATGTGATCGACGGTGAGCAGTCTAAGTCAGATGTCTTATCCGAAGGTGATCAAAGCATGGTTGAGCAGCGTCGGCAGCAGAGATTGAAACCTATTGAAGAAATTCTTCTGGAGAAAAATGCTTCGTATCAAGTAAGCATTCAACATGGTGAACCGGGTCCGACGATCGTTAAGTATGCAAATGAAAATAACTTTGATCTTGTAGTGATTGGAAGTAGAGGTTTGAATACCCTGCAAGAAATGGTATTGGGAAGTGTAAGCCATAAAGTGGCGAAGAGAGCGAAATGTCCAGTTATGATTGTGAAATGATGGCTATTATACTCTAGAAGGGAGATGTTTATCCATGAATGAACAAGGCTGTATTAAATGTGGAAGCACAGACGCAGGAAAAAAGGATGTTTCAATGACAGGTTCAGGTCTATCAAAAATGATGGATGTCCAAAACAACAAATTTACCGTCGTTTATTGCAAGAATTGCGGATACTCAGAGTTTTACAACCAAAATGCTTCCAAAGCAGGTAACATCCTCGACTTTTTCTTTGGAGGTTAAGCCAACTGAAACATGTAGATTAAAAAAGCCCTGAGTTTTTACTCAGAGCTTTTTTTAATCTTCAAAGGATCTTATAGTATTTTCTTTGGACCATACGATTTAAGTAATATTGTGTGAGAGCAGTGATCGTCACCAACACAAGAATTAGTACACTACCGACGGTCCATATTCCTTGCAAGCCACTATTCCACAAAATGAGAATAATGATCCCAAACACCGCTGATTCCAATGCTAGAGGGACTATTCCAATAAACCTTCCTTTAAAAACTTCCCTTTCATCTGTCCAATTCAACTTCGGACTGTACAAATCAATCATAAGCCCTGCGATGCTGGCGACCCAGCCTGTAATAAGAGAAATCACGAACCAGAGCAGCCATATGGTGAAAGGGACTTTAAGAACGATTAATGCAGCCAAGGCTAGAAGCATGATGGATAAACTATTCATGAAAAAGGAGACAAGCAGTTTACTTAGAATGACCGTTGATGCTGGAATAGGCAAGTATAAATGGTTGAACCAGCTCTTCCCGTCTCTGGACACGGAAGAGAAGGAGGCGGGATTAATTCCTAGTGCGACAACTGTGATCCCAAACATCCCTAAAATGACTTTTTTTCCTTCAATAACATTGAGTTGAGTCCCCCACCCTGTAAGAGGTCCATTGGGGTCCAACATCATAATGATAATTAGGAATACCGGAAAGAAGAGGCTCTGCACGACAATTTGTGTGAAAAAAGTAGGAGTTCGAAAGATGATGCGCATCTCTTTTTTCCATAAACTCATTAATAGAGACTGCTGCTTTACTTGTTTTTGAATCTTTTCTTCATCAAAGTCGCTTCGCTTTCCTCCAGATAAACCAAGCACACCTTTAAAGTATAACCTTTGGCCAACAGTAAGGAATACAAAGAAGGCCCCTAGCGATAATGCGACAAACAGAAGGAAGTAAAATACTCCAGTCCACTCTCCGATTTCAGTTAGGGCGATACTACTGAAGTAAGCAGTAGGGAAGAATTTTGTTACAAGTTCAAGAAGAGCATTCTGCTGTGTTAACATTTCTGCTACGTTACCTGTTCCTGAATCCAAGCGGAGCAGTACATTAATTCCTATAGCAAAGACAAACCCCAGGAGCCCGACGAGTACTTTTGTACGATCTTTATTTTTAGATATATTGGCGAATCTCATAATGAACATAAGAACGATAGCCGTTAAGACGAAAGGTATGATGGGTGTTAATGCCCAAATGATTAGAGCTGAAAGATAATATAGGACGCCGGCTCCGCTATGTAAGCCAAAGAATATGAGAGAGGGGAGCAGCAAGATCGTATTTAAACCATATAACGATAGAAAAGGAACCGCAGACTTCCCAAATAAGATTTGATAAGGTTGAAAAGGCAAAGATATAAAAGACTCCACATCTTCGGCGAAGTAAAAAGAACTGAGTACGGTCCCTATACTTGTAAAACAGAAAATAAAAGTCATCATGACAAACAATAATCCAAGAATGACCCCTTCGTTCCCTAGTGGTTCAAGGGCGGCATACATGTTACCGATGATTCCTTGAATAAAAAACAAGATGAGCAATCCGAAAGGGATCATCATTAAACCAATCATGACAAATCCGAATTTTTCCATGTTGCTTTTATTGGCCATGGATAATTGCATTTTGACCATGATGCGCATCAATTTCCATGCTTTATTCATTTTGAGTCAACTCCAGGAACAAGTGCTCGAGATTATCATCATCTTTAAATTGCTGTCTCATCTCAGCCATATTCCCTTTGAATTGCACGTGCCCATTATTAATGATGGCAACCTCATCACACAACTGTTCTACTACTTCTAAAACATGGGTGGAAAAAAAGACAATTTTCCCTCTTCTGGCATGGTCACGCATCATTTCCTTTAATGTATAGGAAGACTTCGGATCCAGTCCCGTTAACGGTTCATCCAGAATCCAGACATCTGGATCATGAAGCAGTACACCACTGACTACAATTTTCTGTCTCATCCCATGAGAGTAGGTTTGGATATGATCATTCAAAGCCTCATAAATTCCAAAGCTTTTTGTCAAATGTTCAATTTTTTCTTTTCGGATATCCTTTGGGACTTCAAATACATCAGCAATAAAATTCAAATATTCAATCCCTTTTAACCTTAGAAAAATGTCTGAACGGTCAGGGACATACCCAAATTGATGCTTGGCCTTCATCGGTTCTTTCGCTACATCGATGCCATTCATAATGATCGAACCTTCATCAATGGGCAAAATCCCTGTCATCATTTTAATCGTTGTTGATTTTCCAGCTCCGTTTGGACCGAGGAAGCCGAATATCTTGCCATCCGGGACAAAAAGGTCAAGGTCTTTCACCGCTTGTTTCCCTGCGAAGCTTTTAGAGATACGATTGATTTCTATCATATTTTCACCCTTTACTTAAGTTGCTTTCCTCTTTTCTATACGAAAGAAAAGGGGGAATGTTTCAATTTTCCAACACCACTGTCTTTATTCTACTTCTCTGCTTATTGAAGAAAATGGCAGGTTTCTTAAAGACTCAGTTTCGAGACGTTTGTTGAGTGGATGGGGCTACGGGGAATAACTCGCTTTCCGCGGGAGCGCGATGAGCCTCCTCAGGCTGACGCCTTGCGGGGTCTCACCTAGCACTCTTTTCCCGCAGGAGTCTCGCAATTCCCCTCCGCCCCTTAACCAAGGAAGGTTCTCGAAACCACTACTTAAAACTCAGCTTGTATGGTTTTGGGAAAGGATAATATTAATTCTGCCCAGTGGGCATTCAGAAAGTGAAACCTTGATACAGAAGCTTATCCCCACTCTAGATGGGAGAGTGGGGGACACTCCATCTCGGTATAGGGGGTTCGTTTCTCCCTCATATGAAATGGGGTGGTTGGGAAGCTGCGAGACTCCCGTGGGAGAAGGAGATAGGCGAGATCCCGCAGGACGCAGTCCGAGGAAGCTCGGCGCTCCCCCACAGGAAAGCGAGTTGCTTCCCAGCCACCCCTGACGCTCAACCCAGGCAACGAACCCAGAAACATCTCGAAACCGAATCTTCCACTAAAGGGAGCTTTTGTGGAATTGTTTTATTGATTAAATAAAGAGGACCATATGATCTTCGTCTAAATAGCGATCAGGTAATTTGATGGCTTTTTCCTCTGTGCCATATGTCTGGAAGCCGAGTTTTTTATAAAGCTCCTGAGCTGGGTGATTATCTGTAACTACGCTCAAGTGAAGTACTTCCAGCTCGATGGCCCTTGCAAATTGAATCAACTCTTCAACCAAAAGTTCCGCACCACCTTTGCGTCTATGTTCTTTAGTTATGTACATGGCTACAATGGAAGCTTTGTGGGAAAACTTTGGGTGAGTTTCTTTCACTAAGGTGACGACACCTGCGAGCGTTTCCTCAACAAATAGCCCGAACGTACGGGAGGTTTCACCTTCCAATCTTTCAGCAGTTGTGTTGATCGGATCTGGCCGTTGTTTTTCTTGTTCATATGTAGTGATAAAAGCATCAGGGTTGGTCAGTAGCGCTTCTAGCCTTAAATCGTAATATTCTTTAGCGTCCGCTTGATTCAATTCACGTACTTGCATAATGAATGACCTCCTTCGGTTGTTCCTAGACTAGCGAAAAACTATGGTAAAGTAAAGAGAGAACGTATTTAATGACGGAGGTAATCTCATGACTGAAAAGGAAAAAATGCTGGCAGGCGAATTGTATAAATCCTGGGATGAAGAGTTGACGTTGGAACGGTCCCGTGCTAAACAACTGATGTATCAATTGAACCAGACAAAAGATACAGAAGACCATTATCGTAAGCAGCTGATTCATGACCTTTTTGGTACGATTGAGGGGGAAATGGGACTCGAAACCCCATTTTATTGTGATTATGGTTACAATATTCATGTAGGTGACGGTTTTTTCGCTAATTACAACTGTGTATTTCTGGACGTCTGTGAGATTCGTATCGGAAAAAGAGTCCTGATCGGTCCGAATGTACAATTGTATACGGCTACTCATCCAATGGATCGGGAGACGAGGATGAGTGGCTTGGAGGCTGGCAGACCAATTACCATTGGGGACGATGTATGGATCGGAGGAAGTGCTGTCATCAATCCTGGAGTAACGATTGGAGAAAACGTCGTGATTGGATCAGGGGCAGTGGTGACGAAGGATGTTCCACCGAATGTGTTTGTAGCTGGAAACCCTGCAAAAGAAATTCGAAGGGTGGACTAAAATCATAAGGGTAGTCGTTCCTCCAATTTTTCGTTATCATACTAGAGGGTGCATGCATACGTAATAGAAAAAGAGAGGATTGAGCAAATGATCAAACGTAAGAGTCAAAGAGAAATTGAAAAGATGCACGAAGCAGGGAAGCTTCTTGCTAGTGTTCATAAACAATTACGCACGTTCATTAAACCTGGTGTAACCACTATGGAAATTGAAAATTTCGTTGAAAAGTACTTAGCCGAACGCGGAGCTACTGGAGAGCAGAAAGGCTACCAGGGATATGAATTCACTACATGTGCTTCCATCAATGATGAAATCTGTCATGGTTTTCCACGGCAGGAACAGCTGAAGGAAGGCGATATCGTGACGATCGATATGGTCGTTAACTTAAATGGCTTTCTTGCTGATTCTGCCTGGACGCATGCTGTAGGAGAGATTAGTGAAGAAGCTCAAAAATTGATGGATGTCACGAAAACTTCTCTTTATAAAGGGATTGAGCAGGCTGTTCCTGGGAAGCGCATCGGCGATATCGGTCATGCTATTCAATCCTATGCAGAAGGAGAAGGTTATTCGGTCGTCCGTGATTTCACAGGACATGGAATTGGTGATTCCATTCATGAAGATCCTTATATTCCTCACTTTGGTGCAGCTGGAAAAGGGGCGCGTTTGAAAGAGGGGATGGTCATAACGATTGAACCGATGATAAACATTGGTGCATGGGGAAGCCAGATGGACGAAAACAACTGGACAGCTCGCACTGTTGACGGCTCCCTTTCTGCTCAATACGAGCACACCGTCGCTATTACAAAAGAAGGTCCTATGATTCTTACCGAACAGGACGAAGAATAAGCAAAAAAAGAAGGCTCTCACTGAGCCTTCTTTTTTTTATTGAAGAAAATGGCAGGTTTCTTGAAGACTCAGTTTCGAGACCTTTTAGGGTTCGTTGCCAAGGTTGAGCGTCAGGGGTGGCTGGGAAGCTACTCGCTTTCCTGTGGGGGAGCGCCGAGCTTCCTCGGACTGCGTCCTGCGGGATCTCGCCTATCTCCTTCTCCCACGGGAGTCTCGCAGCTTCCCAACCACCCCATTCGATGAAGGGGATAACGAACCCTTATACCAAGTTGGAAGGTCTCCCACTATCCTTAATGTTGTAGTCAGAAAACGCTCTGTATCAAGCTTATAGGGTTCAAGTACCTCGGCTTGGGAGTATTATCCTTATGCTCTCATCACATAGAATAGCTGATTATTCAGGAAGTGGTTTCGAGATACTAATATAGCAAAGGGGCGGAGGAAAATGGCGAGACTCCTGCGGGATAAAAGTGCTTGGTGAGACCCCACAGGACGCAGTCTGAGGAGGCTCACCGCGCTCCCGCGGAAAGCGAGCTATTCCCCGCAGCCCCCATCCACCCAACAAAAGTCTCGAAACTGAGTCTTCCACTAAAGGGAGCTTTAGTGGAAGATTCGGTTTCATTTGGGCATAAAAAAAACTCCCCTATGAAAGGGGAGTTTTTCATACGTTCTTATTTTTGAACGTTAGCTGCTTGTGGTCCACGCTGACCTTCTTCAATTTCGAAAGTTACAACTTGTCCTTCTTCAAGAGACTTGAAACCTTCTTCTTGAATAGCGGAGAAGTGTACGAAGACGTCGTCTTGACCTTCTACTTCGATAAATCCAAAACCTTTTTCTGCGTTAAACCATTTTACTGTACCTTCAACCATGTACGTTACCTCCTGCGTGGAAAAATTCCACATTGTATTACTATTCTTGCTCTTCAAGTTCCATCAAGACGACATCTTACGAAACATCTTCTCTTGCATGAATCTGATCGAACAACGAATAATTAACCTTAGTATAACAGATGGCCAAAAGGAATGAAAGCCCTGTAAAGAAAAAGTTTTCCCAACTAATGGGAATGTTCATTCCTGCGGCTGGGTGAGGTAAGCTTGATTCATTAACGAGAATAGAGACTTCTCTACAATGGCATCGACCTCAGTATTCTGAATGCGGGCGAGATCGTAGAGTGGACGTCCTTGCTCCAATAAATGTTCGACAATCAAATAGCCAGTGTAATTGGCTTCTTTTTCAAAACCTGAGGCCCCTGTGCCTTTTGTAAATGAATAAAGGGCTTCATAATCGGTTCTGTGCAGGTGTGGTTGGATGTTCATCATGACACGGTTCGGTTCGCGACTGCATTTTTCCTGTTCCCAGCATAATGGAAAGTCGATCATTCCACTCTCTTCTAAAACTTCTTCGGTTGTGTGGGCTGCCATCCCTTCCTGGAAGATCAACTGCCCTAATGTTCGTGTATGGCTTGGAGCAAGTCCGGATTGGCTGCAGTGGACAACACGTGTTAATTCTTGAATCAACCGGGTCCGGCTGGATGTTAGTTCGACAGGAAAGCATAGGGTGTAATGCTGGTCTTTTTCCATAATGAATGGATCTGTTTCAAATGTACCAACAAAAAACATGACGGTCATTCTAACAGGTGATGTACAATGCAGAATTTGTTTAATGGATTCTACATAACCATTCACTTCTAAAGGGCCAATGTCAAAATATTGAATTTTGTCATAAATTTGTTCGTATCTATTCCATGCATATTCAATCATTTCTTTGGCTAGCTGCCCCTGTTGATAGCCAGGCGGGGTATAAGGAAAAGCGTATTGATCGGTCCATAATTCATAACGTCTGTGCATCGGTGTTTGGGAGGCTTGGTCATAAAACGTAAGGAAACGATCCAACATTTGTTTGCATCTGACATCATCCATGATGATCCCTCCGAATATTTAAGTATTAGTTAAAAATTCCAGGCGTTTTTTCCAAACGGTGTGAGCATCTTTACCTATCCAAATTAAATGACTATCGGAGTCAACTTCAAAAATTTCACAATCAGGTACGGAAGATTTTAGCAATAAAGCATTCGTATACGGCACACTTCGATCTTTCTGTGAATACATGCCGAGAACTGGCACCTGAATGCCGCTTATATCCGGGGTTTCGTGTTCAAGATCTGTGATGAACCCTCTGCCGGATTGTGAAGTCGCCAGCATATCGACTATAAAACGGCGGTCATTAGGGGTAAGGTTTCCCAGATAATCTTCAACATTCTCTGTTGTTAAATCAGCCAGCAATTGTTTCAAAACCAAATCAGGGAATAATTTAAGCATGGTTCGGAGGCTGCTCCAAACAAATTTCTCTGCTGGCCCAAAAAGGAGCGAAGCCCTTTTCTTAACATCATTTTCCCATGAAGTGAGGAGTGCTGCTTCGAGCAATAGACGATCCACCCGGTCAGGATGATGCACGGCTAGAGCGATCCCAGTAGGACCCGCCGCCGATATAGAGATGACGTTCACTTTTTCGAGTTTAAGATGGTCGAGTACTTCGACGATTGTATTGGCAAAATCCTCAGGTGATCGGCCTGTGGAGAGCTCGGTGTAATCGTAGCCGGGACGAGAAATCGTTAGTAGAGAAAACCCTTCATAGATCAGACTGCTGTGAGATAAGTCGGTATCTCTTGTGGAATGACCACCTTTCAGTAACAGAACAGGAGGGCCGGACCCTTTATATGTAAACTCTACTATTCCTTTGGATGTATCGAGGAGCGTTGTCGTCAATGGGTTCATCCCTTTCTTTCGTGTTTTTCCATACATTCAATATAAGCTATAATGAAAGAAAATGAAACATCAGACGATTCTGAAAAAAGGGGTTAAAAAATGAGAATTGTGTCGATTTGTCCCAGCAATACTGAAATTGTCGCTAATCTTGGGCAGACGCACCTGTTGGTTGGTGTCGATAATTATTCTGATTATCCCAAGGAAGTAGGACACCTTCCGAAGCTTGGTCCTGACTTATCTATTGATATCGAAAAGGTGGCTGCGTTGAAGCCGGATCTCGTTTTAGCATCTTTGTCTGTTCCTGGAATGGAAAAGAACATTGAGGGATTGGAAGAATACGACCTGCCCTATATCATATTGAATCCGAACACGTTATATGAGATTTCTGAAGATATTCGTCGTGTAGGAAAGGCAATCGGAGTGGAGGAGAAAGGCCGCCAGCATGCGGAAGCCTTTATGAGTGAAATCGATGACTTTAGACAGCAAGCCCAACAGATGGAGCAGAAGCCTACTTTGTATTGGGAGTGGTGGCCAAAACCGATATTCACACCAGGGAAATTGAACTGGCTGAATGAAATCAGTGAACTGTCTGGTGGTGTTAATCTTTTCCATGATCAAGAAGTCGCTAGCTTTCAAACCGATTGGGAAGAAGTGAAAAAACGCGATCCAGATCATATATGTATGGTGTGGGTAGGGGTGAAGGAAGAGAAAATGAATCCTGATCTTATTAGAAGAAGACCTGGTTGGTCCGAACTTAAGGCTGTGAAGCATGATCGCATTCATGTACTGGAAGAGTCCCTCTTTTGCCGACCAAGTCCGCGTTTATTGGAAGGTCTTAGAAAGATTTACACTGTTGTTAAACATGAAAACAGCAAGTGAGTCAATCACTTGCTGTTTAGTGAGTTTTCCCTTTATGTTTCGGAACAGCCAATTCTTTAAAATTTGTGGCGAGATCGTTCAATTGTTTCGACAGAAGTTCTCCTTCCATTGGCAGACCGTGGCCGGTGATAGCTACTGATGGCTGGAGCGATGCTAGTTCCTTAACCGATTTTTCCGCTTCCTCCCAGTTATGAGTGAAATATGCGGGCGGACCATGTACGTGCTGATGTTGAGTAAACACAGCCATACTTGATTCCTGTTTGACTGTAATAAATGCATCCCCGGCAATGAGTGTCTTGTCCTTATCTCGAAACAGAGCAATATGACCCGGTGTATGTCCAGGGGTGTGGATGAAACGCCACTCTTCAAGAAAAGGAATGGTCCCGTCGTTTGGTAGTGGATGGATGTATTTACTCAAATCTGCCTGGTGAGTAGGGAAGAAAGGTGATAAAAGTGAAAATAACCCACCTCCAACGGTTGCATCACCTACAGGGTAATCTCTTTTATCTGTTACATAATCCATTTCCATTGGATGAATGTATATAGGAATCTTCCATTCTTCTGCCAGCTGCTTAGCTGAACCGACATGATCGAAATGACCATGGGTCAAAATAATGGCTTTCGGTTTTGTTTGTCCATACCTCTTCTCGGCGGCTTCCATAATCCGTTTACAATAATGTCCGATTCCACAATCAACGAGCACCCAATCTTCGGCCCCCTCTTTACCAATAAAAATAACATTGACAATTAACGTGCGGTAAAAGGCGATATCATCCAACACTTGTTCAGCTTCTGCATGCCCCATATGATATTCTTCGTTCGACTGATTTTCATGTTCCATTTGGTCCATGCCTATCACCTCGCTCCCTCATTGTTATTATTTAGTGTAAGTCAGAGAAGGGGAATTATTCACCATCCTTTTGTTTAGCCATGATAGGCGTTATATTGCAGGAATCGTGTCAGCCACAGGCAGTCTAAATCGCTTTTTATTGGGGAACCAGTGAATAAAAAAAGACTCTCCCTTTACGTAAAGAGACGGTCTTTCATCTGTTAGTTTGCTTTATCGAATGTTTGAACTTTCGTTTGCTTTGGGGTCAGTGTTTTACCTGTCATTCCAAATAAAATCGTGAGCAATGGGCTGAGTAAGCAGAAGAAAGCAAATGGCAAATATTCGAGAACGGGTACACCGAGGACGCCGGATAAAAAGACACCACAAACACTCCAAGGTACAAGCGGGTTAATGACGGTTCCGGCATCTTCCAGTGTTCTTGACAAGTTCTTCCTTGCAAGACCAGCTTTTTCATAAATATCCTGGTAAGCTTCTCCCGTAAGCAGGATGGACAAATATTGTTCACCAATGGCAATGTTGATTCCAATCGCTGTAAACGCTGTAGCCAGCGTAGCGGATCGTGCCGATTTCAACGATTCCTGTACCCGCGTCAAAATAGAAGGGATGATCCCTGTAACAAAGAAGAGACCTCCAAGAGCAAGAGCGAGAATGACCAGGGCTACAGTGAAGAGCATCCCGTTCATACCGCCGCGTGTTAACAGCTCGTTAACAATTTCATTTCCTGAATTTCCTTGGAAACCATCAAACCATGTTCCAAAAAGAGCGCCCCATTCCATGACACCGCGTAAGCCGGCAATCATTGTGGCAATAATGCTGCTGATGGCAAGGGATAGGAAGGCCGGACGTTTGGTTATTGTCATAAGCACAAGTGAAGCTAATGGAATCCAGGAGGTCCAGTGCATCAAGCCTGTATCACTAAGCCCGGCTTGAAACGTATTCAGTTGCTCAACATCCGGGCTTCCATCCGGGGATAGAATCATGAACAGGATAAAGGTAATTACAAAGGCTGGAATCGTTGTCCATGCCATGTTTTTTATGTGCTCAAATAAATCAACGTTCACAACTGTGGATGCCAGATTGGTCGTATCGGAAAGCGGGGACATTTTGTCACCAAAGAATGCCCCAGATACAATGGCTCCAGCTGTCATGGCTAAGGATACGTCCATCGATTGAGCGACCCCGATGAGCGCGACCCCAACCGTCGCTGCTGTTGTGAATGAGCTCCCTAAGGCAACTCCAACAATGGCTGTTACAGCAAACACGATCGCAAGGAACCATGGGCCTCCAGCCAGCAGGAAGCCTGCATTCATTAAGACGGGAATCGTTCCGCTTGCCATCCAGCTTGAAATTAGAACACCAATGACAAAAAATAGCAGGACAGCCCCCATTCCTGTCTGTGCTCCTTGAGTCATCCCGTACTGCAGATCTTTAAAGCTCATTTTTCTATAAGACCCATAGGCGATCATAATGAGTATCCCGATTAAAATCGGAATGTGTGGGACGGTTTGAACGTCAATGATAAAATAACTGATGATTCCAATGGTTACGAGTAATAGTAATGTGGATTCGATTAAGCCTGGTAGCTTTTTTGGCTGCAGATGAAGCATAGGAATTCCCCCTCAATTTTTCTTATTCTTTACTTCTTGGGCCACATTTAAAAAAATAAAAGCCCCGTCCCTGAAAAACAGGGACGAAGCTCACACTCCGCGGTACCACCCTTGTTGGTAAAGAAAACCCTTTACCCACTCTGTTGGTGTATCATTTGGTATGGAATTCTGTAATTCGATGGAAGGATGCCCAAGTTCTCACCACCCACTTGGTCTCTGATCGGCTGCTAATCGAACCATCTACTTCGGAATTCATGATACGAACTATTCTTTTTTACTTAAACGCTTTTAAGCAGTGAAGTAATGTGAATTCATAATAGAATATTTATTATTGTATGTCAACGATTATTTTAAAAGGGGAAGCTTCAAATTGTACCGTTAGTTGTGTATAATAGTGGAAATTTGATTGGAAAGGGGGAGGAAGGATGGAAACTCAAGTCATAAGCACCACGGCTTCTTCTACGCGTTTACATATGATAAAAAGAGGAATTATTGCAGGTTTTCCAATTATGCTGGGCTATTTACCCATCGCTCTCACTTATGGTGTCTTAGCGAGCCGTACAGGCATGACGAATTTAGAGCTTACATTGATGAGCGTACTCGTTTTTGCCGGTGCTGCTCAATTTCTGGCAGTGGGTATGGTAGCAACGGGAACAGGGATGATTGAAATTATTATCGCTACATTTGTTCTCAACTTCAGGCATTTTGTCATGAGTCTATCTTTCGTCAACCGTTTGAAGGGGATAGCATTAGGAGCAAAACTTCCTCTCTCCTTAGGTTTAACAGATGAAACTTTTACGATGTCCGCCCTGTATAAAAACGAAGCAAAAGAAAAACATGGCAGCTTGTTTTATGCTTCTCTAATTATGACTGCTTATTTATCATGGGTGGGAGGATCTTACCTTGGTGGGGTTTTAGGTGATGTCATGCCCGCAAGGTTAAGTGACAGTATGGGTGTTGCCTTGTACGCTATGTTCATTGGACTTTTGATCCCGTCTGTGAAAAAGAATTATAAAATCGCCTGCATCGCTGTACTCGCGATGTTGATCAATTTTATTTGTCAGTTCTGGGGGATGAGTCAAGGCTGGGCTATTGTGATGGGGACAGTCCTTGCAGGTTTCAGCGGAATTTGGATTCTTGAGGATGAGGAGGTGACAGAATGATCATTTGGATGATCATCGGTATGGCCGTTGTTACAGCTGTACCAAGGTTTTTACCTGCGTTGATTGTAGGGTTTGTCACTTTCCCGAAATGGGTGGACCGGTGGCTTAATGCTATTCCTTACGCTGCCTTAGGAGCATTGATTTTTCCGGGAATTATTTCAGTAAAACCTGATGCACCTCAAATCGGGATCATAGCAGGTTTGATAGGAATCTTTCTTGCATGGTTGAATGTCCATATTATCTTTGTTGTCCTTGGGGCGATTGCATCTGTATTCTTGATGACATTATAATCACACCTGCCCAGAAGGTGCATATCGTATAGGGATACTTCCGAGAAAGGAATTGATCGTTATGCACCGACAATTTGGTTTTCCTTTCGGGCAGATTTTCGGATCTCCGACGCCCGGCCAGGGAGGACAGTTCGGCCCTGGTCAACCGCCTGGACCTCCTCCGGGTGGACCACCTTTTGGAGGCGGGCAAGGTCAGCCACCATATGGAGGAGGACCTGGAGGGCCTGGCATCCAGCTTCCACCACCACCGGAACAGCCGCCTAGTCCACAAGGGGCATCTTTGTTTGCTGTTGACCCAGGGTCGTTATATGGCTGCCTCTATCGATACACATGGATCACTCTTGTAAATGGTCGTTCGTTCTGGTTTTACCCGACATTCATCGGCCGCACATCTGTTGCCGGGTACCGTTGGCAGCGACGTCGTCGTCAATGGGTATATACAGGCTTTGATACACGACAAATTTCTAGTTTCCAATGTAGATAAACCGCAAATAAAAGGTGATGTCACTCTTGGCATCATCTTTTTGTTACAATAAGAAGTAATTAGAGGAAGAAGGGACGATCTCCATATGCCTGAAGTAAGAGCTGCCCGCTTTGAGGATGCTGAAACGATTGCAGAAATTCATGTGAAGAGTTGGAAATCAACATATAAAGACCTGATTGATGAAAGGGATTTAAGCAATACCACGGTTGAACACCGGATTGCACTTTGGGAAACAGTTCTCAGAACTCCTGTGAATGGTCAGATTGCCTATGTTATTGAAAATGATGACGGGATAGTTGTCGGCTTTGTTTCGGGTGGGAAAGAGCGGACGAAGAATTATGGATTCGACGGGGAGATTTATGCCATCTACTTGCTGGATGAATATCAGGGAAAAGGGTATGGGAAAGAAATGCTCCGGGTATTCTCGAACGGGATGCTTGAAGCAGGGTACCAATCCCTTTTGGTATGGGTGCTGACTAATAATCCTTCCGGCCAATTTTACATAAAATATGGAGCGGATCCTGTAGAGGCTGAGAGGGTCACAATCGGACAAGGAACCTATGAAGAGACGGCTTATGGTTGGAATGAATTAAAGAGCTTAACTGAACGACTAGCTTAAAACTGGAGTAAATATAAAAAGCCTGCCATTATTGGCAGGCTTTTTACGTCTCTTCTTCTTCATAGGGTTCGATATGGATATGTGCATAACCGATATTTTTCTCTTTTTCTAATCGTTCTTCCACTTCATCGGTAATGGTATGCCCTTCTTGCACCGTAATATCAGGGTTGACGTGAATGGTGGCTTCGACAAGTGTTTTATTTCCCTGCATCCGTGCTTTGACATCTTTCACTGCCCAAACATCAGGATGATCGGATATACTTTCGCGGATGTGTTCAATTCCTTCTTCGTCATAACCATCTGTAAGGCTGTGAGTGGCATCGACAAAAATGTCCCAGGCTGTTTTACAAATGATGAGACCAACAATCAAACCTGCAAGAGGGTCCAACCAGGAGACACCGAATTGAGAGCCGAAGATCCCTATGCTTGCGCCGACACTTACTAAAGCATCGGATCGATTATCTTGTGCAGCCGCATATAAAGCATTGCTGTCCACTTTTTTCGATAGATTCAGGTTGTACCGGTAAACACCATACATGACAACGGCAGCTGCTAAAGCCGTCCAGGCCGTCAGCATGGACGGTTCACTGGCTTTTTGCTGAATAATATCCTGAATTGTACCGATTATGACTTCTATGCCTACAGTCATCATAATAAAAGCGGCGATAAGAGAAGCGATCGTTTCAGCGCGAAAATGACCATAATGGTGATCCTCGTCTGGTGGCTTTCTTGAAATCTTGAGCCCGACTAAGACAGCCACAGAAGCAATGACATCAGTTGTATTGTTTAAACCATCCGCTCGGAGTGCTTCAGAGTTTCCAACGGAGGCGATGATCAATTTTGTAGTAGCGAGAACAAGATAGGCAATAATGCTTACCCAGGCACCACGTTCCCCTTTTTTCAATTTTGCATAGTCATTCATGGACTTTTACCTCCAGATCGATCAATTAGGCTTGATATAGCTTACCAAATAGAAGTTCAGTGGGTCTAGAGAAAAAAAGCTTTCCATGTTCATGTTAATTGCCTTCACGCAAAACAACATCATTTGAACTATTATGAAGAGGTTGTAAAGGTTTTATAAAATATCTCGAATTTAAGAGTCTTGAGTTTGAGTTTAAATTTGTGCGGGTATATATTATTTGTGAA
Organism: Halobacillus sp. GSS1; assembly: GCF_017307035.1. Lineage (NCBI taxonomy): Bacteria > Bacillati > Bacillota > Bacilli > Caryophanales > Bacillaceae > Halobacillus > Halobacillus sp. GSS1. Next base: position 18,254 of record NZ_JAFLHE010000020.1, read on the forward strand.
TCCTGATCATTTCTTAGGATACAATAAACAGGCATTCTTGGATTCCAAAAGTACGCAAAAGGAGAGATTTTAGTGGCAAACGTAAAATTAGCGATCATTTATTACAGTTCAACAGGTACGAATTACAAAATGGCGCAATGGGCGGAAGATGCAGCTAAACAAGAAGGGGCAGATGTGAAACTGGTTCGTGTCCCAGAGTTAGCTCCTATGGAAGCCATTGAACAAAATCCTGCATGGAAAGAGCATTACTTAGCTACCAAAGACGTCGTTCCAGAAGCGAAAATTGACGATCTTGATTGGGCTGACGCTGTGATTTTCAGTGTACCTACCCGTTTTGGTAACGTCCCAGGACAAGTGAAGCAATTTATGGATCAGGCGGGGGGCCTTTGGTTCCAAGGAAAACTTGTGAACAAGGTTGTCAGCGCGATGACTTCGGCTCAAAACGTGCACGGTGGCCAAGAGGCAACGCTGTTGAACTTTTATACTACAATGTTCCACTGGGGAGCCATCATTGCAGCGCCAGGTTACACAGATGATGCCGTGTTTGCTTCTGGAGGAAACCCATATGGTACGAGCGTGAGCGTAGATGGAGAAGGAAATATGAAAGAAGAAGTTGAAGGCGGCGTACGTCATCAAGTGAAACGTACCATAGATGTTGCAAGTAAATTTATCAATTAAATCATAGAGAAGAGTATGGAACCTTTGGTGTTTCATACTCTTTTTTTTATTAAACGGTTTGATAAACAGTTCCTTTAGTAAGGCAGTATGGTATAAGCTCTTATTCAGAGATAAACAGAGCTTTTTATAGGGAGTTTAGGGAGAGAGCGCTCTTTAGTGAGGATTGTGGAAGAAGGATGATCATCGCTATTCTTTCTTCTAAATGTGACAGGCAAAGGTGAGCGAATCCTATTTTTTTCGAGAAAACAGGGGTGTTTACAGTACTCCCTTAGGAATTTAGTAACTATTTTGCAATAGGAAATCTCGGTGAATCCCTCTAGCAATAGGGTTGAGAGGTTTAAAATTTTTAATTATGGGAATCATAATACTAAATATTCAGAAAACTTGTTGCGAAATTCTATTATATCCTGCATAATGAAAAAAAGCATGAAGGGGGTAGTCTCATGAGAAAGCAAAAGATTGATTATGTTATCCGTCGCCACCCCGAGTACAAAGGGAAAGAGATTACGGCAAAGAGAGAGTTGTCCTTTGGAATACAGTTAGCCTCACGTCTGCTTTTAGATCAACTAAGTTATCAGTTTAATAAAGAACGTCTGGATAAGGAAATCAACCAGGCTATTGATAATGATGACCGCGTTGAATTTGAACGTTTAAGTTCTCAATATCAACCCTTTACATGGGAATAAGATAGAACCGTTGCTGATGCAGCGGTTTTTTTTGTGAAGTTATTTGTCCTTATGACATAGAGGCGCAATTATAATGGTAGATTTTTCATATATGGAAAAATATTGTACGCACCTCTGTCGAATAATGGTACATTAGATATAAGGATAAATAACTAGGAGGAGAACAAAGATGAAAGCGCTTAATAAAAACGGTACCATTATGAATAAACAGAATGGAGTTCTTGTGAAAATTATGTTACTTTCAGTCATCCTTGGTTTGATGGCTGAGCTTGTGGTTAGTGCTCCTCTGAAGATTATACTCTCATTCGGATTGGGTGGCGGATTGACGGTTCTTCTTATGGTCGTCTTACATTATCAGAAAGTATTCCAATGGGCTGTCCCGTACCTTGCAATCTTCGGGCAAGCCTTCGTTGCGGCTTTGATCATGTCTGCATCGGATTATGTCACAAATATTTTGTTCAGCTTTTATTTATTGGGAGTGGCGGCTATTTCATTATCAATAGCTGTGTTAACGACAGGAGGCGTCCTTGGCCTTGGACTGCTCGCTTATTTTGTCCTCACAAAAGGTGAATGGATTGGTCTTGATACGCGAGCAATGCTGATGTCCTTAGTGTTCTTTTTGCTCGTCTATACTGTGCTTGCCATTCAGGTCCGGTTATCACGACAACTTCTATCTGATGTCGATGAATCACTGGAGAAAAATGGGCGGTTAACACAGTTAAGTGAGCAAAGAGCTACAAAGGTGGAGGAGACAGCAGCTGACATTCAGAAGCATATCCATGCCATCGATCATACAAGTCAAAGTCAAAAAGAAATGATGGCAACGATGAACCAATCATTTTATGAAGTGGCAATGGCTTCTCAATCCCAGATAGATTCTATACAAAACATTGTAGAAGCTTCTGAAGAGACAAATACCACTATTGATGATATGGATGCAAGCTTTACTTTATTGAAAGAAAAAGGAGTAATGTCTACCAGAATTGCCGGCAATGGTGAAGATCAGATGAAAGATTTAATCAAAGGTATGCATTCCTTTCATACTTCTTTTTCAAAAATGAAAAACAACATGAAAGAATTTCTACATCAAACGGAAGAGAGCGCGGGATTTGTTGAAGAAATTAAAGGGATTGCCGATCAAACCAATTTATTAGCATTAAACGCAAGTATAGAGGCAGCGAGAGCAGGGGAGGCAGGAAAGGGATTCGCTGTGGTTGCTGAGGAAATCAGGAAGTTGGCGGATACCACAAAGAAAACAACGGAACATATGGGTGAGAACCTCTCAAGCATGAAAGAAAAGACAGCCTTAACAGAAGCTGATATGCAAAAAGGGGCCCATGAACTTGAGAAAAGTGTGCTTTCGTTAGAGAGTACTGAAAATACATTCATGAGGCTTTTATCCTTTTTAGGGGAGATTCAAGCTGAAATGGACCGTTTTGAAAAACAATCGAGTTCGGTGAAAAAATCCTCCGTAACGATTGATGATGCAGTGAATGAATTTGCTTCACTGGTGGAACAAACATCTGCGACCATACAACAACTTCAGGCAGCAGTTGAGGACTTTTCACATGATCAAATAGAACTCGTCAAAGAAATCTCTGAAACCAATCACAGAGTGAATGAACTGAGTTCTAAGAAAACAGCTTCATGAGAAGGGCTAAGATATACAACCTCTTCTTGTGAATGTTATAGTAAGGGTAACATCACAGACTAGGAAGGTAATACAATTGAAAAACGTATGGATTCTAACATTCTTAAGTATCAGCTTGACTGCTTGTTCCATCACCTCATCAGGGGGCGAACAAGAGTCGAAAGAAGATGTTCCTGCTTCCTCTCAAACAGAACCGGAACAAAACCCGGCTGATAAGGAAGGTCAATCGTCTTCTTCTAAAGAATCAGAACAGGCACCTGCTGAAGAAGAAAAGGATACGGCTTCTGACAAAACAGAAAAAGATAAAGTATTAGAGGACGGCACAGTCGAAGTAGGAGCACCTGAGAGCTTACAGGTCGTCGTCAATAAAAGCAGGAAACTGCCGGGGGATTATGTTCCCGAAGATTTGACAGTCCCTGATGTTCCTTTTTATTTCACGGAAGACCACCCGAAAAAACAGATGAGAGAAGAGGCTGCTCGTCATTTAGAAGAGCTTTTCGCAGCTGCTGAACAGGATGGGATTGATTTAGTAGCCGCTTCAGGCTATCGTTCCTATGACCGTCAAAAAAGGATTTACGAAAGAAATGTAGAAGTTTATGGCAAAGAAGAGACAGATACATTTTCAGCCCAGCCTGGCACGAGTGAACATCAGACAGGTCTTGCCATGGATGTGACCTCTGCTCAGGTAGCATTTAAACTGGAGCAGTCCTTTGGTGAAACCAATGAGGGAGAATGGCTTGCCGACCATGCGCATGAATACGGGTTTATCATCCGTTATAGAGAAGGTACCAAAGATATCACTGGTTACATGTACGAACCCTGGCATTTAAGGTATGTAGGCAAAGAGTTCTCTACAGATGTTCATGAACAGTCTGTAACCTTAGAGGAATTTTTTGGCCTTTACCCTTCCGATCAATAAAAAAAGCCATTTCTCACAAAGAGAGAAATGGCTTTTTTAATAACAGATGCCCACGCGGTGATTTACGAATTCCCTTTTGTGTAGTTCCTGATAGGTGAAGAAAGCGGTGTCTGCTACGGTAATTTTCTTTCCGTCTTCCGGTAGCATATCACGCTCAAATCGGATATTGCCGTACCTTTCTCCATCAGGTAAGTAGGTCGGACAGACGACAGTCCAATCCAGGTCACTTTCCAATAAAGCTTCATACACTTTGACATGTTCTTCAGCTGCAAATGTCTTCTTGCGTTTGGATTCATTGGTCTGGTAGCGGTACTTTCCTTCTTCGAACCTACTGTTAAGAATGCCAGCCGTTCCAATCGAGACGATTCGTTTGATCCCTTGTTCTTTCATTGCTTTTATTATTAAAGGTACACTCACAGAAAGGGTATCCGTCTTATCTGTGTTCAAGGCACTTACGACTGCATCACAATTGGCAATCGTCTTTTGGACGTCCTTTTCATTTCTTGCATCGCCTATAACCAACTCCGCCCCAGGAATAACTTCCATCGCGCGTTTTTCATCACGAACGAGTGCTTTCACTTCCACCCCATCATCCAGAGCTAATCGTATAATTTCAGAGCCGACTCTTCCCGTTCCACCGAATAAAGCTAATTTCATTAAATCACCTCAAAGATTTGTAAAGTTTAATCATGTCTACGTAATAATGTGAAAATCCTTTGCTATGCTTGTCTAAAAAGATTGCAGATAGGGGATATGACCATGAAAAAGAAACCCGTTTGGAGCTGGATGCTCTATGACTTTGCCAATTCAGCTTTTGCAACGACCATCATGGCTGCTGTTTTACCTATATTCTATTATGATGTAGCGGCTAAAGGTGTTCAAGAATCTTTAGCTGCAAGTTACTGGGGATATTCCCAATCCATTGCCGTCTTAATCGTGGCGATTCTCGCTCCCATTCTTGGGGCGATCAGTGATTATTCGGCAGCAAAGAAAAAGTTTTTAATGTTTTTTGCCTATATGGGCATGATTGCGAGCGTTTTGCTGGCCTTTGTCGGTGAAGGGGATTACATCTTCGCATCTCTATTATTAATCGTGGGTACGATTGGTTTTTCAGGAGCCAATGTATTCTATGATGCTTTTTTACCTGAAGTAGCCAATGAAAAAGATATCGACCAGGTTTCTGCAGCTGGATTCACTTTAGGGTATGTAGGTGGTGGGATCTTGCTCGCCATAAACTTGCTGATGATTATGAAATATGAATGGTTCGGACTGGCGAGTACCTTAACGGGGACGAAGCTTGCCTTTATGTCGGTAGGAATTTGGTGGTTTATTTTTTCCATTCCACTTATGAAAAACGTTGTAGAGGAAAAGAAGGTTCAGAGAAAAAGGGAGCATTCTTATATAGCGATCGGCTTCCAACGACTTGGCCGGACATGGAAAGAACTAAGGCAATTTAAACAGCTCCTCATTTTCTTATTAGCATTTTGGCTTTATAACGATGGGATATCCACGATTATAAAAATGGCCACGATATATGGAAGAGATATTGGAATTGATAGTACTTCACTCATTACAGCATTACTCATCACTCAATTCGTTGGAATTCCGTGTACCTTCTTCTTTGGGTGGCTGGCAGGTAAAATAACGCCTAAACGTGCGCTCATGATCTCATTATTTATCTATTTAATTATCGTAGCACTTGGGTACTTTATGACATCGGCTCTACATTTTTACATTCTGGCTGTATGTGTAGGTTTCGTACAGGGTGGAGCCCAGGCTTTAAGCCGCTCTATTTTTGGACGAATGGTTCCGGGAGATCGTCATGCGGAGTTTTTCGGTTTTTACGGAATTTCTTCCAAATTCGCTGCCATTTTCGGGCCGTTTGCCTTCGCGATTGTCGGACAACTGACAGGCTCCAGCCGTCTTGGGATTCTGTCTCTCGTGTTTTTCTTTATCGTCGGCATGATTCTTTTATATGTACTTGATGTAGAAAAAGGGGTAGAGCAGGCGCAGGCCTACACCCGCTCCGAGGAAGAACCCGTCATTCGTTCTTAGTTTACACAATAGGATGACTGTATCGGTTCACCAGCATTTTTTCAAGAGGTTCCCCCGTGTCATACGAAATGTTACCGATGATTTTTTGAATGTGAGCCAAAACTTCTGAAGAACCTGTCTTCCAATACTCGAAGATATATTTAAATAGGAGGATCCCTTCATTCTTAGCCTGTGCATATAAATCCAGGAAAGATTCGTTACGCTTTTCATTCGTTGCCGAATGACGCCACTCCGTTCGATTTTCATTCAAAAAATCTTTATCTTCATTGATTGGCTGATGGGAAAAAGAAGATACGAGCGAACCGAACCAATGATTCTTCCATTTCCATGGGTCATACAACACCCTTTGTGCTGCTTGTATATGAAAAAAAGATTCCTGAATCACCTTCTTCTTATGTTTCGTAGTGACTTCTGGATAATGTTTGTCAAGAAGGCCGTGCATAAAGGAGGAAATAGGAAGGACTTGCTTCCCCATTTTAATTTTCGTATGAACAGGGTTTTTCCATGTTTTTAAACTTTTCTCGCGGTTAAGCATGACGGTATCTAAGGCTACTTCGAGTTCCTGGTGTTTATTTTCTTCATAACCTGCGTGGTAATGAATGTAAGGGTGGGTGTGGCGGTCAAGGAGATGGTGGCTGACAAAGCCAAGAATAAAGGATTGAACTGAGTTTTTCTCTGATTTCCCTCGTTCAATCATATCCATTAAAAAAGGGCCGCATCTTTCCGTATGCATCAACATCCCGATTTCTGCTACCTCTTTGTCCGGTAGAAAAGGCAGGAAATTATGATAAAAAAACGGGTCAGGACCCTGAGCTCCCATATGTAAAGAAGCTGGGGAAGTTTCTAAAAGGTCTTTTCGATCAAGCTCCTCGCACAGCTGATCCACAAACAGGATATGCGTCCATATATTAGGCATAATCATTCTCCATTCTTTATAAGAATTTATTCCACTAAATGGCAGGATAGTGGGAGACTCAGTTTCGAGTCGTTTGTTGAGTGGATGGGGCTACGGGGAATAGCTCGCTTTCCGCGGGAGGCTCACCGCCCGCCCCGTGGAAAGCGAACCTTTTCCTGGAGCCCCCAGAATCACACAAACATCTCGAAACTGAGTCTTCAAGAATAGGGAGCATGAATGAAAGTGTGGATTCAAAAAAAAGAGCCTTTCTGCAAAGGCCCTTTTCACCACTTATTACCCACTTGAGAGATCAAGCAAGGAAGGAAGATATGTACCTTTGCTTGATGGATTCATTATACATAAATATCTGAAAAATGTAAATAATCAGACAAAAAACTTCGAGAAAATTGTCAAAAAGAGCGGGCTTCTGGTGATTGTTCAAAAGATTCTTGATACAATGAAAGGGTATGATGATTTGAGCAAAGGGAGGATATTCATGGATTATCGCATTGAGAAAGATACCATAGGAGAAATCAAAGTACCGAGCGAAAAGTTTTGGGGAGCTCAAACACAGAGAAGTAAACAAAATTTCCCAATCGGCGATGAGAAAATGCCGAAAGAAGTTGTTGAGGGTTTTGCTATCCTTAAAAAAAGTGCAGCAAAAGCAAATGCAGCACTCGGGTTGCTTGAAGAGGAAAAGGCAGACGCTATTGCTTATGCAGCCGACCTCATTATTGCCGGAGAACTTGATGAGCATTTCCCTCTCGTCGTATGGCAGACGGGGAGTGGTACACAGTCCAACATGAATGTGAATGAAGTCATCGCTTATGTGGGTTCACAATGGCTTGAGGATCAAGGTAGTGAAACTCGCCTCCACCCGAACGATGATGTAAATAAATCTCAAAGTTCCAATGATACTTATCCGACAGCGATGCACGTTGCATCTGTCAGAAAGATCGAGGATGTCGTTCTTCCGGCCTTGATCCAATTCAAACATACATTACAAGAAAAAATGGAAGCGTTTAACGATATCGTTAAAATTGGTCGCACTCACTTACAGGACGCTACTCCATTAACCCTGGGGCAGGAAATCAGTGGTTGGCACCGCATGCTTGAAAAAACAGAAAAAATGCTAATAGAGAGTACGGAATATGTAAAAGAGCTTGCAATTGGCGGAACAGCCGTAGGCACGGGGTTGAATGCCCATGAAGATTTTGCTGATCAGGTTGTCTCTCAAATTAACGAGGCGACAGGAAAAGGGTTTATTTCCGCACCGAACAAGTTCCATGCACTCACTTCGCATGACGAACTTGTTCACACGCATGGCGCTTTGAAAGCCCTGGCTGCCGATCTTATGAAAATAGCCAATGATGTAAGATGGCTTGCAAGTGGCCCTCGTTGCGGGATTGGCGAAATAACGATTCCAGCGAATGAACCGGGAAGTTCAATCATGCCTGGCAAAGTAAACCCTACACAAAGTGAAGCAGTAACGATGGTTGCGGCACAGGTCATGGGGAACGACGCGACGATCGGCTTTGCCGCTAGCCAGGGGAACTTTGAGCTGAACGTATTCAAACCAGTTATCGCTTATAATTTCTTACAGTCTGCACAACTTCTTGCGGACAGTATCGTTTCTTTCGATGAACGATGTGTGAGTGGCCTTGAGCCGAATCATGAGCAGATTGAAAAGTACTTACGCGATTCATTAATGCTTGTAACAGCACTTAACCCTTATATTGGATATGAGAATGCAGCGAAAATCGCGAAAACAGCTTTTGAAAAAGATCAGACATTGAAAGAAACAGCGGTTGAGATGGGGATTCTTACGGAAGATCAATTTGAAGAATATGTGGATCCTAAAGCGATGACGAAGCCAAATACGAAATAATTTTATGTTGTTAGCCATGTTTATTAGCCTAATATAATTTCTCCAGTAATTACCACCTGTTTTTTTGACATAAAAACATTCAGACCGACCCATACTACGATTACACAAGACAGGAGGTGAGACACATGGCTAACAACAACAGTTCAAACGAGTTGGTTGTACCTGGTGTACAACAAGCTCTAGACCAAATGAAATACGAAATCGCACAAGAATTTGGCGTACAACTTGGTGCTGACTCTACATCCCGTGCTAACGGTTCTGTAGGTGGTGAGATCACTAAGCGTCTTGTCCAAATGGCTGAGCAACAGTTCGGCGGACAACAATACAAATAAATACTTGTGACGAAGGAGGAAGGGTGCGCCCTTCCTCTTTATTTTTTGGATGTTTGAAGCATTCATACGTTGCATAAGGTTGAATTCCCAAGACCGTTTTGAAAGAAGTGGCGAGCGATGCAGGAATGTGGTGTATGCAATGGATGGGCAGCCTCTGAAAGACCCTGCCCAAAATGTGAAGGCACAATGCGAGATCAAGGTCGTGTCACGGATTTTTTAGATGACTACAGTCCTTATCTTGATCAAAAATATACGGATCTCGTGGATGGGGATCTAAATTCATCCATCACGGAGGAATGCGTCCATTTATTTGTTTGTGAAGATTGTGGTTTGAATGATATTCAAGCCACATAAAGAAACGCAGCCCTGAGGCTGCGTTTCTCTTTTATCTTGTATTAGCGGATACGTAATTCAGAGTCTTTATCAAAGAAATGTACTTTGTTCATATCAATAGCTAACGTAATTTGATCTCCACCATTAATATCAGAACGGGAGTCTACACGAGCGATGAAGTCCTGATCATTCAGTTTGGAATACAGGTAAGACTCAGACCCCATCAATTCTGCTACTTCGATATCTGCAGTGATCTTCTTGTCCTGGTTCGCATCAATAAACACTGGCTCATCGTGCATGTCTTCCGGTCTTACACCAAGAATGACTTCTTTGCCGATGTAGTTTTGTTCACGAAGAGGTTTCATTTTACCTTCAGGAACAGCGATTTTGACTTCACCCAGTTCGATGTGTCCATCGGCAAGTGTTCCATTAAGGAAGTTCATGGCTGGTGAACCGATGAAGCCGCCTACAAATACATTTTCAGGTTTGTCATACACATCTTTCGGCGCACCCACTTGTTGAATGACGCCATCTTTCATAACGACAAGTCGTGTGGCCATCGTCATCGCCTCTGTTTGGTCGTGTGTGACGTAGATCGTCGTTGTCTGAAGGCGTTGGTGCAGCTTCTGGATTTCCGCACGCATCTGAACACGAAGTTTCGCATCAAGGTTGGAAAGAGGCTCGTCCATCAAGAATACTTTCGCATCACGTACAATCGCACGACCAAGAGCAACACGCTGTCTCTGACCACCTGATAGCGCTTTCGGTTTACGATCAAGTAAAGCCTCAAGGCCAAGGATTTGCGCTGCATTATTTACGCGCTTCTCAATTTCATTTTTATCCATCTTGCGGAGTTTCAAACCAAATGCCATGTTATCATATACGTTCATGTGTGGGTACAAGGCATAGTTCTGGAAAACCATCGCGATGTCACGGTCTTTCGGAGCTACATCGTTCATGCGTTTTTCATCAATCATGAAATCTCCGTTAGTAATTTCTTCAAGACCTGCAATCATACGAAGCGTCGTAGATTTACCACAACCGGATGGACCAACGAATACGATAAACTCCTTATCCTTGATGTGTAAGTTAAAATCATCTACCGCTTTAACACTTTTATCATAAACTTTATCAATATTGTTCAGTTTAATTTCCGCCATTTTTATATCCCCCTAGTAAAATTGAAATCGCTTTCTTGTGTGATTACAGTGTATCGAAGTTTCTGAAAACGGTAAATGGACAAAGTGCACAAACCTTCGCGGGGGGTGTTTGTGCACTTTGTCGATACTCAGTATTCCATGTGTAATAATGCGAGATAGGTAATGACCGCGCCTTCGAATTGTTTAATATCAAGCCCTGTTTTCTCAACGAACTTATCCACTCGATACTGCAAGCTGTTCCTATGCATATACAGCTTTTTAGCAGCTAACGATGTATTTGAACCTGATTCCAGGAAGATTCGGATGGTCTGTAATAATTCCTTGTCCTTTTCGATGTCCTTAAAAATGGATCTCAGAATATGTTCCCATTCTTCTTGTGGAAGTGCGTCTATATATAAATAGGGGATAATATCCTTATAGGTGATGATCGAACCTAATTTATGTTCTTTTGCTATCCCCGCGCCATGCTGTGCCCATTTCAGTATTTTTGAGGCATCCTCCGGTTTTGATGTGAATTCACTAATGAAAAAATGGATATCTGTATAAAAATCACTGCTTAAAACATCTGCCATGCCTTCAAATTCCATGACTTCCTGATTGTCAGATGAAATTTCCTCTATGATGATTCCATCACGGTCCGATGTCCATAGGAGTGGCATTTCTTGAGGAAATAGTGATTGAAGTGCTTCTTTTACAATATCTTTCTCTGCTTCAACATCTTCAATGGAAAAAAGGACAAAACGATAGGATGCCGGCCACACCATATCTGGAATTTCTTCATTTTTATAAAGAAACGAGGACCAATGCTTCTCCCTTTCCGTCATGGTGGATTCTTCCGAGCTTAAAGGCTTAAGGAATATAGAGAGTAATTCAGAAGAATGTTGATCCAGTTCATTTTTTTTAATTCCTACGATTTCCGCATGTTCGGTTTGAAACCATTTGTATTCTAAATGATTGTCAAAACCGAGTTTATTTATCGTGATTGAAGGGTATAAACGTTTAAGTTGGTCTATAACTGACATGAATCTCTTCCTTTTTGGTTGGATATTTACTATTATAGTAATACAATGGACAAAATCCGCAAAGCGTTCAAGTATAAAACGTTGTACCTGAAGAGAGGAGGAGAAGGTATTGGATCAAGTGAAGGATAAAAGTATTTACGGTCCTGAAACGAAAAACCGTTTAAAAAGGATTGAAGGTCAAGTTCGTGGTGTCCTCAAGATGATGGAGGAAGATAAGGATTGTAAAGATGTTATTACCCAGTTGTCAGCCGCACGTTCAGCTATGGACCGTGCGATTGGATATATCGTTGCAAAAAATTTAGAAGGCTGTATCCGCGATGCTCATGAGGAAGGCGAATCAGCAGAAGAATTAATTAACGAAGCTGTACAGATGATTGTTAAAAGTCGATAAAGCGATAAAGAAGAAAGCTGTCTCCGGTTGCGTCTAATGAAAGGCAAACAGGAGACAGCTTATTTTTTTCATCTTTTCTCTTTCTGCTCGGGAATCTCGTGAGCTTCTCCAATTTGTTCATGCCCATAAACAGGTTTAATCGTGCCTCCTGCCATCCCTTCATTAATCATCCGATCGACGTCCAGTTCAAACTTGTCTTTTCCTTCGGGTGCTTCATGTTTTTTATGCTTCGCCATTCTGTCACCTCCTCTTTTCATTTTGCCCGGATTCTGAAATTCAATGAATGCACACGAAGCATAAGCTTGTCTTTTCCCTTCATATCCTTTTAGTAAGGGAGGAGATCAAATGCAGGGCTATGGTGAGTCCTTTATCCAAAGGCTGCAAAGGTCTATAGAAGAAGAATGGAAGGATCATGATTTTTACAGCCGGCTAAAAGGAGATACAAGTAACCGTTTGTTTGGAGACTATATTATGCATGCCGCAGATGATGAATTAAAACATTATCGAATGTTCCAATACCTTTACTTACAGTTGACAGGAAAATATCATGAATTTGAACCCGAGACGATCAGTTATCGCTCTTTTGAGAAAGGAGTAATCAGGGCTCAGCAAGATGAATTCAAAGCAGCCCAGATGTACAAGGAAATGCTATTTATGGTTCCTTCACCCGTCGCTTATCATGCGGTATTTACAGCCATGATGGATGAGATGGAGCATGCGACTCGGTTCGGTACCATTTATGGGAGACTAAAATAATTCCAGTTCGAAGGCCATGTCTGCACAGGGCCTTTTTTGTTTGATGTTTTACCATTGGCACTTGGCTTTTATATAGATTATACTTGGTACACCATTTGTAGAAAGAGGTTGGAACATGAATTCTGTATTATTAATCTTTATGATGATCGGAATCGGAGCCCTGATCGGAGGGCTTACCAATTCATTAGCCATAAAAATGTTATTCCGTCCATACCGAGCTATTCATATCGGTAACTACCGTCTTCCTTTTACACCAGGTCTGATTCCTAAACGACAACAGGAATTAGCCCAACAATTAGGAAAAATGGTTGTGAATCATCTATTAACACCAGAAGGCATCCGTCGAAAACTCACCCATTCAAGTTTTAAGGCGCAGATGACCACATGGGCAAAAGATGAAGTTCAAACGATGCTCAAAAAAGAAGACACGTTAAAAGAAATCCTCGAAAAATTTCAGATTGATGTTACATCTACATCCATTCAAGGTCATGTGTCCCAGTGGGTGAAGCATCGTTATGAACTGGTCATGAGCGAATATCGCGGATACACAATCGAGGAGTTGTTAACGCCTGAGTTGCGGGAAAAAGCAGACCGCGGGGTGGACCAAGCGGCTGCTCATATTCAGGCTAGTATTGAAACATATTTCCGGAGTGAAGAAGGGAAAGAGAAAGTTGCAGCTTTAATTGATAACTACTTGGATAATCAAGGATTTCTCGGTAACATGATTTCATCCTTTATGGGTCCTGATGGCCTAACCGAACGTATTTATCCACTGATCTTAAAGTATGTTTCCGATCAGGAAATGGAGGATTGGTTGGAAACGATGCTCCACACTGAGAAAGATAAGCTTTTAACCAAACGGGTGGAGTGGTTTGAAGAACAGATTGGTCGTGAAGCGTTGGGAACAAAGCTTGGAGAACTCGTGGCTCATGCCTTGCCAGTGGAACAATGGATGGGAAGAACAGTAAAGGATTGGACAAGTCCATATGAAGAGAAAATTCTCCATACATTCGTGCCTGCAGCCGTAGAACATATCAGTGAACTATTGTCATCCAAGGTGGAGAGCATGATGACACAGCTTCGTTTATCTGAAATTGTCCAGGAGGAAGTCGAAGCTTTCCAAGTGGAACGTCTTGAAGAAATGGTCCTAGGTATTTCCCGGAGAGAATTCAAAATGATTACCTATCTGGGTGCTTTGCTTGGAGGAATGATTGGCCTTCTTCAAGCCATTATTGTGCTATTTTTCGGATAATAGTGTATTCCTATACAGACGTATAGGAGTTTGTTATAGTGGGGGAGGAGTGTCAGAACGAAAACTTAGGAGGTTCTTATTTTTATGGCAAATCTATATGATTACGCGTATGATCTAGAAAAAGCAATCCGTAACAGTGAGGAATTCAACGGATTGAAAGAAGCATATGAAGCAGTAATGAACGACGAAGCTGCTAAAAAAATGTTCGACGATTTCCGTCAAACACAAATTACGCTTCAACAAAAGCAGATGCAAGGAGAAGAAATTTCTGAGGAAGAAGTAGAACAAGCTCGTAAAGTCGTTGAGCTTGTACAACAACACCCTCAAATCTCCAAGCTGATGGAAGAAGAGCAACGCTTAAATACAGTCATTAACGACATCAGCCGTATCATTACGAAGCCTCTTGAAGAGCTTTACGGCAACCCTGAAGAACCACAACAATAAGATAAAATGAAAAAAAGGAGCTGGGAAACCAGCTCCTTTTTTTGTTGTCTTTCATTTCTAACTGTGGTTGATGGAGACTGGTCATCGGCCATAACCCCCATAATTCTTCTATCTTTCATTTATGTAAGAGCTTCTTATAGGAACGACTTTTTTGTCGTCTCTTGCAGGAAAGTAGATGCTGCATGACGAAATTTTAAATCGAGAAGAATTTTTCCATATATAGGAGGAAAATCATGAAGCATTTCATTGTAGAGGAAAAGGGAAATGTCGTTCATTTAAAAATTGCCCGAGGAGAAAAATATAATGCACTGAATGCAGAGCTATTGGCTGAATTTGCTGAAGCTGCTCGCGAAGTGAGGCGGTCCGAGGCACAAATTGTACTTTTATATGGAGATGGTGAAGGATTCTGTGCCGGTGGAGATTTAAGCATGATGAAAGAGGTGTCTGACCGAGATACCTATGATGAAGTCATGGACAATATAGAAACAATTGTGAAGACCTTCTATTCGATGCAGAAAATTGTTATATCCGCCCTGCATGGTCCTGTTGTAGGTCTAGGATTAAGTATTGCATTATCCGCTGATTATGTCATAGCTGAACCAGATGCCAATTTATCTATGAACTTTATAGGTATTGGACTGGCTCCTGATGGTGGAGGGCACTTTTGGCTGCAGGAACGTTTAGGAACACATCAAGCTAAACATTTTGCTTGGGAAGGACAGCAAATGAGAGCCAAAGAGGCCTATGATCATAAACTAGTGGACATTGTCGTCAATGGACCTGTACAAGAAGAGGCAGCGCGTTTGGCGGAAGAGTGGAGCAGCCGTCCGTTGAAATCCATGATTGCTACAAAAGAAATTTATCACCAACATGGGATGGAACGGTTGTCCCACTATTTAGAGAAAGAACGTGAGAACCAATGGCGTTTACTGCAAACCGCTGATCATAGCGAAGGGGTTGAAGCCTTCTTGAATAAACGAAAGCCGGAATTTCAAGGCAGATAGTAAAAAGTCGCGCTTAACAGCGCGACTTTTTATGATTTTACATTTACAGGTTAGTGGTTTTATCTGTGAAACAAAACCAAATGCCCTTCAGGTGCAGCGCAGCGATGGGTATGATTGCTGTACCCTTTCTCTTCGAGCTTCTCTGCCCCTAACTTTTTTGCCTGGTCATCATTTTCAGCTTGAAAGGTTTCATCGAGGACATTGGTACCGTCCTTCTCGAATACAGTTAAGTAGTATGTCTTCATAGTTGTTCCTCCTTGAATGAATAGGTATTCATTATCTACTTTTGTCATACACCGTCGATATTCCTGCTTGAATAACGAATTTTCACAAAAAAAATATCTATCAAAGTCTTCAAGAATA
>NZ_JAFLHE010000021.1:0-34027 GCF_017307035.1 Halobacillus sp. GSS1
TTACTTTAATATGAGTGCCTTTTGCATAGCTCATTCACGCCTGAGCCACACTAAAAAGGAAATTCAATCAGGAGTGGAAAAACAATATGGATTATACTCATTATAAAAAACAACTGGAAGAGCGAAAAAGAGAGATCGAGCAGCGCTTAATGGACCATGACCATTATGGGTTGGAACGTGGCTTTGCAAGTGACATGGCATCGGGTGAATTGTCACAATATGATAACCATCCAGCCGATTCAGGAACCGAGCTATATGAAAGAGAAAAGGATATTGCCTTGCTTGGCCATTTAAAAGAAGAATTGTCTGACATTCAATATTCCCTTAAACAAATGGATAAAGGAACATATGGAATTTGTGAGGAAACGGGAGAGCAGATTCCTAAAGAACGACTGGAAGCTATCCCCACCGCTAGAACAATTGCTTCGGCGTCCTCCAACCAGGATGTTTCCATGGATCGACCAGTAGAAGAAGAGGTTCTTTCGGATTTAGAAGCTAATTATGGAAAGAATCATGATGATCCTGAATATAATGAGCAAAATGCGTATGAACAGGTCGCATCATTTAATCAAAGCAGTATGACGTATGATGGTTCATCTTTGATGGACAATGAGGATGGAGTGGGATATGTAGAGGAATTTGAACCGTTTGTTTCTACAGATATGAACGGTTATACAGGTCCTGATGGAGTTAGCTTTCAACGCAATGAACATTACGATAAATATATGGATAGTCAGGACGAAGCGGAAGACTCATACTGAAGCAAAAAAACCTGAGAGTAAATGATATACTCTCAGGTTTTTTTATTAATATCCTACTTCAATAGCTGCGTTCACGATGTACATTAGATCATTCTTATCCTCTTTATCTTCTAGTACAATTCCGCTTGTTGTCAGCATACCGCCTTCCATCACTACGATTTTCACATCACCGTAAGGTATGGCTTTTTTCACTTCTTCATGGTCCAGTTGATCGAAATCGCATGGAAGAGCGAGCTTGACGGTAATCTTCATATTATCTAAGGATTGTTCTGGTAAAACAGAGCGGATTCCTGGCATGGAATTGGTATGTATAGCATTTTTGATAGCTCTAATTGAAGCTTTTGTTACATCCTGACCATGTACATCTGTTCCCATTCCTGTTTGAATAAACATCAAATGATCCATTAATATTCCACCTTTTCTTTTTCTCCATCATATCATAATGTGAAAAAACGGCTTCTTTGATTTGCCTGACACAACCGTTTCTTCATATGAAAAGTCAGGGGTACTCCCTGACTTTTTAAACCTCAATACCCAACTTCTACAGCGGCATTGACAATATACATTTGATCGTTATGATCTCCTTCTTCGTTTAAAGTGATGCCGCTTGTCGTGCGCATCCCGCCATCCATCAATTTAATTTCAACCTGTCCATATGGAATCTTTTCTTTTATTTTCTTGTGGTTTAGTTCATCAATGTCCTTAGGCAAGGCTAGTTTAACAGTGGTTTTCATATTCTCCATAGACCCTTCAGGCAATGCTTCCTGAACCCCTGGCATAGAATTTGAGTGGATCGCATTTTCAATCGCGCGAATAGACGCCTTTGTTATATCCTGACCATGAACATCAATTCCAGTACCTGTCTGAATGAATATAATTTGATCCATTAGATAACCACCCTTCTGTAATAATTCTTGATTCCTTACTAATTGTTTAACACGTAAAAATTGAAGTGAAACATGAAGAATTCAAATGCAGCGAATAACCAGAGTTCATTGACACAATATTCTGTTTAACTGTATAATCTAATAACATAATCATAAAACATACTATTTCGATAGGAATTATAATGATAAGGGTGTGGCATATTGTTTTTAAAGATGGAGGAAGTTGGAAAGACCTTCAATGATAAAGAATCTGGTGGTTTTGAGGTCTTTTCTGAAATCGATTTGAATGTTGAAGAAAACCAATTCGTTTCACTCCTTGGGCCTTCCGGTTGTGGAAAATCAACACTTCTTTCAATGGTTGCAGGCTTGGAGGATGTAACATCAGGAACCATAAAGTTGGAGGGGGAAGAAATCAAAAAGGCGGGGCCTGACCGGGGGATGGTCTTTCAGCAACCGTCGCTTTTTCCATGGCTGAATGTAAAAGAAAATGTTCTTTTTCCTTTGAAAGGGCATGGGTCAAAAAACGAGATAGAGGAACGGGCGGATCGCTTTTTGCAGATGGTCCACCTCAGCAGGTTCAAAGAAAATTACATCCATGAACTTTCTGGAGGGATGCAGCAGCGGGTAGCGATTGCAAGAGCACTTGCCATGGATCCTAAAGTGCTACTCATGGATGAACCTTTTGGTGCCTTGGATGAACAGACGAGACACATTCTTCATGAAGAATTGATGAAGATTTGGCAGGAAACCCAAAAAACAATCCTGTTCGTGACCCACAGCATTCAGGAAGCGATTAAATTATCTGATCGAGTCGTTGTGATGGGGACGCGGCCGGGGCGGATTATCGCTGATTTTTCCATCGACCTTCCACGCCCTAGGAAACGGGATGATGAAAGAGTCATCGAGCTTGAGCGAAAGGTCATGGATCTACTGGAAGGTGAAATTAACAAAGTATTGAGGGAAGAACTTCATCATGAAGCTAGCTATTAAAAGAATTGGATTTTTAGTTGTCGTTTTAGGACTGTGGCAGTTGGTTTACTCCATAGGTGTATTTGAAGATATTGTTTTTCCATCACCAATCCAAGTAGGTGGTGCCCTCTATGAAGGATTTGCCGATGGGGACTTCATAAAGGCATTGGGTGCAAGTTTTCGTCACTTATTTATGGGTTTGTCACTTGCCATCCTGTTTGGAACGGTCATTGGCGTCCTGCTTGGGAAATCGAAGCAGGCAGATGAAACAGCAGGCATGTACCTCATTGCTTTGCAGAGTATTCCGAGCATTGTTTGGGTGCCCCTTGCCATCATGCTATTCGGGTTTTCTGAATTTGCCGTGGTATTCGTCGTGGTCCTCGGTGGTACATTCGTCATGGCACTTAACGTACGTACGGCAATTTATAGCGTCCCCCCGCAATTGGTACGTGCAGCACGAACGATGGGAACCAATGGGATTCCCTTGTTTTTCAGAGTAGAAGTTCCATCAAGTATTCCGTATTTTATGACAGGTCTCAGACTAGCCTGGGCTTTCAGTTGGAGAGCTCTGATGGCTGGAGAGTTGTTAAGCAATGGTCCTGGATTGGGTTACTCTTTACGATACGCTCAGGACTACGCGCGTATGGATCAAGTGGTTGCCATTATTATTATCATTGGGGTCATCGGTGCAGTAGTCGATCAAGTTGTCTTTTCTAAGCTGGAAAGAAATGTAAGGAAACGCTGGGGTTTATTGAAATCATAGATAGGAGATGAGGAGAAGATGAAAAAGTGGTTATCGATTGTTTTTCTTGCTGTAATGAGTTTGGTGCTCGCGGCCTGCGGTAGTGATGCGGGGGCGAATGCTGATAATGATGACAGTACAGAAGAAATTACCATTGGTTATTTCCCGAACATCAACCATGTAGCAGGTATGGTGGCGGAAACGAAGGATTTGTATTCTGAAACTTTGCCGGACGGAACAAAAGTGAAGTATCAATACTTCCCTGATGGCTCGTCGTTCATGACAGCTATAGAAACGGGGGAAATCCAGGGAGGATTAGTCGGTCCCGGACCAGCAATGAATCACTTTACAAGTGGAGCAGAAATAAACGTGGTTGCAGCAGGATCTACAGGCGGGACAGTAATTATGGCCAGAGAAGGAGCGGGTATTGAATCTCCTGAAGACTTAGCAGGTAAAACATTTGTTTCTCCAAGAGTAGGGTGTACACACGATGTACAATTTGAAACGATGATGAAAGAGGAATACGGTTTGACCTCCGACCGCATTGATGGAGAAATGAAGCACGTGACAGGGAAGCCAGCGACTTATGCAAGCTTGTTTGAAACAAAAAATGTTGATGTGGCGACTGTACCTGAACCATGGGCTTCTTCTATAGAAGAACAAGGAAGCGGTAAGGTCCTAGTTGATACACCAGAGGTTGCTTTTGGGGAAACCTTGCCAGCAGCCGTGTTCGTTACTTCTCAAGAACTGGTGGATGAGAACCCTGATATGGTGGAAAGCATTGTAGAAGCTCACAAAAAAGCAACAGACTTTATAAATGAAAATCCGGAAGAAGCAAAACAGATCGCTATTGATAAAATCAAAGACATTACGGATCAAGAACTATCCAAAGAGGTCATCGACCGCGCCTGGGAGCGTATCGACTTCACTTATGATGTGAATGAAGAACACCTCCAGGAGTTCGCTGATTCTTCCTATGACCTTGAGTTTTTAAAAGAAAAGCCGGACTTGACTGGTTTAGTGGACACAAGCTTTCTTGATTAAGGGAGGAAAGAGACGGGAATTTCACCCGTCTCTTTTTTGAGTTTAAAAAGAAGAATATTGAAAACATCCCTTTAGTTTTTGCGATTTAGGTCAAACTAAAAAGTACAGGAGGGATGCTCTTTGAAGGGCTTTTTAATCGTTTTTCTCATCATTGCAACACTTTTCATTACAGGGCAGTCGGTGACAGCTGAAAGCGAATATAAAATCGTCCATAAAGATAAAATTACGGAAGATTGGGAAGTTCATGTCGATTATCCAAGGTTTGAGCATCTAGAAAGTAAAGGTCTCCAGGATACCGTTAATTTTCAAATTGTTCAAAAACTCGAAGATACGTTAAGAGACGTAAAAAGAGGAGCGGGGGAAATGATGGGTGTCCCTTATCTTTATTATGAAGAAACAACGGTGTATAAAGAGAAGACCTTTTACTCTGTCGTGATGACCTCTCACATCTCCAGAGGGAATCGCTATAATTCCACGGTCACTTCCATCAATTTTCAAGATGATCGAGGGGGATCAATAAAAAAATTGAAAGACCTTGTCTATATCGACCGGTTAAATAAGGAAGTGAAGAAAGCGTTGGAAGCTGATCCCGATATGTACTTGCAAGAGCCATTTGCTGGAGTGAGAGATAATACGGCTTTTTATGTGAAGGATGAGCGCCTTGTGCTGGTATTTAATAAATTTGAGGTCGCTGCTGGTGTCCATGGAACTCCTGAGATTTCAGTGCCTTTAAAAGGGCTGCTTAAGGAAGAATTAGAGAAAAAAGTACCTCCTTTACCTTCCTATACATGATCCACAAATGGAATCTTGTATTAGAGCGATTTCCAGGTGAAATCCACATAATCCACAGGTGTGCAAGAGGGATTTACCCACAAGAGGTGGCTTGCTTAAATATTTTTACACCAGTGGTTTTATCTATTTACTCACACTGTGCACAACCTTGTGGATAATATTAATAACATAGAAAAGAAGCATAAGCGATGCTTATGCTTCCAACATTTCTTCTTCATTTTGTTCTCCGTAATAATGGAATAAATATTGATCTTTTGTAATGACATACAAATCATACACATCATCTGTACGGTTAATCCAAGAAAGCACTTCAGGGTAAGTTTCGTTTCCCATGGATACATAAGGAATTTTTAAAGCTGCTTTCATTGATCGGACGTTCGTACGTCTGATTTTCATAAAAATGGCTTCAATATCCAATTGGAAAAATAATTCCTCAAAAAACGCTTCTTTCGCCAGTTTATTGTATCCTTTCCCAAAAAAAGGCTGCCCGATCCAGGTAGCTAAAAAGCCTTTATTTTCCTGTATATCGAAAAGGTTGATGGTGCCAATAGGTTGCCCCCACTCATCAAGGATGGTACGTGAAACCAATTCCCCCCGATCTTCAGCTTCTATGGTTTGTTTGGTCAAAAAGTAGAACTCGTCACTGGAAGATGCTTTGTGACGGACGTATGGAAACACTTCAGGGTGGCTCATCAACTCAAATAAAACCGGGGCGTCATGTAAATCACGCTTTTTTAGCATAAAAAATCCCTCCTTGAATGAGGAGGGTGGTCCAAACGCATAGGAAATAGGCGTTCACTGGCCGGTTCGGACCACCCTCGAATTTTTATCAATTGCTCACAAAAATTCGGGGTGGGAATCGAACCCACTAGAACCAGTGCTATGACTGGTGGCGCACCATTTGCCTTCCCTACACCAAAAGCTTATAAAATATCATCTAAACTTATAATAATCCACTCGAAGAAAAAAGTGAATAAAAACTTTGTAAAATGGACGTGGATTTTTTTACAAATTCTTATAGTTTTTGTTGATCTGTCAAAACGGAAAATACAGCTAGTCGCTCTGAATAAGTGGAGGCTTCTTTGTCATACGGTCCTGTACAAGTGATGAGATTCAAACCGTGCGAATTTGCGGGGCCGAAGATTTCCCTGATCGGCGCATCTTGGTAAGGATAAGATTCAATTCTGCTTACTTCAAACGTAAGTTTTATGTTTTCATCATAAACATGAATTTCATCTCCCGGTTTCAAATCTTTAAGGTCATAAAAAACTGCTGGCCCGCTATTGCCATCTACATGGCCTGCAATGACTGCATTTCCTTGGTTTCCAGGCATTGTCCCTGGTTCAAACCATCCGACATCAGTTAAGCTTTTCGGTACCGCCATTCCTCCATCTGGTGTATACCCGAGAGCCTTAACGGAGGCGTCCACATCTATTGACGGAATTTCAATTCGGTCAGGCGTGATGCCGTATTGTTCAGATGAAGCCTGTACAGCAGGCGTGTAATTTTTTTTGATTGGTGCCTTCTCTAATTGATCACTGACTGGAGACTCCTTTTTAATTTCTACACCTTGGGTGCGTGTGGTTTCGGATGTAGAAAGAACCCTGGGTTCCTCTGCAGGTTCTTCATTCAGCCATTGAAAACTGATGAGAAATACGAGGAGACCCAGGGCTAAAGGGAAAAGTTTTCTTACCATTTATGCTTCTGAGCGCTTACGTGTCAGCATAAAGCCAGCACCCATGGCTAGTACACCTAGAAGAGCAGCATACATCCAAGCGTGTGATGTGGAATCAGCGGCTCCGCCAAAACCAGTGGCAGGCATCATAGTTGGCATAGCAGCAGAGTCTTGGAGAAGCAAAACTTCTGGATTATCTGCTGTTCCAACAGCAAATGCACTGTAAACTTTTCCTGCTTCAAGGTTTGTACCTGAAAGGTCAATCAACTGCGTTCCATCTGTTGTGCGTACTTCAAGGTCGTAGGAACCTGGATCAACTTCCATATAATCAGTGACCATTGGGAATTCAGCACCTGAGAATAAAGCATCCCCACCAATTGGACCTACATCAACAGCAGGGGCACCAGGAATGAAGTGGCCGACACGAACTTTGGCTTTACCTTCGGTTGCTTCCGTAGAATCTTGGATGGCCTTCAATTGGATGTTTTCTAAGTTATCAATCGCTGCAGCTGTATAAGCCATACCTGCTTCTACGTTTACTGTAGTTGAAATGACAGGTTCTTGTTCACCTTTTGTTCCAGCTGCATAAATCTCTACTGTATGTTCACCGGCTGGCACTTCCAAGTAATCGGTAGCTGCTTTAAATTCAGCACCTTCAACAACAGCTTCATCATTCAAATACACGTCAACGGCAGGGGCGTCAGGTGATGCGTGTAGAACGCGGACCATGGCGTTCTGATCGTGGCTGTCAGCCAATACAGAAGGTGCGAAGATTCCCAAAATCAAAACAACAGCAGCTAATGAAGAAAATAATTTTTTCATGTTCCCACTCCTTAATTTTTTTATATCCATTGCCGGTCACTGAAACGGCAATTTCTAAAAATGGGGTTTTTACAACGCGTTGTAAAACTCTTGTACAAGTTTTGTATATTAAGCATATACACCCTTTGTACAACTTTCAAACCTTTTGCTATGCTCAATATGTTTTTTGAGAACATAGAAAAACACCGGAAAATCCTTCCGGTGTTAGAGTGCTTCACTATTCTTGGAAATATACCATTTTTCCGTCAATCATCGTCCAAATAGGTTTGGAGAGATACTCAAATGGATGGCCGCTCCATAAAACCAGGTCAGCATCTTTCCCTTTCTCAATTGAACCGACCCTGTCATCAACCCCAAGGTTTTTAGCAGGGGTAATCGTGATTCCCCTGAGAGCGTCCTCGATCTCAAGCCCTTCTCTTGCTGCGAGTGCTCCACATATGTTCAAGTATTGTATCGGAGTATAAGGGTGGTCCGTCGTAATGGAAACGCGGATTCCGTGATCATGAAGGATTTTGTATGTCTGCCACGTTTTATTTCTGAGTTCAATTTTGGATGCTCTTGTGAAGGTTGGTCCGACAGACACTTGTAATTCTCTCCCTGCAAGATGATCCGCAATTAAATGTCCTTCTGTGCAGTGCTCAATTCTTAAATCAAGATCGAACTCATCGGCCAGGCGTAAGGCAGTTATGATGTCGTCCGCTCTATGAGCGTGTATTCTTACTGGGATCTCTTTGTTCAATGCTTGAAGAATCGGTTTTACACGAAGGCCGGGTTCTAGGTCTTTCATAGCTGCATAGAAGGTCTCCCTTAGTGTCCCCATGATGCCAAGTCTGGTTATGGAAGCATTTTTAGACTGGGAGTGGATCCTTTTAGGGTTTTCCCCTAAAGCGAGTTTAAGGCCCGCCGTCTCTCTTAGAATCATATCATTGATCGTATGGCCCACGGTCTTAATCACAGAGGTTGTACCACCGATCATATTTGCACTGCCAGGCATGATATGTGCCGTGGTAACTCCGGCTTTCCTGGCGTTAAAAAACGCTGGATCAAGAGGGTGAGCTCCGTCAATGGCTCTGAGGTGTGGGGTTACCGCCTCAATCGTTTCGTTTGCATCACTGCCAGCCCACCCTGTCCCCTCATCATAAAGACCGAGGTGAGTGTGGACATCAACGAAACCTGGGTATAAATCAAGACCTTTACCATCAATAAATTCTGCTTGTTCTGGTATTTCGATGTTTTCGCCGTAATCGTGTATTTTTCCGTCGACCACATGCACACATCCATTTTTTATAGAAGGAGATGTGATGGGGTGGATGTTCACATTTTTTATAACAGTGTTCATAGACATACAGCCTTTCCCTTCAATATACCATTATTATACTTTAAAAAAGCCTTTTGGATAACAAAAAGTGAGCAAAGCCAGGCTTTGCTCACTTTTTTATTTATTGGCTCGGTTAAATTTTGTTACTGACATCTCATTCCACAGATTTTACTATCCAGCAGGTTGAGAGGAGGGTGATTTTCGAAATGCTGGGTTACACGGGAGTAGGCGGGGAATGCCGATCCCACGCACAATACAGCTTCTGGAAGTTTAAGCATCAAGTTTTCACAGCGCGACACCTGATTCAACTGGCCTTTTTCATCCGTGTTTTCAATTAGAATCTTTCTTAATTTCTGCTTCTATTCACGTAAGGATAAAGTGGGTCTCTTAAATGAAATTCATAGGTTTCTCCATCAACAATTCCTAACACCTTGTCACTTTCATAAAGATCAAGCATGAACTGAGCCATTTCCTGGGCGGTGTGGAATTGTGGAACGTTATCTTCATAACTGAATTGTTCTGTATCCATAGACCTTTCCGCAAACTCCGTTTCTGTAGCCGCTGGTGCCAGGACTTTCGCCTGCATAGGGCTTCCTTTAGCCTGGAGCTCCTGAGCAAGTCCTTCGGTGAAAGCACTGACAAAGAATTTCGTAGCGCAATAGGTCACGGCGCCACCGACAATCGTGTATCCTCCGCCTGAAGAAACATTAATCAATTGTGTTCCTTCCTGTTCAGCGTAATCTCTGACATACAAGGAGGATAGGATCGTTAAGGCTTCATTATTCAAACGAAGCATTTTTTCAATTTTAGGGAGTTCTTGATCTGATATGGAGTCGAAGTTTCCGAAACCGGCATTGTTGATCCAAGTTTCCACTTCATATTCCTTTGTTCGCTCATAAAAATCATACACTTGATCGTTTTCAGCTAAGTCTGCCGTCATGATGATCACGTCGATTTCTGCATTCAACTCATTGACTTTCGATTTTAACTCTTCAAGATTGTTCTCTCGTCTGGCTGTAAGAATAAGATTTTTACCTCGTTTAGCAAACGCCAATGCGGTCTCATAACCGATTCCAGAACTCGCACCCGTTATCACAGTATATGTCATTAAAGTTCCTCCTTAGATTTAGTTCCCTTGGTCAGAGGGGCTTTTTGCGCCCTCACGCGTGTTTACATCCGCTGTAAAATGTTCACCCGTAACCATTCAGCAGACAGCTGATCTCGCTTTCTAATAAAGGGGATATTTCCCGCCCGGTGGATACGGGCATCAGTAAAATATTTCCCACTTTTCTCATCACTAACACCGGGAAATCCACCTACCAACATGCCTTTCAAAGATCAACCCCCAGATAACATATCCTATTTATTTAAAATGGACGACAGGGCAGGTTGTAACTCTGGATGATGGAATGTGTACCCAGAAGCCATCGTTTTCTTAGGAATCACACATTGCCCATCTAAAAGAAGGGTACTCATATCTCCTAGTGCCACTTTCAAAGCAAAGGCAGGAGCTGGAATCCAATGGGGGCGGTTCAATACTTCTCCAAGTGTCTGTCCAAAATCTTTGTTTCTTTTCGGATTGGGGGCAGTTCCGTTTAAGGGGCCATGAATGTTTTTATTTTCTATTGCGAAATGAACAAGGCCGACAACATCATCGATATGGATCCAGGACATCCATTGTTCCCCTGAACCTAAATTTCCTCCGATCATCATTTTATAGGGGAGGATCATTTTCGGGAGTGCGCCTTCTTCTCCTAAAATAATGCCAAAGCGGACGTAGACCGTGCGAACTCCTTTCTCGACTGCCTGTGAAGCGCGTGCCTCCCATTCTTCCACAACATTGGCTAGAAAATCATTTCCGGGAACAGTGGTTTCCTCTGTGAATGTCTTGGTTTTTGATTGACCGTAATATCCAACAGCGGACGCGTTTACGAGCACCTCCGGCTTTTCTGGAAGGGCATCGATCAGATCCAATACGCCTTCGGTCGCTTTGATCCGACTTTCCAATATGGATTGTTTCCTTTCCTCTGTCCAGCGGCCACTGTTCAATGATTCTCCGGCCAAGTTCACAATGGCATCAAGAATAGGAAGTTCGTTTTCTGGATGGAACTCCTCTTTCAACCACCCTACATAAATCACATGATCTGTGTTCTGGTACTTTTCCGGACTCCGTGTCAATATGTACACGTCATGCCCTTCCTGTACGAGCTTTTCTTTTAACTGGGTACCGACAAAACCAGTACCTCCTGTAATGGCGATTTTCATGTTTATTCCTCCTGTCAGTGTGAGGTTGTCAATAGTTTGCTCCATTTGTTTCGGTTTGACGATACGCAAACCGCATTCCATGATAAAATATGGTCAAAGAGGTGAAGCGGATGGCTAAACTTACTAAAATTACGACGCAGAAAAAACATAAGAGTCGATACAATATCTTTCTTGATAAAGGAAATGGAGAAGAGTACGGATTCAGTGTGGATGAAGACGTTCTTGTGAAATATCGCCTCCAGAAAAACATGGAACTTGATGATGCCTTGATTAACGCACTGATTCAAACCGATACGCTTCATAAATCTTATACCCTTGCGATTAATTATTTAAGCTATCGCATGCGCTCGGAAAAAGAGATTCGTGACTATTTGAAAGACAAAGAGACGGAGCCGGAACATATTGAAGAAATCATTTCGCGGTTGAACAAAGAACGATTATTGGATGATCAGGAGTTCGCAAATTCCCTTGTGAGAACAAGGATCATGACTTCCAGCAAAGGGCCGCTCCTTTTGAAAAAAGAATTGTTGGATAAAGGGGTTTCTGCAGGGAGAGCGGAGGAAGCCATCACATTTTATTCTTTTGATAAGCAATACGAAAAAGCAATGAAATTCGCTGAAAAAAAATTGAAGAACGATGGAAGGAAATCTTACCGTCAGCAAATTCAAAATGTACAACAGACACTAATGCAAAAAGGATTTCAGGGAGACGTCGTACAAGAAGTGGTTGCGAACTTGCCGGAAGATGAGGATGAAGATACGGAGTGGGAAGCTGTCGTTTATCAGGGGGAAAAGCTGCTTCGTAAATTTCAATCCAAGGTGGAAGGGTATGAGTTGAAGCAGAAAGTAAAATCAGGACTATACAGGAAAGGTTTTACATTTGATCTTATTGATCGTTTTATCGAAGAGTATGTGAAGGAATAAAAAAGAACAAGCCGTCTGACTTAAATGTCAGCCGCTTGTTCTTTTTTGCTCAAAAGTCCTTTTTTATCCAAGTCTTCGATCGCCTCATGCACATGATCGACAACCGTACTTGCTTTTTCCTTCACCTGGTCGTGAGCCGTTGACATGGCATAGCTGTAAGGAGTCATTTCAAACATGCTCAAGTCATTGAAGGAATCTCCGACACATGCGATTTCATCAGGTTGAATGCCAAGGCCTTCAATTAACTGCCTAAGACCGGTTTGTTTATTGATTGATTTAGGCATCATATCGACACATGTTTCATGCGATACGAAACTGTCAATTTCCTTCCCGAACAACTCTTCAATTCTTTCGGCAGCTTTCATTACATCAGCTTCTTTCCCGTGCAATGCAATTTTTGAAGGGGTGATTGTTTGGCCGACCTTTTCGTTCAAATCCGGTTGAATGATGATATCATGAAACATTTGTTCAGAAATCATATCAACGAATCTGTTTGACTCCTTCGTGAATGTTTCATCAGCTGTAGAAACTGTTTTAATCATCGGTTCTTTTTCGACGGCCTGAACGATTCGTTGAGCCAGTTCCGAATCAAACGTTTTGGCATGGATCTGAGTACCTTCATTGTCAAATACAAAGGCTCCATTTTGACTGACGCGATGCCCATCCACACCTACGCGTTTTAGAACCTCAATAATCTCATGGTCCATACGGCCGGAGGCGACAGCAAGTGGATGGCCATCTTCAATCATGCGGTTTAGTGCATCAATGTCTTCATTTTTAATATAATGATCGGCACCAAGAAGTGTACCGTCAAGGTCTGTGACAAATAGTTTAATCATTGTTTCATCTCCTCTCCGTGCGGGGCGTTTCCCTGCACCTAAATGATTGTACACGACGTAATCGCTTTCACACAAAGAGGAAAGCTTATTCCTTAGCCTTCCACTTGTAAAAAAAACAAATCAAATATAGGATAGAAGTTATGAGATGATTGAAAACGCTTTTAGTGTTATTTAAGTGGGGGACCATTATGGAAAAGCAGATAAAGATAAAAAAAGTGCTCAATAATAATGTAGTCATTGCTTCCCACCCAACTTATGAAGAAGTGGTATTAATTGGGAAAGGAATCGGTTTTAACCGGAAAAAAAGGAGACGAAATTTCTTCCGAAAAAGCCGACAAGACATTTTTGCTGAGTAATGAACAGGAAAAAGAACAATATGTGAGTTTATTGC
Source organism: Halobacillus sp. GSS1 (assembly GCF_017307035.1). Taxonomy (NCBI): domain Bacteria; kingdom Bacillati; phylum Bacillota; class Bacilli; order Caryophanales; family Bacillaceae; genus Halobacillus; species Halobacillus sp. GSS1. Next base: position 13,429 of record NZ_JAFLHE010000021.1, read on the forward strand.
CGTATATCGACGAGAACTTGATTGACTTCATGAGTGATATCCTCCATCACGTCGAGTCGCGCATGGGGCAGGAGCTTAACCAGCATATTCACGTCGCTCTGACAGATCACCTGGCATTCGCCATCAACCGGGCAAAAAAGAACCTGCAGTTCTCCAATCCATTCTTACTTGAAATTGAATCCCTTTATCCGAAGGAATATCAGATTGCGATGGAAGTCGTGACGATGATTTACGATAAAATGGGTATTCAATTTCCAGAAGGGGAGGTAGGGTTCATCGCTCTCCATATTCATAGTGCGGTAACAGACAAGACATTAAGGGAACTAAACCGTCATAACCAGCTCATCACACATCTTGTTAAGCTTGTTGAGGATACGATGGACGTTCAAATTGATAAAAAGAGCGTGGACTACCATAGGCTCGTTCAGCATTTACACAGGGCCATCGACCGTGTTTACCAGGATGAAAACGTAGGGGATGAAATTCGTTTAGCTAACATGTTGAAAGAAGAGTATCCTGTGTGCTATAATTTAGCATGGAAACTGATAAAAGTGATGCAGAAGCAACTGAATAAACCTGTAGATGAGTCAGAAGCCATTTATTTGACGATCCATTTACAGCGTTTAACCCATAAAACCTAAAACGTACGTGTTACTGACACGATCAGGCATGAGTACATGAAGGTGAAGTGGTTATCATAGGGATAGGACTATCCTTATGGAACCCATTCACCTCTTGTGCTCATGCTTTTTTATTGTCCTGCTGTGATTAGCGGGACGAGCTATTATCCATAATCGGCGTCCATGAATGGACGCTTATCGTTCCTGTTTTGTTGAAAACGTTTTATTTTTCTGACAAATGGATTTTATGGGGCCAGAGGCTTGCGTCACAAAATAAAAAGGAGGAAATAGAATGTTCAAGAATGCTTTCGGCACACTGCAAAAAGTCGGTAAAGCCCTGATGACTCCTGTCGCACTCTTGCCTGCGGCTGGTATTCTTCTAGCTTTTGGTACAAGCTTTGCTCAAGACAACTTTGTTGATAAAGTGCCATTCTTCGGAACACCTTGGGTTCAAACATTGCTACAAGTAATGGCTGAAGCTGGGGGAATTGTCTTTGCGAATTTACCGTTGCTCTTCGCTGTCGGTGTTGCCATCGGTCTAGCAAAAGGAGACGGGGTAGCAGGTCTTGCTGCCATTATTGGTTATTTGATCATGAATGTGGTTATGGGGGTACTTGGAAATGTCGACGCCGATATGACCTCGGATCCTGCCTATGCCGAAGTCCTTGGTATACCTACGCTTCAAACAGGAGTGTTTGGTGGTATTATAGTCGGTATTTTGGCTGCTTCACTCTATAATCGGTTCTTCAATATCGAATTGCCGCAATTTCTCGGTTTCTTTGCCGGGAAGCGTTTCGTGCCAATCATCACTGCTTTTACATCCCTTTTCTTAGGGATCATCATGCTGTGGGTATGGCCATTTGCACAATCAGGATTAAATGCTCTTTCTCATTTGATGTTGGAAGGTAATCAAACCATTTCCGCTTTCTTCTTCGGATTGATTGAGCGTTCCCTAATTCCATTCGGTTTGCACCACATTTTCTATTCACCATTCTGGTTTGAATTTGGTTCTTACACCAATGCTGCTGGTGAAGTAATCCGTGGTGACCAGACGATCTTCTTCGAACAATTGAGAGACGGTGTGGAATTCACTGCCGGAACATTCATGGTTGGTAAATTCCCATTCATGATGTTCGGTCTTCCAGCTGCTGCCCTTGCGATTTATCACACAGCTAAACCTGAACGTAAAAAAGTGGTCGGAGGAATCATGGCATCTGCAGCCTTGACTTCTTTCCTGACAGGTATCACAGAACCAATCGAGTTCTCTTTCCTATTCGTTGCGCCACTATTGTTCGCGATTCATGCTGTATTTGCTGGTTTCTCCTTTATGATTATGGAGATCCTTGGAGTTAAAATTGGACAGACATTCTCTGGTGGTCTGATTGACTTTATTCTGTTCGGTGTTCTTCCAAACCGTACCGACTGGTGGTGGGTCATCATCGTTGGTCTTGTGTTCTCTGTGGTTTACTACTTTGGATTCCGCTGGGCGATCCTCAAGTTCAACTTGGCGACACCTGGACGTGAAGACGAAGCAGAAGATGAAGAAGAGGATGGAGAAGTCGGCGACCTGCCGTTCGAAATTCTTGAAGCGATGGGTGGACAAAAGAATATCGACCACCTGGATGCATGTATCACGCGACTACGTGTTTCTGTAAATGATAAAAATGATGTGAACAAAAATCGATTGAAAAAACTTGGGGCTTCCGGTGTCATGGAAGTCGGGAACAATATCCAGGCCATTTTCGGGCCTGTATCTGATACCTTGCGTGGCCAAATGCAAGACATCATGGATGGTAAGACACCAAGATCAAGAGAAGATGCTTCTGAAATGAAGAACGCAGAAAAAGCAGCAGAAGCTCCGGTCACTGAAGGTGAATTGGAATTTGTAAGTCCTATCAAAGGAAAGATCATGCCGATCACTGAAGTTCCGGATCAAGTATTCTCTGGTAAAATGATGGGCGATGGCTTTGCAATTGAGCCGGAAGATGGTAATATTGTTTCACCGATTAATGGTAAAGTCCTTAACGTATTCCCTACAAAGCATGCCATCGGCCTTGAAGCTGAGAATGGCATGGAAATCCTGATTCATATCGGAATCGATACGGTCGGATTGAAAGGGGAAGGATTTACAGCTAAGATCTCTGAAGGAGACGAAGTGAAGCAGGGTCAGGCATTGATGGAAGTGGACCTGGATTACGTGAAAGAAAACGCTCCATCCGTCGTAACGCCGATTGTCTTTACAAACCTTCAAGAAGGACAGTCTGTAAACATCAAGGCATCAGGTCAAGTCAATCACAATGATCCAGATATCATTGAAATCAGTAAATAAAGAGGAGAGTTTATCATGGCAGAACAAACAATGAAAATTACAGCAGCTGACGGCGTACACGCACGTCCAGCAACAGCACTTGTACAAGTCGCAGGAAAGTACCAATCCGACGTAAACATCGAGTATAAAGGGAAATCCGTAAACATGAAGTCCATCATGGGCGTAATGTCCCTTGGAATTCCGAACGGTGCAGAAGTGACGTTCAAAGCGGAAGGTTCTGACGAAGCGGAAGCTGTAGAAGCTGTAGTAGCAAAAGCAAAAGAAGAGGGTCTTGGAGAGTAAGTTCTTCAAGCCGAAAAAAGGGCTTGCCGTTATGGCAAGCCTTTTTTTATTACGATAATATAGAGGGTATGTGATTCGCGCCAAAGGAGCTGCGAGCCACCACAAAGGAGATGCGAATATGCACGAAAAAGAGTACCGTGCGAAAAAGCCGGCACGGTACTCTTTTTATTTGTGTTTAAAAGTTAACGATCAATGAAAATTTCGTTTCGCCCATCATCTTCTGCGAAAATTTGTTCAGCGACAAGTTCCGGACCTTTTAACTGATCTGGATTGGACACATGATCCGTCTCGTTCCAAAAGGGGGTATTCATTCCGCCCATATACACGGCAGTTGCTGTTAGGGATGCATCTTCCCATTCTTTGTGCAGGCTTTCGGTAAAGCCCCGTACAGCAAATTTACTAGCACAGTATATGCTTTCATTCTTCTTCCCGCGTAAACCGGCGGTGGAAATAATGTTTAACACACGACCTTCCGTGGATTCTAACAATGGAATCGCAAGCTGGGTAGTCAAGATGGTACCTTTAACGTTCGTGTTGAGCAGTTGATCGATCTTTTCTTCAGTATAAGATGAAAGCTCACCGAAATGACCGAGACCAGCGTTGTTGATCAGCACGTGTAAGGAATCGATCTGTTTAATAGCTTCTTTGATCGATGATTGCTCGGTCACATCACAAATGAGAACCTCTGCTTTTCCGCCTTCTTTTATAATTTCATTTTGAGTGATTTGTAAATGCTCAGCTGTTCTTCCTGAGAGATATACCTTATAGTTGTTCTTAGCGTAAGTTAGGGCTAAAGCACGCCCTAAACCTGTTCCAGCTCCTGTAATCCAAACATTCTTCATCCTTAATCTCTCCTTATCTGTACTGCCTTATATTCATTGTGGACAAACCCTGCTAAAATGTAAAGAGAGCTTGTATAGAGGAGGTTTCTATATGGAAAAAAGATATAGTGAATATACACAAGAAGAGCTGCGTTCTGAAATTGCAGAGCTGACCGAAAAGGCTCAAAAAGCGGAACAATTAGGGATGGTAAACGAATTTGCTGTTCATGAACGCAAAATCATTATGGCTAGGTCCTATATGTTAAATCCAAGTGAGTTTAAGTCAGGCGAGACATACGAGGTTGATGGTGACCCGGGTCACACGTTTTATATTGAATATATGAATGGTGTATTTGCTTGGGGTTACAGACAAGATAAACAAGGTGAAAAGGTAAGCAGTGAAGAAGAAGCTTTGCCGATTTCCATGTTAGGAAACAAAGTGGATGCATAATAAAGAGGCCGGGCACGTGTTAAACGTGCCCGGTATTTTTAGTTGCGTTTACGTGCTTGGATTTCAGTGATTTGGTCTGCTTGCGTCTGTTCTGTTTCTCCATTCACACGGCTGCTCAAATGTTTGATACTGCGGTGGGAATAGATGCCAGAGGCTTTTGATTTGAAATTACGTTTACCCATGGTAATTCCTCCCTATATCATTGACGTCACGGTGTCTCGATCTAGCTGCTCTCTCTTGAGGTTTGCTGTTGATGGTACCGTCTGGACGCTTCGCGAGATATTCGCTTTGGTCATCAGGTGCGTGCGTCATTTTAACATTAGGGAAATTCTTTGCCTTATTACGCATCAGTCATCCTCCTCATGTCTCTATCTAGAGACAATATTAGTATGTACCTACATTGAGCCTGTATGTGTTACAATGACAGTGTAAACATTGCCAAATATGGAGTGGTCATATGAATGAAATATACCAGCGTTTAGCTGAAAAATTATATCAGCAGAATCCAGAACTAACTATAGACGAAGCAAGGACGTGGGTGGAACTTCTATGGGAGGATTTTGAATCGACACGAGCCAAAGCTGGTCATGATTACCAGGGGAAGCAGGTCACTGAACAGATTGTTTTGCAATGGATTCATCATTACGGTCCTAAGCTTCATGAGTTCGTCGCTACAAATCCAAAATACAAGAACATGCTTGAGAAAAAAAGGTATCTTCAGTAAAAACACAGGAAAAAAAAGGAGCCTCTCCTCTTGAGAGACTCCTTCTTTTATGCTTTCCTCAAGCTTCCGATTAATTACATCGGGCTTACTTTATTCTGCAATTTTTCTTCTGTAAACACCCACCCTGTATACGAATTGAGAATTTTTAAATCATCTCCATGCTCATCATCAATTTGAGCAAGCGCAACAAACGGGTAGCGTCCTCGTGAGCGATATCGAAGATCAATGAACCTTACTTCTGTATATTCATCATAGTAGCTCATCTCGTACCTATATACAGGTGAAAATGATAAAAAGGCTTTGATGTTATGATCAGTCAGGGCTTTCTGAATGACCGGATCATCATGATCGATCGGTTTATTGGTGAATGTATCAAGGATGGTTAAATGACCGTTTTCCGCCCTGCCAACGTAATAATGAGTGGGCGTAGTGATAGCTATCCTCCAAACATTCTGCTTCATTGTAGGGGAGGTCGCAATTTGTTTGACATCCTTGATGTTTTCATGAATCAGACGAACAAGTTCCCTTTTGTCAAAATACCTTTTCAGGTAATAGAGTGCAATGACGAAATATATAATCAGCCATAAAGTGCCGGGGTTCGCACCTAAATTCCATGCGACAATGCCAGCAATATGCAAAATGAAAATATATGGGTCAAATGTATTGATGAACCCATAAGCGACCCATCTGTTTGTAATAGGGCGATACGCTTGGGTACCATAAGCATTAAATACATCCACGAACACATGCAGGATGACAGCAAGAAAAGTCCAGAGCCACAGGTGAAGAAAGTTCACCTCAGGAGTGAACAGATAAATGATGCTGGGAATGGTGATCCCCCAAAGCATCACAGCAGGAATGGAATGTGTGATGCCGCGGTGGTGCCGAATGTAAACTGCATTATTCCTTAATTTTAGTACCGTGTCTGAATCGGGCGCCTGTGAGCCGATCATTGTTCCGATAAGAACGGCATTGAAAAGATTGGGGTCTGCATTGACGACAGGATCAAGTGTAGCCAGTCCTCCTAATGCTACGCCCATGACGACATGTGTGCCTGTATCCAAATTCCATACCTCCTTTGGCAGGTCGGACGTTCCAACAGTAGTTTATCATGAAGGGTGAAGAAAGATGAAAAGAACTGAAAGAGTTAAACATATTTTAAATAACTTCGACAAGGAAACCTATAGAAAAGATTTAATTCGCTGGTTTAAAGAAGAGCAGCGGATTCTCCCATGGCGTGAAAACCAGGACCCTTACCGTGTGTGGGTATCTGAAATTATGCTCCAACAAACACGTGTTGATACGGTCATCCCTTATTTTAATCATTTTATGGATAAGTTTCCTACACCGGAAGCTTTAGCTAAGGCAGATGAACAGGAGGTCTTGAAAGCATGGGAAGGCTTAGGATACTATTCCCGGGCGCGAAATTTGCAAAACGCGGTAAGAGAGGTTGTATCTGAATACGAGGGAATCGTTCCAGCAGATGCTGAAGAATTAGGCAGCCTCAAAGGGGTCGGGCCTTATACGCGCGGAGCTATTTTAAGTATTGCCTATGATATACCAGAACCAGCAGTGGATGGCAATGTAATGAGGGTCTTATCAAGAATTCTTCGTGTTGAGGATGATATTAGCAAACAATCGACGAGGAAGCTTTTTGAAGAGCTTGTGAAACAATTGATTTCTGAAGAGGATCCTTCTTCATTTAATCAGGGATTGATGGAACATGGTGCCCTTGTCTGTACACCTAAAAACCCTTCCTGCATGCTATGTCCTGTCCAAGAACATTGCAGAGCTTTTGACGAAGGAGTAGAAACAGAGCTTCCGGTTAAAGCCTCTAAAAAGAAACAGAAGAAATCTCCATACCTCCTGCTTCTCGTGCAAAATGAAAAAGGGGAAGTGCTTATCGAGCAAAGGCCGAACACAGGTCTGCTCGCTTCGTTGTGGCAATACCCTATGGTTCCTCTTGAGGACGTAGGTCCTGAAGCGGTTGAGCACTGGTTTTATGGTGAATATGGTTTGAAAGTGGAAGTTGGGGAATCTGTGGATCGCATCAAGCATGTATTTTCTCATTTGATATGGGAAATGGAAGTCATCAAGGTTACTGTGAAAGCAGGAACACTTGATCATGAGCGTGCAACATTCATTGCACCTGAAGACATGGAAGACTATCCATTCCCGGTATCTCATCAGAAAGCCCACCCACATATCAATCGGTAACAGGATGAGTGCCGCTGGTCCAAGTAGCTTCTTGCTGCTCTAAACCTCCGCGGCGCTTAATTTCCTCATTGATTTCACGTAAAAGGGTAATCCCTTCAGAATTCAAATAGGGAGAAGACTGGGATAGGGCATAGTGAAAATACCCAAGCTCTTTTTCCTGCCACTTTTGTTTGGGTTCCATAGATAAAGCGGATAAATCCCGTCCTACATACATAGACAGACCCTCCTTCACTCTTAATTTGTGTAAAAAGTTTGAGGTCATACATGATAAAAGTCCCCCTGTATCTTCATGTAACAAACCTGTAAAGTAATTGTAACGAAACAGGTTTGTGCCTAATATGACAATGTTTTTGGGCAAATGTTGGTTTTTGTAGAAGTTTTGGAGTATTTACAAATTGTTGGCATTTGTGAATAATAGGACATAGGTTATTTGACCAAACAATTTAAACAATTTATTACATAGGGGAGAGTAAAAATATAATGAATAAGAAGAAATTGGTAACGGCTGTCAGTGGAGCTTTGATCGGGGCATCTTTATGGGGAACTTCTGTTTTTGCTGATGAATTGCATAAAGTGAAATCTGGGGATTCACTTTGGAAGTTGAGTTATCAATATGACGGGTCTATTTCAGAAATCAAATCTTGGAACAGTCTTAATTCAGATACAATTTACATCGGGCAAACTTTGATTGTTGAAAAAGATTCATCAGCTACATCTCAATCTAGTTCATCATCATCTTCTTCGAGCTCTAATGGTACATATACTGTTGAGTCTGGGGATTCCTTATGGTTAATAGCTAATCGTCATGGTATGTCTATTTCTAAACTGAAGAGTCTTAACAATTTGTCCAGTAACATTATCCACCCTGGCCAAAAACTTTCTGTATCAGGAAGTACATCAGACTCCAGCAGTAACACGAGTTCTTCAAGCAGCAGTTCCAGTTCTTCACAATCTACAAGTACGTACACAGTACAGAGTGGAGATTCCTTATGGTTGATTGCGAACAATCATGGAACTTCAGTATCAAATCTAAAGAGTCTTAATGGTCTTTCTGGGAATATCATCTATGTAGGTCAAAAGTTGAAAGTTAGTGGTGAACCTACATCTTCTGGGTCTTCTTCAGATTCATCAGGCTCTAGTCATACATCTACCACAGATTCGTCATCTTCAAACACAGGATTTGTAGATGGATTGATTCAAGAAGCTAAAAAGCATATTGGTACACCGTATCAATGGGCGGGTACATCTCCTGCAGGGTTTGATTGCAGTGGATTCCTTCAATACGTATATGCTCAGGAAGGCGTAAGTATCCCACGTACAGTTGCATCGATCTACGCAGACAGCAGAATGGATTCTGTAAGTGGTTCAAATCGTCAGGTTGGAGATCTTGTCTTTTTTGAAACTTATAAGCCAGGTGCTTCCCATGCAGGAATTTATGTAGGGAACAACAGCTTTATCCATACTGGTTCTACAAATGGTGTTGAAATTAGTTCACTGTCCAGTAACTACTGGAGTCAGCGTTATATCGGTACGAAAAGATTATCTCATTAATTTTAAGAACCGCTCCTTACATGGGAGCGGTTTTTTATATAAAAATTTTGTTTTTTGGAATGAAATGACCACCTCCTGTACACAATAATTTTTGCGGAGGTGATAAACATGGCTAAGCAACCGAAACAAAACAAAACAGCAGCTGGTACAGACGTTAACCACGTGAAACAACAAAACCAACAAGCTGCACAAGGGAAATCCCAATACGGCGCTGAATTCGCTCAACAAACTGACGCGCAGCACGTACAGCAGCAGAACCAAAAATCTCAGGCTAAGAAAAAATAACCTGAGCGGTTGGTCGGTTGGCCAGGCTGCCCTTTAGCCTGTATCAATCCCCCGATTAAGAAGTCGCCCCTTTAGCGGGCGGCTTCTTTTATTTACATACTCTAATCATGTTATAAGCAATATGTCAGGATTGTGGAAGACTCATTTTCGAGATGTTTCCGGGGTTCGTTGCCCGATTGAGAGTCAGGGGTGGCTGGGAAGCTCCTCGCTTTCCTGTGGGGGAGCGCCGAGCTTCCTCGGACTGCGTCCTGCAGGATCTCGCCTATCTCCTTCTCCCACGAGAGTCTTGCAGATTCCCAGCCACCCCATTCGATGAAGGGGATAACGAAACCCTATACCAAGTTTGAAGGTCTCCCGCTATCCTGATTGTTGTAGGCATAAAACGCTCTGTACCAAGCTTTCAGGGTTTAAGTACCTCGGCTTGGGAGTATTATCCTTATACTCTCATCAAACAGAATAGCTGGTTATTCAAGAAGTGGTATCGAGACACTCATATAGCAAAGGGGCTGAGGGGGATGGCGCTTCCGCGGAAAGCGAGTCATCCCCGCAGCCCCAACCCACTGCGCAAACGTCTCGAAACTAAGTCTTCAAGAATAGAGAGCTATTGTGGAATAAAAGGGGATGGTTTTGTTCGATACTCCTGTCTCTGGTCCAATTGTTTTCAATCCACTTCATTTGTCGTTATAATAGGTAGAAGGTGATATGGAATAGAAAGGGAAGGGGGGATTGTATGCCCGGCCCAGAAGCAGGTAAACGGATAGAAATCCAGAGCTATAAGCACAATGGGCAGTTACACCGAGTTTGGGATAGTACCACCATATTGAAAGGGACAAGGCACGTGATCATCGGAGCCAATGACCGTACGGAAGTAACTGAAAGTGATGGCAGAAGGTGGATCACCAGAGAACCGGCGATCTGTTATTTTCACTCTAAATACTGGTTCAACATTATCGGTATGTTAAGGAACGATGGAGTATATTACTACTGCAACATTAGTTCTCCCTTCGTCTATGAAGATGAAACGATTAAATATATTGATTATGATCTGGACGTGAAAATTTTCCCTGATATGACCTATAAAATACTCGATGAAGACGAATATGAAATCCATAAAAAAAGGATGAATTATCCACATGTGTTGGATCGCATCCTCTATAACAACATCGATATTTTAATCAGGTGGATTCGTCAGCGAAAAGGACCTTTTTCCCCAGAATTTATCGATCAGTGGTATGAAAGGTACTTAACGTATAGATAATGACCGATTGCGCACTTATAAAAAGTGCGCTTCGTTGTTGTTTGAAAGGTTTAGAAAGAAGGTGTTGTTTTGGACAGTATAAAAAGGTATCTACGATTTGTGCAGCCTTACAAAGGGAAAATTATTCTCACCGTCCTTATAGGAATCGTTAAATTTTCTATCCCTTTGTTAATGCCGCTCATTATTAAATATGTCATTGATGATATCATTAATGCGGAAGATATGACGCAGGCAGAACGACTGGATCAATTGCTGCTCATTTTAGGAGGAGCTTTTCTCATTTTCCTCATTCTGCGGCCGCCTATTGAATACATCAGGCAATACTTGGCGCAATGGATAGGGAGTAACATTTTATATGATATTAGAGAAAAACTATTCGACCATATTCAACGTTTAAGTTTACGCTTTTATTCTAGAACAAAAACAGGGGAAATCATCTCCCGCGTCATTCATGATGTAGAGCAAACCAAAACATTCGTAATCACAGGCCTTATGAATATTTGGCTCGATATGTTCACCATTGTTATTGCCATCATTATCATGTTGACGATGGATCCTTGGCTTACGTTGGTGGCTATTGCTTTGTTCCCTTTTTACGGCTTTGCGGTCAAATATTTTTACGCGAGGTTGCGAAAGCTTACACGTGATCGCTCACAGGCCCTTGCAGAAGTACAAGGTCATTTGCATGAACGGGTGCAGGGGGTTCCAGTGACCAGGAGTTTCGCTTTGGAAGATCATGAACAAGAACAATTTGATGTGAAAAATAAGAATTTCCTGGATAAGGCGATCACCCATACCAACTGGAACGCTTACACCTACTCTGTAACGAATACGATTACAGATCTTGCTCCATTGTTAGTCATTGCTTTTGCAGGTTATCAAGTCATCACAGGTTCTCTAACCGTAGGTACAATGGTTGCGTTTGTCGGCTATATGGATCGTGTATATAATCCGCTGCGCCGCCTCGTCAATTCAGCGACAGTGCTTACACAATCCATCGCCTCCATGGATCGTGTTTTTGAATTTGTGGATGAAAAATATGACATTGTCGATAAACCGGAGGCCAAGAAAATGGAACACGTGAGAGGCGACGTCAAAGTAGAGGATGTCTCCTTTCGATACGATGAAGAAGATCCGCTCGTCCTTAAAAATGTCAGCCTGGACATTAATCAAGGAGAAACCATCGCTTTTGTCGGCATGAGTGGGGGAGGAAAGTCGACCCTTATTAGTTTGATCCCTCGATTCTACGATGTCACTTCAGGTTCCATCTCTATTGATGGAACAGATATTAGAGATTTTGAAGCCAGGTCCCTCAGAGATAACATCGGCATGGTGCTTCAGGACAATATCCTCTTTAGTGAATCGATCGCGATGAATATACGGATGGGTAATCCGGATGCCACGGATGAACAGATGGTTGAGGCTGCGAAAGCGGCGAATGCCCATGAGTTTATCATGAATCTTCCGAACGGCTACGATACGTTGGTCGGTGAAAGAGGTGTGAAGTTATCGGGTGGTCAAAAACAAAGGGTGGCAATCGCGAGGGTATTCTTGAAAAACCCCCCGTTACTCGTTTTAGATGAAGCGACCTCTGCTCTTGATTTGGAAAGTGAGCACCTCATTCAAAATGCTCTTGAACGTTTAGCTTCTGAACGGACAACGTTTATTGTGGCCCATCGCCTTTCTACCATCACCCATGCGGACCGGATTGTCCACATCGAGAATGGTGAAATCGTAGAAGTCGGCTCCCACCAGGAGTTGATGAAGAAACAAGGCCATTATTACGACCTGTACCAAGTGCAGGAGCTGGATGATCCTAAAGAAGAATATATGGGAACGTAACGAAAAGCTCAAGGTTCAGTACCTTGAGCTTTTTTGTTCTGTCATGATTTGGTTTTCAAAAAGTGTGTGTTACAGAATGCATGCCTCTATGATAGAAGAGATCAAAAAAAGGCGAGTATCTCTGACATACTCGCCTTTAGGTGTTTATTTTTCTGATGTTTGGATAAAGTCATCCTGGTGGTGTGCCTGGTAACTTTTTAATAATTTTTTGAGTCGCTCCAACTGATAGTGGTACTCCATCAATTGTGAAGCAAGAGGGAGGAATACCAGTTTATCAGGATTGTTGCTTTTTTGGTAAACGCTCATCAGGCGTTCAACAAGCAATGGAATGTCGGGTTCTTCAATCCGTCTTAATGATTGTTTATGAGTATTTTTAATACGGCCTTTAAGACTTAGTATTAATTTTTCATGTGCATTGATTAACTTATCAAGCTCTTGTACAACGGCATCTTGAAACTGTTCTGGAATTTGCTCAATTTTGTGTTCCAACCGATAAAAAGCTTTCAAGACGTCGAAGGATTTTTTGGTCGTTGTAATCAACTGACGGAAGAGCACCATTTTTCTTCCTTTAGAAAAGTGACTCCCTTTGAAATAGGTCCTTTCCTCTGAATAAAGAAGATAGGTATGGTCAATCCAACGCATATCGTCCTGAATCCTTGTAATTTCATATTTAAGGGCAGGTTCATCGGATAAGTTTCTTGTGGTCACTCTCAGCCACTGCAGAATATCATTTGTTGCTCGGTCAATTTTTGTAAACAGCCTTGTTTCATACCGTGGGGGTAGAAAAACAAGGTTGACGATAAATGCCGCGAGGATCCCGAGCAGCATGGAGGCGAACCTGGAACCTGCAAAGTATAAAAAGGTTTGGTCCGTCGAGTCCATCAGGGCAATGACAGCTACAACAGCCAGGGCAATCGTGTTTTCGTTCATTTTTAATGTCGTTGTCAATCCTATGACAAGGATGATCGCAAATCCTACGATGAATGGATCGTTGCCCAGAGTGAAAACGGCAACAATGGCAATCAACGCACCGATGGTGTTTCCTTGTACTTGCTCGATGATGGATTGATAGGACCGATAAATGGAAGGTTGAATGGAAAAGACGACAGCGATGGCAGCGAGTAGAGGAGAGACAAAACCGACCAAGTGACCGATATAAAGGGCTATCCCTACTGCTAATCCTGTCTTCATCATTCGTGCGCCTAGTTTCATGGAAGACATCATCCTTTAGCCTTAAAAAATTCTTTTGAACAAAAGAGCATTCAAAAGAGACTTTCCTAATGGAAAGCCGGATGTCCCCATTATACATCATTTCCTAAGAAGGAGAACAAAAGAAAAAGCTTATGCGTAATCCGCATAAGCCAAAGGGGAACCAGCCTAAGCTGGAACCTATGAAAAGGGAAAGAAATGAAACAAAGATCATAATTCGTGGGAATATTCAGAATTATGTATTTATAATAGCATGAACCTTTCATATAATCAACTAACGATGAAGAAAAAGCAATAAAAAATCTCCCCTGCGCACAGGGGAGAGGGATGGTTAGTCGTTAGCCATGATCCTAAATGTCTTTTCGACCGCTGTTAGGGTTTGGTCGATATCTTCATTTGTATGAGCAGTGGTCAGGAACCAGGCTTCATATTTAGATGGGGCGAGATTGATTCCTTCAGCAAGCATGAGCTTGAAGAAGCGGGCGAATCGGTCACCATCCGTATTTTCTGCCTGCTCATAGTTTTCGACTTTTTCATCCGTGAAATATACGGTCAAAGCGCCTTTCAAGCGATTGATTTGAATTTCCACGCCGTGTTCTTCCGCATGTTCTAGAATTCCTTTTTCCAAACGGGCGCCGAGCCTGTCCATTTCTTCATATACGCCGTCTTCCTGAAGGACCTCTAGACAAGCGATACCTGCAGACATGGAAGCGGGATTTCCTGCCATCGTCCCCGCCTGGTAGGCTGGACCTAATGGAGCGACTTGTTCCATAATGTCTGCGCGGCCGCCGTAAGCACCAATCGGGAGTCCGCCACCGATGATTTTACCCATCGCTGTCATATCCGGCTCTATATCTAAGAGTTGCTGAGCGCTTCCGTATGTAAAACGAAATGCAGTAATGACTTCATCATAAATAACTAAAGCTCCAGCCTTATGTGTCAGCTCATTCACTTCCTGAAGGAAACCTGGTTTAGGTTCTACAATTCCGAAGTTTCCTACAATCGGTTCGACAAGGACCCCAGCGATCTCATCACCGAATTTTTCAAGGGCTTCTTTGAATGGTTCGATATCATTAAAAGGGACCGTAATTACATCCTGGGCAATGGATGCAGGGACGCCTGCGGAATCCGGGGTACCTAGAGTTGATGGACCGGAACCTGCAGCTACAAGGACCAAATCAGAATGCCCGTGGTAACATCCGGCGAATTTGATGATTTTGTTTCTGCCCGTATAAGCGCGAGCAACTCGGATGGTTGTCATGACCGCTTCTGTCCCTGAATTGACGAATCTTACTTTATCCAATGAAGGAATGGCTTCTTTAAGCATTTTAGCAAAGCGGTTTTCGAGGACGGTTGGTGTTCCGTACAACACACCGTTCTGTGCAGCTTTGGTTATGGCCTCTGTAATATGTGGGTGAGCATGTCCTGTAATAATCGGACCATAAGCTCCTAAGTAATCGATATATTCATTTCCGTCGACATCATAGAAATGGGACCCTTCCGCTCTTTCCATATATACAGGAGTTCCGCCTCCTACGCCTTTATAGGCGCGGGAAGGAGAGTTGACGCCCCCTACGATATGTTCTGTTGCTTCTTTATATAAGTGTTCCGACTGATTGATCTTCATCATTTACCTCCTAAACAATCCTTTTCACAGTTTATTGTAGCATGCTTGTCCATCATGATTCACAAAGGTGCTCCCCGGGCGATAACCCAGGAAGCAGCCTTTGAAAGGTTCCTTCACTCTAGAGCGTTGAAACAGTAGTCCGATCGATTACGAGGAAAGTAACACTGAGCGCACTTATGCCTCAGTGCGAGCTGTTTTTAGTATAGGAATGCTGCACCAACGATGATTAGAAGGATGAAAAGAACAACGATTAGCGCAAAGCCTCCACCATATCCGTAACCCATTCACAATTCCCCCTTTCCATTGTTTACTGTATCTTATGCAGACTTCAATTCGCGGGCTGTGCGTTCGCCCGGTTTTGTATGAAAAATGGACCTTCAACCAGTTCGGCCTGTACGAGGTATGGCATAAAAGGTTCCATGTTTTCATATGAAAAAGTAGGGCTTGTTTACTCGTTTAAAAGGGGCATACCTATGATTACGATCATTATCTCAACTCTCTCCCTTGCAGTGGTTGGAGTGAGTCTTCGTCAAATTTTTCAATCCCTTGAATTTGAACACAAAATATTCTCTGTTCAACTTTTCGTGTCCATCATGATGTTATACACGATTGTCATGGTTGGCTTTGGTATTATCTATGCTTCTCTGATCCTCCAGGGGATAGAGGTTTACAAGGCAGACGGGCCGTTTATTCAGGATTATTGGATAAACGATATGGTGAGAAGTGTGTATTTCAGTGGGGTGACCTTATTTACTGTTGGTTATGGAGATTTGACCCCTGTAGGGATTGGGAAATGGATTGCCATCATCGAGGCGATGGTGGGGTACACGTTACCAGCTGCCCTTGTTGCAAAAGTTTGGTTGAAGCATAAAGAAGAGCGCTGAAGTTGGAAGTTTGTCTATATTTGAGGTAACCTAAGTGGTAGAAACCATTTAGGAGGGTCTTATTATGACAGTTGAAAAAGGAAAACAAGTACAAGACTTCACACTACCAGCGAACAGCGGCGAATCCGTATCCCTTTCTGATTATAAAGGGAAGAACGTAGTCCTTTATTTTTACCCCAAAGACATGACTCCTGGTTGCACGACGGAGGCTTGCGATTTCCGCGATCATCATGAAAGTTTCGAAGACTTGGATGCCGTTATTTTAGGTGTTAGCCCTGATCCGGTGGAGTCTCATGAAAAATTCATAAACAAGCATGACCTGCCATTCCTTCTGCTTGCTGATGAAGATCACCAAGTGGCCGAACAGTTTGGTGTTTGGAAACTGAAGAAAAACTTCGGTAAAGAATATTATGGCATTGAACGTTCCACTTTTATCATCGATAAAGAAGGCAAACTTGCTGAAGAATACCGTAAAGTTAAAGTTCAGGGGCACGTAGAATCAGCTCTAGAGTATATTAGAGAAAACCTATCATGAAATCAACCGAGCCATAGTCTCCAAGTGACTATGGTTTCTTTATCATCTAATATAGAAGAAAAGGGGGAGGAGATGAATTCATGAAGATCGTTTCTGCCATTAAAAGAGTTCCAGATGAAATCCAACTGAGGCTTCAAACACGTTTTCCTGAGGTCGCTTTTATTTTCTGTCACGGGATGGGAGAAGCCAAATATTACCTCGAGGAAGCGGATGTCTTCATTACATACGGCGAAGACTTGGATAGAGAAAAGATACAATCAGCCAAGAAGCTGAAATGGATTATGGTTTTATCTGCAGGAATGGATCGGATGCCTTTTGGTGAGATTGCGGAAAGAGACATTCTTGTAACGAATGTAAGAGGCATCCATGCACAACCTATGGCAGAGTATGCCATTTCTATGTTGCTGCAAGTCTCCCGTAAGGCAAAAACGCTTATTCAACAAGAGCAGAAAGCAGAGTGGAGCCGACGCCCCGTAATGAATGAAATAAGCGGGCGTACAATGGTGCTTCTTGGGACGGGGGCCATTCAACAGGAAGTTGCCCGTTTAGCCAAAGCCTTCCAAATGAAAACGATTGGAATATCCAAGTCAGGGAAAAAGAAACCGCATTTCGACCAGACTTTCCCGGTGCAACAAATGGAACTCGTCCTTCCTCTTGCGGATTTTGTTGTGGCTGCTCTTCCGAGTACCCCGGAAACGAAATATCTACTTGAGGAAAAACATTTTAAAGAAATGCCTAAGCGTGCTATTTTTCTCAACATGGGAAGAGGGGATTTGATTTCATCGGAAGTGTTACTAAATGCAGTACGTCAGAAAGAAATTTCACATGCTGTCCTTGATGTCTTTGAAGAGGAACCTTTACCTGAAGATCATCCATTCTGGCAGGAAGAAAATGTAACGGTAACACCTCACTTATCGGGGATCTCGCCTCACTATGTTCCAAGAGGTTTTGATCTTTTTGAAAAGAATCTATCTGTTTTTATAAGTGGAGAAGGAGAATTACGAAATATTATTGATCCAAAACGGGGGTATTAAGATGAGGATTTACACACGTTCGGGGGATAAAGGGAAGACATCTTTAATTTATGGTCAACGTGTAGCTAAAAATGATATCCGGGTAGAGGCTTATGGCACATGTGATGAAGCGAACTCCATGATCGGTCTTGCTCTTAGTCATTTGAATCATGAAGATTGGACGGACAAGGAAGCTTTTCTGCAAACTTTCCAGAAAATCCAGACGGTTTTATTCCACGTCGGCGCAGAACTGGCTACACCTAAAGGGAAAGATGTGATGTGGAAGCTGAAAAAAGAGCATATTGAGGAGTTGGAAAAACAAATTGATGAATGGGATCAGTCCCTTGAGCCATTGAAGAATTTCATCCTGCCTTCTGGACATCAGGCTTCAGCCGCTCTTCACCTTGCTCGTACAGTGGTCCGCAGGGCAGAGAGAATAACAGTGGCGCTAGAGGATGAATTGGAGAATCAGCTGGTGGTTTCTTATTTAAATCGACTATCGGATTTTCTCTTTGTAGCGGCTCGTTATGTAAATCGTCAACTTGGAGGCGCGGAGACCCCCCTGGATCCTGATGTATGAGGGGCAACTTTTTGAGCAGTGCTTCATATTGACAATTACTTAAAGAAAAGGTTACACTAATTGTAAGGATTCTAATTTAATAATATTATAAATCAAGAATCAGTTTATGAAAGCGAGGTGCATGACCGTGTCAGACCATCGACTCCAAGATGCCGTTGATACATTGAAAGGCTCTGGTGTACGAATTACTCCACAGCGTCATGCGGTGCTTGAATACCTGCTGAATTCTATGACTCACCCAACAGCTGATGAAATTTATAAAGCATTGGAAAGTAAATTTCCGAACATGAGTGTAGCCACGGTTTATAACAATCTCCGTGTATTCAGGGAAATCGGACTCGTACGGGAACTGACTTACGGTGATTCTTCAAGCCGCTTTGATTGCAATACCAGCGATCACTATCATGCAATTTGTGAATCATGCGGTAAAATCGTTGACTTTCACTATCCGAGTTTGAACGAAGTGGAATCATTAGCTGAACAGGTGACTGGATTTAATGTAAGTCATCATCGCATGGAAGTCTATGGAACATGTACAGAATGCCAATCGAATAACGCTCACTAAAACTGGAAGCGCTAGGCTTTCAGTTTTTTTATTGATGAGCTGAAATATAGCTGAATATCAAAAAACTCCGCTGCGTTCGCAGCGGAGTTTTTTGATTGAATACAGTGGTTCCATCTTTTCTTACTGGCCTTGAGTTTCCTTCTGATACCGCTTTTTATTGTATCTCTCATCAAAATCTTTTCCTTCTAAAGATTTGTCCATCGTCAAAGGTTGATCGCAATGCATACACGCATCCACCCGACCAAGCATCTTGGTCGGTTTTTCACAGGATGGACAAATGATTTGTATGGTCTTTGTAGAAAGCATACCGATCCAGAAATATACGACTGTACTCAGGCCGACAAATACCATGCCTAAGATCATGAATGTAGCCATGGCCCACATCACATCTTTGAATAACAAACCGATGTACATCACGCCAATGCCAAGGAAAATCAACCAGAAAGCAAAAGAACGAATCTTGTTGATTTTGCTGCTGTATTTTAACGCCACTCAGGGTCCCTCCTTACTATCTACCACGTAGTATAGCATATTTTCTTTAGGCAAATATAATAGGAAAAAAGGAATTTGCCTAAACATAGCGAATAAACACAAGGAAAGGGAAATTGAATGTGGGGGAAAGAGTATGGAAGATCTATTACGCCCGATTTATCAAGAAAAAGCCAGTCAGAGTAACACGCTGGGCATTCTTATATTAGAAAAGAAGAAACCAATAAGCCCTGTAACCGATAATTTTGATGTCATTCTATTCATTATTGTCCGGGACGCGGAGGAACTATGGTATGTGAAACATTATGAATTTGAAAATAAGTCAGCAGCGATGCATATAGTGGATGAAAAGCTTCTCCAGCATTGGATTGATACAAGTTCTTATCGTCGAGCTGTAGAATGGGTGATCAATGGCAACATCATTTTTGAGAGAAATGAGTATCTGACCAACCTGAAGGAACACTTGAGGGAGTTCCCTCAACAAAACCGCAATTTAAAGAAGGCTATTGAATTTGCTAAGTTGATTCGTAGTTATAGTGAATCCAAAGACTTGTTTGATTCCGAGCAGTACCTTGATTCTTATAGCCGCATGGTGAATTCTCTTCATTATCTAGCCCGGTTATCTATTATTGAAAAAGGTTTCCATCCAGAAGTGACCGTGTGGAATCAGGTGAAGCGGATTGAACCGGAGATCTATAAACTTTACCAGGAACTTATTGAAAGTGGTGAACCCACAGATAAAAGAATACAGTTGATGATTCTGGCTGTTGAACACTCGATTAGTAAAAGGTCAAGGGCGAGTGCTCAGCACCTATTGGAGTTAATGAATGAAAGGGAAGAACCCTGGTCGTTTGGAGAACTGAAAGTGCATCCTGAAATTCAGGAATACATCCTGGACTTATCTTCCATGATTGAATATCTTGTAGACCATGATATCATTGAAGTTGTACCTCAGGATACGAAAGGGCCGCAAATCTTTCATAGAAGATACAAGCCTGTCGGGCAACATATAGATCAATGAAAAGGGCCCCTCTTCTGAAAGGGAAACGGAAGAGGGGCTCTTTTTGTAAAAAAGTTATTGACGGAAGAAATCACCCCATGCTATATTAATAAGCGTCGCATTAAGAGAGCGGCAACGAGCAAAACAAAATCATGAAAAAAGTTATTGACACAAAACAACTGACATGATAAATTATTACTTGTCGCATTAAAAGAGTGGCAAGCCGCGAACGGCTCAGAAAAAATAAATCGCAAAAAAGTTATTGACATAAATAACTGTGCGTGATAAAATGATTAAGTCGCTGTTTTAGCGGAAAG
>NZ_JAFLHE010000022.1:0-33134 GCF_017307035.1 Halobacillus sp. GSS1
AATTGTTGAATAAAGGCTGAATATTAGACAGGATCTTTGTTAGGTGTGGACAAGCCGGCAAAATATTTTTTAAAAGTTAAATATTCCACGTTTGTACATCATATATTTGAAGTACGAAGGAGGTGGAATAAAGATGGATTTCAACAACCGTGTGTTTCTGTTCCTAGCTGCTCTACTTTCCGGGTATGCGCTGTACAGCATCGGTGAAACTTCCGGGAACTTTTTCGATCAATTCTTGTTCTACGCCGGCTACATTGCAATGATACTTTTTTCTTTTGCTATTATTATCGTAGGGTTGGCAAGATTCTTAAATCAGTACAAATAAAAATGGCCTCTCTATGTGAAGGACGTGTAAAAAGGCTGCGGAGTATCCGCAGCCTTTCTTTTATTTAGATGGTTTAAAAAGAGATTTGAAAAAGCTTGTCCACCCGTTCTGGTCAGATGACTCTACGACTTCCTTTTCTTCTTCAACCCTGATATGCTCTTTTTCAACAGCGTAATCCAATGTGAGCACAGCCCCGAATTCAGAATGGGTTTCCTTATTCGAAACGATGGAATGGTGAATATTATGCTCCTCGGCTAAATCCATGTAGGGAGATAAAAACCGATAGCTTACATCTCCGTTCAAAAGCAGTTCGGCATCCTGGTAGCTTTTCATGAGATCCACCAACTCTTCCTGCCCCTGCTCCCGCATCACCTGCCCCTTCGTCAGTGCGACCAGGACTCGTTCTCTTAACGTACCAAGGTATTGCTTTCTTTCCCCTGGTTTTGTTTGCCGACTTCCATAAATGCCTTCATGCAAGTAATCTTCCATATCTGGTTTCTTCATAGATGCACCTCATTCACTCCTAGTATGGCACAGAAAAAAGGCTGTACACATGACAGCCTTTACCTATTTTACAACGACAGATATGTGAGATGGAAGGACAGACAACTCCACAGGCAGAGAATCGCCTTCTTCTCCATCGACGTTCGTTACCAGGTTTTCCTCCGAAATGACACGGATATGATCCGCTTTGAAGTATTCCACATCCCTCTCGTCTTTGAGTCCGCCTCGAAGAATAGCAGAAACAATGGAAGCGAGACGAATCATATTTACTTTAGGTACGATATAGCCATGGATTTTCCCATCATTCACTTTCGCTTCCGGGGATAATTTTTCGAATCCCCCGGCTGAATTCGTTAAAGCCGCCAGGAAAAGAAAAGATTCCCCTTCCCACGCCTTATCGTCATATTCGATCCGCATAGGATAGCTGCTGTTCTGGGTTAAGGTTTTCATCCCTTCCATCATATAAGCAAGCGGACCGAATTTCGTTTTTTGTTCAGGTGTCACTTCATAGGTCGCTTCAGCAAGGGCACCCGCTGCTACGATATTAACAAAATACTGGTCATTGAACTTTCCAATATCCACAGATTTGGTCTGATCAGAACGAAGGACATCGATTGCTTCTTCCACTTTCAGAGGAATATCAAGAGCCCTTGCAAAATCATTGACTGTGCCAAGTGGAATGATTCCCAAGCTCGGTCGATGGCTTTCGTCTACCATCCCATTGATTGTTTCATGGAGCGTACCATCTCCCCCCATGGAAACGACGAGATCGTACTCATCTCTGCAGGCGTTTTGACAATACTTTGTGGCATCCAGTTCTTTCTCTGTTTGAGAAACTTCCACGTCATAATCTTTTTCCGATAAAATTTGCTCGATTTGTTCAACATGATCGACAGCCTCTTCTTTTCCTGAAGAAGGATTGACGATCAGCATAGCCTTTTTCATTCTCTATCTCCTCTCCAAAACATCCTTTATCTCTCTGGCTGGTATTCATAAAGGGTGCTGACTGAAGAAAAACCGATATTGCGGATGAATTCACTCACCCCATTCTGATGGGGGCGGAGACTTACCTGGATTGTTTTTGCTTCCTGCTGATACATCCAATCAACCAGTTCGTCACACAAGTCTGTGCCAATACCTTCACGTCTATAAAATTCATCCACAAATACTTCCCGGATATATCCATACACATCCGCTTCCCCATGGGACTCGATAATGCCAAGAACATACCCGATCATTCTTCCATTCATATCAGCAACCAACAGTTTCTGTTTCGGGTTTTTTGCTAGGAATTGATCGGCTGCCCAATACTTGCGGTTTCTCACTTCTTCATTGTTCAGCCTTTCTGAGCTGGTCACATGAAGAAAATCGATGCTGTATCTTGTAAAATGCATCAAATCCTTTTCTTCAGGTTCCCTTATTTTCACCATCAGAAACTCCCCCTCTACTCTTTTAACACCACTTGATATTCAGGTGTATGATCAATAACTTCCCGGGCGAAGGAGCAGACCGGGTCAATTTTTAATTTATGTTTACGTGCGTAGTTCACGGCATAATCGATCAATTCCCCGCCTAAACCTTGTTCACGTTCAGACGGCGCAACGAAAGTACTTGTAATGACCATTGTATTTTCATTTTCTTCAAATAGAAGCTGAGCCTTTGGGTCTTCTTCTTGTCCTATGAAAAACGTTCCTTGTTTTTCTTGGATTTCTTGTTCCACAAAAATCTCTCCTTTCCCTATAAAGGATACCCTTTCATCGTTAAGAAAAACATTCCCTAACGACGGACTGTATGAATAAAATGCGTGGCAAGGACATTAAGGTATTCGAGATCGTTATTTTAGAAACCGACATGATAAACAGAAATACTCAACATTCCGCTCTCCCCTCCCACAGACAAAAAAAGAGCACCTACTTTCAAAAAGTAGGTGCTCTTAAACATTAAGCGGTTTGCTTCAAATCCTCTTCTAGAGGAATATCCTTCTGTAGTCCACGACGGGCGGCAATGATGAAGGCTGTGACCACCGCAACGGTACCAATGGCTGCAACAACGTAGGAAACATTCAAGGACAATCCGAATCCGATTGGTGCATTCAGGATGTAGGTGAATGTAGCCATTGTCATGAAGGTCGCAGGCACGGCCGCAACAAAGTAATTCTTACGGGACAGGAACAAGTACATCGCTCCTACCCAAAGCGCAATGACGGCTGTTGATTGGTTTGCCCAGGAGAAATATCTCCAGAGTAACGTGAAATCAATTCTTGTCAAAGCAAATGAAATGACGAACAATGGGAGGGCAATCCATACACGACTCATGATTTTCTTCTGAGGTACTTTAATATAGTCAGCAATAATCATACGGGCGCTTCGGAATGCTGTATCTCCGGATGTGATTGGCAGAACGATGACACCAAGCACGGCCAGAGTACCACCGACAGCGCCAAGCATAGCGATGGAAACTTCACTTACAACGGCTGCTGGTCCACCACTTGCAAGAATTTCATTCAGTCCTGCTGAACCGTTGAACAAGCTCATGGCTGCCGCTGCCCAGATCATGGCTATAATCCCTTCAGCAATCATCATGCCGTAGAAAATGCGACGCCCTTGTTTTTCCTTTTGTGTCGTTCTTGAGATGATCGGGGTCTGTGTGGCATGAAACCCTGAGAGAGCACCACAAGAAATCGTCAGGAACAACAGTGGGAAAATCGGTGCGTTATCCGGATGCATATTGGTTAAGGTCAATTCCGGGATGGGTGCACCTGTGACGACAAGTGATACACCGACTCCAATAGCGCTGATGAGTAGAAGAGCACCAAAAACCGGGTAAAAACGTCCGATGATTTTATCAATGGGAAGCATTGTCGCTAACAAATAGTAAGCAAAAATCACAACCAGAATAACCGGAAGAGCGAGCCAGCTGCTCGTCATGTTGTGTAATAAATCTGCAGGTGCTGTAACGAATACCGTTCCTACAAGGACAAGTAAAAGAATGGCAAACGCGTTGACTACGTGCTTCATGACTTTCCCTAAAAACTTCCCTGCAAGCTCAGGCAGGTGGGCGCCACGGTTACGGATGGAAATCATCCCTGTCAAATAATCGTGCACCGCTCCGGCAAAAATGGCACCAAACACAATCCACAGGAAAGCGACTGGTCCATATAAGGCCCCGAGAATAGGACCGAAAATGGGACCTACACCCGCGATGTTCAAGAGCTGAATTAAAGCATTTCTTTTTTCTCCCATAGGCAGGTAATCGACACCATCACCATGAGAATAAGCAGGCGTTTCACGTCCTGTGTTTACGCCGAACATTTTTTCAACATATTTACCGTACGTAAGATAACCGATAATTAAAAGTGCAATACTCACTAGAAAAGTAATCATTGTATATCCTCCTTTTCGCGCGTTTCTGTAATCGCTTACAAAGAATATATCAAGAGAACGCTTCCAAAAGTGAGTTTTTTGACTAACATGTCAGGATTAATGCCCAAGATGTCGTAAATGTAGAATGAAAGACAGCGTCAGATTACAACTCCAGCTTCTTTCTTAATTCCTTTACATAGTTACGGCTGACAGAAAGTTTTTCCTCTGTATGCTGCAATTCCAACTGGTAGGCTCCATTGAACCAAGGAGTTAATCGATGTACATAATCCAGGTTCACAAGATAACTTTTATGAATCCGGAAGAAAGAAAAGCCTTGCAGCCTCTTCTCCACATCTTTAAGCGCATCTTTCGTTTCGTAGACTTTTTGTTTGCCGACGATTTTCGTAATTCGATCCTCACGGTGGACGTACATAATTTCTGAGGGATCGAGGTATTCAATGGTATCTTCCACCTCAACGGCCAACTTGGAAGGAGCGGTGCCCACCTTCTCTTCCACCGGCTTTAATTTCTTCTCTATCCTTTCCAAAGTTTCACTCAACTGTTCCTCATCAAAAGGTTTAAGCAAGTAATCGATGGCCTTCTGTCGAAAGGCTTCGACAGCAAAATCCGGGTAGGCGGTCGCAAAAACGATTTCCGGAACTTTCTTGAGTTCTTGAACTGCCTTCGCTACTGCCATTCCATCCATCGTGGGCATTTCCACATCAAGAAAAAGAACATCCGGCTGAAGCTTCAACGTCTGCATGACTGCTTCATCTCCTGATCCCGCTTCTCCTATAACTTCTATGCTTTCGTAAGGTTTTAGTAAAAAATTCAATTCTTCGCGACTAAAGCGCTCATCATCAACGATGAGGACCGTGATTTTCTCACTCATGACCATGTCTCCTTTTCATGAAGAGGAACCGTAAAGGCTATGGTTGTCCCCTGTCCTTGTTCACTCATAATTTGTAGCTTCGCACTCTCTCCATGCATGTATTCTAAACGTTTGTTGACGTTATATAACCCGAACCCCGTCCCGCTTTCAGACGTGACCGATTGTTCTCCCAAAGTACGCAGCCTCATCGGTTCTATGCCTTTTCCGTTATCTGCCACGATGATGTTTACGCTACCGCCATCTTTACGAACACGAATCGTAATCTCCGCTCCTCCTTCCTGGTCTTTGATTCCATGCTTAATGCTGTTTTCGACCAGGGGTTGTAAGGTTAAAGGAGCGATACGAGCGGATAACGCTGTTTCATCAATATCATAGTGGACATGCAGGCGATCAACGAAACGCGTCTCTTCGATGAGAAGATAGGATTTTACATGTTTCAACTCTTCTTTTAAAGACGTCCAGGTTTTGGTCGTCGCCCCCAGGTTTTGTCTGAAAAATTTGGAAAGCGCTATAAGAAGAGCTCTTGCCCGGTCAGGTTCCGTGCGGGTCAACGAAACGATGACATTTAACGAATTGAACAAAAAGTGTGGATTAACTTGGGCCTGTAAGGCTTTTACTTCTGCTTCCCGTGCAAGTTCCTGTGCTTTTTCAGCATCCACAAGCTCCAGCTGCTGGCTCAGGAGTGCACTTAAGCCTTGGATCAATTCCAATAAGACATTAGAGATTTCTTTTTGTGACGAAACATAAAACTTGAGCGTACCAACCACTTCTTGACGTTTCTTCAATGGAACGATGACCGCAGCCCCAAGAGGACAATCCGGCTGTTGGCATTGAATCTCTTCATGTCTGACTACTACACGCTTCCCTGTTTCAATAACTTCACGAGTGGCGTCCGTTTGGATCGGCTCCCCCGACTTATGGTGGTCATCGGCCTGTCCAACATGAGCAAGAATCCTTTGTTTATCAGTCATGGAGATCGCGCTCACTTGAACTTCTCCATAAATAATCCGGCAAGCCTTTTCTGCAGAATCCATCGTTAACCCTTTGCGCAGATGAGAAACCGTCGACTCGGCCAACTTCAGCGCTTTTTGTGCCTGTAACGCTCCGACCTTTTCCTCTTCATGAAGAACATTTCGGATGATCAATAAAAACAGGGCGGAGCCGACACCATTGGCTACAATCATGGGTACTCCGATCTCCTGGACAAGGGCCCACGCACGCGGAAATGGATCAGAGATGAGGAGGATGATCCCCATCTGGACCGTTTCTGCAAGAGCACCAACAAATAATGCCGTCTTCAGTTTCAGAGGCTCCTCTTTTTTATGAAAGTAACCTGCAATGATTCCAGCTACTACTGCGGATATCCCACATGCGACCCCTGTGAACCCTCCAAGAGATAGACGATGCAGTCCAGCAATGACTCCCGCACCTATACCGATCCGATAACCTCCGAAAAGACCGGCTGCAACTATTCCGATCACTCTTGAGTTCGCCAGTGCTTCTGATTCGACAAGATTATATACCCAGCGCCCATAATCAAGGGAACTCGTGTCATAGGTGATGCCTGTATATGTACCAATGATTCCGAACAACCCGAAAAAAGCGATCGCCATGTACCGCTGACGTTGGTCCAGCGTTTTTTGATCGATCAACTCTCGGAAAAACCGGAAACGGGTAATAATGAAAGCGACCGTTACGATAATTCCGAGTCTTTCAAGCATCGGAAGAAACAACTCAAACATACTCCCACGTCCTTTTACTCTTTCTAGCAGATATGCTCCCTATTCTTGAAGACTCAGTTTCGAGATGTTTCGAGGTTCGTTGCCTGGTTTGAGCGTCAGGGGGGCTGGGAAGCTACTCGCTTTCCTGCGGGGATGACGGAGAGCCTCCTCGAGCTAAAGCTCTGCAGGGTCTTTCCAGTCCACCCATTCCCGTACGACTCTCGCAGCTTCCCAACCACCCCATCTCATGTAAGAGAAAACGAACCCTTGCACTTATAAGCAAGGTTCCAATTCTTCCCACCTAAGCAGGCATAAAGTGCTTTGTATCAAGCATTTATGTTTTCGAAAGGTCCGTTGGGTAGAGTTAATATCCTCCACTTCCCATAACCATACAAGCTGATTTATCGAGTAGTGGTTTCGAGAATCCTACTTGGTAAAGGGGCGGAGGGGAATGGCGAGACTCCTGCGGGATAAAAGTGCTTGGTGAGACCCCACAGGACGCAGTCCGAGGAGGCTCACCGCGCTCCCGCGGAAAGCGAGTTATTCCCCGCAGCCCCATCTACTTAACAAAAGTCTCGAAACCGAGTCTTCAAGAAACCTGCCATATCATTGAATAGCGGTTTATGTTTATTGTAGCATGGGCGGTTTGTTTCGATACAAAGAATCAAGGCAGGAGATCAATTCTCACAATGCAGGCAAAATCTCTTACGAAAACATTAGGGAAACGTCAGAATTTTTTGATACACTAAGAAGAAAATGAGGTGATAGGATGACAACAAAAATAGCAATGATTCAAATGGACATCGTCTTCGGTAATCCTGAAGAGAACCGGCAACTTGCGCGAGAGAAAATAAAAGAAGCTGCTTCACTAGGAAGTGAGGTCATCTTGTTACCTGAATTGTGGACGACAGGCTATGATCTTTCACGCTTTGAAGAAATAGCAGAAACTCTCGAAGGACCGACGCATCAGTTGCTGATTTCTTTATCCAGGGAATATAAGGTCACGATTGCCGGGTCCATAGCTGAGGAAGAAAACGGGAAGTATTATAACACTTTCGTCGCCTACGATGCGGAAGGTAACCGGTTGTTCAATTACCGAAAAGCCCATTTGTTCCGTTTGATGAATGAAGAAAAGTTTTTAGAATCAGGGAATCAAAAAGGAAACTTCCAACTTGGAGATGTGCCTGTCGCCGGTGTCATTTGTTATGATATCCGTTTCCCTGAATGGATGAGAACTCACATGCTGAATGGTTCACGAGGGCTGTTGGTCGTTGCGGAATGGCCTAAACCAAGGGTGGAGCATTGGCGCAATCTATTGATTAGCCGAGCCATCGAAAATCAATGCTTCGTCATCGCCTGCAACCGTGTAGGTGCGGATCAAAACAATGAGTTTGGAGGGCATTCTATTGTTGTAGACCCGTGGGGCAACATTTTAGCTGAAGGTGGTTTGGATGAAGAAATCGTGTATGCAGATGTTGACTTCACAGCTGTCGAAGCGATCCGCGAGCAGATTCCTATTTTCCAAGACCGGCGTCCGGACCTGTATGAATAAGCTCTTATTCGATTAACGGATGGATAATTATCATCTTGAATTGATATATTGCTCATTCAGTCTATAACTCACATAAATAAGAAAAGAAAAAATCCTTCCCAATCATGGGGAAGGATTTTTTTCATAGGCCGGTGTTTGATAGAAATAGTTTGGTGTGTCCATTCGGTTTTCATAAGCCGAATGGAAGATGTGAGTAGATGCAGGCGAGACAGGAGGGATAAGCCATGTCCAGTCGCCCGTGACCTCACGTCCACATGATTGTTCTTTTTTCTCAAACTGGTGGAACTGTTGAGCTGCTGTATGATGGTCGACAAGGGTTACTCCATCGGATTGATAAGAAAACAGGACAGCCTGATTGAGCTCAATCAACGCACGATCCTTCCACAAGGATGAATTTCGTTTCGTATCCAGTCCCATGGCTTCCGCTACAACAGGCAAAAGATCATACCGAAAATCATCAGCAAGATTGCGAGCCCCGATCTCTGTTTCCATATAAAAGCCATTAAACGGGGCAGCTGTATAATCGATGCCACCGATTTCAAGGCGCATATCTGATATCACCGGCACTGCATACCAACGTAGTCCCAGGTCTTCAAACCATGCAAAATCCGGATGACGCAGCTGTACTTCTTTCACTTTTTCAGACGGCATCTCATACCATACGGGCTCCCGTCCATCCATTTGGACGACGAGAGGCAGCACATCAAAAGACGTGCCTTCTCCTCTCCATCCGAGTTTCTGACATTCCTTCGTAAACGCAACAGAAGCCGGGTCCCCTGTCACCCTGCCGTTTTCTTCATACCCGGCGTAACGAATCAATTGGTGATTCCAAAGACGCACGACATGGTCCGAGGTCTTGGGTTTGAAAATGGTAATTGTCGAGCGGATGCGTCCCCCATTTGTCGCATACTCCAAGTGATTGAGTAGTGCATCACGCATGCCTTCTTCTGTATCGACATCTCTTGCATCAAAGACCTTCAAACTGTTCCAAAAAAGGCGTCCGATGCAGCGGTTACTGTTCCTCCAGGCGACTTTTGATCCATATTCAAGCTCATCATAGGTGTGCGTATAACTCCCCGTCTCACCAATTTCCTGCTGGATTTCCTTCAATCTCTCATCTGTACCACAAAGCTGTTGCTCCTGATGGTATTGGCAAATGAATGCTTCCGCCTTTTTATATAAATCTGTATTCACAGCATGAATCCTCCTGTATGGTGCTTCATTCCTATCCTACCATACATGAAGAACTTCCCACACGATTCAGTCTGCTTTGCGGGCGGCCTGCTGTACAGGATCCCACACGCTGTTATAAGGAGGCGCATAGGCAAGATCCAAGTCTTCTAATTCATCGATGGACATTTCATGGAACAGCGCAGTGGCAAGGACATCGATTCGTTTATCTGCACCTAGACCTCCGATGATTTGAGCCCCGAGCAACTGACCGGTTTGCTCATGATAAACGATTTTCAATGTCATTGGATCTTGCTTGGAATAGTAACCGGCAGCATGGGTGGATTCAATCGTAATTTTTTTAAACGGGATTTTTTCGTTCTTTGCCTCCTGTTCAGAAAGACCTGTGCGGGCAAGCGTTAAATCAAAGAATTTCAAAATCGACGTACCCACAATTCCCCGGAACGATCTTCTATGATCAATCATGTTCAGGCCGGCGATTTGCCCTTGTTTGTTGGCATGCGTGCCTAATGGAATATAATCATCCTTCTTCTTGATGCGGTGATACTGTGTGGCGCAATCTCCAGCAGCATAGATGTCCAGGATGCTGGTCTCCATAAAAGCATTCACGGCAATCGCGTCATTCACCCCTTTGTATACACCCGTGTTTTTCATAAAGGTGGTATTCGGCGTCACGCCTACGGCAACAAGGACAAGATCCGCTTTGTATTCTCCCTTATCCGTGATGACAGAATGGACATGCTGATCACCTTTGAAACCTTCAACCGATTCCCCGAGATTTAGTTCCACGCCGTTTCGTTCGGCTTCTTCATGAACCAGCTCTCCCATGTCCTCATCGAAAATTTTCGCCAGTTGAGGTCCGCGGTCTATCAACCGTACTTTCTTTCCAATTGACACAAAGCTTTCAGCCATTTCAAGACCTATGTATCCACCGCCGATAATGGTCACATGTTCCTTATCGCTCGTAGTCGCTGCCATAATCTCTTTGATATCAGGTATGGTCTTCAGCGAATAAATCCCTTCAAGCTCCTGTCCCTCCCACGGAGGCATGACCGGTGCTGCACCGGAAGCTACAAGCAGACGATCATAGGACAATTCAAAACCATCGCCCTGGTCATCTTTTCCGTAAATGACTTTATGATCACAATCTACTTCCGTTACCGTGTGATGGGTTCGGACGTCGATGCCATATTTTTCCCGAAACGTTTCAGGGTCACGTGCGATGAGGTCTTCTGTAGACCCGACATCCCCACTCAATACATACGGCAGGCCACATTGTCCATACGAGGTGATCCCCCCTTGTTCCAACACGGTTATTGAATGCCCCTCACTATTCCTTACGATTTGCATGGCTGCACTCATTCCGGCAGCATCTCCTCCGATAATAACGAAGTCCATCCCAATCACTCCTTTTATGTACCTTCTATTCTCTTATTCTTTGCCTATATGGTTCCCACTCAAACTTCTCTCATGTTAAACTAACGATATTATCTTTTTGTACGACTTTTCAAAAAAATCATTCGAGGTGAAGGACATGAAGGAATTTCAAACATCAAAGGCCATTCAACGGCTTCCGGACCAATTTTTCGCAACCATGATCGATAAACTAAATCTATACAAAAATCGTGGATATGACACCTTGAACTTAGGGCAGGGTAATCCAGACCAACCTACTCCCTCCCACATTGTGCAGTCTCTACAGGAGGCGGCCGAAAACCCCGATTTCCACAAATACCCTCCCTTCCACGGGTACGAATTCTTCAAGGAAGCCGTGGCTGAATTTTACAAACGTGAATATGACGTAGACATCGACCCTGAAACTGAAGTCGCCATTATGCCTGGCAGCAAAACAGGACTGGTTGAGCTTAGCCAGTGCTTCCTTGACCCAGGGGATGTTGCGCTCGTTCCCGACCCAGGTTATCCAGATTACTGGTCCGGTATTGAAATGGTCGGTGCAGAAATGAAGTCCATGCCTCTTCGTGAAGAAAATGGCTTTTTGCCTGACTACGGGGAAATTGATGAAGAGAGTTGGGAAAAAGCAAAGCTCATGTTCTTAAACTACCCGAATAATCCGACGGGAGCGATGGCTGATGCGGACTTCTTTGCAGAAACCATCCAAGAAGCAGAAAAGAACGACGTGTGTGTCGTTCACGACTTTGCTTATGGGGCCATTGGATTTGACGGGAATAAACCACTCAGCTTCATGCAATTCGAAGGCGCGAAAAATGTTGGGGTTGAAGTTTATACCATGTCCAAGACGTACAATATGGCCGGCTGGCGTGTCGCTTTTGCTGTCGGAAACCCTAGCGTCATTCATGCGCTTGAGGTCATCCAGGATCACTATTTCTGCAGTATTTTCGGGGGGTTGCAGAAAGCATCAGCCACCGCTTTATTGAGTTCCCAAGAATGTGTCACAGAACTTGCTGCAACCTATGAAAAAAGGCGTGACCTTCTCGTCAGTGGGGTAGAAGAAGCAGGCTATCATGTCGCTCCCTGCCAAGGTTCTTTCTTTACATGGCTGCAAGTACCTGAAGGCTATACATCCCAAGGCTTTGCAGATGATTTGTTAGAAACGACAGGTTTGTTCGTGGCTCCTGGAATCGGCTTCGGTACGTACGGTGAGGGCTATGTGCGTATAGGTCTGAACAATTCGGAAGAAGCATTGCGGGATGCGGTGAAGCGATTTAAAGAGTTTAAACAGAGGTAAGATTCAAGACAGTACTTTTCAACTCGAAGGTACTGTCTTTTTATTTTCCTACAATAGCAAACGCTTCCATAATCATAAGAAGCTGAGTATCCCTGCATGGCCCCTCCACCTGTTGTCGAAATAAGTCTGATGGTTGGATAATTTTTTTAAAAATAATGATTGAATACTTGTTCAAAATGTATTTTAATTATCTTATACAAATATCATACGCATACTGTACAGGAGGGATTCGCGAGTGTATACGCTTATCAGAAGAGATGATCGTTTATTAGAAGTTCTAAAAGACCCAATTGACCGTAGAGACAGGGTTTTCCCTAAAGAGCAAGAAGCAATGAAATACGCTGAAAAATTGAATGGATATATACAATCCGGGCCGAAGTGGGAAGTACAGGAATATTTAATATATGAAATGAAAAAAAGCAGAAGCTCGATCTCTTGAGCTTCTGCTTTTTCCTATTTCGATTCCAACGACTTTGATTTAAAAGGGAAACTCACGATAACCATTCATCACGCCGATCCATTTGACGGTCGTAAATTTATCCAGTGCCCATTCGCCGCCAAAACGGCCGAGTCCGGATTCTTTTTCACCACCGAAAGCTACATGCGCTTCGTCATTCACGGATTGATCGTTCACATGAATCATACCCGTTTCCACACGTTTGGCCACTTCCACACCACGATGGACATCACGAGTAAATACTGAACCACTCAATCCATAAGGAGAACTGTTCGCTGCTTGAATAGCTTCTTGTTCTGAAGAAACTTTAATAACAGAAGCAACAGGGCCAAAGACTTCATTCTTTGCAATCGGCATATCACTTGTTACTCCTGTCAAAACAGTGGGCTGCATGACACTGCCATCTGTCTCCCCGCCCGTGAGAATTTCAGCTCCACGACCGACGCTTTCCTTAACATCCTCCTGGATTCGCTCAATAGCGTCTTTGTTGATCAGAGGACCAATGACCGTATCCTTCTCTGATGGATCGCCAGCTTTTAAGCTCTCTACTTTTTCTTTGAATTTCTCGATGAATGAATCATGTACATGTTCATCCACGATGATTCTGTTCAACGACATGCAAATCTGTCCCTGGTGCAGGAACTTACCGAAAGCTGCTGCTTCGACCGCCTGATCAATATCCGCATCTTCAAGAACGATCATGGCATTATTACCGCCAAGCTCTAAAGCTGTCTCCTTAATATATTTCCCTGCGAGTTCACCGATATGGCTGCCCACTTCCGTCGATCCTGTAAACGAAATCAGTTTCGCTGCCGGATGTTTTACAAAAGCATCCCCGATTTCTGAACCTCTGCCGACAACCACATTGATAACACCCTCAGGGAAACCAGCTTCATCAAATAAATCAGCAATTAACAACCCTGAAGTAACCGGTGCATCAGACGCCGGTTTGACGACAACGGTATTCCCTGTAGCCAAAGCTGGAGCAATGGATCTCATGGCCAGATGAAAAGGGAAGTTCCAAGGACCGATTACGCCGATGACACCTTTCGGAGAACGGTAAACACGGTTTTCCTTTCCTGGTGTGTTGGAAGGTAAAATCTGCCCGCTCATCCGTGTCGGAAAACTGGCCGATTCCCGGATGATGCCGACAGCTGCCTGAAATTCAACCTCTGCTTTGACAAGCGTGCTGCCCGCTTCTTTCACAAGCCAATCGATAATTTCATCTTTTCTATCATGAACCACTTTCAGCAGCTGATCAAAGTGCGCCTGCTTTTTACCTGGAAGAGTCGTCATCCATGACTCCTGAGCATTTACAGCCGACTCGTATGCTTCGTTAAGATCATCTTCATTTGCAGATGGGATGGAAGCAATCGTTTGCTGTGTATAAGGATTGACATTATCTACATATTTCTCACTGGAACCGCTCTTCCACTGACCGTTAATGTATTGTTTAGTAAATGTTTTTGGACTCATTCTAAAACCTCCATTCGGATTCGGAAACTTATCACAAAGCTATCATTCCCGGTTATGGAGGAAACGAAACGATTCAAACTTCCATCTGCATATCCACGTGAGGGATTCCATCTTCAAGATAGACCTCTGAAACTTCCTTGAATCCAAAAGAACCGTAGAAATGGCGGAGGTGCTCCTGCCCATGCAGCGTGATGTGTCTGACCTTAAAATCTTCCTTCAACACTTGGATAGCACGATCCATCACCTGACGAGCATAGCCACAACCTCGATGCGCTTCTTTAACAAGCACACGGCCAATACTATGGTATTGTTCCCCTTCATCTGGCGGGACGATGCGGCAGTACGCCACCATCTCCTCTTCTTTCTCCAGCCATATATGTAAACAATCCTCGTCTCTGCCGTCGACTTCAGGGTAAGGACATTCCTGTTCAACAACAAAAATCTCGACCCTTGTCTGCAGAACCTCATACAATTCCTTCTTCGTAAGTTCAGCGAATGTTTTATGTATCCACATGTTGCATCCCCCATTTCCATGATTATCTTTTCAATATACCTCACTGCTAATGAACTGACAAAGCTTTAGGCTACCAATTTGTATGAAACCAAATTCCTATCTAATTTACTGGCTTTAATCGTAATCACTAAATGTCTTTTCGTCCTATGAAAATTTTTGTAGAAAAATATCCTATTCTCGTTTTATCGATTCAGACGAAGGGGAAACTACGATTACGATTATTATTCTCACTAGAGAGGAGGAGCCTTATGTTTTTAAAATTGCTACCTGTATCTATACAGAAGTATGCGAAAATGTCTAAACGGCAGCGAAAACACGAAATGCAGATGACCTTATGGTATATGCCTTTTTTCTATATATTATTGTCTATAATTTTTGTTGTGATCACGCTGTTGCTCGATCTTGTTTTTCAAATCGAACAATACACGTTTGAATTCTTCAGGATTAATGCTGAAATCAGCCGGATGCTGGTCAGTACACTCATCGGGGGGATTCTGACACTGAGTGCTTTCACATTGAACTCCTTGCTTGTCGTTTTGACGACATTTAGTGGTCAGTTCTCTCCACGAATGCTCCTCAACTTTGTCTCAGACCGCAGGACGCAGCACGCACTTGGAATATTCAATGGGAATTTCGTCTACGTCCTTCTCGTCTTCCTGTTTATCGGAAACACGAGGCACGAGTTCTTCGTAGCGGTTCCGATCGTTACCATTTTCCTTGCCTTTACGTCCGCGGTTACATTCATTTATTTCATCAACCATGCAACCACATGGATGCAAGTCCATAACATCACCGACACGATGAAGCATTCGTCTGAGCAGATGATTAACCAGACACTCAGAAAAGACCTCGAACTGTACCGTGCAGAAGAACCGGGAGACTTGATGGAAGCAGAGCGTTCGAATGCAAAACCGATCGGGGCTATTAAATCCGGATACATTCAGATTGTGAATTATAGGAAAATGATCGAAGAAGCAAGAAAAGATAACATTATCGTTCAATTTCACGCCCAAGTGGGTGATTATATTTTGAAAAACAACAACTTAATCAGCTATTGGGGCCCTGGGTCTGATGACATTGATGAACAAAAGTATTGCAAGATGATTATTATTGATTACAAAGAAACAGAACTTCAGGATATTCAAATGGGGATGCACAAACTAGCGGAAATCGCGATTAAATCACTTGGAAACAACGATCCGAAAACCGCAACCAATACCATCCACCAGATGGCGGAGCTGATGTTGACCGTTGAGGACTATATTACCTTCACTCCTTACTTAATGGACAACGAGGAACAGGTCCGTGTCATTCTTCTTTCCGAATCCTTTGATTCCTACATTTACCGTGGCTTCGGCTATATCCGGCACTATGCTCGTGACAATCACCTGATTATCACAGAGCTCGTCGATTCCATCGCTATGGTTGCCGAATCAATCGACAGTTCTAAGCACCAAATGCTATGGGAATTCGCCTGCAGCACCATCGACCATATCGAAACAGAAGTCATCTACCAGTTGGACAAAACCTTCCTGTTAGAGGCCATGGAGAGATTATCAAAAGTGACTGGCAACAAGCTCGACTATTACTCCATCCATCGTAAGTTCTACCCTATCGATTAAAATTAATGTGTTGATAAAATTCAGGAAACGTGTTGCTGAACTTTATCATGAATGAAGAATATCTAATGGAGAGTCATAGTTATCCTTGTGCAGGTAAAATCTAAAAGGATTGACAAGACTCTTCATTTTTCATACGTTATATATATGAACATATAATCATATACAGAAAAAGGGGTGAGCATATGGGACATCACCACCATCATCATATCGATTCAACCACTGGTAAAATTAAAACCGCTTTTTTTCTCAATTTCTTTTTCACCATTATTGAATTGATCGGTGGTTTACTGACAAATAGTATGGCGATTCTTTCAGATGCATTACATGACCTTGGAGACTCTCTTTCTCTCGGGCTCGCCTGGTTCTTACAGAAGTATTCAAAAAAAGAACAATCGGATCATTTTTCATTCGGGTATCGCCGTTTCTCGCTTTTAGCAGCTTTGATTAACAGCGTGGTCCTGATTGTGGGGTCTGTCTTCATTTTGACAGAGGCCGTCCCCCGGCTTTTGAACCCTGAACAGCCCAACGCTGGTGGGATGATCGCTCTTTCCATCCTAGGGATTCTAGTGAACGGTGCAGCCGTTTTCCGCCTTAAAGGGGGAGACTCCATGAACCAGAAGGTCATGACCTGGCACCTGCTTGAGGATGTCCTTGGATGGGTAGCCGTCCTTGTCGTCAGTGTTATCATGCTGTTTTTTGATGTGCCGATCCTGGATCCAATAGCTTCCATTGGAATTACATTATTCATTTTATATAATGTGGTGAAAAATCTCATTCAGACGATGCGTCTCTTTCTTGAAGGTGTACCATCAGGTGTTGACCTTGAGGGTCTTTCAAGAAAAATCAACGATTTGAATGATGTTCAATCCACACATCACACCCATCTCTGGTCAATGGATGGAGAAAATCATGCCTTCTCCACTCACATCGTTGTACGTGCAGAAGCGACAAAAAATGAGATCTGTAAAGTGAAAGAAGAAGTCAAAGAAATCTTACATCCTATTTCACTCGAGCACATCACCCTCGAGATCGAATATGAAGACGAACCTTGTTCCCTGCAATAAAAAGAGTCCGGCTGAATCAGCCGGACTCTTTTTACTTTTACAGGTCAAGACGTTCAGGTGTGTCTTGTCCTTGATTCATATAGCGAATATTTTCCGGAAAGATTTGGAGCACTACATACTCAGGGTCTTCTTTGCCATCAAACCAGCGGTCCATATGGTCATTCCATAACTTGTCTTTAATCTCCTGGTCTTCACGAATTTTCGCCTGTCCCTCGACTTCTAAATACGAATCCCCATAGCCTTCCCCTTCGTATCCAAGGAGGATATGGACATGTGGGTTCGCTTCGATTTCATCCGCTTTATGAGTCTCCCTGTTCGTTGGGGTATAGAAAGTGAACTCATCGTCATTCCAAAACGTCATATAACGCGAATGAGGTTTATTATTTTTCACTGTGGCTAGTGTACCAACTTTATGTTTCTCCATGACTTCGTGGATCTTCTTTTTCAATTCTTCTTGATTCAATGGAAAGCTCCTTTCCGTAATCCAATCTTTTTACAATTTCAGTTTTCCCTGAAAAATGGGAGATAAACCCTTCGATGCCCATTGACAGATCCGGGTATGCTAATGATATCTTCGACACATTGTCATTCTTTTTTCATAAATATACCAGGAAGCGACATGCATTACCCGTTACACTATTCATAGATCTGTTTTTCAGGAGGAAAACGTTATGCTATGGAAAAAATGGGCGCCGATCTTAATGGGCTCCGTTCTGATCGGCCTGCTCTTTTTTATGATCAACTCGAGACCCGGAAGTTCTGAACCTGTGGACCGCGAAGATATTGTCCCCACATTGTTCGTGCACGGATATAAGGGTGGCCCGCGAAGCTTTGAAACAATGATGGACCGAATGCAGAACTTACAATGGGGACAGAAACACATGACGGTATATGTCTCAAGCCGTGGAGACCTTACCATCCGTGGTGGGTTTGGTGAAACGCACAATCCATTCATCCAGGTGCTTTTCGAAAACAATCGGGCAAGTATTTATAATCAAACCCATTGGCTTTCTGAAATCATGCGGCGGTTAAAAGCTGACTACAATATCCAACAAGTAAACCTTGTCGGCCATTCGATGGGAGGCCTTGCCTCAGTTAATTACCTTTTGAGTGAGCATCACTATTCTGTTCCCAGAGTCAAGAAACTGTCCGTCATTGCCAGCCCCTTCAAAGGCATTGAAAAAGAAGGCTACTTTGCTTCCAATTACGGAGCGGCTACGACTGACCTGCGGCCGGAGTCTGAAGCTTTAAAACAGATGGTGCAGAACAAAGATCAATTCCCTAATGATGTGGAAGTGTTTGCTGTAGCCGGTGTCATCAATAACGATGACCCAGAAGCTCAGCATTGGGACGGACTTGTCCATGCGTCAAGTGTAAGTGGATTAGAAGATATCGTCCCTTTTGGACAATATGAAGAAAAGCGTCTCTACAACCCGCTGGCCACACATTCCGGCCTGCACGAACTCGAAGAAGTCGACCAACTCCTCAAAGAGTTCCTCTGGTCGGAGGAGGGCGAGTAAACACAGATTGACCAGGTCATACATTTATTCCCATGTAAAAAGTAAAAAGCACCCGCTCAACGGGTGCTTTTTCTGTTGTTTATTGTTTTTCAAAGATAAAGATCCACATGAAGGTTAAGGCTTGTTTTAATTCTTCATCCAGCTCCGCGATGTGATGGTCTTCCACCCCCCGTTTGTACACTCCCTGGCCTTCTACATACGACCACCCGGTCTCTTCTGCCATTTTTTGAAGTTCCCATGGCATCATCGTATTGCAAATGACTTCTTCTCCGTACACCCTGCGATAACTATTGATGCGCGGCATCGCTGTAGGTCCGAGTAAACCGACACACAAACGGCCACCAGGTCTTAAGATCCGCTTCATCTCTTCCAGGCCTTTATACGGGACTTCCGTCCATTCCAGTGAATTGATCGCCATCGCCGCATCAAAAGAGTGATCCTCAAACGGAAGATTTGTCAGATCACCTTGGACAAATGAAATCCGCTCATCATTCACTCGTTCATTCGCCCGCCTCACCATGTCCTCTGACAAATCAAGACCCGTAACATCAAAGCCAGCTTTGTAAAGGAGATAGGAGCCATAACCATCGCCGCACCCCAGATCAGCGACTTTCCCCTTGGTTACATGCTTGGTCAAAAAAGGAATGATCGTACACCTGCTTCCACCGTCCCACATCTCCCGGCTTTTTGAATTCCACATTTCTGCACGATCGTTCCATTGCTTCTCCGCTTCTTTATGCCAATTAAATGTTTGTGCCACACCATCATCCCTTTCAAAAATATTTCCTATCCTCCATTATAGCGGATCATAAAAGAGATGATAGCTCTATTCTTGTCGAAGCTCGATAAAAAAGAGTTGCATGTTCCTTTTTTCAGCGTTATGATAGAAACACAATATAAGCTAATTTAAAATGAAATAAATACTATATATAGTATCTACGAACAGGAGATGCCACTAGGCTTAATAGGGAATCCGGTTAGAATCCGGAGCTGCCCCCGCAACTGTCATCACTCGCGAAATGGACATTCCACTGTGCTCTGCACGGGAAGGACCTGAGTAAGATCGAGTGTCAGCCAGGAGACCTGTCTTCGTTCGTCGCAGTTTCAACTTCTTCGGGGATTGAGAAGATGAAGCGATGGAACGAAGGCTCTCTTGTCTTCTCTTCGTTTCATGGTTTCATCCGCTCAATTTTCGTTGAGCGGATTTTTTTATTTTTCCGAGACCTGATTTTAATGAACATACACTTTCATTTTCAAGGAGTGAAAAAGAATGGAAACCATAACAAGAAACACGTCCTGGCAAGAGAGAATTCAACAATGTGAAGAAGAATTCCCGCACTTACATGTACAACGACTTATTGAAAAGTCTCCCACACTCAAGAATGACAAACACGCATTCATCCTGGAATGTCTGGCGGAGATCGATGAAACGAGCCCTGACTGGACATATGTAGCGAGTCGCATCCACCTGGAAGATATGTATGAAAAGTCCGCTCACAATCGATCCACATCCGGACCTTATAAGGACTTCTACGGGCTGATTCAAACATTGACCGAAAAGAACATTTACAGCAGGAATCTTCTTACATATTACACAAAAAAGGAAATAGAAGAATTGGAAGACACGATCGTACCGGATCGCGATCATCTCTTCACCTACATTGGTTTGAAGACATTAAGTGACAGGTACCTTGCGAAAAGTAAAGCGAAAGAAGTGTATGAACTGCCGCAAGAACGTTTCATGATCATCGCTATGGTGTTGATGGCAGAAGAAAAAACATCCAAACGCCTTCCTCTCGTTAAAGAAGCGTATTGGGCGCTGAGTCATTTGTATATGACGGTCGCCACTCCTACTCTTGCTAATGCAGGAAAGCGGTACGGACAGTTGAGCTCCTGTTTCATCGACACCATCGATGATTCCTTACAGTCTATCTATGACACCAACACCGACATCGCCAACCTAAGTAAGCACGGAGGGGGAATCGGGGTTTACTTAGGGAAAATCAGAAGCCGAGGAAGTGACATCCGTGGATTCAAAGGCGTCTCATCCGGAATCCTCCCATGGATGAAACAGCTTAACAATACGGCTGTCAGCGTGGACCAACTCGGGCAGCGTCAAGGGGCGGTCGCTGTATATTTGGATGTCTGGCACAAAGATATCTTCCCTTTCCTCGACAGCCGGTTGAATAACGGGGATGAACGTCAGCGAACACATGACCTTTTCACAGGGGTTTCCATCCCCGACCTCTTTATGGAGGCCGTGGAAAATCGTGAAGACTGGTATTTGTTTGACCCTCATGAAGTCCGCACCATCATGGGCTATTCGCTGGAAGACTACTTTGATGAAAAAAAGGGGGACGGATCTTTCAGGGAGAAATACGCCGCTTGCGTGGCGAATCCAGACCTTTCTAAAGAGAAAGTGCCGGCGATTGAAATCATGAAGCGCATCATGATTGGTCAGCTTGAAACAGGCACGCCCTATATGTTTTACAGGGATGAGGTTAACCGTATGAATCCGAACAGTCACGCAGGTATGGTCTATTGCAGCAATCTTTGTACAGAAATCACTCAGAACCAGAAGCCGACCATTCAGGATGAACAATACGTAGAAGACGGTAAAATCATTTCAGTGAAGACGCCAGGGGATTTTGTCGTCTGTAACCTGTCGAGCATCAACCTTGGGCGTGCCGTCACGAGCGGTGTACTGAAGCGCTTGATTTCCATTCAAGTTCGTATGCTCGATAATGTGATCGACCGTAATACCATCCCGGTTCTACAAGCACAGCTTACCAATCAATCTTACCGCGGTGTCGGGCTTGGCACCTTTGGATGGGCCCACCTTCTTGCCAAGAAGAAGATCGCCTGGGAATCCGAGGAAGCACTAGATTATACGCAGGAAGTGTATGAAGCTGTTGCCTATCATGCCATCGAAGCAAGTGCTGATTTGGCTGCCGAAAAAGGAAGCTACCCTTTGTTCAAAGGATCAGACTGGCAGACAGGGGATTTTTTCATTAAACGAACGTTTGACCAAGAGGGGACATGGAACTGGAAAGCCTTGCAGGATAAGGTCTCCAAGAATGGAATGAGGAATGGATACTTGATGGCGGTTGCACCAAACTCCAGCACGTCTCTCATTGCAGGGAGCACAGCAAGCATTGACCCGGTTTTCAAAAAGTTTTATTCCGAAGAGAAAAAAGATTATAAAATCCCTGTCACCGCCCCGGATTTAACCCATGAAACTTATGGATACTATCCATCCGCCTATGATGTTGACCAACACGCATCAATCAGGCAGAACAGCATCAGACAGAAATATATCGATCAATCCGTCTCCTTCAACCTCTATGTGCGCAACAACATCCAGGCAAAAGAGCTGCTGAATTTGCATTTGTCAGCATGGAAACACGGATTGAAAACGACCTATTATACGCGGTCAACATCCAGCCAGGGAGAATTTGATGAATGTGAAGTCTGCTCATCATAAAAAGGAGGAAAATAACCATGATGGCTTCGATACAAAAAAGAAAACTCGTCGATTATGATGCACCAAACGCCTCTACCGGGGTGATCAACGGTAGAAGTTCGAACATCTTGAATTGGGATAATACCCGCTACTCATGGGCTTATCCGATGTATAAGACTATGCTTGCAAATTTCTGGATTCCCAATGAAATCAACATGAGCAACGACTTGAAGCAGTGGCCGGACCTATCAGAACAGGAACAGACGGCTTTCAAAAAAATCATCGGACTGCTCGCTTTCCTGGATTCTATACAAACGGATTATTCAGGGAAAGTCGCGGACTATTTGACCGACTCAAGTTTATCAGCCTTAATGCAAGTGCTCGCCTTTCAGGAAGTTGTCCATAACCAGTCTTATTCTTACGTTCTGTCTACGCTCGTCGATCAAGGAGAACAGGAGAGGATTTTTGATTACTGGAAGCATGATGAAGTGCTGAAAGAACGCAACACTTTTATCACCGATGGATATCAGACCTTCGCTGATGATCCTTCCGTGGACAGCTTCCTGAAGTCTATCGTTTATGATGTCGTTCTTGAGGGCCTTTTCTTCTATGCCGGCTTCGCCTTCTTCTATAATCTAGCGAGGAATCAGAAGATGGTCTCCACGAGCACGATGATCAACTACATCAACCGTGATGAGCAAATCCATGTCAGCTTGTTTGGACATATCTTTAACGAAACGTTAAACGAAAACCCTGAGTTGGATCATGACCACTACCGGACATTCGTGACCGATACGTTCCAACAGGCGGCTGATTTAGAAATTAAATGGGCACGTCACCTGATCGGAAATCAATTTCCAGGCATTCCACTTCAGGACCTGGAAGACTATATTCGTTATATCGCCAACAAACGATGCAGGCTCCTCGGAGCAGACAAGCCGTTCCCTTCCTATACAGAAAATCCATTGAAATGGATCCGCGCTTACCAGGAAGTCGATGAAGGAAAGTCCGACTTCTTCGAACAAAAATCACGGCAATATACCAAAGTATCCGAAACCAACGGCTTCGACGACCTATAATATAATCACTTACCAACTTTTACCTGACCGGGTCATCCATAATATGGATGACCCGGTCTTCTTTTTTATTCAAGTAAGCGCTTTTATGTCAACTTTTCTTACATAACGATAAAAAGTGTATTGATTTTTCAGAATATTTATTTTATAGTTAGATTTAATTACTTACCCATTGTGTAAGGAAACCTAACACAATGGCAAAAAGGAGGACTATAGTCATGAAAAAGGTAGAGGCAATCATCCGTCCAGAA
This sequence comes from Halobacillus sp. GSS1, assembly GCF_017307035.1. Lineage (NCBI taxonomy): Bacteria > Bacillati > Bacillota > Bacilli > Caryophanales > Bacillaceae > Halobacillus > Halobacillus sp. GSS1. The sequence continues at coordinate 23,698 of NZ_JAFLHE010000022.1, forward strand.
GCTTTTCAAGATCTGAGGCAGAGCCTGGATGAGCTGGGTGTGAAAGGACTGACGGTTTCTGAAGTTGCTGGATGCGGCCAACAAAAAGGGCAGGAAGGAATCTTCAGGGGCAGCCGTTTTGAGATTAAACTTTATCCTAAGGTGAAGGTGGAAATGGTCGTTGAGAACAACGAACTAGGATCGGTCATTGATGTGATTATCAATACATGCGCGACAGACGAAGTTGGCGATGGAAAGATCTTCGTTTCTACAATTGATGAAGTGTTCCGCATCCGAACAGGAGAAACAGGCAAGCAGGCACTTATCTAATACTTTATTTCGAAAGGAAGAATTCATTTATGAAAAAAATTGTTCCTCTGTTCTTATTCGCTCTTCTTGGATTTCCGATTATTGCAAGCGCTGAAACAGCAGTATCTGCTGAAGCCGCTCTCCAATCCGTCGATATGGTTTGGGTTATGATTGCCGCTTTCTTAGTATTCTTCATGCACGCAGGCTTCGCCATGGTCGAATCTGGATTCACTCGTTCAAAGAATGCACTGAACATCCTTATGAAGAACTTCATGACGATGTCGATCGCTGCTGTCCTTTATTTTGTCGTTGGTTTCGGTATCATGTTTGGTACTTCAGGTGGCGGGATTATAGGAATGGATGGCTTCCTCTTAAGCGGTCAAGAAGACCAAATCGGGTTCTTCGTGTTCCAAGCGGTATTCGCAGCCACATGTGCAACGATCATTTCCGGCGCTGTTGCAGAACGTATGAAGCTGGGCTCTTACCTCTTACTTACGGTGGTTATGACAGGCTTCATTTACCCTGTCGTAGGTCACTGGGTTTGGGGTGGCGGATGGCTTTCCGAGCTCGGATTTGTTGATTTCGCCGGTTCCACAGTTGTTCACTTAACAGGTGCGCTTGGTGCCATCGTCACCGTCATGTTCTTAGGACCTCGTCTTGGTAAATACAGCGGGAAGAAAGTAAACGTCATTCCCGGTCATAACATCCCGTTAGGGGCTCTCGGTGTCTTCATCCTATGGTTTGGCTGGTTCGGGTTTAACGGCGGAAGTACACTGGCTGCCGATCCATCTCTTGTCCCTTCTGTCATTGCAACCACCCTGCTGTCTGCATCCGCAGGAATCATCAGCTCCGCCTTTTATTCCTACGCAAAGTTCAAACGCATAGACGCTTCTCTTACATTGAATGGTGCGCTTGCAGGCTTAGTAGGGATCACAGCCGGAACAGCCAATGTTTCCTTAGCTGGAGCACTGGCCATCGGTTTGATTGCAGGTATTATTTTAGTAGAGGCGGTTCAGTTTCTTGATCGAGTCGTCCGAATTGACGATCCCGTCGGCGCTATCGCTGTTCACGGCATTTGCGGCATTTGGGGTACGATCGCCGTCGGTCTTTTCGCTGTTGAAGGTGGTCTCTTCTACGGAGGTGGCGCAGGACTTCTAGGCATTCAGGCAATCGGTGTCCTATCTGTCATTGCCTGGACGATGCTGACAACAGCAGCTGTTGTCTTCATCGTAAAAAGTACAGTCGGCATCCGCGTGTCAAGACAAGAGGAAGTATCCGGTCTCGATTTCTCCGAACACGGGTCCCAGGCCTACGAAACAAGCCGTGGAATTTTCAACGAGAACATCAATCCAAGCACAGGCGGCGATTTTGGTGTCGGATTACTTCACAGACTCGACGGGTTGAATTCTGAGTCTAAACCAAAAACAAAAGCCCCTACAGAGACAAAAACAGCACAGTAAAACGAACCAGAGATTCACCTTGGTCCCCCTATTATCCCAAGGTCAATCATATAAAAAACTCCGGCTCTCCATAAGGTGAGCCGGAGTTTTTAGTTCCTTCTGGCTATTTTACGAACACACGTTCTTATTTTTCGCAAAATATGGTATCCTTGTAGATAGATACCGTTCTCTATTTAAAGATAAAGACTGTGATAGAAAGGGTGTGAGGCCATCGATGAGCACATATGAATCTCTTATGATCATGTTAGCGTTCGGAACGTTCATCATTACGTTCCTTGCGCTCATCATAAAAATGAACAATAAAAAATAGACCTCCACACGTAACGGAGGTCAAAAAATTCATGTTATGCGAACGGTATCCTGGCGGCAGTTGCAGCTGTCGCCGTTTCACTTTTATTATAGCATAAATCCGTAATAACTGAAGAGGAAGGTTCAGCTCTTCTTCATAACTGCACAGACAAACATCGACAGGATAACCGAAGTTCCACGTGGAACATTTTCCATCTTACCCATCTCTCTCAGGTATCATTCGCTGGGGTTTATTTACACCCCTCCACGCAAAAACGATCAGCCACGAAAAGAGCAAGGCAGAAAAGAAGCCATATGGCGGAATGGTCGCAAGCATACCGACACTGCTCAAATGACCAATGCTTAACCCCTTCCATAATGCACTGCCAACAATACTGAATCCCATAAGGCTCGTTAGTATTAATGCTGTCTGTACCCACGGCTTAAACTCAACCGATAACCAGAACCACCAAAGGCACATCCAAATGAGAAGCACCGAAAAGATGGCGACGGAAAGAATGATGGCTTCCGTTCCATACAAGAGGCTGAAGAAACCAATCACTGGACTTACGAGAACCATGATCACTAAAAAACGGTAAGGACGATCGACCTGTTTTTTTGGTTTAACCCCCATCTCTTTTCGATAACGCCCAAAGAACCCGGTGATCACCGCTAATAAAAAGGCGACTCCATGAAAAAACAAAGCTAATACAACCCATTCCCGTGTCGAAAGTGAAACGAAATTCTTGATAGGGAGACGGGAGATGAAAAGAAAAAGACCAGCGAATGCTAAATATATAAATCCGACATCAATGCTCAACTCTTCCACCTTTGCCCCTTGCCGCAGCCGAAAGCGCCAAACCCCTCCTACTGCTACGGATAATGTGTATATGAACCATATCAACCCCCACACCGCTGCTTCCCACCCCGCCTGCATGGATAATGACAAGACACCCGCTATGGAAAATGGGAGTAAACAGACCAAACACTGCCACAACCAATTTCCCGCCCGATTTTCCCGGGATTCTTTGAGTGCTTCTTCAAGCAAAAGTGGAACAAGAACAAATAAACTGAAACCGATCGAAAATTCCAGCCACTCAACAGAGAAGGAGAACTTCCATATCAGCCATAAGAAAAATCCCACAACAGCTAGCCAACGTCCAGGTCTTTGCATTCCAAACCCCTCCGATAATGGAAAAGGATCGCATACACCCACGACCCCCTCTCTTTTTTAAAAGGAAAACGGTGATGTCTATCGAATACATAGATAAGATCATAAGAAATTAAACCAACCAAAACTTATTCTCGGGGAGTGTCGTCTAACAGATGAGGTGGGAAAAATTGATACGCAACCAACGCTCACAATCTACATATGAACCCGAAGAACATGGGGAGGACCATCTGGAAGAATGGATTCAAGAATACGGCCATGATCTAAAATGGCTCGCTTATTCGTATGTAAAAGATTATGCAATTGCAGAAGATATCACTCAAGAAACATTTATTAAAGCATACCAGAAATATGCCAGTTTCAAAAAAGAATCAACCATTAAAACCTGGTTGTACAAAATCACCATTAACTTGTGTAAGGATCATTTAAAAAGTTCTTACATGAAGAGGGTTGTCAAAAAAGGGACGGAACTTTTCCGCTCCATCCCTTCAACAAAGGAGACACCTGAAGAATTCGTGCTGCAGCAGGATGAGGATGAAACACTGCTGGCACACGTACTGAAACTTGAAAATAAATACAGAGAAATCATCATTTTATATTACTTTGAAGAGTTCGACATCAATGAATTGGCCCACGTGCTGAATACAAGCCCTAACACAGTAAAGACTCGTTTAAGGCGCGCACGCCAACTACTACAAGAACGGTTAACATCGGAAGGGAGTTCCCAGAGTGAGTGATTTGATTGATCGTAAATTAAAAAAAATGGATCAGAACGTGAAATATGATCAAGTCCCATTTGATGAAAGACATATGAAAAAAATGATCTTGAAATCTTCTAAAAAAAAGCCAAAGAGACAACCATACAGGGGTGCGAAGACTCTCCTCATCCCAACGGCAACCATTCTTTTGTTTACGGGCTGGCAGCTCTCACAAATCCAACAGCCACCTCAAACAGCTGGTTTACTAATGACTAAAAACACCATTCCTGAACTGAAGACAGCAGCTGTAGAGCCTCCATCTACTTTTATAAAAGCTGATAACTCGCAGAGACACAAAACATCGATGATGGTCAGGGAAACGTACGTCATTCATGAGGACGAGCAGTTTTTCCAAACAGCAAAGAGAGTCCCACCCGAAGAGCTTGGAGAAGTAATTGGAACCATCAATCACAAAAACCCCGGCGAGGAGTCTGATGCACTAGCCAGTGTGACCGCTTTTCTACCTGAAACAAAGATTTATAGAATCAGAGGGGAAGAAGAAGGTCGGATCGCCATCCGAAGCTGGAGAAGTACAGGGATAGGATCTGTAACAGCGAGTACACAGGGCTACTTTGTATTCGAGAAAGTTCAGGTCAACCACAATAAAGACAGCTGACCCCTTAGACGGAGGGCCCCCGTTAATGGCAGCTCTCCCCTTCACCTAAATTCCTAGTGATGGACTATATTACTCTCCCTCACGCTTCAAATAATCTTTCAATTGATCAAGGGACCGATAGATGTCTTCCTTGATTTTCGGATTATAAAAAACAGCAGCCGGATGATAGAGAGGAACGACGGTATATTCATCCTCCGACATCCCATACCCCCCACCTTCCTCCTTCTGAATGGAAGTGGTGATTGCTTCACCAACGACATCACTAATCTTTCCTTTGTCACCGGTCAACCGCTCATAAGCCACTCCCCCAAGAGCGATAATGATGGCGGGTTTCATTTGTTCAATTTGGTAATCGAGCAGCTTAGCATGAGCATAGATTTCTTTTTGGTTTGGTTTTCGGTTGGCTTTCCGTTTGCCACCCATCCCCTTTTTGTTCGTCTTCACCCATTTATAGGGGCGGCTCCTAACTACACTGGTGATGTAAACATCTTCTCTGGACAAACCGAGGTAGTCGAGCTGTTTGTCCAGTTCGTCTCCCGCCCTTCCAATAAAGGGTTCCCCTTTCACCGCTTCGTTTTCACCAGGAGCTTCACCGACAATCATGACCTTCCCAAGATCGTCACCTTTTCCAAGAACGAAACCTTCGACATCATATGGTTCTATTCTCTTTTTTGCTTCATTTACTAAATGTTCAGGCCACTCCATCCACTCACCCCCCTTTTATTCCTCATCATCTTTTCCTCTTTCATTCGTTTAGAAATTGCCTGGTTGAAAATATATTCATTCCCTTTCGCTCCAACTCTATCATTTCATCTGAAACGCTAGATACGTAGTGACAAAATAGCTCACAATAATTAAAAAGGAAGGGATCAAGTAATTCCATGCGCGAACATTCTTACGCGTAATGCTGTAAATAATTAATAGAATGAACACGATGGATGTCACTCCTGTAACCATGTTTGCAGGAGAGGACTGCTGTAGGAGGTTTCCTTTTAAATAGATAAAATCTGTAATTGCAAGAATCATCAGGTTGAAGGCGTTACTCCCGAGCAACGAACTGATCCCAAGATTGAAATTCCTAAGTTTGAGAGCTGTTCCCACACTGACGGCATCCGGTAAAGACGTGCTGATGGCTACCAAGAAGGCACCAATGAAAGAAGCACCGATTCCTGTAATGACAGAAATCCTCTCAGCCGTAATGGTCAACACACTACCGATAACCATGATAAGAAAAGCATACAAAATAAAGCGCCAAAGGACATCTTTGTATGAATATTCCTTGTATCGTTCGTTTTGTCGTTTCACTTTTCTACCTTGGTACTCAGTCCGGTCATTGATGAACTTCGAACCAATAAAGTAGAGAACCACAATGACAATGGATGTGTAACTTATGTGGAAAATATGAGTCGGAAGAGTTAAACTCAAACCGGCCATGACAATGAGTGTCATAAAAATCACAAGCCAGCCATACAACTTACTTTCCACCGTTGCATGTGTCAATATTTGATAGCGGCGATAGACAATATCAAATATCGCAAGCCCCATGATGTTGAACAGGTTGCTTCCGATTAAGTTTCCAACAGCCAAGTCAGGACTGTCGATGACAATCGCCGTAACACTTGAGGTCAATTCGGGCAGCGATATAGCTATACCAATGATCGCTCCCATGAATGCGGAAGACGCTCTCGTTTTTTCTTTTACCGCATCCCCAAACACCGCAAGCCTTGAGGCTATGAAAAAGGTTAAGATTCCTGATATGAAAAACAGAGCAAAAATCATCCAGTCGCTCATAAAAAAACTCCTTCAACTCAACTTCAATATGGCATTTTTCAACCATTCCCTTCCCCCCGCACCCGTAAACAGTAAATGAGTGGAACGAGAGAAGTATTTGCGCTTCTCACGCAGAAAGCTCAGTGCCTCGGTGGCACTGAGCTCTTGTTTTACTGGTGAACAGGTTCTGTTTCTCTCTCTTTAATTAAATCCGCGGTCAGCTGCCCGGACAATGTTACCATCGGTACGCCTCCACCCGGGTGAGTGGAGCCGCCGACAAAATAGAGCCCCTCATAAATTTGACTCTTGGAAGGTATCTTAAATCCACCATTAGACTTGCGGTCAGCCGCTATTCCATAAATAGACCCGCCATTCGGGCCGTACAAAGCTTCGAGATCTTCAGGGGTGAAACGGTACTCAAACTCAATCGAATCGCGCAGCCCTTCCATGCCCATGCGTTCTAACTTATCCAACACCGTTTCACGGTAAGCATCCCAATCGATCGGTTTACGCTTCTTGTTTTCAAGCGGTGGGACGTGCGTCAGAACAAACAAGTTGTCTTTCCCTTCAGGCGCTTGCGTTTCATCAGACCTCGCTGAAATTCCGATATAAATCGTCGGGTCATCCGCTGGCTTGCCTTCCTCAAAAATTTGTTTGAATTCTTTTTCCGGGTCCTCAGAGAAAAGGAAGTTATGATGCTTCAAGTTCTCGAATTTGCGATCCGTACCCAGCAACAACACAAGCCCCGATACAGTCGGGTCGAATTTTTTCTCGAGAGCTTTTGTTTCTTTCTTCACCTTGGATGTTTGCGGGGCCAGCTTCCGGTATGCTGGGATGACCTCAAGGTTGGAAATAACAACATCCGCTTCGTGAACCGTTCCTTCGGCCGTTTCTACACCGATAACACGATCACCATCCACCACCAATTGCTGGACTGGAGTATTCAATTCCACATCGATACGCAACTCTTCCATCAGACGCCCCATACCTTCAGCGATTTTGTACATGCCGCCTTTGACATAATGAATACCAAGCCCAAGCTGAACATAAGCAAGCTGATTTAAAATTGCCGGTGTAGCGTAAGGATTGGAACCTACATACATCACGAAATAATTGAACAACTGCTCCAAATATTTGTTATCAAAGTGCTTGTGCGTCGCTTTAGCTACTGTGTTCATTGGATCCATCTGGAATAACTCACTCAATTTATGATGCTTCTTCAAATCTTTTAAGTCTTCAATACTATATTTATAAAAACTCTTCATACAGAGTTCATACATATCCTGACTGTAGGACAGGAAATCTGTCAGTTTTCGGTTCGGCCGTTCGGTGACCTTGGCCATCTCCTCCAACATGTTAGGCAGATCACTTGTAACATCAAGTTGTGTCCCATCTTCAAAAAATGTACGCCATTGCGGTTCAACCCGCTCCACAGTGATATAATCCTCAAGCCGACGGTGCACACTTTCAAAAAGCTGTTCAAGAACCCAGGGCATCGTCAATATGGAAGGCCCCGTATCAAAAGTGAATCCTTTTCCTTCCCTGCGATTCAGCTTCCCACCTATGTTGCTGTTTTTCTCAATGATCTTTACATCATATCCATCCGCTGACAATCGAATTGCTGCTGACATACCACCTAAACCCGCTCCCACTACAACCGCTGTTTTCTTTTTCAAAACCATCCACCTCCAAAATTAGTAAACAAAAGGAATCAGCCGGTACCTTGTACGGCGCCATTCCCTGTACCTGTCCCCATGCTGTTCCACGAGCATCGCTTCTTCGAGCTTAATTCTATGTAGTAATGCGATCGTCATGAAAATTCCACTGATGAGTGCAGCATACAGGTTGCCGAGTCCTGAACAAAACCCGATAATGATGAATAAAAGCCCTGTATAAAGAGGATGTCTGAGTAAACGATATGGACCACTACTTACAAGTCGGTCACCTTCCTGAACAGAGACGTTCCGGGTAAATTGATCTTTCAGATGAAGGATCCCCCAATACCTCAGACCCACTCCAAAGGCATAGAACACCAACCCCATCCACCAGATGCCACGATGATAAAAAATTCCAATGTTCCATTCCTGCATAAAAAGAGAAAACACAAGCGTCACGACCACGGTCGCGAGGATCAGCAGAAAAGAACGGCGTTCATAAGAACCACTTCCTCCTGACCGATCATTTCTGAAGATAAAAAACTCTGCCAGCCAAAAGGTTGTCACTACTAAAAATAATCCGTCAAACAGGGTCATGGAGCACCCATCCTCTCTGGATACTATCTTCCATTCTTCCCTTTACAGCCTGCAAATAAACCGCGGATCCCTACTCATTTTCATCCATTCCACCCCTCGCATATTTGTTCCATTTCCATTACAATAGCAACAATAATAAAGAAAGGGGTTATAGACGTTGGACCTTTTTTATAGTGTTTTTATCATCTGCGCTGTCATCGCCACTTTCTTCGTGATTTTTAAAAAATTGACGAAGTCCACATATTGGACCATGGCGATTGTAGGCGTCCTATACATAACCATTCTATTATTCAGTTTTTTCTATGATTTACCTTAAAAATCCTTGTTTTGTTTATTGATCGCTTCCCGGATATGATAGAGTTCCGCATACATAGCCGTCGCATAAACACTGATGATACTCAAGAACATAGAAAGGACGAATACGGAACCATCAAGACCGAATCCCAAGACAGACGAAAAGCCGATAATGGCACCAATAATGACACCGATCCCTGTAAGAAAGATTATTTTTTGTAAAGTCACTGAATAAAACATCGTATCACCTCTTCCAAATTATCTATCTGTTACTATACCCATCAGAGGCCTCGGATACACGTCACCCCTCTCCTATTCTTCGTTACTAATATTCTGCTTCCCCGGCCAAAACCCTTTGTTTCCTACTAACAATTCATAATCCTAATAAAAAAAGTCCGGCTGCTTGAAAATAACAGCCAGACTCATATAAATAATTATTCCCCTTCCACAAACGCTCCCGTTTGTGGAAGACTCAGTTTCGAGACTTTTGTTGAGTGGATGGGGGCTCCGGGGAATAGCTCGCTTTCCGCGGGAGCGCGA
>NZ_JAFLHE010000023.1:0-29920 GCF_017307035.1 Halobacillus sp. GSS1
ATTCTGGCCTCGTTTGGCGCGATTCTGGCCTCGTTTGGCGCGATTCTGGCCTCGTTTGGCGCGAACGGCATCCTATAAATGGATGCCGTTCGCGCATAAGAAAAAACAGCCTCTGGAACGATATCCTGAGACTGTTTATGTTTGTTATCCTTGTTCTTTCTCTGAAGTCTGATCTCTTCTCCAGTATTCCATCCCCTCGACACCCGGGAGATGATCTTGATAAAAGACCGGGTCTTTTCCTGCTTTCTTCTGCTTACGATAGTCTTGCAGTGCAGCATATGCCACGGATGACAATCGGAAAATCGCGTACAAGTTGATCAATGCCATGATTCCCATCGTCAAGTCAGCCAGTGACCATACAAGACCAAACTCAGCAATTGCACCGAACATGACCATAAACAGTACAGCTACTCGGTAAATAAAGATCGCTGGTTTGCTTGTTTTGATGAATTCGATGTTCGTCTCTCCATAGTAATAGTTCCCGATGATCGAGCTGAATGCGAAAAGGAAGATAGCTATGGCAATGAAAACGGCCGCCCATGCTCCAAGTTCGGATTCAAATGCCTCCTGGGTCAGCTGAATTCCATCAAGGTCTGTTCCTACATAGTCTCCGGCAAAGAGAATAATGACGGCAGTCGCACTACAAATAAGCAACGTATCTGTGAATACACCCAATGTTTGAATCAACCCTTGTTTTACCGGGTGCGTGACCTCAGATGTAGCAGCTGCGTTTGGCGCACTTCCCATCCCTGCTTCGTTAGAGAATAATCCACGCTTAATTCCAATTAGAATCATACCGCCGAACGTACCTCCTGCAACTTCACGAAAACCGAAAGCACCAGCGAAAATTTGTCCAAACATCGTCGGCACCTGTCCGATGTTCACAACCAATACGTAAGCTGCAAGAATGATATAGAAAATAGCCATAATCGGAATGATAAACTGAGTCACTTGAGCAATTCGTTTTAACCCACCAAAAATAATAATAGCTACAATAAAAGTAAGAATGCCGCCAAGCAACCATTTATCCATATTAAAGGAATTTTCAAAAGCTAGACGAATCGTATTGGATTGAACAGAACTGAAAACTAATCCGTACGTAAATGTAATGGTGATTGCGAAAACAATCCCAAGTCCTCTGTTCTTCAACCCTTTTTCAATATAATAGGCTGGACCGCCTCGATACTGTTTTTCTTCAGGGACTTTATAGATTTGTGCAAGTGTACTTTCAATAAAGCTTGAGGCTCCGCCAAGAATGGCTACAATCCACATCCAGAAAACAGCGCCGGGCCCCCCGACCGTAATTGCAGCGGCTACGCCTGCTAAGTTACCCGTACCAACACGGGACGCGGTACTGATAGCAAATGCCTGGAACGGAGACGTTCCTTTTTTGCCCTCTGCAGAAATGGATCGCTTATCAAAAAGGACCCGGAACATTTCTGGTATGTATGTAAACTGGGCAAAATTCAGTTTAATCGAAAACCATAAGCCTAAGCCGAGCAAGGCAGCAACGAGTATGGTTCCCCACATCCAGTCGTTCAGAAAAGTAAGTATACCTTCCACCATAACCTTCACCTCTTTAAGTTATATTTTCCATATAAAGTCAGTTCCCATAATTGCTTGGAAACAAACCAACAACTACAAGAACTCAACTATTTTACCATACGTGCTCCCCTCCCTCTACTCCTTATCTATCAAACACCCCCAATCCCACTAACGCTCCCTTTACTTGAAGACTCAGTTTCGAGATGTTCGTGTGATTCTAGGGGATCCGGGAAAAGGTTCGTCTTGCTCCATCGTCCCATAGGAGTCTCACCGTTTCCCTCCGCCCCTTTATCTTATAAGTGTCTCGAAACCACTTCTAAAAGGGGCAGATTGAATGGTTGAGGGAAGTGGATGATTGGAACATCTGTAAGGTTCCAATTCTTCTCCAGTGGGCGGGCATTTAGTGCGTTGTATCAAGCATTTGCGTAAACTAAACGTCGATGGAGTAAAGTTTATATTATTACTCATAACCATACAAGCTGATTTTTTTAAAGTAGTGGTTTCGAGAATCTTCTTTGGTAAGTGGGCGGTGGGGAATGGCGCGACTCCTGCGGAAAAAAAGTGCAGGGGGAGACCCCGCAGGACGCAGTCCGAGGAGGCTCACCGCGCTCCCGCGGAAAGCGAGCTATTCCCCGTATCCCCCCTCCACTCAATAAGAGTCTCGAAATCGAGTCTTCAACAAACCTGCCATATAGCGTAATAGAATATGAAACCTTACAATCATCTAAATGAAAAAAATTCTCAATATTCACTTGACTTCTTTGCTAAATCTATTAAAATTGAATCTGGAATGAAAATCATTATCAATGGTTGATAAAATTATACATAAGAGGTGGAAAGAACATGAGAAACAACAAATGGTTTTTAATGAGCTTTATCCTTATCCTTTCTATGTTCGTACTCGCAGCTTGCGGAGGAAACGATCAGGAAGATGCAACGGAATCGAATGAAGAAGAAACAACGAACACAGAGGAAAACAGCGAAGAGAACGCTTCAGAAGAAACTGGTGGAGAGGTCAACCTTTACACTGGGCGTCACTATGATACAGACCAAGAGCTTTACGACAAGTTCGAGGAAGAAACAGGCATTAAAGTCAACGTCATCGAAGGAAAAGACGATGAATTGATTGCACGTCTTGACCGTGAAGGTGAAGCTTCTGAAGCCGACCTTTTAATCACAGCGGATGCTGGCCGTCTGCACCGCGCGAAGTCCCAAGAGCTTTTGCAGCCCATTGAAAGTGATGTGTTAAGTGAAAACATTCCGGAGAAATTCCGTGATGAAGATAACAACTGGTTCGGATTGACGAAACGTGCTCGTGTCATTGCTTACCATAAAGAACGCGTAAATGAAGAAGACGTTCAAACTTATATGGACCTGACAAAAGATGAGTTCCAGGACAAAGTCCTGATCCGTTCATCTTCTAACATTTACAACCAGTCCCTTGTCGCTTCTATGATTGCTACTGAAGGTGAAGAAGCTGCGAAAGAATGGGCACAAGGCATTGTGGACAACATGGCCCGTGACCCTCAAGGCGGAGACCGCGACCAGGCAAAAGCTGTAGCTGCCGGTGAAGGTGATGTAGCCGTTATGAATACCTACTACATGGGTAAAATGTTGAATTCTGAAGATGAAGAAGAAGTTAAAGTTGCGGAACAGCTAGAAATCATGTTCCCTAACCAGGATACAACAGGTACTCACGTAAACATCAGTGGTGTTGGTGTGACAGCAAGCAGCCAAAACACGGAAAACGCGAAGAAGTTCATTGAGTTCCTTTCTAAAGAGGAAGCACAAAAACAATTTGCTGAAGCAAACTATGAATACCCGGTCAACCCTAATGTAGAGCCTTCTGAGCTTCTGCAAAGCTGGGGTGAGTTCAAAGAGCAGGACATTCGTCTGAATGAACTTGGAGAGAACAACGATCGTGCAATTCAAATCATGAATGAAGTCGGCTGGAAATAATAAGAGCCCTCTCACCGCATCATGCCTTCCATGATGCGGTTTTTTCTATACAAAACAGTTGAGAACTGTTATCATTAAAGCGGACTCAACCTTGAATGAAGAAAGTTTTCCGGGTTTTTTCATTCAAGGCTGAGCGATTGGTAGGATAAAGGACGTGTCACGCTTGAATTTGTTACGTAAGCTTCCTGGGTACATGAACATTTGGTCGATCCTCAGCCTGGCGATTGTCATTTTGATTCTCATTCCCAACATGACGATCCTCTTTAACTTCTTTACACAAAAGGCTGAAAACTGGAATCACATCCAGGAATACATCTTGCCGGATTTATTAAAAAATACCGGTTTGCTTATTGTTTTCACAGGATTTTTAACCATCATCATCGGTACGAGTTTAGCATGGATCGTGTCAGCCTATGAGTTTCCTATGAAAAAGTTCTTTAAGTGGGGGCTGATCCTGCCACTGGCCATCCCTCCTTATATTGCAGGTTACACATATAACGGGATTTTGAACTATACAGGTGTCATACAAACAACATTACGAAACAATTGGGGCATTGAGGTGGATCAAGTCTATTTCAATATTCTCAATCTGCCCGGGGCCGTCTTTATATTCACGCTCTTTCTCTTTCCCTATGTGTACACGATTACAAGAGCATTTCTAGCTAACCAGTCCGCATCACTCATTGAAAATGCCAGGCTCCTCGGCCGCTCTCCGGTAGATATCTTTTTTAGAGTAGTCCTCCCTATATCGCGTGGAGCGATTGTCGGAGGCGTGAGTCTTGTGCTTTTGGAAGTGTTAAATGACTATGGAGTGGTTCAATATTTCGGTGTACCGACGTTTAGTACAGCAATCTTTCAAACATGGTTTGGGATGAATGATCTCAATTCAGCCATCAAACTATCGGCGACGCTCATGTTTATTGTGTTTGCCATTCTTACTTTAGAAAAGGTGCTCCGCGGACGTAAAAAATATGCATCGACAACGGCTAAAGCTCGTCCCCTCCACCCTACCCGGTTAAAAGGATGGAAAGCATGGGGAGCTTTTGGATACTGTTTGTTTATTTTCTTATTAGGATTTCTCATTCCATTCGTGCAACTTGTCGACTGGATGTTATTAACTTTTGAAAAAATCGCATCTCCCGAATTTACAACACTCATATGGAATTCACTTCTTGTCTCTTTCGTTGGTGCCTTACTGATTGTCTTGTTTGCTGTGATCATCGCTAACTTTTCCAGAATGCATCAGAGCGCCTTATCAAAGTCGGCAGCAAAAGTGACGATCTTAGGATATTCCATTCCGGGAGCCGTCATCGCGGTCGGAATCAGTACCGTCTTTATTGGTTTGGATAGTGGTCTTTCAAGCTTTTATGAATCTACTGGTTTGGAACGCCGCCTATTCCTGAGTACAAGTTTGGTCATCTTAATCTCTGCCTACATCATCCGCTTCCTTGCCATCGGGTACAATTCCATCGAATCCGGCTTTGATAAAATCGGCAATAAGTACACGGAAGCTTCAAGAATGCTAGGCATGAATATGACACGCACTTTCTTCAAAGTCGATTTGAAAATGATCAAAGCCCCGCTAATCAGTGGGTTCCTGCTCGCTTTTATCGAAATCATAAAAGAACTGCCTCTCACCCTGATTTTGAGACCGTTTAACTTTGGTACGCTATCGACGAATGCTTTTAAATACGCGAGTGATGAACAAATACATGAGGCGGCTCTTGCCTCCATCATTATCGTTGTCATCAGTGCCATTGCTGTTTTTGTTTTTCATCAAGTTTTAGAAAAGGAGTCGAATTGATATGTACGTTCAAATCAAAGATCTCTGTTTTGGATATAAAAACGCAAAGAATTTGACAATCCACCATTTCAACCTTGATATCGAACAAGGAGAGATCATCTCCATTCTTGGTGAAAGTGGCAGTGGAAAGAGTACCGTACTGCGTCTTCTGTGTGGTCTTGAAACACCTTCCAAGGGAACGATAAAAATCGGAAATCAGACGATGACCGATGAACGGACGTTTGTCCTACCTGAAAGAAGAGGAATTGGCATGGTCTTTCAAGATTATGCTCTATTCCCTCATATGACTGTTTATGAGAATGTGCAGTTCGGATTAAAAAACTGGAAAAGAAAAGAACGGAAGAACCGCGTCCATGAAGTGCTTGAGCTGGTGAACATGAGCAGCTACGCAAAGAGATACCCTCACGAATTAAGTGGCGGACAGCAGCAGCGAATTGCTCTGGCTCGTTCTCTTGCACCGGAGCCCTCCCTTCTTCTATTAGATGAGCCATTTAGTAATTTGGATGCAGACCTGCAAATCAAAATCAGAAGTGAATTAAAAGAAATCATTAAACAAACAGGTACAACTTCTATTTTCGTCACCCACGACCGAGAGGACTCGAGAGCGATTGCTGATCGCATCATTACTATGAGAGACGGAGCAGCCCACGATTGGGATTCCCTTTGTACAACGACCCGTCATGAAGAAGAACAGCGTCAACCTGAGCTCGTGCGGCTCAAATAGAAGTAAGCTCGGCTGCCGTTATAGGCACCCGAGCTTTTTTTAACAGTCGCGTTTCCAAGGAAGGCTGGTACCAAACTTCTCAGCCAGCTCCTTCGATTCTTTCCTTCTGTTTTTCCTGTGTTCATGACGCTTCTGCGCGTTTTCATGCAGCCACTTTTCTTCATCAGATTCAGGATAAACCCCTGGTACCGGGGATGGTTCATTCTTTTCGTCCACGGCTACCATGGATAAGAAAGCGGTTGTGCAAACCTTTCTTTCTCCAGTCAGAAGGTTCTCTGTCGTTGCTTTGACAAACACTTCCATGGACGTATTATGTGTCCATGTGACGAATGCCTCCAGGCAAATGGTATCTCCCTCAAAAACCGGCTGTAGAAAGTCGACCGAATCTGTAGAAGCCGTCACCACCGGCTTTCTGGCATGTCTGACTGCTGCAATCGCTGCTACATCATCAATATGTGCCATCAGCTTTCCACCGAATAACGTTCCGTGACTATTCGTATCCGGAGGTAAAACGTGTGAACTTTTTACTGTTAATGAATCGATACAAGGTTTTGCTTCCATTGTGTATTTCCTCACTTCCATATGGAATCGTTCTCTGCCTTCTATTATACCATGTTTGGTATATCTCAATCTTTTTGACTGAATACTATTTCAAAAACTGCACCCGAGGTGTCTTCCCTGTTGTAGGCATGGATCTCTCCACCACTCCGTTCAATGATTGCTCTGGATATGGCCAGCCCAAGCCCTGTTTCCCCTTCTTTTCCTTTGATAAAACGTTCGAAAAGCTGAGGAAGAAGTTCCTCCGGAATGCCAGGACCATCGTCGATTACTTTCACTCGATACTGATCCTGCCCTTTCTCTGTAGTCATGGTAACTGTACTCTCCGCATGTCTGACCGCATTGCTTAATATATTAATCATCGCCTGAAGGACTCGTTCCCTGTCAACGAATGTATGGTACGGATGAATATCTTTCGTTCGCAAGGCAATCCCTTTTTCCTTGGCAAGTGGATACAACCGATCCCTCGCTTGACTAACCACTTCAGATATTTCTGTTCCTTCCGGGTTATACACATCTTCGCTGCTGTCCAGTTTGGCTAACAGGATCATTTCATTCACGATTTTTTTCAAGCGTTCTGTCTCACTCACCATGACATTCAAACCTTTTTCTGCCGCTTCTCCTTCAAACACTCCATCCCTGATCCCTTCTGCATACCCTTGAATGGACATCAAAGGCGTTTTAAGTTCATGGGATGCATTTTGAAAGAATTGCTTTTGGGAGTGGATATACCTGGAGAGCTCCGCAGCCATGTGTCTGAGACTTTGTTCTACTTCACCAATTTCTCCGGAAGCATGAACTTTTTTCACATCAGAGAACTGACGCTTTTCGATCTTTTTCACTTCTTCCTTCAATTTTGTAAGAGGGGTTACGAGACGCCAGGTCAACACATAACTCACAAGGATTGCAAGGAATAAGCCGATGAGAAAAACAACAATCATACGTGAGGCAAAAACGGATTGGACGGCTTGCAAGTCATTGAGCGGGGTTGCCATGACGAGGACTTGACTCTCATCTGAGCTCACAGGAAAGTCATAAGCCACGTATTTCTCCCCCATCGTTTCCCAAACTTCCTGATCGATGAGTTCCTCCTCATAACGTTCCACCCAGGCATACGCTACGACAGCAGGCATCGTACGGAATAATATCTCATCACTTTCCCTATCGAATAATACGATCGGGTAATTTCGGTCCTGCAACAGCTGGGAGAGTTCAGGGCTCCGCTCAGGATCCTGATCATTGATAATGTCTACCAGAAGATCTGCTCTCCCCTTAAGCTGGCGCTGTTCATCCTGAATAAGCATGTCCATGAGCAGCGAGTAGATAAAAAATGCGGTGATCGACATAATGACGATAATTAACGTTGCAAAAGCGGCATTCAATTGATACAAAAGCTTCATGTACGCTTCTCCTTCAATCGATAGCCGTGTCCCCACACCGTTTCAATCGGCAGGTCTTTCATCTTTTTACGTAATCGCTTGATCAGGTCATCGACCGCACGATCACTGCCGTAATAATCTTCTCCCCACACTTTGATCAACAGTTCTTCACGGGCGAAGGCACGATTCTCTTGAGAAGCCAGGATTTTCAGCATCTCAAACTCTTTTGTTGTCACTTCGATCTCTTCACCTTGAAAATAGGCTTGTCTCTCCGCATCATTCAATTCAAGTTCACCAGCTACGATAGTCTCCTGTGCCTCATCTTCACTTGGCTTCATGGACTGCCAACGTTTCAAATGACGTTTAGCCCTTGCCACTAACTCCCTCGGACTGAAAGGTTTGGTTAAGTAATCATCCCCACCCAGTTCCAGGCCGAGAATTTTATCTACCTCTTCATCTTTGGCTGATATAATAATTATCGGAACTTCTGAAATCTGACGTATTTTTTTACAAAACTCATAGCCATCCATTCCAGGAAGCATGATGTCCAGCACCCAAAGGTCAGGGGTCTGTTCCTGAAAAATATCCCAGGCCTTCTCTGCCGTATCGACAGCAATCACCTGATACCCTTCTTTATTTAAATAACCTTCTACAATATCTCGAATATTCGGATCGTCTTCTACAAGTCCAATCATCTGATTCATAGATGGCATCCTCCTCTATCCACATCTGCTCTTGCTTTATTCTCTCATATTTTTTTAGTTTACTCCTACATTACACACTTTTTCCACATTTACACCAAAGTCATTCCATAACTCTGTCGTAGAATAAAAATTGTCAGAGGGAAACACCAAAGATCAACAGCGAATCTTATTGAAAGGGGCGTCGTTTCTCTAATGTTTGATGAACAGAAGCGAAATGATAAGAAACAATACAAACGTTCCGGTATAGCTTTCAGTGTTTTAGGAGCCATTGCAGCTGTTTTTCTAGTTACAACCGTTTTTCAGTGGCAGGGCATTTCTATAGATATCAATACAGAAAAGCCGACAGCACAAGCTAATGAACTGAATCTCGGGAAAAACCAGGAGGAAGTGACTCAAGCAGTGAATGAAGCTTCCGAAGCGGTTGTTGGAATCAGTAATGTCCAAAATACAGGACAAGGCGCTAAAAAAGCCGGTACAGGTTCCGGGGTCATTTATAAGGAAGAAGGCGGGAAAGCTTTTGTTGCCACCAACCATCACGTCATAGAAAATGCTTCAGAACTTGAAGTTATTCTGAGTGATGGAACAAAAGTGAAAGCCGAATTAAAAGGTAGTGACCCTTTAACAGACCTGGCCGTTTTACAAATAGATAGCGAACATGTGCAGAAGGTTGCTGAACTGGGTAAATCCAGTGACGTAGAGGTCGGGCAAACAGCCATAGCCATCGGTAACCCACTTGGCATGGAGTTCGCAGGATCCGTAACGAAAGGGATTGTCAGTGGTTTGAACCGTAATATTCCAGTCGATATTAACGGTGATCAACAGCCAGATTGGCAGACCGAAGTCCTTCAAACCGATGCAGCCATCAATCCAGGTAACAGTGGCGGTGCGCTCATCAATCTGCAAGGCGAAGTCATTGGAATCAACTCTATGAAAATCGCAAAAGCAGAAGTTGAAGGAATTGGATTCTCTATCCCTATGGACGTTGCTAAACCTGTCATCGAAGACTTAGAGACAAACGGCGAAGTTGAGCGTCCTTACATGGGAGTTTCCCTGCAAGACTTAAACCAAATCCCTAACCCTGTGTTACAACGTGAGCTAGGGTTGCCAGAAGAAGTAACGGAAGGCGTCCTCGTCCAAGGCGTCGAAAAAGGCTCCCCTGCTGATGAAGCAGGACTCGAAAAATACGATGTGATCACCGCCATCGACGGCAATGAAATCGAGTCTCTCATCAGCTTGCGACAGTATCTCTACAACCAAGCACAAGACGGAGATACAGCCGAGCTTGAAATTTACCGTGACGGCAAACCAACCACCGTCCAAATCACGCTAACCTCTCAATAATTGAACAGATATGAAGAATACGTGATGAAGAAAGATTGAAAAGTAGAAACGCTGATGGGGATTCGACATCCAATAGATACGATCGATCCCCCCTCCAGATATCTATTAGATTAAAGAATTCCCTTCAGCCTTTCTCATGTTACAAAGGAAAACCAATACCAAAACAACCTCTCTCAAAAAGCCCTGCGCAAGATGCGCAGGGCTTTTTAATTTATTCAATTATTTGGCAGGAAGACTTGATTTCGAGACTTTTGTTGAGTGGATGGGGACTACGGGTGATGACTCGCTTTCCGTGGGAGCGCGGTGAGCCTCCTCGGACTGCGTCCTGTGGGGTCTCACCAAGCACTTTTTCCCACAGGAGTCTCCTCATCCCCCTCCGCCCCTTTGCTATATCAAGGTCTCGAAACCACTTATAGAAACCCCTCACTCCAACTTGGTTGAGTCGAGTAATTGAAGCGCCCTGGGGCAGGTGTTTGTCATCCTACTGCTTGATATATAGCAAATTCTACGTACAGCCCAGGGTTAGTGGAGGACAGTCCTTGTGGTTCTCCCTTACATAGAAAGGGGTGGTTGGGAAGCTGCGAGACTCCCATGAAAGAAGGAGATAGGCGAGATCCCGCAGGGCGTAGCCCGAGGAAGCTCGGCGCTCCCCCACAGGAAAGCGAGTGGCTTCCCAACCACCCCTGGCGCTAAACTAAGTAACGAACCCCGAAAACGCCTCGAAACTGTGTCTTCTACAATCTTGAAGAGTAAAATAATTATAGGATTGGTGATAATAGCCTTGAGATGGCTTCTTTAAAGCGGATCCATTTTGTCCTGGCATGATAAAGCTTAAATGTAAGCTCTGTCGACTCGACAATGTCCTCATGGAAACGGTCGGCTAATGACTGCGCCACTTCTGGATGATACAAAAAGGCATTCACTTCAAAGTTCAGACGGAAACTCCTCACATCAATATTGGCTGTACCTACCGAAGCTATTTTTCCATCAACGACGATTGTCTTGGCGTGTAAGAATCCTTTTTGGTAGACGTAAATGCTTGCACCTGCTTTTAACATATCTCCAATGTTTGAAAATGTTGCCCAGTACACGAATGGATGGTCTGGCTTATTAGGAATCATGATCCTCACATCCACTCCTGACAGGACCGCTACACGGAGCGCATCAAGCAAGCTGTCGTCAGGGATGAAGTATGGGGTTTGAATGTACACATACTTTTTCGCTGAAAGGATCATTTTCAAGTAGCCATGCTTGATTTGCTCCCACTCCGAATCAGGACCACTGGAGACGATCTGCATGCCTACATCGCCTTTGGGTTTAGCCTGGTAATACCTCTGCTCATACACAATATCTCTGCGTGAGGCGTGATTCCAGTCAAGTATGAAGCGTGTCTGCATGTTGTTCACTGCTTCTCCTTCCACGCGCAAATGGGTGTCCCGCCAATATCCAAACCTTTTATTAAAGCCCAAATATTCGTCTCCGATGTTGAAACCACCAATATACCCGATTTCACCGTCGATAATCGCAAGTTTTCTGTGGTTTCGGTAATTGATTTTCATATTCACTTTAGGGATAAAGGAAGGGAAAAACGATTCCACTTGCACGCCCGCTTCTTTCAAGCTCCGTATATAGGAACGCTTCAATAATCTTGAACCCATGTCATCATACAAAAGCTTGACTTCCACACCTTCCACAGCTTTCCGTTTCAACACATCAGCCAGGCGGTGCCCTAAGTTATCATCTCTTAAAATATAATAGAGCAAATGAATATGATCTTCTGCCTTTTCAAGATCTTCGATAAGTGCATGAAACTTCTTTTGACCATCTGTAAATATTTCAACTTGGTTGTTTTGCGATAATAATGCATCGTTGTTTTTTAGATGCATATAAATTAAATCTTCATATGGAATGATATCTTCATGCTGGACTTTCAACTCGTTATTCTTAATGGCTGTCAATTGTTCCTGGACAGCGGCAAGAAGTCCAAGACGACTTTTTTTGTCCCAGGTAAATATTTCTTTATTGCTGAGCCGGCGTCCGAAGATCAAATAAAGAAAGAAACCTGCGACAGGAATAAATAGTAAAACCATTAACCACGCCCATGTTGCACTCGCATCTCTTCGTTCAAGGAAGATGATGGCTAAGGCAAGCAACACGTTCAAGGTAAGAATGATACTCACAAAAATCGGCAGGATGTTCAACGTGGCCACCTTCCTTTTTCTAACAAGAAATCATGATACAAATATATCATATTCCTTCCTTTCATTGATTAAGACATGCTTCACATGTCGTCTTTATATGAAATAAGTAAAAAGAGATAAGCTTCCTTTTCAGAATGCCTATCTCTTCTCATAATTTCCCTGTTATTTCGTCATCAATATGCCTGCTTCTTCCAATGCCATTTCTGCCTCATCGAGGGCTTCCTGGCTGTCCGCCGCAATGGTATGCGTATGGATGCCGCCTGTCAATTCAAGTAAGTAAGAGGCTTTGGTGCTGTTCACTTTCTCGATGAATTTCTTTACATCCCGGCGATTTGAGATTGTAAGTCTGGATGTTAAATCACCATAAATAGGATGTTCGACTACGACATCCTGGACATGAACACCATGATCAACCAGAATATTAAGTTCCTGTTCTGTTTCGTCCCCCTGGTGCTTGCATACAATCGTACGTTGATAGGGAAGGTCATCTTTTCCATCCATCATATACATGTACCCTTGACTTGTGGCAACGATCGGCTCATTCTTTGCTTTCAGCAGGGAGACATCACCGACAATGACTTGCCGGGTCACGTTCATTTCCTCGGCAAGAGAACTACCTGTGACAGGCGCACCTTTTTGTTTTAATAAAGCGAGAATAAACTCTCTTCGTTCATTCGCTTTCATCTTTTTTGGAGATTGACTCATAAACATGACCCCTTCGTGCGATTTACATAAAATTATCTTACCACAATAATAAGGATTTCAAAATGCGGGCCCCTTTTCCTATTAAGAATACTCATACCCTTTCAAATCCCACTTTTCAACAGAGAAAGTAGTGGATCCTAATGATGTAAAGAGAATATGCTCCTCTTCAGCTTGAGGATAAATCCTGGAACTCAGCACTTCTTCCCCACCATTAATGAAAATTTCCAGTGAAGACTGATCGATAAACAAACGGAGGTTCTTTAATCCTTCCTTCAATTTCACGCGACGGAACTCCGTTTTGGAACGGTCTTCTAAATGCGGTCTTGATAATGTTATGACATGATCTTTGTAACTCAAAGAAGCATACTGAAAAAGTTCGATGGCGAACATATCCTCCAATGATTCAATATCGAGGTTCAGCTCAATCGATCTCCCTTGTACCCCTCTCACACCTTTTTGATCATTTTCAATCGTAATGGATGAATGCATTAAAACTGGTCCACGCATAGAGGCAAGCTCAGGCAGAGGGGTTTGTATGATTCTTTGGCCATCCCACTTCAATTCACGCGGAATCGTCAAGCAATGGACCCATCCATGTTCAACCGTGGGATGTGCTTGTTCATATTGCTCCGGGACCCCCATCCAGCCGACAAGGATCCTTCTTCCTTTTTCATCCCTTGTCGTTTGAGGAGCATAAAACTCGAAGCCTCGATCAAGCTCACGAAAATCTCCGTGTTGGAATGTTTCAGAGCTTTCATCCCATTGCCCAATAAAACACCCGCTCTGATATGTATTTGCATAGTCCATACCATCAGCCTCAAGTCCCTGCGGGCAGACCATAAGCACGTCTGCACCATCCAGTTCGAATAAATCCGGACACTCCCACATATAGCCAAACTCACCCAGTTCCCCTTCATTACTTCCGGCAATAGGGCCTACGTGTTCCCATGAATGAAGGTCAGTCGAACGGAACAATACAGCCTTCCCCTGCTTATCCACTGTTTGAGCTCCAACCACCATGTACCATAGGTCCCCCTTCTTCCATACTTTCGGGTCTCTGAAATGAGCTGTGTACCCTTTTGGCGTTTCAATGATGACCCCTTTTTTCTCAAAATGGACACCTTCCCTAGATACAGCAAGACATTGATATTCTGCCTCAGGTCCATGTTCCCCTTCCACATTTCCCGTATAGAAAAGGTGCAATTGATCATCATGCACGACAGCACTCCCCGAATAAACCCCATCCTTGTCATACCATTCGGATGGAGTCAAAGCCACAGCCTCATGCTTCCAATTCACAAGATCTGCAGAAGTGTAATGTCCCCAGTATTTTGCCCCATGAGCTGTATCGAAAGGCATCCACTGATAAAAGAGATGATATGTCCCTTTCCATTGAATGAATCCATTCGGATCGTTCATCAGACCGACAGGCGGCATATGATGATAGTTCTGACGGTACATATCCGCTTCTACGGTTTGTTTGTGATTCTGTACTTCTGTCTCCACTTTGTTTCGCAGCTCTGTATCACGCTTAGACATCACGCTTCTCCTCCCTTTTCTACTTATCCGTCTTCCTTCTTGCCCCATTATAAAACATCCCACTCTCCTCCGCCATGAAAACTCCCTTTTTCTGGATCATACATCCAGAAAAAGCCTGATGTACACGTTTGGTACATCAGGCCTTGGTCGTCTATTATTTCGTTTTCAGTGTAGCGATGGTAGATTCGCCGGCGTTTGCGCCGTCGCTATAAGATGGATCGAAGTTTTCGACTACATCATCATAGTTTGTAATGACTACAGGTGTAATCGTACTTTTCGCTTTTTCTTTAACAAGATCAATATCAAACGTAATCAAATGATCACCCGCGTTTACTTTGTCTCCAGTGGTGATGTGCCCTTCAAAGCCTTCCCCTTCCATGGAAACCGTCTCAAGGCCGATGTGTACAAGGACTTCCACACCTGACTTCGTTTTTATCCCTACGGCATGGTTAGTAGGGAAAAGCTGAACGATTTCACCGGATACCGGGCTTACTACTTTTCCATCAGTCGGTTCAATAGCTACGCCGTCCCCCATCATCCGCTGACTAAATACAGGGTCGTCCACATCATCCAGAGGAACCACTTTTCCATTTACCGGAGCGACAATCTGTTCCTCCACACTTTTGTTATTACCAAATAGTTTTTTTAACATAACTCCATCGTCCCTTCTATTTTTTTTAAGCGGCATGCTTGAACTTTTACTTCTCTTCACACTGGTATTACTTTTCCCGATGTGATGATGGATAAACACATATCCGCTACCTATTGTTCCAATAGAATGTGTGGAAAGGGAAAGACAGCCAGGACGATGGAGCAAGACAAACCATTCCTCACAGCCTCTTTAAAACCGCTAGCAGCTTTAAAATGTGAGAATCAAAAGAGCCCTATGTACCATAGAGCTCTGGATGATGTATAGGCTCTTATCCTTCTTTCAAAGATTGATTCAGATCTTCCCAAAGGTCCTCAACGGATTCAAGACCGGCGGATAGACGGATGAGTGTATCCGTAATGCCCATTTCCTGTCTCTTTTCTTCTGGAACGACGGCATGAGTCATGGTGGCCGGATGCTGGATAAGGGTTTCTGCATCACCAAGACTGACCGCAATTTGAATCAGATGGAGGCGGTCCATGAATTGCTGGGCTTCTTTTTTACCTCCTTCTATTTCAAAAGCAAGTACACCTCCGCCTGTTTTCATTTGCTTTTCAACGATGTTGAATTGCTCATTCCCTTCCATTCCTGGGTAATATACGTGTTTTACTTTTGGATGGTTATCCAGCCTTTTAGCCAGATCAAGAGCGTTTATGCTGTGACGATCCATACGCACATGAAGAGTCTTTAAGCCTCTGAGTAAAAGCCAGGCATCAAAGGGGGACAGGACACCGCCGATATCTTTCTGTTGTGACATAGCCAAGTCATCCATAAATTCTTTCTTTCCTACGACCAGGCCTGCAATGACATCTCCGTGACCACCGATGTATTTGGTGGCACTGTGCAAAACAATATCACACCCAAGATCCAATGGTCGCTGGAGGTATGGTGTGCAGAAAGTGTTGTCGACAACGACCGGGATGCCATATTCTTTCGCCACCCGTGCCACCATAGCAAGATCGATGATTTTCATCGTCGGGTTGATCGGAGTCTCAATAAATATACAACGGGTATCCGGAGTGATCTTCGCCTTCACATCTTCCTCTGTTTCCATATAGCTAAAATCATGAGTGATCGCATATTTTTCTTCAAACATCTGCAGTAAACCATAAGTACAGCCATATAGACCGTTCGAACATAATACATGGTCACCAGCTTTTGTGAGTGCTATTAATACTGCAGATACAGCAGCCATGCCTGAAGCGAAAGCCAAACCACGATCTCCGCCCTCAAGAGTGGCAATGCGGTTTTCCAACGTCCGCACAGTCGGGTTCCCAAGTCTCGTATAAATGTATCCTTCCTCTTCACCAGCGAATCTTCTTTCACCTTCCGCTGCAGAAGAAAAAGAAAAGGTGGAGGTTTGAAAAATCGGTGTCGTCAAGCTGCCGTCATACTTCTCTACTTTTTCATCATTATGGATCATCGCTGTTTCTATCCGTTTCTCTTTATTTTTCAAAACGGCCTTCCCCCTTCGTTTTGTAAGCGTTTTCAATTAATTGTAACAAAAGAAGGAGAAAAAGACCTCCTTCTTAACTACTATATTCAATCTTATGTTCAGCGTTCGAGCGGACCTTTCTTCCATGCAATAGAATATAAAGGAAGACCGCACCCAATACGACAAAAGAACTATTGAAATAGAGCGAGGAAAACCCAATACCTGTAGCAATTGCTCCAACAACATAGGATCCTACTCCGATTCCAATATCAAAAATCGTAAAGAAAGTGGCTGTAGCTGAACCTGCCCTTTCTGGTACTTTTTTCAAAGCGATGGTCTGCATACTTGGAACGAGCGTACCCCATCCGAGACCGATCAATCCTCCAGCCAAAAGCAATACAAAAGCCGTGCTGGCAAAACTTAAAACCATCATCCCTGCACCAAAAATAAGAATCGAAGGGATCACGATCACATTTTCTCCATATTGATCAAACCATCTTCCGGTAAATGGACGGGAGACAAGCAGTACAAGTGCATAGACGACGAAGAAATAACTAGCTGCCTCTGCAAGGCCGAGCTGGTTTGCATAGACGGAAACAAACGATAACACTCCCGCGTACGCAAGCGCCATGACGGCACCGGTCAACGCAATAGGAAGCACAGGTTTTTCTAAAAGATTGTGCATGTTCGGGACTATACTTCTCTTCCCAGGTACAGGAAGAGGCTCTACACGAATCACAATCCCTGTAAGCAAAGCCAGGACGGCCAGGACGACACAAACGTAGAACATTACGGTGAACCCGGCCGTCTGAATTAAAGTAAGACCGAGAAAAGGACCAATCACCATCGCGAAATTCATCGACATCGCAAAATAACCGAGCCCCTCCCCTTTTCTTTGATCTGGAACAACATCGGCAGCAATAGCCCCTAGAGCTGTCGTTCCCATCCCGAAACCGACCCCTTGTATGAAACGAATGGTTAAAAGGGCAGAAAAGGAGTCAAACCATAGATACAAAAAGGAACTTCCTAAAAATATGCTTAAAGCGATTACGACCACAGGCTTGCGTCCAAAGGATTCCACCCACTGTCCTGAAAGTGGACGTATAAGAATAGCTGCCAGCAGGAAGACCGTAATAATTAAGCCGGCTTCCCCCTCGGCCACTCCAATGGATTCCATCGAATAGATCGGCATCGTCACGAACAAAAGATAAAACACTAAAAAGACGAGAAAATTGCTCGCACATACATTAAGAAAACTGGATGTCCATAAACGAGGTGCCCTTTTCATTCGCTTTTCCCCCTTTCCTCTTCAATCAGCCGGGAGAGTGTAAATACATGCTCTTCCAATACCGCTTCCCTTTGATCACCGTAACGTTCTAATAAACGTGATTCTGCTTTTTGTATGGCCTGCTGCCAAACTGGATAGCGTTCTCTTCCTGATTTCGTCAAAGTGATATCATTCGTGCGTTGATCGATGCTTTTGTTTTTCGCGATATACCCGAGAGTCTCCAGTTTAGCGATGACCCTTGATAAAGGAGGTGCTTCGATATTCAACCGGTCTTTGAGCTCTGCCTGTGTCATCGATCCTCCATGGCAGTGCAATTGGAACAATACCGCCCAGTGAGACATATAAATATCTTCGCCCTGCAATCCTTCATTCAAAAATTGATTCACATTTCTCGACAATTGTTGGATATGGTGAAAAATTAAACTCATGATGTATGCTCCCTTTCGTTACCTAGGTAACATTATTGACAAAAAAAGGGCTCTCTTAAAGAGAGCATCTTAAGAAATCATAACATGGATTCAACCGTTCTGCTATCTTTCTACCTTATCGGTGAAATGGTCATGATAGAGCTGTTCAGACCAGGCAATGGCCTGGCCGTACACTTCAAATACTTCCGAATAGGATAAATTCCATTCAGCCAAGTGTTTTTCCAGCCATTCAAAATCTGCCTTTTCCATCGCTACAGCCAAATCCAACACGAGCCGGTACGTATTCTGCTGTCCCTCTAATGCATTCTTTATCTCTTCATCAAGAGGCAGTGAGCCCACCACTTCATGCGCAGGTCGTTGGGTAATTACATCAATCAGCGACATGAATCCAGTCAGGAAATAACCGTCCGCCTTCTTTTCCGCCCTGATTCTGACGGCCATCTGTTCACAAAGTTTGGCACGGACAAGACTCGTTTTGATAACAAGCTGGGATTGGGTCGAGGTAACCGCCGTGGTTTGTTCCACTGATAATACGTACAGCCACTTTTTCAATCCTTCTGTCCCTAACAGCATGACGGCTTGTCTGATGGATTGGATCGGTACTCTTGTCCGTTGCTGGGATGAATTGATCAAGCGGAGCAATTTGTAAGTAAGGGCTAGATCTTGTTCCATAATTTCCGTTACTTTTTCAATATTAATGTCGTCATTCGTAGCTGTAAGCTCTTTGATCATTTGAAAATAGGTGGAGGAAAGAAAAGGGATATCCATCCCTTTTACGATCACCGGTTTACTGAAATAAAACCCCTGGAAGAGGGAGAAACCTTCTTCTATGCACTGTTGATGCTCTTCATGGGTTTCCACTTTTTCCGCTAACAACGTCACCTCATACTCTTTCCCTAACTGAATGATCCGGGCCCGGTTCTCGTCTGTCACTTCCCGAATGTCCACTTTTAAAATGTCCACATAATGAAGGAGTTCATACACGGAAGGCCTGTCGATATCGATGACATCATCCAGCGCGATTAAATATCCTTTTTCCTTCAAGGTTCTGCACACTCGGATAAGGTCAAGGCTGAAAGAAACGTGTTCAAGGATCTCCACGACCAGTTGTTCAGAATTAAAGTATTCAGGGACTTGTTCCAGCAGGAGATCCTCCGTGAAATTGATAAAACATGGCTTGTTGTGCGACAATCGCTCTAAGCCAATCGTAACGAAACTATTCATCAACACTTCTGAGGTTGCCTGACTTCCCTCCATAGGAACGAACCGATTTTCTTCACTGTTCCGATACAGCAGTTCATAGGCAAATATATCATTCTCAACTGTCAAAATCGGCTGCCGCGCCACGAATACTTCCATCCTGCTTACCACCTTCATACGTTTCTTCCCATCTTGTTCAAGTATACTACAAAGCCTAAATGTTGTTAATTTTTCCATGGAAAAATACATGAAACCTTCAGACAGGGAAAGACTGAAAGAAACGAGTCACTCAGGAGGGAAAGTCATGGAACAACACGAGAAATGGACTCAGCCAGAACCCTTATGGCGTGAAAATATGTCACTGCCCACTTTTGAAGCTCTGAAAGAAGATACAACGACAGAGGTGGCTGTCGTTGGTGGAGGGATCACCGGGATTACGACCGCGTACCTTCTAGCGAAAGCAGGAAAAAAAGTAACCCTTATCGAAGCGGACGAGTTATTGAATGGTACGACAGGTCATACAACCGCAAAAGTAACCGCTCAACACGGATTGATCTACCACGAATTATTGAATCATTTTGGTGAAGAGGAGGCATCCCTCTATTACCAGGCCCAAATGAGTGCCTTGCAATCCATGGAAGAATGGATTGATAAATATCAGATCGACTGCAACTGGGTGAAAGAGGATGCCTACCTTTTCTCAACCACTAAGCAAGGTGCGCGTAAATTGAAAAATGAGTATGAAGCCTATCAAAAGCTGGGCATTCCAGGCGGCACAATTGACGCCCTTCCTTTTGAAATGGAAGCTACCCAAGCGCTAAGCATGAAGAATCAGGCCCGCTTCCACCCGATCAAGTACTTAGCTGCTCTCATTGACGAATTCGTTAAAATGGGCGGGGAAATTTTTGAACATACCAAAGCGACAGATGTGAAAGAAAAGGACCGCATAGAGATTCAAACGGGGGATGGGCATACACTTGCCTGTGAGAAATTAGTTTCATGCAGCCACTTCCCTTTTTACGATGGAAAAGGGCTCTATTTCAGCCGCATGTATGCCGAGCGTTCCTACCTTCTTGCCATAGAACCCGAGAAAGAAGTGCCTGAGGGGATGTATTTGTCGATCGATGAACCGAAACGTTCCATCCGTACGGCTGAATACAATGGGAAACCGGTGTTGTTGATTGGTGGAGAAAGCCATAAGACAGGGCAAGGTGTGGATACATCATTCCATTACCATGCTCTCGAGGAATTTGCCGCTCAGACGTTCGGCATTAAAGAAAAACTGTTCCAATGGTCAGCTCAGGATCTAACGACACTTGATAAAGTCCCTTATATCGGACCGATCACACGGAACAACGATCGCGTATTCATCGCTACAGGTTTCCGTAAATGGGGCATGACGAACGGGACACTTGCAGCTAAACTGATTTGCGATTATGTCCTTGGTGAGGAATCTCTTTTTCACGAACTGTTCAAACCTACACGCTTCAAGTCAGACCCTAGCATGAAGCAGTTTTTATCCCAGAACTTCGATGTTGCTGTCCACTTGGTCGAAGGGAAACTGGAACTTGTAGCCGATCGCCCGAATTCTCTCAAAAAAGGGGAAGGAATGGTCGTCCAGTGGCGCGGTGAAAGAGCCGGTGCGTACAGAGATGATGAAGGTAAGCTCCATGTCCTCGACACGACCTGCACACATCTGGGGTGTGAAGTCGAATGGAATAGTGGCGAACATACATGGGACTGCCCTTGCCACGGATCCCGTTTTTCCTATGATGGAACGGTGGTCGAAGGACCTGCCGACAAGCCTCTAATGAAGATTGCATTGGAAGGGGAACCGGATCACCACGCGCCACTAGGAGAAAGCAGTGAGGAAGAACACGGCGAACAACCTTAATGTGCATGGCCCATCATACGGGCCATGCATTTTTCAAGCTTCCCCTTTCGAACGGTGATATAATGAAGCGGATGAACAACTATCCCGATTTACGAAAGGGTCCTCACCATGATCAATGAACAAAAACTCGGTGTTACCTATACGGCTGGAGCCTACATATTGTGGGGAGTGCTCCCCATTTACTGGAAGATGATTCAAGAGATTCCTGCTTTTGAAATCCTGGCGCACCGCATCGTCTGGTCCTTCCTCTTCATGGGAATCATAATCATGATTACAAGAAAACAGAAAGAATTTATACGGGAATGCCGACAAATCGTAAAAAATAAAAAGCAATTGATCGGCATCACCCTCGCCTCCATCACCATCAGCATCAACTGGGTTACCTATATCCTTGCGGTCAATACGGATCACGTCGTTGAAGCTAGTCTTGGTTATTACATCAATCCACTCGTGAGTATTCTACTCGGAATGATTGTCTTAAAAGAAAAATTTTCAAAAGCTCAATGGCTTGCTTTCTTACTAGCTGCACTCGGCGTCATTTATATGACGGTCAACTTTGGTTCTGTGCCGTGGCTTGCTCTGTTGCTTGCCTTCAGCTTTGGATCGTACGGACTCTTGAAAAAACTTGTTCCTTTGAATGCCATGTTCGGTTTGACGATCGAAACGTTGATTGTCACGCCAATCGCTATGGTCTTTCTTCTTCAGCAACAATCAGGCCAATGGTCCACCATAGACTTTTGGTCATGGACGACTGCCATTGTTTTTGGCGCCGGAATCGTCACAGCCATCCCCCTCCTTTTATTTTCAGGAGGGGCAAAAAGAATTCCCTTATCCATGGTAGGGTTCCTTCAGTATTTCGCGCCCACCATCATGCTCATCATAGGGATCTTCCTATATGATGAACCATTTACAGATGTTCACGCTGTATCTTTCACCCTTATATGGGCAGGACTGGCGGTTTATACCATCACAAGAGTGAAACGATTGAAAAGATACGAAGCGAAAGCAAGTTAAAAAGGTTGGGCGGCATGTTATGAATGCCGCCCAACCTTTTCTCGAAGGCTTCGGGCTCCTTTGGCGCGATTCGGGGCTCCTTTGGCGCGATTCGGGGCTCCTTTGGCGCGATTCGGGGCTCCTTTGGCGCGATTCGGGGCTCCTTTGGCGCGATTCGGGGCTCCTTTGGCGCGATTCGGGGCTCCTTTGGCGCGAAAGGTCATCCTCGAAACGGATGACCTTTCGCTTTGTTATGCGAGCTCACCAACTCAAGTAGGCTGCCGCATCTTTTCCAGATAGGTAGGCACTTTCAAACCGCGTGCGCCCCGCTTCATCATTCAGCCTTAAGAACGCGTCCCCGGCAACCACCAGGCGTCCATCACCTGAAAGATCGACATAAGGCTGCCGCATCACTTTTTTCGCCTGTGCGTATCTCCAACGTTTCAACTGTTCGGACTCCAACTGCTTCCAATTCAAATACCCGGCTGCTTTTTCTTTAATTAAAGACATCACGTAATCTTCACCATAATGTTTACGTGACCACTCTGCTTCCATATAGACACTCACAACCGTATCATCCGATATCCCTTTTTTTCGATGGTCCACCATCCGTTCCATCCCTTCAGGAAGGCCAACATCTACATGGCCATCTTCCGGCAATTCCGTCTCTTCTCTGAAATGGAAAATGCCTACATACGTTGGTTCAAAATAAATGTCCTTCAGCTGCTTCAGTTCTTCTTCATCAACCTCCACTTCACTATTCTTCAATAGTTCAATGATTTGCGGGGAAGGCATCGTGAGCAGGACTTTATCTGACTGCCATTCCTTCCCGTCTTCGCTGTAAAGACGGTATCCTCCCTCTACTTCAAGCATTTTGACTACTTTCGTATGTAGGGCAGTTGGAAGGTCTGAGGCTAACTGCTTCGCAAGTCCGTTCATTCCTTGGACAGCGGTGTAACGAGGGTACTTTTCCCCAAACCATTGTTTAATCCACCCTTGTTCTAGCCATTCCTGCACCTCATCTTCTAATTCATCTGTTCGTACAGTGAAAAATTGCGCCCCGTGATCGGCCCGCCCATCTGCAACTCTTCTCGTTGCCAGTCGGCCACCGACACTTTTACTTTTATCTGTTAACAACAGGCTGCTTCTCCCCTGTTTCTTTAATCTCCGTGCTGCTGTTATGCCGGCCAGCCCAGCCCCTATGATCGTAATTTCATAATGCTCCATCCAAATCCCTCCATTAAGCGATTTATAGTCCATTCCCACTGCCATATAATTAAAAACGATAAACTTTCCTACTAATGTATAAAAAAAGAACATCCTCGCCATGTGAGGATGTTCTTATTCTACCAAAATCTATTTCGTAGTTTGTGTCTTTTTCTGTCTACGGAACTTCATTAATATTTCGTACGCGAGCGGTACGATGAGTAGTGTTAGGAGTGTGGAACTCGCTAACCCTCCGATAACCGTAACTCCAAGACCTTTACTGATGATCGAACCGCCTTCAAACCCAAGAGCCAGCGGAAGCAGAGCTCCAATAGTGGCAAGAGCTGTCATCAATATTGGACGAAGTCTTGTCATTCCTGCATCAAGCAAAGCTTCGCGTGTGGAGAAGCCTTCTTTTTCTCTATAAATGACACGGTCGATAAGAACAATCGCATTGGTTACAACAATTCCGATCAGCATCAATGCACCAATCATGGCAGAAATACTTAGGGTTTCTCCACTGATCAATAGTCCAAGAACCGCTCCGATAATGGTAAACGGCAAGGAGAATAGAATGGCTAGTGGAGCCAGTCCTCCGCCAAAGAATACGACAAGGATTAAGTACACGATTGCGATCGCTGCAAGCATTGCTATACCTAATTGGGAGAAGGACTCATTGATATCCTCCGCTACCCCTCCTTGAGTAATTTCAACACCGGAAGGCGTATCAATCTCCTGTGCTTTTTCATTGATTTCCTGAGACACAGCACCTACATCATCGACTGTAATCTCCGCACTGACACTTGCATACACGCGTCCATTTCTTCGTGTAATCGTATCAGCTGTTGTCCCCTCTTCAACTTCGACAAGTTCACTGATTGCCACTGTCTGACCCGTTGGAGAAGTGATTTCTTTTTCTGTTAAGTCCTCAATTCCAGCAATATCTTCTTTTTCTACTTCGAGATAGACATTCAATTCCTCTCCATCCCGTTCAATCGTCGTAATCACTGGCTCCTGACGATTTTGTCCAAGCTCCATACCGATTTGTGCAGCCGTTAGGCCTAACTCACTTAAGCGTTCATGGTCGGCTACAAGCGTGTACTCTTCGTAGGATTCTGAAAGACTGGAATCGACGTTTCTCAACTTCTCTTCTTCTGCAAGAAGTTCTTCTAATTCAGTAACGACCGGTTTGATTTCGTCTGTATTATCTCCGTACACCCGCAGTTCAAGACCACTGCTCGATCCAGCTCCAGAGAAATCCTGACTCATCCATTCGCCATTTTCCGTTTGTTCATTCAGGCTGTCTATGACAGCTTGCGTTTCTTCCGAAAATTCTTCGGTATCATCCGCATATTCCACGTAGAACATCGCCTGGTTGGAAGCCCCAGGGTTCATCGGGTTTTCGCCTCCAACAGAGTATTGAACCGTTTCGGCTCCATCACGGTCCATAAAGAACTGCTGCGCATCTTCAGCAATACGTTCCACGTCTTCTGACGTCTGTCCCGGCTCAGGGCTGAAAGTTGCAATGACCATCTTCTGTTCTTGTTCAGGAAGGAAACTCGTTCCCACAAATGGGAGAAGAGCAATACTCCCGACCAGAACCAAGACAGCAACTATGCTTGAAATGATTTTATGATTCAACGTGCTGTTTAGGATTTTTTTGTAGAAGAGAGCGAGTTTCCCTGCCCCTTCTTCATGTGTACGTCCTTTTATTTTCGACTCTTTTAATAGAGAGTGGGACAGCATCGGAACTATGGTAACAGCCACAAGTAGAGATGCTAACAAGGCAAAAACAACCGTTAGGGCAAACGGTAGGAATATTTGACCGACTGTACCTTCAACAAGGCCAAGCGGCAGGAATACAGCGATGGTTACAAGCGTCGAAGAAAGGATCGGCATGAACATTTCTTTCGTCGATTCGCGAATCAGTGCTTTTCCTTTTAATGTCTCTTCCGACAGCGACATCCGCCTGTATATATTCTCAACAACGACAATCGAGTCATCCACCACACGCCCAATCGCAACCGTCATGGCTCCGAGGGTCATGATATTCAACGTGATGTCCATCCAGTTCAAGAATAGAATGGCAATCAGTAAAGATAGCGGAATGGAAATGACCGAGATCAGTGTCGTCTTGATGTTACGTAAGAACAACAAGATGACAAGGACAGCGAAAATTCCACCAAACAATGCTTTATTAAGCATCGTACTGACAGACTCTTCGATCGGCTCTCCCTGGTCGAAAGAGTACACGAACTCTACCCCATCCAGTTCTTCCTGGAAAGATTCTGTTTCTTCTTTTACTAGGTTTACGACATCAACGGTATTGGCTTCCTGAGATTTGACAATTTGCAGAGAAATGGAATCTTCCCCATTCGTACGGGAGATGGATTCAGCTTCTCCAACGACCTCTACATCAGCAATTTCGCCTAGGGTAACCGTCGGGATTCCATCCATGGCCGGCATGTCAGCAGTCGCAGATCCCTGCCCTTGACCTCCTTGCTGAGCTTCAGGAGGAATTTGACCCGCTCCTTGTGAAGGCATTTGTTGACCAGGTTGACTTCCTCCTGCTGAAGGAATAGCAGGAATCTGCAATTCTCTCAACTCTTCTACACTTGTAAGGTTGCCATCAATCACGACAGATTTTTGAGTATCATCAAAAGTGTACAAGCCTAATGGGAAGGAAACGTCCGAACCTTGAATGAAACTCGTAATGGTTTCTTTATCAAGACCCCGCTCATTCAACACTTCTTCATTCAAATCAATGCGGACTTCTTCCAGCTGCTGCCCGGAAACCTGCACATCCGCGACACCTTCAAGGCCTTCAAGAGATGGCACGATCTCTTCTTCTACTGTTTTCGTTAATTGTTCAAGTGATCCATCTCCATTGATGGCACTTAAACTCACGACAGGAAAGGCGTTAAAGTTCAGACGTGATACAGAAGGCTCTTCTGCTCCGTCCGGCAAAGCAACCTCATCGACTGCTTCTTGCAATTCATCCTCTGCTTCATCTAAACTTTTATCAAAGCTATATTCCAACTGAAGTGAGGAAGCATTTTGAAAAGAGGAAGAACTGACCGTTTTCACTCCACCCAAATTGCTTACTTGCTTTTCAAGTGGTTCTGATATTTGATCAGCCACTTCTTGTGGTGTAGCCCCTGGATACGTCGTGGTCACCGTAATGATCGGCGGCTCAATATCCGGTATGGTTTCAAGCTTCATATTCAATCCTGCATATAAACCTGCAGCGGTAATGAGGATTGTCATAAGCCAAATCGCAAATTTGTTATTCATCGAAAAATCGATGATTCGTTTCATACTCAACTCTCCCCTTTATTGACCAGTTAGTCACAACATTATAAAATATAAATGACCAACCGGTCAGAGGTCAAGGGAAAACATCAACTTTTCCAAGTTTGAAGGAGCGACAACCATGGAACAAAAATCAATATATATTATCGAACAATCCATCAAGCTGTTTGCTAAAAAAGGATTCAGCTCTACTTCCGTCCAGGAAATCGCAAGCGCATGCGGAATATCAAAAGGAGCTTTCTACCTCCATTTTAAATCGAAAGATGCTCTGCTGTTAGACATATTCAACTATTATTATCAACGGATTCAAACACGCATTGATGAAATTCAAAAGCTCGATGCGGATGATCGTACGAAGTTTAAGAAACAACTGCAAGTCACTTTCGAAGAACTGGCCAACCACAGGGAATTCATTATTATGCAAATCCGGGAACAAGCCATTCCCTTCAATGAGAATATCGAACAATTTCTTACTCAAATGCGGGTGAACTCTTATCTTTTTTACAAAAGTCACTTGCAAAACATCTATCAGCATCAGGTGGATGAAACTGTATGGGAGGTCAGTCTGATTCTACAGGGGATGTTCAAAGGGTACATGGATCTCATTATTATCGAGGGGGCTGATCTAGACCTAGAGTTGCTGGCAGACGCCATGTTACGTAGAACGGACTATATTGTAGAAGGGTTTCAAAGGAGCGGTGACCAACCAGTCATAACGGGAGGAACCATGCGGCAGCTCTTACCCCCTATGTTCTACGGAGAAGAAAAAGAACAGTTGCTATTAAACTTAGAAGAACTAGCCAATGATGGGAATCAGGAGATGAAAGATACGGTGCATGTCCTGACGGAAGAAATGAAAAGGGACCAGCCCAGGTCTGCCATTCTAAAGGGGATGATGGCAAACCTTGAAGGGGAACCGCTTTTCAAAGAAACCATCGAAAGCATAAAAAAATACTACCAGTTATAAAATCATTTAATAATCATAGTAAAAAGCTCAGGCATAGCCTGAGCTTTTTTATTATACACGCTCTGCTTCCAGTACTTCATCGAGAATTGGATAGACAGCTTCTACGCCTTCTTCTGCTATTAAGCAAGCTACACCAAGCGGAGTTTCCCAAAAGGAATCAGGAATATAAGGGTTTTTAAGCCCTGCCGGCTGGTAAAGCGAACGATAGATGCGGTTCAAATGCTGCCTGGTCTCTTCAGGATCTCTTTCCTTTTCACCCCGGGCGATTAAGAACACGTAACGCATGGACTGAAACAAGTTATCTCCTGGCATGAACGTATATTCCTTGAAGAATTTCAGCTGTTCCTGCGCTTTTTCCTTCAACCCCGATTGGACCGCAAGATCATCGAGATGCTGTTGTAAATGATTGTACACTTGTTGGAAAACTCTTCGTTTTTCATCCTGCATGACTTTATCATTATAGATTTCCTGCAATTTAGTAAATGCGGTTTCTTTCGTCCATTCCACCTTGATCACCTCATTACCTACATTCGACTTTTCTCCCTAAGATTCCTTTTTAAAACCGAACTGTTCTGCTTCCATTTGCATCGCTGTATGAAGAAGAGGAAAATCAGCCGCATCTTTTTCTAAATGACGGGATAAATTCGGAACAAGTTTGTTCCATACCATTGGATTTGCTGCCATCGATTGAAACAGAGCCACTTCATTATCTGACCATTTTCTTAGGGACTGGACGTATTGAAGAGTCATTTGAAAACCAGGGAGAAGCTGCTCGTCCCTTTTCCGTGCAAACTCCTTCATTGCCTCATCTCTCGGGACTCCCTCATCCATTTTCAAGCATGCATCGGCGAGTAAAAATGACTGCATAAAGGCATCATTGATCCCCAACCCTGTACTCGGGTCTTTGCTGTGACCAGCGTCGCCGATTAATACCCAGCCACCTCCATAGGCCGTTCGGAAGAAATTCGGCATGCCTGGTGTTCCTATCATCTTTCCTTGAAGCTTGGCACCTTTCATTCTTTCTCTCATTCTATACATTTGATCAAACGTTTGTTTAAACGAATCTTCCGGATTTTTCATCATCGTTTTGAATTCTTCTGGATGGATTTCGATGCCCAGGCAGTCCCGGTTGGGCTCCATCGGGAAAACAAAACCGATGCGGCCTTCATGAAGGAAAATCTCTGTAGCAGGTTCTGATAAGGGTTCTACCCCCTCAAAGTAGCCGTAGATGACCGGGCGCAATGGTTTCGTTTCTTCATACTTTTCTGAACCGGCCCAGTGGGCGATGTTTGAGTTTTTCCCATCCGCGCCAACGATCAACTCAGCATAGACATTCTGCGATGCCCCTTTTTCTATTAGACTGAGGCCGACGACCTTCCCTTCTTCCCATATCAACTCTCGTGCTGCCGTTTCAGGTTTAAATTGGACGGAGGGGAAAGTAAGCGCTCGTTCAATCAGCATGGAGTCGAGTTTGTCTCTTCTTGGAATGATAGTATAGGATGTTCGCGGTCCTTCTACGAAGCTGCTTCCAATATAGGTCCGCATCCTCGTTACTTTTCTCAAACCCGACTCCTCCAGTTGCTTAAGCACGCCCAATTTTTCTAAAAACCCTGTGTGGGACATAAAATGAGTAGACAGGGTATCACTTGGAAAACTGGCTTTATCGACAAGGAGGACTTTCTTTCCCATCTCTCCTAGTAAAATAGCTAAACTTGCGCCGGCTACACGTGCACCGACGATAATGACATCATAATGATGATTCATGATTGCACACACCTTCACGTAACGTTTACCTCCATCATAACTGGACCACCACAAAAACTCTAGAGTGGTTTGTTGTAGATAAGCTCCCTATTCTTTAAGACTCAGTTTCGAGACTTTTGTTGGGTAGATAGGGGCGGAGGGGAATAGCTCGCTTTCCGCGGGAGCGCGGTGAGCCTCCTCGGACTGCGTCCTGTGGGGTCTCACCAAGCACTTTTTTCCTCCTAGTTATCCGGTTCCGGCGCCTAGCGACTAGTGAGACTTCCCTCGCTTCTGTACGATAAGTCAACATCGAATCACTTCGTTCTCCGTGTTTCCTTTATCTCCT
>NZ_JAFLHE010000024.1:0-29635 GCF_017307035.1 Halobacillus sp. GSS1
GCATGAAGAGTGAGTCGCGCGCATGAAGAGTGAGTCGCGCGCATGAAGAGTGAGTCGCGCGCAAGATAAGAGAAGAGCACACAAAAAAGCAGCGCCCCATCGGAGGAGCGCTGCTTTTCTAATTCTTACTTGTTCATATATTTGTCGATTTCCCACTTGCTTACTTGCAAGGAGTACTGAGTCCACTCATCTTCTTTGTCTTCGATATAAGCATTGGCTGTGTGATCACCAAGAGCTTTAAGAAGAACTTCGTCTTTCTTAAGTGCAGAAAGAGCTTCTTTCAAGTTTGTAGGTAGTGTTGGTACACTGTCGTCCTCAACTTCGTACAGGTTACGGCTTTCTGCTTCACCTGCATCATATCCGTTGCGGATACCTTCAAGACCAGCTTGGATCAATACCGCAAGTGTCAGGTAAGGGTTCGCTGTCGGGTCCGGGTTACGGACTTCGAAACGAGTACCTTGTCCACGTGTTGTTGGTACACGGACCATACAGCTACGGTTGGAGTGTGACCAAGCGATACTTACAGGTGCTTCATAACCAGGAACAAGACGCTTATAAGAGTTCACGTTCGGGTTCGTGATCGCTGCAATGGCGCGGGCGTGGTGAAGAATACCAGCGATGAATTGTTTCATCGTTTTAGAAACGCCATCTTTCGCATCTTCATCATAGAAAGCACTGTCTCCATCTCTGAATAGGGAAAGGTGTGCGTGCATTCCAGAACCATTTTCGCCTGCGATTGGCTTAGGCATGAATGTCGCATGGTAATCGTGGTTTGTTGCGATATCTTTTACGACGTTTTTGAACGTCTGGATGTTATCAGCTGTTTTCAGCATGTTGTCAAAACGGAAGTTGATTTCGTGCTGCCCCATCGCAACTTCGTGGTGGGAAGCTTCCATTTCGAAACCGAATTTCTTAAGTGTACGAACGATGTCACGACGTACTTTATCCCCTTTATCTTTCGGAGAAGCATCGAAATATCCACCGCGGTCGTTCATTTCGCGGATCGGGTAACCGTCTTTATCCAATTTGAATAGGAAGAATTCAGGTTCTGGACCGACGTTTACTGTGTATCCCATGTCTTCGGCTTCTTTCATTGCTCGCTTAAGGATGTAACGAGGGTCTCCTTCGAATGGAGTGCCATCTGGCTTGTAGATATCACAAATGAAGCGCGCACTGCGGTCTTCATCGACCAAAGAAGGAAGTAGTAGGAATGTATCTAAGTCTGGTACGAGATACATGTCACTTTCTTGGATATCGGAAAAACCGGAAATGGAAGAACTGTCGAACATCGCTTCATTATCTAAAACCATTTCTAGTTCTTCAGCCGGTAGTTCAACATTTTTCGTATCCCCATACATATCTGTGAATTCTAATAGTAGGAATTCAACGTTGTTTTCTTTTACTTCCTGAATAATTTGCTCTTTTGTGTAAGTCATACATTACCCTCTCTTTAACAATTTTATTATGAGATTTGTATCCGGAATAGTGCTGGATATGTACCTCACTTTTTCTTATGTAAGGAATTCTAACACATAGTGTAGACAAATCTCAAATCTCTTTTATTTAAATTCCCTTATTTTTTTCACCTAAACCTATGATTTAGTAAAAAAATTCGTCCTTCTACATAAGGTAGATTATAAGGATAACGGAGGTGTTGTATGAACAGTAAAAACCTTGTATTCATGCAGTCTGTGGCCTTTTTTGGTTACCTGGTTTTCATCTCACTCGCGACTGTGAAAGTACAGGGAACCGCTCTTGTGACAGAAAATTTTTATTTTTATATTATTTTCTCACAATTTGTTTATGTCCCTGTAGGAATTTTGCTCGCACTGCCAGCTTTCCTTAAAAAATGCAGAGAAGAAGGGCAATGGAAATGGAAGAAGAGATATGGTATCTTCATTCTGTTTCCTTCTTTGTATGTATTGCTTGTACCCTATGTCATTCCTGTCGATTCTATTTTACCAAATCTATTGATTACGAATCCTTCTGTGAGTTCGGTGATTCAGGTTCTCTGTGGGTACTTTTTGGTAAAAGGATTTGAAAAAGAATAGTTTTCCTTCCATATTAAGGGGAATGATAGGAGAAGATGGACTATGGATGCAATCTATTTTATAATCGAGACGGACAAGACATCCTACATACCCTTGATAAAGAAAGGAAGATTTTTGTGAGCAAAACATTGATTTTCGGGCACAAGAACCCGGATACGGATACGATTACTTCAGCACTTGTGTATGCTGAATTGAAAAAAGCCCTTGGCGAAGAGGTAGAAGCGGTTCGTCTTGGAGAAGTAAATGGAGAAACTCAATTTGCATTGGATCAGTTCAATGTCGATGCGCCACGCCTGGTTGAGCGTGTATCTGATGAAGTCGAACAGGTCATCCTTGTCGACCATAACGAGCGCCAGCAGAGTGCAGAGGATATTGATGAAGTGCAGGTGCTTGAGGTCATCGACCACCACCGTATTGCAAACTTCGAAACAAAAGGACCGCTTTACTACCGTGCGGAGCCAGTCGGCTGTACGGCAACGATTTTGAACAAGTTGTATAAGGAAAAAGGACAGCAGGTTTCGAAGCCAATGGCAGGGTTAATGCTGTCAGCGATTATTTCTGATTCCCTTCTATTCAAATCACCGACATGCACGGACGAAGATCGTAAAGCTGCCGAAGAACTTGCAGCGATGGCCGGTGTGGATGCTGAAGAATATGGCCTGAAGATGTTGAAAGCAGGCGCGGATATCAGTGACAAGACAGCTGAAGAGCTGATTTCCCTTGATGCGAAAGGATTCAACATGGGAGATAAAAAAGTAGAAATCGCCCAGGTGAATACTGTGGATACAGATGATGTACTTTCCCGTAAGAGTGAGCTTGAAGCAGCCATCGAAAAGAACGTTTCTGAAAAAGGTTTGGACCTGTTCCTGCTTGTAGTTACAGACATTCTTGAAAGCGACTCGACAGTCGTAGCAGTCGGTAACGAAACAGAAGCGGTGGCGAAAGCTTTCGAAACGGAGCTTGATGGCAATCAGGCGGTCTTGAAAGGTGTCGTATCCCGTAAGAAGCAAATCGTCCCTCCATTGAACACTTATTTCGGATAAGAAAAAAAGCGAACCCTCCTTGTGAGGCGTTCGCTTTTTTTATAGCAT
This sequence comes from Halobacillus sp. GSS1, assembly GCF_017307035.1. NCBI lineage: Bacteria > Bacillati > Bacillota > Bacilli > Caryophanales > Bacillaceae > Halobacillus > Halobacillus sp. GSS1. The sequence goes on from NZ_JAFLHE010000024.1 coordinate 3,143, forward strand.
TCATTCTCTTCCATATAAGCTCCCAATTCTTGAAGACTCAGTTTCGAGACTTCTGTTGGGTGGATGGGGGCTACGGGGAATAGCTCGCTTTCCGCGGGGACCCACACGAGGTGGGGTCGTTCGATGTTGGCACAGGACGTGCCGAACTTAATCGAACTTCCTCTTTTCTCTTGAGCCTCCTCGGACTGCGTCCTGTGGGGTCTCACCAAGCACTTTTATCCCGCAGGAGTCTCGCCATTCCCTCCGCCCCTTTACTTTATAAGTGTCTCGAAACCACCACTTAAAAAATCAGCTTACATGGTTATTAGAAGTTAATGATATAAACTTTACTCCATTGAGGTATAGCATACACAAATGCTTGATACAACGCACTAAATGCCCGCCCAGGGGAGAAGAATTGGAACGTTACTTATGAATACAAGTGTTCTAATCATCGACTTCCCTCAACTATTCAAGCTGCCCCTTTTAGAAGTGGTTTCGAGACCCTGATATAGCAAAGGGGCGGAGGGAAACGGTGAGACTCCTATGGGACGTGTGGGACAGGTGAGACCCCGGAAGGCGTAGCCTGAGGAGGCTCACCGCCCGCCCCATGGAAAGCGAACCTTTTCCCGGAGCCCTAAACTCTCACAAAAATCTCGAAACTGAGTCTTCAAGAAACCTGCCATATAGTTTAATAGACGGCGGTGATACCTACGAAAGAAACTGATCATTAAATGTGCGGATTGTTTCTGTCAGGGCCTGCATTTTTCCCTTGTCCGATACCGTGAACGATTCTTTTTCAATGATGTATTGCACATCGGAATGGATTTCTTTTAAAGCAGCCGTAATCTCCTCTACCTTGTCTGATCCTTCATTTGTAAATGATTCCTTAGTAATCACCGATCGAAGCTTGAACAACTCATTCGAATAATCACGGAAATACCCTTTTTCCAATTCACTCGATCTTTCAGCTGCATTCAATAGTCTTTGATTGCCGGTCAGTTGCTGGAGGCTGCGGGTGAGTAATGTCTCTGCGTAGAAATTCGCTTTTTCATCTTCTTCGCTATGATACGACTCAAAAGATAAGATGACGTCTTCAATACGAAAAGGAAGTTCGGACACAGCGGAAGTGGCGGCATCTCTTGTGAACGTATCGATTTCTGATGACCTTGTTGTATCGAGCCAGAGATAAGCGAAAACGATGCTGGTTAGTAAGAAGATTCCTGTAAGAATTCTGTACATAGGTAACGGGCTCCTTTTTGCTATCCTTCATTACTCGTATCGTATCATGTAGAACGTCTGCATGTTTACATAAAGAATTGAGTATTTCGTGGATGTTTGAAATGATTGGAAATAAGTGAGTGAGAATTCAAGTTTGCAATTCCAGTACGATATGTCGTAGCTCTTTGTATTTTCTCTTTGTATGAGGAAGCGTAAGTGATTGGACTGTTTTTCTGTCGAACATGTTTCATAAAAGTAGAGGTGTGGTGGAATGGGAACTTTAATTCTTTCAGGTGGAGGAAGTGCAAAGCAGAACAAGGAAGCTCATAAAACGTTCGCAGAAAGACTGGACAAGGACAAACCTCTTTTGTATATTCCTGTAGCAGGAGATTCTGTACGGAGGCCCCATGAAGGGAGTTTCCATTACATAAAGAAATGTTTGAATCCATATGGTGTGACTAAGTTTGAAATGTGGACAGATCTTAATGATCATTCAGTCAAGGAAATTCAGACGTTCGCAGGTATTTATATCAGCGGGGGCTGTTCCTTGAAGCTGCGAAGGTTAGTGGGCGAAAGTGGTTTCGCCCGAGTTCTCTCTGAGTTTTACAAGCGAGGAGGTATCATTTTCGGGCAAAGTGCAGGAGCTATACTTTTAGGAAATAATAGAGCAGGAATACATGAAGGTCTGAATCTTGTAGAAAATCACAGGATATGGTGTCACTACAAATCTGAAATGGAGGGGGAACGCTCTTTTTTGAGCGATAAAGAAAGTAGTCGAATTCTTGCAATGGAAGATGGTGGATCTGTACTCGTTACTAATGATCGCCTGATAAGGATCAGCGGTAATAGTTATACTTTTCAAGAAGGCAGGAAAACGTCAATCGAATAACCCTGGAAATGGATTTTTCATCCTTTTACGAAGGGGTTTTGTTCACCAAATTGTCCGTTTTTTCTTCTGGAATAACTACCTTTGCTCTGATATAAATTTAGAGGGGGAGTGAACCAAAACCCCTTTTTGTACGTAACCATTATAAAAGAGTAAAGGAGCAGGAATCATGAAATATATATCCGTGTTATGTTTACTAGTCGTACTTGCCCTGCCGGTGACGGTCGAGGCTCATACACATCTTGAAAGCTCAGAACCCGAATCAGGCGGTGCATTATCATCAGAAAACCCCGGTGTCATACTGACCTTCGATTCCAAAGTCCAGGAACCTACAGCCTTGACGGTCACAGGTGGAGATGGAGAAGAATTCCAAATAGACAGCTATACCCATTCTCCGGATAACGTGATCGCATTCAACATTCCAGAAGAAGCAGCTGGTGGGGACATTGAGATCTTTTACAGCATCATTGGTGAGGACGGGCATGTCATGGAAAATCAGTTGACGTTTCAATATACAATGAACGAAAAGGCGTCTGAACCTGAAGCATCTGAAACAGAGGAACCGGAAGCAACTTCAGGAGAAGGTGAAAATGCAGAAGGAGAAGAGTCCGAAGATCAGCAGGTGGCGGCATCTGAACAAGGGAATGAATCGATGGTTTGGATTGTACCGGTACTTGGATTTGGAATTCTAATTACTGCTGTGCTCGTATTCCTGGGGATCAGGAAAAAATCATGATTCATGCGTTAACGAATGGAGCTTTCTATGCTTGCCTCTCCATTCTCATCGGTGCAAGCCTCTTGTCTTTTACTGATGAAAAGCTTGCCCAACGTAGAAAAACATGGACTACGATCACTCTGTTCGGACCTGTTTTAGCGGTCTATCCAGTCATACAGCTGGCAGGAATGCTGGAGGAATATCGAGAAGGTGGCTTATGGGAGAGTTTATTTCATGTTCTTACCCAGTTAAAAGGGGGACAGGCTTGGCTGCTATTATTGTCCCTGGCTGTACTTCATGCCATCGTCCTGAACATGATCAAAAGCCCAAAGATCACCTACTCATTCAGTTTATTCATCCTCGGCGGGATGATCCTCACTCAAAGCATAACGGGTCACGCTGCGAGCACCACGTCTTTTCAAGGAGCACTTTTTCATACGATTCATTTCATCGCTGTCGGCGTATGGTCCGGTGTACTACTCGTTGTCAGCTTTTTTCTGAGAGGGAAAACCACTGGGAGTCTTTTGTTGGTTGGTTTACAAAGACAGCCATCGCGTGCATCGTATGGATTGTGTTGACGGGTATCGCTATGAGTTTCCTTTTGTCAGAAAGTATCCTGGATTCGTGGATGCTATCTTATGGCCAGGCGCTGTTGATTAAACACCTCCTGTTTGTCTTCCTCCTGTTGTTTGCTTTCATCAATGGTTTTCTTATGAAACGTCTAGTAGCGCAGGATGCCGACTTCTCGCCCAAGCGCTGGTGGAAAGCGGAGAGTCTTCTCATTGTTTTCATCTATACGATTACAGGATATATGACCGAACAGGAAACCCCGCATAATATTGCGCAAACGTTGGAGCGGCAGGAACCTTCTGTCCTTTTCCGTGTATTCACGACAGTGGAAGGGGCGGGCCCTTTGACCTTCGCTCCGAATCTGATCGGTCTATCCTCTCTCGCTTTAGCTGTTATTTTCCTTTTATTTACCGGTGTGATGATCAGGCGGAATTCGCTGGCAGGTACTTTTTTTGTCAGTGCAATGGTTGTATGGTCTTTATATCTTGGTCTTATGAGCAGTGTATCCATGAATTAAACGGACACCTAAAGAGGTGTTCGTTTTTTTATGGAATGAAACTTTTTTATTTCTTTATCCGTAGGAAGGGGAAGTCATGAAAGGAATTTCAATGGATAAGGAGAGGGAATGATGAATGCATCGATCAAAAGAAAACTGGAAGCATTAAAGGAGGATGAACTCCGCGCCATTTTACTCCATCAGTGGTCGCTCTTTTCTTATGTAGAAGAAGGGGAGATTTCTGAAAGTGAGTGGCTCAGTCAGGTAAAAGAAATGAAGAATAGAACGGAACAGGTCTGTGATGAACGTTTGCATCCTTTCCAAACAGAAGAGGGCAAAACCATCGAACGCGTTCATATCGTCTTTAGTGAATCTGCGAAAGGTTCATTGCAGATTGCTCTTAAACAAAGAGAGACAAAGGAAGAAGTTCTGGCTCTTTCTCCGATGTTTTCCATCGGGCCGATACAGAACTTGGACAAAGAAGAGGGGATCAAGAAGCGGAAAGAATGGCTGTTTACTCATCTGATTATGGATGATGAAGAGTGGATCCACATGGAAGAAGATTTATTGAGAATCCTGGATGAACTAACATCCATTCCAGCGAATGTGCCTGTCACGATATGGGTCGGGGCCAATGCCCATGAACAGACAGGTCTATGTTTTGTGATGCACCTTTTGAAAAGTAAAACCAACCCGATCAATCTTGTTCAAGTAACGGATGCTTTAGATTTTCCGCTTCACACAGGGGAACTGTCCCCGGACCGCTTTGTGAGTTTGTGCAACTTGCCTTCAAGGAATCCTGTGTCCGAAGAGAGCATGGAAGCCTATCAGGAGGAGTGGAGGACGTTATCAGCTGAAAATACAAATCTGCGGGTCTTTGAGAACGGCGTACACTCGACAACTGAAGACCATTTTGATGCTGCCCTCATCCAATCGTTGAAAAAGCTTCAGCGTGAGAGCGAGGATGGTGACTACATAAAAGCCGCTCGTTTAATCGGAGAGGTGCTGGGGCATTCGTCGCAAGTCGTCGGGGACAGCTTCTTTGAGTATCGTGTCCGTGAACTTGTTCTGCAGGGAGAATTTCTCATGAAAGGTGTTCCGAGGGGAATGAGGTACTACAAAGTGAAAGGGAACCCACAATCAGTCGTTTAGAGCGACAAAAAAAGAAAACGCGTGGCTGTTCGTGCCAAGCGTTTTTTACGCGCGTTTCATCCATTCTTCTCTAAGGACTCCCATGCGGATCGAATCATAAAACTGCCCTTCGTAAATGCGGCATTTCCTTAACCGGCCTTCGACTTTCATTCCGAGTTTTTCACCGACACGCATCATCCGTTCGTTTTTGGACCATGTCGTCAAACCGACACGGGCGAGAGGGAGCGTGCGGAAAAGGTAGTCCACCCAAATCTCAAGCGCTTCCGATCCGTAGCCGCCGTTCCAATAGTCAGGGTCATAGATGCCGATTCCGACTTCAAGCCATAGGGAAGGTTTGTGTTCCCAGTAATACGTGACGGTTCCGATGGTTTTTCCATCCACTTCGATGATGAGTCGTGAATCGGGTTCGTTTGGCCCGAGCCTGTGGATACGGGCTTTTTCATGACTGCGGTAGCTTTCGAGTGTATGAGGCTCCAGGGGATAGTAGGGGGCATCCCATTTCTTCCATTCCGGTTGGTCCCCGTTGTAGATCAACTGGTACAAAACGGGGATATCCTTCTCGGTGATTGCCCGCAATGTCACTCGTTGTCCGTTCAATTGTTCATCACTTTTTAATCGTTGCAGCATCCGCGTGCCTCCGTTCCGTCTTTTCTTTCATCGTACCATAAGTGAGAATGGTTGTTTGAATATTTTCGTTTACGGTTATAAAAGAATAAGACGTACATAGGTAGGTGAAACGCATGATTGAGGTTATGGCTTATAGCAAAGAACAAGGACTGCAAAATGATCTTTCCATCGAAGAACTTTCCAGTGGGGACTGGGACTGGTACTGGGTCGACTTCAATCAGCCTTCTGAAGGGGAAGTGACACTTTTAGAGAAAACGTTCGAGTTTCACCCATTGGCGGTGGAAGACTGCCTGCATGGACTGCAGCGTCCGAAGCTCGATTATTATGATGATCACAGCTTCATTGTTGTTCATTCCGTGAATCCGCAGACGCTTGAGCGGGAGGAAATCGATGTGTTTCTCGGAGAGTGTTCGCTCGTCACTTTTCACAAGGAGAAGAATGAACCCTTGGAACAAGCGAAAAAGATTGTCAGAAATACGAAACAGCATCAGGATGTCGACGAATATTATGTTTTTCATCAGATCCTCGATAAAGTCGTCGATCATTACTTCCCGATCATTTATAAAATTGAGGACCATATCAACGAAATTGAAGACAATACGAAAGACTTGTCTATGGAAAGGCTGCTTGAGGAATTGTTTGATCGCCGCAGTGAACTGCTGACGTTGAGGCAGACGATCCACCCGATGAGGGATCTGTTGTACCGAATATTGAACACCCGGCATTTGGACGGGGTCTTCGATCGGAGAGAATACTTTGCGGATATCCATGACCATCTGATCAAAGTGGCGGACATGGTCGCATCAAACAGGGAAATGACCCAGGATATCCGGGACAGCTACCTTTCCTTGAACTCCCATGAAACGAACCGGACGATGCAGATTCTCACCGTCATCAGTGTCATCTTCATGCCGCTGACATTCATTGTTGGTGTGTATGGAATGAACTTCGCTAACATGCCGGAGCTGCAGACGGAATACGGCTATTTTGTCGTATGGGGACTCATGATTGCTGTAGCGGTTGCGATGTTTATCTGGTTCAGAAACAAAGGCTGGTTTGATTGAATGTAGAGATGTAAGACGGAAGCCACCAAGGCGGTTGGCTTCCGTCTTTTTTCGGTCCAGAGGATGAGGGGAAATCACACCAACGGCCGTTAGATAGAGAAGCGGGGCGGTCTATACTTAGAGTAACAACAAAAACGAAGGAGATGAACGGAATGATCAACGTCTTTGAAGTCTCTACAGATATCCAGGAGCGCCGTCCTCGCTGAATGTATAGAACGAAACGCTCGTGACCTCGGTCGCGAGCGTTTTTTTGTGATTGAGGCTCCCCGTAGAGTGAGGGTGGATATTAGCAGGTTTGGGGGATATATTGGCACCTTTCGTGATTATATTTGCGACTTTCCAGGATTTATTAGCATCTTGCTCTCATACTCAAGAGTGCTGTAAGAAAAGAGGGTGGAAGTGGTATGGGCTTTTTTCCTCCGTCCTTTTTCAGACCAGAGGATGAAGGGAAATCACACCAACGGCCGTTAGAAAGAAATGGAAAGCGCTCTATACTTAAAGTAACAACAAAACAAAGGAGATGACCGGAATGATTAATATCTTTGAAATCTCTGTTGATATCCAGGAGCGCCGCCCTCGCTAATAAAAAAGGTCGTGACACTAGTCACGACCTTTTTTGATATGATTTATTATGATTCTTCTTCGTCCTGGTCGAACCAAAGAAGTTCCTGTTCGTCAACAAATCCATTGTAGTTGATGTACACTTCTTCATCTGCTTTGATGTCTTTGTAAGCATAAAAGTCAAACGTGTGTGTCTCGAAATTGATGACATAGTTAGCATTAGGCTCATAGGAATGGTTGAACATCATACCGTATCCGAGCACGAATGCGGTGTGGTTCTCGCCATATTCGAACGCATAATCAGCCAGGCGGGTTTTTTCAATGTGCACGTGTTCTTCATTCGGATAAGGAATCACAGGAGCCTGGTGGATGAGTTCGTTTTTGGCAATATCCCTTTGCGCGAAAATACCGCGGTTCAATTCTTCGTTTTCAAGTGTAGACGTACGTACTTCAATCATCGTCTTCACCTCCATGATTTTTTCTTCTATAAAAGCGGTCCGTTCATACGGATAATCTTTACTATCTTCAACTATTCAAGTCTGACAGGTATGGCAAGGGAAAGCAACTTTCTTATTTTTCAGTTTCCTCCACGAGAATAGGAAAAGCAGTGGGAAAGATACTATCTCTAACAATCTTTTTTGGAAGGGATCGCTTACAGATGAAAAAATTCAATACCGTTTTCAAAATCTCAGCTGGAATCATGCTTGTGCTTGTGATCATCGGTGTGGTCTGGCCGGCTGGTCTGGAACAGATGACCACTGCTGTCAAAGGTTTCATCGCCAATAAACTGGGCTGGTATTATTTGATCGTCGTCACTCTCTTTGTGCTCGTCTGTCTTACGTTCCTTTTTACCCCGCTTGGGAGAATCAAGTTAGGGAAAAAGGGGGAAAAGCCTGAGTTTTCGCGTCCAACTTGGATTGCTATGCTCTTCAGTGCCGGTATGGGGATCGGGATCGTGTTCTGGGGCACGGCAGAACCGATCAGTCACTATGCCCTCAGTTCACCCACAGGGGAGACTGGAACCGATCAGGCCATTAAAGATGCGATGCGGTTCACTTTCTTCCACTGGGGCATTCATGCATGGGCCATTTACGGCATCGTTGCTCTCGTGCTTGCATATTTCAATTTCCGCCACGGCCATGCTGGGCTTATCAGTGCTACGTTGAAGCCGTTGATCGGGGAAAAAGCGGCAGAAGGGGTATTTGGGAAAGTGATTGATATTCTTGCCGTCATCGCGACTGTAATCGGGGTTGCGACAACCCTTGGATTTGGGGCTGTGCAGATCAATGGAGGACTTTCTTATCTTTTTGATATTCCGACCGGCATTGTCGTTCAATTCATTATCGTCGCCATCGTCACCGTTTTGTTCATGATCTCTGCGTGGACAGGTTTAGGAAAAGGAATCAAAATCCTCAGTAATGCGAACATGGCACTTGCCGGTCTTCTTTTCCTCCTGGTATTCATTGTAGGTCCGACGATGTTCATTTTGAATATCTTCACAAGTTCTATCGGCGCCTATTTTCAATACCTGCCTACCATGAGCTTTCGGATCGCTCCGCTCAATCAGGAAACAAGAGAGTGGATTAATGCGTGGACGATCTTTTACTGGGCGTGGTGGATTGCGTGGTCACCGTTTGTTGGTGTGTTTATTGCCCGTGTTTCAAGAGGCAGGAGTATTCGTGAGTTCGTTTTCACGGTCCTGGTTGTACCTTCAATCATTGGTTTCTTATGGTTTGCAACTTTCGGTGGTACCGCTATTCAACTGGAGCACAATGCCATTGATACGATTTCATCTCTTGCTACAGAAGAATCATTGTTTGGTGTATTCTCGAACGTGCCGCTCGGATGGCTGGCTTCCATTGTCGCCATGACGCTGATTGCCACCTTCTTCATCACATCGGCAGACTCCGGGACCTTTGTCCTCGGGATGATGACAACCGGTGGTTCTGAAACGCCGGGAACATCAATCAAGCTGACGTGGGGAGGATTGTTATCGGCAACAGCCCTGGCTCTTCTTTACACAGGCGGACTGCAGGCGTTGCAGAATACGATGATCATCGCAGCCCTGCCATTTTCGATCATCATGTTGATGATGGTCATCAGTTTTGTTAAGGCGATTTACAAAGAGGGGAGAGAACTCGGTGTCGGACGGTTCAATCCGCCAGATGATGAAAAATCATAAAGCAAGCCCCCGGGTCTGAAAAAGTCCGGGGGCTTTGTTTTCCTCTTATTTACCCAGCACGTCATGATCTACATAACGCTTGCCGTTCAATTCACTGATGACGTTGATGGCGACTTTCGCTCCGTCCCCGGATGTGACAATCGTATGGACACTCACACCAGCAACGGTTCCGGCAGCCCACACTTTTGGCTTCGATGTACGTCCGTGTTCGTCGGTCTGTATAATTTTCGCAACACGTGGTTCGATTCCCTCAACGACATCCAGCCCGAATGATTCAGCTGCCTTGACTGACATGCCTGTCGCAAAAATGACGTGGGAGGCTTCGTAACTGCCTTCGGATGTTTGAATGACATAGAGCTCTCCTTTTTCTTCAATGGAGACGACATCTTCCTGAACGATTTCCGCTCCGAATTTCTGGGCCTGTTTCTGACCCTGCTCCAACAACTTCGGACCTTCGATGGGGTCGACGCCGTAGTGGTTTTCAACCCAGGCTTTTGCAGTAATGCTTTTCCCGTTATCAAAAAGAATCGTTTTCTTTCCGGCTTTTGCAGTGAAAAGTCCGGCACTGGCACCAGCAGGTCCGGCACCGATAATCGCTACATCGTACATCCAACCACTCCTTTTTTGAAATCTCTCTTCCATTATATCTGAATCTTCCGCCTTTTTAAATTTTGGCAGCAAGGTGATGAATGCTTATTGAACAATCTGGCAGTTTTCTTGAAGACTCAGTTTCGAGATGTTTGGGGGCTTCGTTTGCCATATTTGGAGTCAGGGGTGGTTGGGAAGCTACTCGCTTTCCTGTGGGGGAGTGCCGAGCTTCCTCGGGCTACGCCCTGCGGGATCTCGCCGATCTCCTTTCTCCCACGGGAGTCTCGCAGCTTCCCAACCCCCCCATACGATAAAAGTGAGAAACGAACCCCTTTGCCCAGTATGAGTGTCTTTCACAGATTCTGAGTCTATAGTGATAAAGCGCTCTATAACAGGCTTTATCATTCAAAATGTTGTAGGAGAATCCATGTTGCTTCACTTTCCTGGAAGTGGTTTCGAGATACTTATATGGCAAAGGGGAATGGCGAGACTCCTGCGGGAAAAAAGTGCTTGGTGAGACCCCACAGGACGCAGTCCGAGGAGACTCACCGCGCTCCCGCGGAAAGCGAGCTATTCCCCGCAGCCCCCATCCACCTAACAAAAGTCTCGAAACTGAGTCTTCAAGAATAGAGAGCTTATATTAAATAAATATGAAGGCAAAGTAAAATTTCCATATCCAACGTTTGACCGTTGCTTTTGATAAGGATGTCGTGTAGAATCATTTCGGGTAACGAAATAAAGAAGGAGAGATCAAACATGGAGGAAGAACAACAGGTACGTAACCCAAAGGGATTATTGATCTCTCTTTGTGCGGTTATGATGATGTCAGTGATGAATGGAACGATGTTCAACATCGCTGTTCCTGATATAGCGAAAACGTATCAATTGATGCCGTCGGAAGTCAGCTGGGTCATGACGGGATATATTATGGTCTATGCCGTCGGTGCTCTCACCTACGGGAAACTGGCGGACTACTATCCTTATCGAACGTTGATTACATTTGGACTCAGCATTTTTTGTGCCGGATCTTTGTTCGGATTTTTCGCGCAAAATTACGGAATGGTGCTGATGGCGAGGGTCATACAGGCTGTCGGTGGGGCCATGATTCCAGCGCTTGTTTTCCTGGCTCCGATCCGTTACTTTCCGAACGAGCGAGGGAAAGTACTCGGCATCGTTTCTTCTGTAATGGCTTTTGCCTCAGGTGTCGGTCCGATTGCCGGTGGCTTCATTGCAGGTTTTCTCGATTGGCGGTATTTATTTTTAACGTCCGCGTTGATTATCATTACGCTGCCATTCTTACGTAAAAATCTACCGCAGGAAGAGTCGAAGAAAGGCTACATCGATTATGTTGGAGCCGCTCTGATTGCCGGAGTGATTTCTACACTAATGCTTGGAATTACACTTGGTATCTCATGGTTGTTCGTGTTTACTGTATTGTTCTTTGCCTTGAATTTATGGCGGATGAAGTCCATTGACGAACCATTCATACCGGCTCATCTATTTAAAAGCAATCAGTACAGAGCCACCATCATTACAAGTTTTCTCGGTGTCGTCTGTTTGTTCGGCATGATGTTCATGCTTCCGATCATGTTCCGTGATGCTTATGGGCTTGGAACGATGATGATCGGTCTCGTCCTTTTTCCCGGGGCTTTAAGTGCAGCCTTGATGGGTCAAAAAGGGGGGAACCTCGTCGATTCAAAAGGAAACACGTTCGTTCTCTATTTGGCTCTTGGTTTATTAGGAACCGGGTTTGTCGTGTTGTCTACACTTGTCGGGGCTCATCCGTATATCGTGAGTGGAGCGATCATTATTGCTTACATGAGTTTCCCACTTGTGCAGGCGTCATCCGCGGACATCCTTGCGAACATTTTGCACAAAAACGAAACCGGAGTCGGAATGGGAGTCTTCAACCTGCTCAACTTTGTATCTGGTGCTCTGAGTGGGGCCTTGATCGGAAGGGCGCTCGACGTATTCGATCCAAACCAGCCGTTCAACTGGTTTGGGTTTGAAGGTACAACAGCGGTTTACAGCAACATTTTTCTTGCGTTCGCCCTAATTATCCTCTTAGGATTTCTGCAGTTCCGGCTGAATTTTTATAAAAAAGAACAAACGTATGCCCAAAAAAAACCCGCTTCCTTGTAAAAGGAGCGGGTTTTCGTCTTATGTAGAATGATGAAAGCGAAGGAGTCTCTGGATAGGCTGATACACATTGAGGATCACTCCTTCGCTGAAAAGAAGGTTCATGATCATTCGACATCTGCTTCATACAAAAGATATGATAATAATTGCACAAAAATTATACTAAAATAGAAGTTTCGTTTTCGACCATTGCATCATTGTATTTTCTGCGACATGTACTTTCGGCAATATGATCCTGCCACTCGCCTTCGATTTGGTCGTAAACATCATCGACACATTCACCGTCGATAATCATAACGAACGATTCGTCCTTGTCCATGAATAGGAAAAAAGATAATAATTTCGGAAGGTGCCCGGCATCAGCAATCAATTGATTTTGATGTAAATATAAGTCACACCCAGTTTTCGAAATCGTTTTGTAAACTTTCATAATCTGGTTGGTTTTCAACGGGCGGTTCAATGTGATTTGGTAAGAAGACAGCTCACTCACTGTCGTCACCTCCGTAATGTTTTGTTGCTATATCACTACCCTTACAAATCTTGTACTAAACATTTCGCCATTTTCAATGTTCATAAATCATCTTTCGAGTCATCCCCCCATCAATGGTCACGTTTTCTCCATTCACAAAAGTATTCTCATGATCCGTCAGATAAAAGCAAGCTTTCGCGATATCCTCGACCGTACCGACACGGTTGGATAAGTGCTGGTCATGGTCCTTGTCTCTTAATTCATCAGGGCTGCCGGTATGGATCCAACCAGGGCTGATGCTGTTCACCCGAATGTTATAGGGAGATAAAGAAGCCGCCAACGCATGGGTAAGCGCGAAAATGCCTCCTTTACTCGCTGCATAAGCTTCCGAGTCAGGCTCAGACATAAACGCCCTTGTAGACGCCATATTAACGATTCGTCCTGGAATCTCCGCCTGCTTCCATCGTTCAGCCGCATATTTTGAAAAAAGAAAGCAGCTCCGCAAGTTCGTATTCAGCACGTCGTCCCACTCATCTACATCCAGCTCGAACATGGATTTGAACTCACTGACACCCGCGTTGTTGATTAAAATAGAGAAAGGTTCCTTTATTTTTTGAAATAGAGTGTCGACTTCTTTTGGATCACTGACATCACATCTCAGGAAGGTCCCATCCACTTCTTTCATCGTCATCCGGCCTTTTTCTTCATTCACATCACAGCCAATCACCCGGTATCCTTTTTCCGCATAAGCTATAGCTAATCCACGTCCAATACCTTGAGCGATACCTGTAATCAGTACCGTTTCATTGTTTTTTGTCATGTTTATCCCTCCTCGGAATCGTTTCCTTTTTCTATTATAGGGTAAACTTCCATAGGGATGTGAAATGAGTGACTCCATATAAGTTAACCGCCCACGGGTGGAATCTTGTTCTGAATGACGAATCATGATATGATCTTTTTTAAAAAATCGGAGGTGATCGTATGAACAGAGTGACACTTGTCGATGTGTTCAAACACCGCATAACTCAAAAGTATTTGCAGCGCTCAGGCATCAACCACGCGGTCACCGTTGCAGGCTACGCATTTGATATGGCAGTGAAAAAGGGAGTGGACCCTGACCTTGCTACAAAGTCAGCTTTGCTTCATGACATGGGGCATTATGAGTGGTACCGGGATGGGAAATGGGATTATGATGAATATCGGAAATCCGATATTCATGCGATTAAAGGGGCGGAACGGGCCCATAAGCTTCTGATCCGTCTTGGTGAGAGTCGTCTCGTCGCAAAGGAAGTGTCAGTGGCTGTTCTTCTTCACACGGACAGTTATCTACCCTTCGGTTTGGATGAAAAAAGAACGGCTCTTCAGCATGTCGTTGCGAAAGCCGATGAAAAGGATGAACAGCCGATGGGGCTTCATCATTATAAACAAATGGATCGAAGCGAAGCGCTGAAACGATTGCACGAATTGGATCTGAAAATTGAAGAATTCCTGAAAAGTGATGATGAGCTGGCATAAGGTTCGCAAGCCTTTCATACAATGAATCAGAGCAGGGGCGTTTTGGGGCAGGGTTTCTCTGCCCTCCTAAAAAAGTCAAGAATATTTTGGAAATAGGCTTTACTTCCTGGATTACGTCCGATATAATTTCCAGTGTAAGAAAAAATTCTCAGAAAGCGAGGTCGGAAAACATGAAAAACTGGATGACACAAAACCAAACCAACTTCATATCGTCGACCTGCGCAGAAATCTGTTTCTGAGATTAACGACTATTTTTATCAAAAGCACTCATACCAGCCGCAGGAGATGCATAATGTATTCCTGTGGCTTTTTTAATGGAGAGAATTCTTCAAAAAGCCGCAGTATGCCCTGCGGCTTTTTCTTATGTCATCTAAGAGTAATTTTACTCTTTAGATATAAATATTACACTGTGGAAAGAGGTGATTTTCATGACGATTCAATTCTTTATTTTTACGATTACAGTTGCCAGAAACAAACAAAAAAGTTGTCAGCCGTTACCAGGTTACCGACCGACAGCGAAAGATCAGTGGCTTGATCGGAAGTCCGCATTCAGCCGTTATATGTAACATGTACAAAATAAAAGGAGATGATGACAATGGAAGAATTGCTAAGAATGGCTTTTATGAACTGGTTGAATGTTGAGAAGGATACCGCTTAGCCTCAGTACAAAGAGGAGGAAATAACATGAGAATCCACATGATTCTTTTTACGATCGTGATTGAACGGGCGAATGCCGCCTCCGTCGAGAAATCGAAACGACGCAGCCGGCAAATCGAACAGAAAATCAATGATGTGAAGAGTAAATACGCGCACATATAACCCTTAAAACCTCTGCTGAACAGGCAGAGGTTTTGTTATAAAATCCTCCTTCCCTTGGAACAATAGGAAGGAGGGGAGTGAATGAACATGGCATCAGGAAATAAGAAAATCACCAAGCGTAATGAGAAAAAGCATGCGCGTAAAGAAGAAAGACGTGGCAAAAAGCAGCAGGATGAGACAGCGATCAACCACGTCGTCAATGTTTACGACCCCATTTAAAAAAAGACAGAGCCCGGAGCCATTGCTTCGGGCTTTTTTATTTTCAAAACAGGATATCTCTGTAAGAAAGGTGTTTATTTTCCATACGATGAGGGAATCGTACATAATCTTACATAGACAATCTTTGAAATAATATGAACATTCCTATATGTTCAAAGAAAGACGTTTTTAAAGGAAGGATCGAAAATGAACTTACATAGAACGCCACTCCCTGTCCCGAAAGCGGTCGACAGGGTCATGACCTATAAAAAAGATGGAAGAATGGAAACTGTTCTGCTTGAGCATTCGGATGGGCGCCGGTTAGCGGAAGACTTACTGGCTACACATCCTGTGCCTCCTTTCAACAAATCTCCTTACGATGGATTTGCCCTGCGCTCGGAAGATACGGAGGATTTATCCAGAACGAATCCGGGTCACTTTCATGTGACGGAAACGATCGGGGCCGGTGAGCTTGCAAGTAAACCGGTAGAAAAAGGGGAAGCTGTGCGGATCATGACAGGTGCAGAAATTCCTGCAGGCGCGGATTGTGTTGCGATGTTTGAGGTCTGTCAAACGTATGAAGAGCATGGTTCCTCATACATGTCCTTGAAGCGCTCGATGGATAAAAACCAGAACATTATTGGAAAAGGTTCAGAGACAGAAAAAGGGACGGTTCTTGTCGAAGCGGGTACGCACATCAATCCTGGTGTGAAAGCGCTCCTCGCTACCTTCGGATATCCAGAGGTGAAGGTTTATCGAAAGCCGAAAATCGGTGTATTTGCAACAGGAACCGAGCTGCTTGATGTTGATGAACCCCTTCAACCAGGCAAGATTCGCAACTCCAATGCTGCGATGATTGTATCCCAAATCGAACGCGCAGGCGCAGAAGGTCATTATTTAGGGAAACTGGTGGATGACTTCGATGCTTGCTTTGATGCTGTTTCCCGTTCCCTGCATGATTATGATCTTTTGATTACGACAGGGGGCGTGTCTGTTGGGGATTATGACCTCATGCCCGACATCTATGAAGAACTGGGAGCTCAGGTGCTTTTCAATAAAGTCGCGATGCGCCCGGGCAGTGTGACCACCGTCGCTGAGCATGATGGCCAGCTGCTTTACGGATTAAGCGGAAACCCATCTGCCTGTTATGTCGGTTTTGAATTATTCACCTATCCTATTATTCAAAAGCTGCTTGGAAATCCTAAGCCTTTCCATACACGCATCAAGGCAACCCTTGGGGAGGACTTCCCGAAGCCCAACCCTTTCACACGGTTTGTGCGTGGAAAACTTCACTACGAAGAAGGCCGTGTGATGGTGTCTCCAGCTGGAAAAGATAAATCGAACGTCGTGACATCCTTAGCTAAGACAGATGCCTTTCTTGTGCTCCCTGGTGGAACAAGAGGGTTTGAAAAAGGAGATGCTGTAGAAGCGATCCTTTTAGAAGATCAACGTGGACAAGAATATTTCGAGGAGGGGTGATCTTATCGACTCACACATCATTGATCAACTTGGTCGTCCCATTAAAGATTTAAGAATATCCGTCATCGATCAATGCAATTTCCGCTGTACGTACTGCATGCCGGCGGAAATCTTCGGTCCGGATTATGCTTTTCTACCTAAAGAAGAGCTCCTGAGTTTTGATGAAATCGTCCGGCTTGCGGAAATCTTCGCCAGGTTCGGTGTGGAAAAAATCCGTCTGACCGGGGGGGAGCCGCTGATGAGGAAAGATCTCGCGGATCTCGTGCGCCGGTTAAAAGAAATTGATGGTATCGAGGATATTGCCGTCACAACCAATGCGGTCTTTCTCGTAAGACAAGCTCAAAAACTGAAGGACGCGGGCCTTGATCGTGTGAACATCAGTCTGGATGCGATTGAAGACCACGTTTTCAAGGAAACGAATGGACGTGGTATCAAAACGAAACCCGTATTAAAAGGCATCGAAGCAGCAAGAGAAGCGGGGTTGAAAATAAAAATCAACATGGTCGTAAAAAAAGGGATGAACGAAGACCAGATCCTGCCGATGGCTCGCTACTTCAAAGGAACCGGTGATACGCTCCGTTTCATTGAATTCATGGAAGTGGGCAACCATAACGGCTGGAATATGGATGCGGTCGTCTCTAAAAAATGGATCATCGAACAAATTAATCGGGAAATGCCGCTCGTGGCAACGGAGCCGAATTATTTTGGAGAAGTCGCTTCCCGCTACCGTTATGAAGATGGTGCAGGAGAAATCGGAGTGATCTCATCCGTCACCGAAG
Organism: Halobacillus sp. GSS1; assembly: GCF_017307035.1. Lineage (NCBI taxonomy): Bacteria > Bacillati > Bacillota > Bacilli > Caryophanales > Bacillaceae > Halobacillus > Halobacillus sp. GSS1. The sequence goes on from NZ_JAFLHE010000024.1 coordinate 20,582, forward strand.
CCTTCTGCTCGAGCTGTACGAGGGCCCGTTTGTCTGCTGATGGGAACCTGTTTACCTGCCTGTTTGCTTCTTCCGGGTATGATTTAAAAACCATGCTCCGTGATGGGGAAAACGATGAAGCGATCACGGATTATCTGCTTGCGATCTGGACAGGCCGTACAGATCAATATTCGGTCGACAGAGCCCAGGGAAAGCCGATGAAAGAGAACAAAATCGAAATGTCATACATCGGAGGATAAAAAAAGGTCGAAATCAGTCTTTGCTCCAGTCCTCTCCGTGTTCTATAATAGAGATAATTATCATTCTCGGAGGTCATTCGAATGAAAACCTTTAAACTGATTTCATTGGATATCGTGGAAGAAAAGCACGAGGATATCACTCAAAGGCGCATCAAGCTTGAAGACGGTTTGATTATCAATAGAGAAGATGACCGAGGTCGTTGGGTCATTGAGGCTTACGTCGATGAGAGCTATCGGGATTTCTTTGAAACGATGAAAGAAAAAGAGGAAGAAATCATCATTCAAGTGAAAATTACGAAACAAAGCAACCGTCCAGCGACATTCCTTGTCAAACCGATTGACGTCAACATGATCGGTGACCGGATGAACGTTATTTTCATGGGCACGATTATCGATCGGCATCAGGAACAAGTGGAATGGGTGTTAAAGCAATTAATGGATGAAGGCTACCAGGGAGAAGACCTCTTAGAAGAATTCAAAAAGCGTGGCCAGGAATCAAAAGCATAAGCATACGGTTGGAGGCGTCTGATTTTCAGACGCCTCCGACGTGTGTATTAGTTCAAATGTCTTAGAATATTTAAAAAACGGAAGTAATTTGTCGAATATACTGCTATACTATTAGTGGTGATAGAGAGACATCCATGAGACCTGGCAACATCAAAGGAGTTTTACTTTATGTGGGTGAGAAGAAAGAGCCTGCGATGGCTGAATGACTTATCGCCATTCCAATTAATCGCATTATACTATATGGTCGCGGTAACCATATCTTCCATATTGATCGCCCTGCCTGTGGCCCATCGGGAGGGTGTCAAAATTGAATTCATCGATGTTTTATTCACGGCAGTCAGTGCGGTCAGTGTCACAGGTTTGACCACTCTGCCGACGGCTGAAACGTTCAGTACGACGGGCTATTTTATCCTCGCGATCGTTCTTCAATTCGGTGGGATCGGTGTCATGACCTTAGGTACGCTGGTCTGGTTGATGCTCGGGAAGAAAATCGGTTTGAAAGAACGCCGTTTGATTATGACCGACCACAACCAGACGTCTTTCGCCGGGATGGTTCGACTGGTGAAGCAAATCGTATTTGTTGTACTCATGATCGAACTCGTCGGGTTTCTTGTTCTGGGTACGTATTTTCTTCAATACTATGAACCCGGCGAAGCTTATTTACAGGGCTTCTTCGGTACCATCAGTGCGATGACGAACGGTGGCTTCGACATTACGGGTCAATCCTTGATTCCGTTCCGTCACGATTACTTTGTCCAGTTCATCAACATCATTCTCATCATCGCCGGAGCCATCGGCTTTCCGGTGTTGATCGAGGTCAAACAGTATTTGATGCAGAACCATGAAGAAAAAACGATTCGTTTTTCATTGTTTGCCAAACTGACGACGTTCACTTTCTTCGCTTTGGTCATACTTGGTACCATCATGATCATCATTTTAGAAAGCAATCATTTCTTTACAGACAAGTCCTGGCATGAAATTTTCTTTTATGCTCTGTTCCAGTCTGTCACGACGAGAAGTGGCGGCCTTGCCACGATGGATATTAACCAATTCACGGAACAAACGCAGTTGTTCATGTCTTCCTTGATGTTCATCGGAGCATCCCCGAGTAGTGTGGGAGGCGGAATCCGGACGACGACATTCGCCCTTGTGGTCATCTTTGTGCTGACCTTTGCCAGGGGAGGAAACAATATTCGGTTGTTCAGAAGAGAAATTCATCCGGAAGATTTGAATAAAGCGGTTGTTGTCACGATTGTCGCCTTATTCGTCTGCTTCAGCGCTGTCATTACATTGACCATCACAGAACCTTTCACACTGAATGAACTCGTTTTTGAAGTCTGTTCGGCGTTCGGAACGGTTGGGTTATCTCTAGGCATTACGCCAGGGCTGTCATCCTTCGGGAAAATCGTGCTCATGCTTCTCATGTTTTTAGGAAGGATCGGGTTATTGACGTTCTTGTTCTCCTTTAAGAAACATGACAAAGCCCAAGGGAAATATCATTATCCTAGAGAAAGAATCATTATTGGTTAGAACACAGCTGTTTAGGGGGCGCACATATGTCTGAGCGTTTGAGAGAGCTTGCATTACCTATAGATGATTGGATTTTTCAACAAATGAATGATGCCCTGATTTTTGTAGATGGGGAAGGAAAACTGCTCCGGTTCAATGACAAAGCGGAAGAGTTGTTCAACGGAGACGTCCAATCTCTTGTCGAGCTCCTTGATTTTCGGCAATTGAAAATAGAGGGAACCCAGAAAATGATGGAACTTCCCCATGCATCAGGTCAGTTGTATAAGACCCAGTGCCGGCAACTGGAGAAAAACAGCTCTCTCTATGCTATTTTTCTCCAACCCGTGTCGTTGATCGATCAAACGTTCGAAGTCAAGAAAAAGATGGGTCAACGCCTCACGGTTCCAACTGAAGGGATGGTCATTCACCAGGATGGAAAGATCATTGATTGTGATGACACACTCGCTCATATGTTCGGCTACGAGAAGGAAGAAATGATGAATCAGGACGCGTTCACCCTTACGGAAGAGGGAGAACACGAAGCCCTTCATCAGCTTTTTCTCAGCTATCCTGAACAGCCCTATGTGCTGAAGGCGATCAGAAAAGGTGGGGCTTCTTTTTATATCGAAGTGCTCGCCCATCCTTATCCACATGGAGATCGCATTTTACGAGTAGCGATTGTACGGGATATTACCGAACGTGTACATAATGAGAAAAAAATCGAATTCATGTCCTATTATGATGAGTTGACGGATCTTCCCAACCGCTATTATTTCATGGATATGGTCAAAGAGGCGATTGAAGAGAAGGAAGGGCTTGCCGTCCACTTCATCGACCTGGATTATTTCAAACAGATCAATGACACCCTTGGGTATTCCTTTGGGGATGAACTATTGAAAGCATGTGCTCTAAGATTGAAGATGCTTCAGGATGCGGACACCTTCATTGCACGCATGGGTGGCGATGAGTTCTTAGTCCTCCAAAGGCATGTGAGTCAGCAGAGCGACGCAGAGTCATGGGCAGAGAAGTTAATTGAAGTCTTTCGGAAGCCTGTAGTCATTGATGGGTATGAGTTGTACACATCCGTAAGCATCGGAATCAGCCTGTATCCGGAGCACGGAAAGACAGCGGAAGATCTCATCAAGCAGTCAGACAGTGCCATGTACACCGTCAAAGAACAGCATCGAAATGATTATCTTTGCTATAATGCAGCGATCAGTGAAGAGTTTGAACAAATGCTTTCCATCGATTCAGAACTTCGGAAAGCGTTAAAAGACAATCAACTCGAACTGCACTACCAGCCACAAAAAAGTATTCACACAGGCGAAATTGTAGGACTCGAAGCTTTAATACGCTGGAATCATCCGGTAAAAGGAAGGATTTCTCCTGCGACCTTCATTCCGGTGGCCGAGAAGAATGGACAGATTTTTGAAATCGGTGACTGGGTGATTCGCGAAGCCTGTCGTCAAAATAAACAATGGCAGGAGGAGGGGTACCCTGCTGTCGTAGTTGGAGTGAATCTCTCAGCTCTTCAGTTTTTACAAAAGGACCTGGTCACACGGGTGAAACAGATTTTAGAGGAAACAGCTCTCGCTCCTATGTATCTGGAGCTTGAAATTACTGAATCGATGGCGATGACCAACGAAGAGTACATTATCCAAACGCTGAATGAATTGCGTAATCTCGGCGTCCATGTTTCGATCGATGATTTCGGCACAGGCTATTCTTCCCTCAAATACTTGAGCCGTTTTCCGGTGAGTAAGCTGAAGATCGATAAAGTTTTCATCAGTGAAAACCAGGAACAAAACCAGGCCATTGTCAAATCGATTATCCACATGTCCCATTCGTTGAATATGAAAGTCATTGCTGAAGGCGTAGAAACCGCCGAACAATTGGATTTCTTGAAAAACGAGAAATGTGATGAAATTCAAGGGTATTTTTACAGCAAGCCGCTTCCCCCTGAACAGTTAATCACGATTTTTAAGAACAAAACAATCCACTAACAAAAAGGACACAGCCTTTGGGGCTGTGTCCTTTTTTAGGAAAAAGAATAAAGATGAGTCTTGTAAAGAGGGGAGAAGGTCTGATCTCCCATCTTCTCTCAGCGTCTATCTCTACTTTCTCCATAAGACGCTGGACAAGTGAGGGGAAAGTACATTCTCCCGTCCCTTGTCTTATGCTTGATGATTTCTTATTCAAGCACAAATTAGTGGTTAGCAGTAAAATGCTGCACCTACGATGATCAATAGGATGAACAATACGACGATCAAGGCGAAGTTATTGCCGTAACGTCGTGGTCTATAGCACTGTCTTCCTCCGTAAGGATAGCCTCCGTACATAAGCTCACCTCCTATAGTTACATTCGTAGCCTATGCACGAAGGAGGGACTTTGTATGGTCATCTACCCACCTTCATCAATTCATGAAGGTCGGGGGCGAAAGCTTTGTGATTTTACTCTTCTGGTGCATACTGTCTGCTTGTTGTTCCTGGTGATGATCACACTGATCCAGTTCTTCACACCAATGGTTCAATTGCTCATTGCTGTATTGGTTGTGCGGGGGATGATGAGTCGAATGGGAAGGGTAATAAGGTCCGGAAATTCTTTGATTTGAATACATAACCACGCCTCCTTCCACCATATTATCCCCTCTGTTCCCTTTATTATCCTTGTCAAAAAAACACGTAGACAAGAAAGGAGGAATTTCAAAAACAGAAGCGAAAGTAGTACTTTACTGAAGTAGAGGGTTATAACATACGCCCTAAGGGTAAAAAATGAGTATAAAGAAATGGAAAAACAGGTAGAGCACATTGACTGAGTTGGATCAATGGCTGCCTTTGTACATATTTTGTATAATGATTGTATAGTAGAAGTTCAGGAGAGAAGGTGGATGGTTATGAAGAAAATCGCCATAATCGGAGCGGGGCCTGGAGGCTTAGCCTCAGCGATGATTCTTGCAGCTAAAGGCTATGATGTACAGGTCTATGAAAAACAATCCTATGTGGGCGGAAGGAACGGACATTTTTCTCTCGGGGAGTATACATTCGATATCGGCCCGACATTTCTAAGTATGCCTCAAATCATGGAGGAAATCTTTGAAATGTCAGGGAGGAATGTTCACGATTACATGGACATGAAAGAACTTTCCCCCATGTATGAACTTCAGTTCGACGGAAAGAGAGTACCGATGTACCGGGAAAGGGAGAAAATGCTGGACGTCATTTCGGAGCATTTCCCAGGCAATGAAACCGGATACGAAAACTTCATGAAGGATACACGTGAAAAAATGCAGGCGCTCATGCCTCTTTTACAAACCAAACATAACAAGCTGACGGACTATATGAGTAAACGGGCGCTCAAGGCTTTACCGAAGCTTTCGCTTGGTAAATCCGTCTATGATGTTCTTTCCGATTACTTTACCGATGAACGTTTGAAAATCGCTTTTACGTTCCAGGCGAAGTATTTGGGCATGTCCCCATGGGAGTGTCCGGGAGCTTTTTCAATCCTTTCCTATATGGAGCATGAATGGGGAGTCTTTCATCCGATTGGAGGAGTGAATCAACTCTCAAAAGCGATGGCTAAAGTCACGGAAGAACACGGTGGACAGATCCATCTGAATGAAGGCGTCAAGAAAATAAACGTTTCAGGTAAGGAGATTACGGGGCTTGTCCTGGACTCGGGTGAAACGGTGCATGCAGATGAATATATTATCAATGCAGATTTCGCAGAAGCGATGACTCGTTTAGTTGATGACGGTGTTCTGCGCCGTCACTCCAAAGAAAAACTCCAGAAGAAAAAGTTTTCATGTTCGACATTTATGATCTATGTCGGTCTTGATAAGGTGTACGACATGCCGCACCACACCATTCTTTTTGCGGAGGATTATCAGAAGAATGTGAACGAGATGACGAAAGACCTCGTGTTGTCCGATGAGCCGTCCATCTATATCCATAACGCGAGTGTGACCGATCCGACACTCGCACCTGAGGGGCATTCAGCCGTTTATATCTTAGCACCAGTCCCGAACAATTACTCGGAGATTGACTGGGACGATAAACAGGAGACATTCAAATCGCTGATTTATGATGAAATCGAGAGTAAAACAGGGTTCTCTGATATCCGCAGTCATGTGGTTGAAGAAAAAGTCCTGACTCCTAAACAGTGGGAGACCGATCATTTTGTCCATCAAGGCGCAACGTTCAGCCTCGGTCACCAGCTCTCGCAGATGATGTATTTCCGTCCGCACAACAGGTTCCAGGAGCTGGATCACTGTTGGCTGGTCGGTGGTGGAACCCATCCGGGAAGCGGGTTGCCAACCATATTGGAATCTGCCAGGATCACAACAGGATGGATCAGGGAAGAGGAGGTGCAGCCAATATGACAAAGACGACAATCGTAGGTGGAGGGATAGGAGGCCTTGTAACGGCCCTTTTATTATCCAATGACCCGGACCGGAAGATCTCCTTATATGAAAAGAAAGATGTGCTCGGAGGCAGGCTTACTTACGAGCGGCATGGGGAGTTCAAAATCGACCAGGGTCCAACCATTGTTCTACTTCCTGATATGCTCCTTGGAATTTTAGAAGATGCCGGCATTCCCAGGGACCGTATTCCTTTGATCCCTTGTGACCCTCTCTACCATATCCATTTTTCTGACGGGACGACGTTCAACAAATATCCAGATGCCGAAAAACAAAAAGCGGAACTGCAGGAAAAGTTCCCAGGCAACGAGATTTATTTCGACCGGTTTTTAAGTGATATGCGGGCCCGCTTCTTGCAGGGGAAAGCTCAGTTTTTAGAAAAATCATTCGTAGAAAAACGAACCTTTTTCTCCCGTAAAAACTTAAAAACATTGATCAAGTTAAAAGCGTACCAGAATGTTAAAAAAATGATGCGCAGTTATTTTGACGATGAGCGCCTTGTTGAGGCTTATACGTTACAAACGTTGTACATCGGAGGCCATCCCGAACAGTCTCCGGCGATGTACTCGCTCGTGTCCTACAGCGAACATGAGCACGGGATCTGGTACATGAAAGGCGGATATGCTCACCTTGTGGAAATCATCGAGCAGGAGTTGGAAAAAAGAGGGGTCGAAATTTTTAAAGGAATCCCTGTGGAAGATGTGGAAACAGAGAAGGATAGGGCCGTATCTATAACTGCTGGAGGAGAAAAAGTCCGTTTTGATGAGTTGATCTTGAACGGTGATTTCCCTCTTATGGACAAAATGATGCCTACTGAAAAGCAGCTTCAAAGGAAATATACTCCTTCCTCAGGCTGCCTCTTACTCTATATGGGACTGGACCGTATCTATAAGAGCGACTCCATCCACCAGTTTTTCATGTCCGATGACTTTGACAGACATATGCGTCAGGTGTTTGTTGAAAAGCATTTGCCGGATGATCCGTCCTTTTACACCTTTCATCCATCTTTAGTAGATTCTTCTCTCGCTCCTGAAGGCAAAGGGGTGCTCTATACATTGATTCCTGTACCGACAGGAGAGTCAGTGAATTGGGAGAAGAAAGATCAACTGATTGAGAGCGTGATCGATCAAATGGAGTCACGCGGTTTTCCGGAATTGAGAAAACATATGGAATGGATGCATGTACGAACTCCTGAAGATGCTGAAAGGGAAGGCTTGTATGCAGGCGGAAGCTTCGGGATTGCACCCACCCTTTTTCAATCCGGAGTCTTCCGGCCACAGCTTCAGCCCTACGCATTAAACAATGTTTATGCAGTTGGAGCTTCGATTCACCCGGGCGGTGGCGTTCCAATCGTCATGCAGGGAGCAAAATTGTTGGCAGATTATTTGCAATATGGGGTCAAAGAAAGGCATAATTACAAGCGAGGTGTTTAGTGATGACGGACTTGAACCAAGCATACGATCATTGTCGCAAAATCATTGAAAAGCATTCCAAAACGTTCTCAAAAGCATTCGCTATGCTGCCCAAACAGCAAAAAAGAGCGGTTTGGGCGATTTATGCCTTTTGCCGTCGCGTCGATGACATCGTAGATGAAGGACTTAACCCAAAAGCAGAACTAGAAACTTTTGCGCAACAGTTTGATCAATTCATGGAGGGGAAGCTGGAGCTTAAAGATCCTTCCTGGCTTGCACTCGATGATGTGTTCAGACAATTTACCATCGATCCCGAACCCTATTATGACATGATTAAAGGACAACGCATGGATCTGTACCCCACCACCATCCATACGAAAGAAGATTTATTAGAATATTGCTATCATGTAGCAAGTACCGTCGGTCTGATGCTCCTCCCAGTCATCGCTCCAGGAAAAGTCGGTGCCCTCCGGCAAGGAGCCATTGAACTTGGTTACGCCATGCAGATCACCAACATACTTAGGGATATTGGCGAAGATATGGAAATCGACCGGATTTACTTACCACAGGAAGTGATGGATCGTCATGGCTATACGTTTTTTGACTTAAAAGAGAAAAAGGTAAATCGAGCGTTCATCAACATGTGGGAAGAGTTAGCCGAGGATGCTGAAACCTACTACGACAAGGCGATGAAAACGTTACCCGATTACCCTTTGTACTCACGGACACCGGTAGGAGGAGCCGCTAAAATGTATCGGGCTATCCTTCCGGCCGTAAGGAAAAATGGCTATCATGTATTCAACCATCGCAATTACGTTACCGATCAAGAGAAGAAGCAGATCATTGCAGACATGCAGTGATGCTGCTTCTTTTTTTGTGCGTGAATCACGCCTCCAGTGCGTGATTCGCGCGCAAGAACGTTGGAACGCGCGCAAGAACGTTGGAACGCGCGCAAGAACGTTGGAACGC
>NZ_JAFLHE010000025.1:0-27500 GCF_017307035.1 Halobacillus sp. GSS1
TGTTCAAATACGGAATCGTCCTGGTAGACATGACTGGCATAAGCAGAACAGCAACGGAATGTGTTTTTCATTCCTTTGCTGTTCTGCTTATGACGCGAGTGTCTGGACGATGGAGCAAGACGAACCTTTTCCCGGAGCCCCTAGAACCACCCAATCGTCTCGAAACTGAGTCTTCAAGAAAAGGGAGCTTTTGTGGGATTAGGAATATAAAATCCCCTTCCACGGGAGTTGTGGAAGGGGATTGGTTTTAGCCTTCGAGCAATAGATCGAATGGATCTTCAATCATTTCTTTAATTCTGCGCAAGAACTGTACCGCATCTTTTCCATCTACGATTCTGTGGTCATAGGAAAGAGCAATGTACATCATCGGACGAGCTTCGATTGAGTCATCCGGCATAACTTTCGCGCGTTTTTCAATGTTATGCAAACCAAGGATTCCTACTTGAGGTGCATTCAAAATCGGGGTGGAAAGCATAGATCCGAATATTCCACCGTTCGTGATTGTAAATGACCCACCTTGCAAATCATCAAGACCAAGCTCTTTGTTTCGGGCTTTAGTGGCTAGGTCTGCAATTCCTTTTTCAATTCCGGCAAAGTCCAGACGGTCCGCATCACGGACAACAGGAACGACGAGACCTTCATCTGTTGAAACGGCCATCCCGATATCATAGAACTGTTTCTTAATGATTTCGTTCCCTTGAATTTCGGCATTCAGTAGCGGGAATTCCTTCAATGCTCCAACCGCAGCTTTTGTGAAGAAGGACATAAATCCTAATTTGATGTCATGTTTCTTCAGGAAGGATTCTTTACGCTCACTTCTGAGCTTCATAACATTGGTCATATCCACTTCGTTGAACGTTGTAAGCATCGCAGATTCCTGCTGGGCTTCAACGAGTCTCTTAGCAATGGTCTGGCGTCTGCGGGACATTTTCACTCGCTCGACCGGCTTATCAAATTCTGTTTTCTTCGTTTCTTCTTTTTTCTTCTCCTGCTTCTTAGGCTGGTCCTCAGAAGCAGACTTGGATGAACCTTTAGATTGCTGCTTGCTTTCTCCTTTAGCAGCCGCATCAACATCTTCAGGACGGATGCGTCCAAGAGGATCGCGGGCGGAAATCTCACTCAAATCAATTCCAAGTTCACGCGCACGTTTACGAGCGGCAGGAGTAGCAATTACGTCTTTAGAATCCTTACTGGAAGACTCTTTCTTCTCTTCAGAAGACTGTTGCTGCTCTTCTTTTTTCTGAGATTCTTCTTCTTTGTTGGATTTTTCTTCTTTTTCTTTTGGTTCAGATTCTTCCTCATCAGAAGAAGTGCCTTCATCTGAACCTCCCGCTTCGCCATTTTCATCGACTTTAGCAATCACATCGCCGACTTCTACGTCGTCTCCAGCTTCTCTCAACAACTCAGCAATAACTCCACTGGCATCTGCATTCACTTCAACGTTTACTTTATCTGTCTCAAGCTCGAGAATAGGGTCGCCTTTTTCCACTTGATCCCCTTTTTTGACGAGCCATTCTGATATTGTACCTTCTGTTATGGATTCAGCTAATTCAGGAACCTTAATTTCCTTCATTTGTTTCTCCTCCTTTAGACATCTGTAGCGCTTCATGAATGATTCGATTCTGCTCCGTTTTATGGATGTTCGGCTCGCCGACGGAAGGTGAGGCACGGTGCGGACGACCGACAAAGCGGTGAATCTGTCCCTCTTTCAATAATTTGTGCAGTATCCCTTCGACGAAGTACCAGCTACCCATGTTCTGCGGTTCTTCTTGGACCCATACTAATTCTTCTAAATTAGGATAAGACTCTAACATCTCAGCTAATCGTTGTTCAGGGAACGGATAGATTTGTTCGATTCTTACGGCATCGATCGTTTCAAAGGATTGATCCGTACCATCTACCGTATCTTCGATATCGACCATGATCTTCCCGCTTCCGAGAAGGAGTGTTTTCACTTTTTCTTTATCTTTGTTTTCAGATAAAATTGGTTGCTTCATAATCGGTTGGAAGCGTCCAGTGCTGAACTGTTCTCCAGAAACAGCCACTCGTTGATTTCTTAAGAGACTCTTCGGTGTCATCAACACTAGAGGACGCGCTTCTTCCTGATTACTAATAGCTGCTTGTCTTCTTAACAAGTGGAAGTATTGAGCAGAAGACGTGACATTGGCAACCGTCCAGTTGTTTTCAGCAGCAAGCTGTAAGAAACGCTCCAATCGCGCACTGGAGTGCTCAGGCCCTTGTCCCTCATATCCGTGAGGAAGCAAGAAGACCATATTGGACTTTTCACCCCACTTGGCACGGCCGGCAGATACGAACTGGTCAAAGATGACTTGTCCAGCATTAGCAAAATCACCGAACTGTGCTTCCCAAAGGACTAGAGACTCTGGAGCCTGGACACTGTATCCGTACTCAAACCCAATAACCCCAGCTTCAGACAATGGACTATTATGAATGTCAAAAGATGCATTTGCCTGTTCTAATCCGTGAAGAGGACAGTACGTTTCCCCTGTTTCCACATCATGAAGAACAAGGTGTCGGTGAGCAAATGTTCCGCGCTCCGTGTCTTGACCTGTGATTCGAATAGGACGTCCATCTTCAAGAATTGATGCAAATGCTAGCGCTTCGGCTGTCGCCCAGTCAACTTTCTGTCCATCATCAAGCATTTTACTGCGCCTCTGAAGAATTTTCTCAAGCTTTTTAAAACCATTAAAGCCTTCAGGACGCTGCAGCATACCTTCATTTAAACCTTTCAGACGATCAATATCGATGGCTGTATCGATTTCGTCGAGATTACGTTCGACTCCACTCGGACGTTCTTTGACATCAGGAGAAGACGTTTCATGCTCGTTCATATTGTTATAGATGTCGCGGAGTTTTTGTTCCACTTCCGCTTTCATATCTTTAAGAGCACCGTCACCTACGACTGATGCTTCCTGTAGCTGTTTTTCAAAGACAGCAGCAGCCGTCGGATGTTCGTCAATTTCTTTATAAAGTCTCGGTTGTGTAGAGCGTGGTTCATCCATTTCATTATGACCGAAACGGCGATATCCTACGAGATCGATTAAGAAATCTTTATGGAATTTCTGACGGTATTCGTATGCAAATGCCATCGCTGATAAACAAGCCAGCGGATCATCGGCATTAACATGGACAACAGGAATCTCGAACCCTTTGGCAAGATCACTCGCATAACGTGTCGAGCGTCCATCTTTCCTATTCGTCGTAAAACCGACAAGGTTATTAGCAATAATGTGGACCGTTCCGCCTGTGCGATAGCCAGGGAGGTCACTCATGTTTAAGGTTTCTGCTACCACACCTTCTCCGATGAAAGCAGCGTCACCATGAATTAAAAGACCGAATGCCTCATCCTCATCCATTTTTGCATAACCTGGCTCTGATCGGTCATCCTGAGCCGCACGTGTAAATCCTTCTACTACAGGATTGACGTATTCTAAGTGTGAAGGGTTGTGGCTTAGAGTCACACGCGTAGCCGACTGTTCACCGTTCTCAATTTCTCTTCTCGCACCAAAGTGATACTTCACATCACCTGTCCACCCATAATTGATCCCCATCGAACCTTCCGATGGCATTAGCTCCTTATCAGGAGAAAGGTGGAATTCAGAAAAAATGCGGTCATAAGGTTTTCCAAGGATATGTGCAAGTACATTCAAACGACCACGGTGGGCCATGCCCATCATGATATTTTTTATTTTGTCACCTGATGCTGACTGGATGATATGATCAAGCATCGGCACCATCATGTCCAAGCCTTCAATAGAAAAACGCTTCTGCGCAACAAATGTTTTGGCAAGGAAATTTTCAAATCCTTCCACTTCGGCCAGACGGTATAGTAATTGCTTCTTCTCTTCATCTGTCAGTGACACTGTATAAGAACCAGTGTCAACTTTATCCTGAAGCCATTTTCTTTCATCTTCGTTATTCACATGACCAAATTCAAAAGAAATGGTCCCTGCATATCGCTCTTTTAATGTTTTGACTACTTGAAGTGCGTTATCCAGTTTCATTGGGGCATCAGGCCACACCCAATCCGCCGGGATTTCTTTTAAATCCTTTTCTTGTAGTCCATATGTTTCTAATTCAAGCAAATTTGTTTTAGGTCGCTCATCACTGCCTACCGCGTAGATATTTGCCTGCAGGTGTCCATGACGACGAATAGCCTCAACAAGTTTCAAAGCTGAGGTAATTTTAGCTATGTCCCTCTCAGAAGGTGAAGCAGATCCATTGGTTTCAGTAACCGTATCGCTTCCCATCCATTCAGGAGCCCCGTGCTCATCAAAGATTTCCTTCAAGGAAGGATCGACAGCACTAGGATCGTTTTCATATTGTTCGAATTGTTCTTCGATGTACCCCATGTTGGGGCCATGGAAATTTTCCCAAAAGTTTTGAGTGGAGCCTTGTTTAGACACGTAGAATACCCCCAAGTAGTTGTTGGCTATTGTTTCCTCGAAAACGTTTCCAAGTCCATGTACTATTATAGAATTGAAACGCTTCCGTATTCAACAAATTTCGCTTAATTTTTTAATAATGACCAAATCCATTCCATTATAACAAGAAAGACGCACCGATGGGTACGCCTTTTTCACTTTTTGCCACTAAAGTGATATATCGTTGTTATTCTTCATCCTCTAAGACACGGTAAGCCATATCATAAAGTTTCATCTGACTATTGATGGGCTGCGCGTTTTCAGGGCGTTTAACATGTTCATAGGACCCGTCATTCTTTTGTTCCCTGGCTTTGACATTGTCACTCAGCATGACAGATAAAATCTTTTGTAAACGATTTTTTATCACTGGTTCATAGATCGGGAATAAAAGTTCGACACGCTTGACCATGTTTCTAGTCATCATATCAGCAGAGGATAAAAAGACACGATCATCTCCATTATGATGAAAGTAATAAATACGGCTGTGCTCCAGGAAGCGACCGACAATACTAATGACACGGATGTTATCGCTAAAACCCTGGATCCCGGGACGCAGACAGCAGATTCCACGCACGATCAAATCAATCTGCACACCTGCTTGAGAGGCTTCGTAAAGCTTCATAATTAAATTTTTATCCGTCAAAGAATTCATTTTTAAGATGATGCGCCCATTGCCATGTTGTTTTTGGAAACGGATTTCATTGTTGATATAGCGAATAAAGTCATTTCGTATATCAAACGGAGCCATCGACAGATGATGGAATTGCGGTTTCTCGGTAAACCCGCTTAAATAATTAAAAAAGTCTGTGGCATCAATTCCAAACTTCCGCTTGGCTGTGATAATTCCCATATCTGTATAAAGCGATGCTGTCTGGTCATTATAATTCCCTGTTCCCAGGTGAACGAAACGTTCAATTTTCTCGTTCTTCTTCCTGACCACTAGAGTAATTTTGCTGTGCGTTTTCAAGTAAGTCATTCCATAAATGACATGACAACCTGCTTTTTCCAATTCTTTTGCCCATTGCACGTTGTTTTCTTCATCAAACCGTGCTTTCAGTTCAACAAGTACGGTGACCTGCTTCCCTTTCTCCGCCGCACGCTTGAGAGCTTCTATAATTGGTGAATCTCCACTCACCCGGTATAACGTCTGTTTAATAGCCAACACATGGGGATCATCCGCTGCTTCCGCTACGAAGTCAACAACTGGTTCAAAAGATTCAAACGGATGGTGTAGGAAAACATCCCGATCCATCACTTGTTCAAAAATATTTTCATCACTACTCAAATCCCGCGGAGGCTGAGGCATCAACGTTTCGTAATAAAGGTGATCCTTGATACCTTCAAACGTTTTATGGAATTTAAATAAGAAAGTTAAGTCCAGCGGTCCATTTGTAATGTATAAGTCATCTTTATGAATTTCCAGGACATTCAATAAAAAGCTGACCAATTTCTCATCATACTTTCCGTCTCGCACTTCCAGACGGACAGCCGCTCCCCACTTCCGTTTCTTCAATTCTTTCTCTATTTCTTTTAATAAATCACGTGCCCCTTCTTCGTGAATTGTCATATCAGCATTTCTTGTAATTCTGAACTCTGTGATCGACTCAACTTGATACCCCTTGAAGAGCTTACTCATAAAATGACCAATGATTTCTTCCAATAAAACATACTGATATTTATCATCTTGGTTCACAGTTACGAAACGATTCAGTACGGATGGCACTTGAACAATCGCCGTTTTCGTTGCTCCTTCCTGATCGAGTTCGTCCCGGATGACGACAGCCAGATTGATGGACTTATTCAAAAGCATCGGAAAAGGACGATAGGCATCCACTGCCATAGGGGTCAACACAGGAAAAATTTCTTCATCGAAATAAGTTTCAAAGCGCTTGATTTCCTCTTTGGTGAGGTCGTCAATGGACAAGATGGAAATTTCCTCTTTTTCCAATTCCGGTTTCATCGCTTGATAGGCCGCATACTGCTTTTCCACATTTTTGTGGTTAATCTCAGCAATTTTGTAAAGTTGCTGCTTCGGCGTCAATCCGGCTTTGTTTTCCGGTTTATTAAAACCGGCTTTGACCTGGTCCTTCAATCCTGCCACGCGTACCATAAAAAATTCATCAAGATTGGAAGAGACAATAGCTAAAAATTTCAACCGTTCGAGCAAAGGGTTGTCCATATCAAGAGCTTCATCCAAGACCCGTTCATTGAAGCCAAGCCAGCTGAGCTCTCGATTATTATAAAAAAGTGGATTATCCAATTCTTTCGTCTTCATTTCTGTTGACATAACGCACACCCTTTACACATGTATTCACATTCAGGTTAATACATCCATATGTTCCACATATGAATGCAAAGTTAACTTTTTGTAAAAATTTGATTGAAAATGTCGAACGATAAGACACAAAATAGAATGACAAAAAAAGCAGCCCGGGAACGGACTACTTTTTATTTTCCACAAAAGAAAGCTCGATAGTCTTCTTCAATGACTTTTCCAAATGTTTTTTCTGCTTCTCTGCTTGATATTCTTCAGGCATGTAAGCACCGTTACAATAGAGAGTAACACGAAGATCATCTCCATCATTGGATAGTTCCAGCCTTTCCACCGTCTGCCTGCGAGTGCTGTCCAGACTATAGCAAAACTTCAACATTGACCCGAGAAGGCGGATCTTTTTCCGTTCATCCTTCAAGAACCACTGTTTGTATGGATTGAGGAATTGTTTGAAGATCGTCTTATTTTTGAAAGAGGCCATTAAAGCCATCCGCAGCCTTTCCATATGCATCAATCCATCAATTGTACGGTTAGCAAGAAGATAAAAAGTGTGCTGGGAGCTTGATTCATTGTCAATATATTCCCCAAGGTTAAACACATAGCTCGCTCTTTTCACTTCCTGCCAGTCTTTTTTCCTCAGAGAGCCGATCCCATGATCGTGCAGCTGATGGAACAATTCGTGCGCCAGGTGCTGAACATGCTGGATGTGTTTCACATTCAACTCATAATCACTGATCAATTCCTGAATGCTCTCCTCTAACACATTTGGAAATAAGGCTGTCCCCATCTCACTCGTCAGCTGCTCGAAAAAAATACCGTCACGCAACCCTTTTCTGCTTAAGATAAAACCAGAAGCATGGACAGTATCATATAAAGAATGAAAGACTTCGGTTGCGGGAAGGATGATGTCCGCACGATCCTTGGATAACCCCTCAACCTTCTGCAACTTCTTCATATTTAAGGTGAAAAGATAGTTCTTAATAAACGCAAGGTCACTGTCTTTCATTTTATATTGGTGTAGACCTGCGAGAGGGTATTCTTTCAAGTTCTGATCAATTTGAACGAGGTTACGCGCCCCTCCACCGATTCCAATCAACGGGACGTTCTTTTTCTTCAGCCAGGGTAAAGATTGAAATTGTTCAATTAAATAATGACGAAGATCAGACATCTCTTCTTCTGTAGGAAGATCTTTTTTAAAAAAGTCTTGTTTTAGCGTGAGTGCTCCGAATGGGAAACTATGGGATTCTACCAATTCCCTGTCCTTGAAATATGTAACTTCTGTACTTCCTCCACCGATGTCTACCGTAATTCCTTCTGTCACAGGCGTGGAGTTCACCACAGCCAAATACCCATAGTAAGCTTCTTCCTGATCTGAAAGAATGCGCATATCGAAGCCAGTATAATCCGATACCTGATGGATGATTTCGGCTTGATTTTGCGCTTGTCTGATAGTAGCAGTCGCTACACAAACGATTTCCTCCAAAGGATATGATTCCGCGACTTGTTTGAAGCTTTTTAAAGTGGTCAAAAGGATTTGGATACCTTCTGTAGATAATAGGCCGTCATCCATGAGGTGATTCCTCAATCGGGCAACAGCTTTCACATTCTCAACTTCCCGTAGACGTCCACCTTTTTCCCTTAAATAAATGACTAGGCGCATTGTATTCGATCCGACATCAATAATTGCATAATATTTTTTGGCCATCGTCTCACCACACTTCATTTTTTGCCATTATACCACAAGAAACCGCCCTCTTAATAGAATAAGAGAGCGGCTGGGTGTTGTCATTATCTATTCAACAGGCTACCGACATACTTCAATAATTCATTGGCAGAACTGGAATTGTAACCATGCTCATCAACAAGAGTCGCAACCACTTCATTGATTTTCTTAAGTTGCTGCTCATCCGGCGTCTTCGTAGATGTGGTAATTTTGACAACATCTTTCAAATCTGCGAACAACTTCTTCTGAATCGCTTCACGTAACCGTTCATGAGACTGGTAGTCGAACTTCTTGCCTTTTCGAGCATAAGCGGAGATTCTGATCAAGATCTCTTCACGGAACGCCTTCTTCGCATTTTCTGATACACCGATCTGTTCTTCAATGGAACGCATGAGGCGCTCATCCGGGTTCAATTCTTCCCCGGTCAGAGGATCCCTAAGCTTCGCTTTGTTGCAGTAGGCCTCTACGTTATCTAGATAGTTATCCATTAATGTGACAGCTGACTCTTCATAAGAATAGACAAAAGCTTTCTGAACTTCTTTCTTCGCAATTTCGTCGTACTCTTTTCTAGCAAGCGAAATGAAATCAAGATAACGTTCTTTATCTTCACCGGAAATGGAAGCGTGGCTTCCAAGCCCGTCTTTCAGCGAACGCAGCACATCCAGCGCATTGATCGACGTCAACTCTTTCTTAATTATGGTTGAGGAGATGCGGTTAATGACATAACGAGGGTCAATGCCGCTCATCCCTTCATCCGCATGCTCTTTCTTCAGCTCTTCCACATCTACATCGCTGAATCCTTCTAAAATTTCACCGTCATACAAGCGCATTTTCTTCAGCACATCGACCGAAGCTTTTTTCGACTCTTTCAAACGGGTTAAAATGGTAAACATCGCTGCAACCCTAAGCGTATGCGGAGCTATGTGCACATCCCTGATGTCACTTTCTCTGATCATTTTTTCGTAGATCCGTTCTTCCTGACTCACCTTCAAGTTATAAGGGACAGGCATAACAATCATACGTGAATGCAGGGCCTCATTTTTCTTATTAGCAATGAAAGAACGATATTCCGCTTCGTTCGTATGGGCGATAATCAATTCATCCGCAGAAATAAGGGCAAAGCGGCCAGCCTTGAAGTTTCCTTCCTGGGTCAAGCTCAGTAAGTGCCATAAAAACTTCTCGTCACACTTCAGCATTTCCTGAAACTCCATGATCCCACGGTTTGCTTTATTCAATTCTCCATCGAAACGGTAAGCCCTGGGATCTGATTCAGAACCATACTGGGCAATCGTAGAGAAGTCAATAGAACCAGTTAAGTCCGCTATATCCTGGGATTTTGGATCAGACGGGCTGAACGTACCAATGCCTGTACGCTTATCCTCTGAGAAAAAGATACGTTCAACTAAAACATCTTCAATCCTTCCGTCATATTCTGTTTCAACTCTCATCGTATTTAATGGGGATAGACTTCCTTCAACACGAATGCCGTACTCATCCTGGAAATCCTTACGCAGATGGTTCGGAACAAGGTGTAAAGGATCCTCATGCATCGGACAACCCTTAATGGCAAAGACAGCCCCTTCATCAGTATGCGTGTACTTCTCCATCCCCCGTTTAAGTAAGTTAACGAGCGTTGACTTACCACCACTGACAGGTCCCATCAGTAAAAGGATACGTTTTCTAACATCCAGCCTTCTCGCAGCCGGGTGAAAATATTCTTCAACAAGCTTCTCCATTGCTTCATCCAGTCCATAAATGTCCTCATCGAAAAACTTGTAACGCTTATGATCGTGCTCTTCTGCTACCCCCGCATTTTTAATCATATTGTAAACGCGGGAATGGGCGGATTGAGCTAAATAAGGACGCTCTTTCAGCAATTCCAAATACTCTGAGAATGTACCTTCCCATTTCAGTTCCTCTTCTTGTTCCCGGTGGTCTTGTATTTTCTTTAAAATGTCCACTTCGCGACCTCCCCCGTCGTAAGAGACGAATTTTAATACATCCTATGCCTGGCTACTGTAAAACATGTGTAAATGAATTCGAAATGCGGAGGCATCCTGGTAGACGCGACAAGCATAAGTCAAACGGTGCAGTGGTGCGTTCTTTCACCACGGAAGCGGTTGACTTATGTCTCGAGCGTCTGGATGCCGGAGCTGGACAAACGAGAAATGCGGAAGCGGCCTGGTTAGACATGACAAGCATAAGACAAACGGCGCAGTGGTGTGTCCTTCCACCACGGAGGCGGTTGTCTTATGCTAGTGTGTGGCCGCTGCAACTGAACAAAAACGCAAAGAAATTACCATTCATTACAGGTGTCTGGTGGATACAACCCTTTCGAAAACATAATTTCAAAACACTAACCATGAAGAAACAACTGAAAAGTGAGGGAAAAGCCCCCTTATCCACCCTATGCCTACCTCGTTCATTCATGACAGAAAAAAAGAGGACCAACATGAAAGTTAGTCCTCTTCGTAATCCTTTTCTTGAATATACCTGCGCCTTTTGGACAAACCCATGACCAAAAAAGCAATAAATAGAAACAAATTAAGCCACCTGAAATCATCATAAAATATAGCTAATAATGCCCAAATTGCCGCACTAATCAAGAAAAGGATGCTGGAAATCAACGTTTGGCTCACGATCATCCCTCCTTCCTTTATTATAAATCAACAGAACCGTATTGTATGTCCATTTTTTTGCAATGAGTAAGTAGTCCTAAAGGTTGAATTTACGCTTGTTAGTAAATTTTGACACGATGATATCCCCTTGTTAGAATTGTTACGAATATTTTAATAGGATAAAGTGCTACATAATAGAAAGAAGGACTGCTAATGGAAACATGGTACTTTGTCGATTCAGGTCATTGCACCCCTGCTATGAATATGGCATTGGATGAAGCCTTGATGAATTGGCACCGCAATGGAGACATTCCTCCTGTACTCCGCTTTTATGGATGGGAGCCTGCTGGTTTATCTGTAGGATATTTTCAGAAAGTCAAAGGAAAGATTGATCTGGAGGGCGTCAAAAAGCATGGGTATGAGCTTGTTCGCCGTCAGACGGGTGGACGAGCTGTCCTACATGACAATGAACTCACATATAGTGTAATTGTTTCAGAAAATCACCCGGATATGCCAGACTCTGTAAAAGAAGCCTACCTTGTCCTATCAAAAGGTTTGCTTGAGGGATTCACAAACCTTGACATACAAGCAGAATTCGCTGTTCCTGAAGGAAAATTAGATGTAGCAGGATCCGCGGTATGCTTTGAAGAACCTTCATGGTATGAACTTATTGTCGAAGGTAAAAAAGCAGCGGGAAGTGCACAGACAAGAAAGAAAGGGATTATCCTTCAACATGGATCCATCCCCATCGATGTCGATGATGTTAAACTGTTCGACATGTTTATCTATAAAAATGAACGCATTAAAGAACGCGCACGAAAAGCCTTCGGTGACAAAGCCATAGCGATCAACCAAATCGTCGATCAACCTGTAACTTTCGAAGATACTAAAAAAGCTTTTAAAAATGGCTTCGAAAAAGGACTGGGGATTAAACTTGAGCCTTTCACCCTAAAAGAAGCTCAATGGGACGAAGTGAGAAAAATTGCAGAAGAACGTTATGAAAACGACGAGTGGAACTACTCGCGCTAACGAATAAGGAGTGAATGAAATGGCCCAAAATCAAGAGTACATAAGAAAACCAGAATGGCTGAAAATTAAGATCAATACGAATAAATCTTACACAGGCTTGAAAAAGCTGATGCGTGATAAAAAACTGAACACCGTATGTGAAGAAGCCCGTTGTCCAAACATTCACGAATGCTGGAGTGAACGAAAAACGGCGACATTCATGATCCTTGGAGATACATGTACACGAGGATGCCGCTTCTGTGCGGTCAAAACAGGACTTCCTAACGAACTAGATTGGGGCGAACCAGAACGTGTGGCTGATTCTGTGGAAATCATGGGACTTAAGCACGTCGTTGTGACCGCTGTTGCGCGTGACGATTTAAATGATGGTGGTGCTGCCGTTTTCGCTGAAACAGTGAAAGCCATCCGCCGCCGTGTACCAGGTTGTACCGTTGAAATCCTCCCTTCAGATATGAAAGGTGATTATGAAAGTCTTCACACATTAATGGACGGAGAGCCGGATATTTTCAACCATAACATCGAAACCGTCCGACGCCTGACGAAAAAAGTGCGTGCTCGCGCGATGTACGATCGTTCTCTTGAATTGTTGAAACGTGTAAAAGAAATTCGCCCGAATACTCCAACCAAATCAAGCATCATGGTCGGTTTAGGTGAAACGAAAGAAGAAATCGTTGAAGCCATGGACGACCTTCTTGCCCATAACGTTGATATCATGACAATCGGTCAATATCTACAGCCTACAAAGAAACATTTAAACGTCGAGCGTTACTATCATCCGGACGAATTTGAAGAGCTTAAGGAAATTGCCCTTGAGAAAGGATTCAAACACTGCGAAGCAGGCCCTATGGTCCGTTCATCTTATCACGCAGATGAGCAGGTGAACGCCACATCCGCCCAGCGCCGCATCAAGTACATGCAAGGCTACGAATCCCAAGGAAAAGAACTGGATACTACGAACTTCTAAAAAAATTGCCCCTCATGATTGGTTCATGAGGGGCATCTATTTTACCATGGCCCTCCATAGTATGGAGGGCGGTTATATCCGTATCCGGGTCCACCGCCGTATCCGGGTCCACCGTATCCGGGTCCGCCACCGTAGTAAGGTGGTGGCGGAGGCGGAGGTCCAAACCCTCCGTAAAAGCCAGGTGCCAGAGCTCCTCCCAGGAATCCACCGAGCAGTCCACCAGCAAATGGTCCTAAAAAGAAGAAACGTTCGTCCTCATTGCGGAAGTCCTCTTCGACTTGGTACGGGTGATAATAATATTGGTAATGGTTCATTTATGCTCCTCCAATCCATCCTTGGTTATTCACCTACCCTTCACTCTATGTAAACGCCCGCCCTGACGTATAGGCATGTGTCATCAAGCAAAGGATAATTTTAACTGGACAAACAATTCACATCCACCCATAATTAGGGTATAATATGAATTAATCATGCTTGTCTGGCTACATAAAGGAGGACCACTCATGAATCTTACATTGATCATTCTTGTCTGTGTCGCATTTCTTACTGCTATCTTCAGTGCCGGATATGACACAAAACCAGGTACACCAAAAAAATAAGCAGCAAAAACGCATCCTTTATGGGTGCGTTTTTTTGTGTTTTATTGGTGCTTTCCTTTAAAAAAAGACGACCACATACGGCCGCCTCTCTGCTTCATTTAATTAAGTTCGGATAACCTTGTTGTCTCAAAGCCTCAAAAAGAATAATAGAAGCTGTATTGGACAGGTTGAGTGATCTCACTTGATCGGTCATCGGTATTCTCAAACAACGATCCTCCAACCCTTCTAACAGGTCTTTAGGAATCCCGTCACTTTCACGCCCGAAAACGAACAACAAATCCTGTTCAACATCACTAAAGTCAAAATCTACGTATGATTTCGTACCAAAATTCTCGATATAGTAAATTTCCCCTTTAGGAAAGGCTTCATAAAGTTCTTGAATGGAATCGTAATAATTCACATTGACCTTATGCCAATAATCCAACCCTGCACGGCGGACCATCTTATCATCCGTCGAAAAACCCAGAGGGCGGATCAGGTGCAATTCAGAATTCGTAGCAAGACACGTCCGAGCGATATTTCCAGTATTTGCTGGTATTTCCGGTTGAAAGAGTACAATATGGTTAGGCATACGTTTCACCTCAGTCTAATCTTAGTCAACTAGACTATTATACCATACTCTTCAGCCATCAATTTTATAAAATTTGTACTGAATATCAGGGGTGTAAGCGGTGGAGTCCTCATAGGCCCAATAGCGATGGCGGCTGTTGGATGTATGTGCATTTACAAGCGGCATCCCATTGGAATCTTTTCTGACAACAAAGGTGTTATGATCAAACCTTCCGTCTCCTTGAAAATCATAGCAAATGATGTCACCTGGTGAAAGTTGATCAGCAGAGGAAACCTCCGTGGCTGTCAGGCCTTTCCTCGCTCCTCCCAAATACCAACGCAGGGCATGAGCGACCGTCCAGCTATAGCTCCAATTTCCGCTTCCATACCACCATCCTTTCGTCCGGTTTGGTGCGCCCCAGATTGATGCTCCACCTGCACGTATGCACTGGGATACATAATTCGTACAATCGACATCGAAACTTCTATAGGCGGGGTTGTAGCTGTCCCACCAACGGTCGGCATATCGAACAGCTTCTCTACGATTGTAAGTAAATCGTGATCGTTCTCGATCTTGATACGTCGCCACATCCACAGGCAAAGGTTTTGAGACCTTATTGCCCTCCAACATTTCTGTCCTCACTAGGTGGTCCATTAACTCTTCCCCCACAAACCGTGCCTCCCCATGATAATGACCTTCTTCTAAGAAATGATATCTTCCGGATTTAATAAGCAGGGATATAGTCAAAAGATACTGTATGTGGGTTTGATTTTCGTAGGCGACACGATGATATGGATGGATATTAAAAGTGAGTCGCTGGAGCCGCTGCCCCCGTCCTTCAATACCATCCACTTTTTTCCTCAGCCATTGATGATCTTCCTGATCGAACAATCGATCCATGATTCTTTCCCAGTACACTTGCAGTTGATATGTATGACTCATGCCTCTCCCCTCCTTTTACATCTTATGAAAAGCAAAGAAGGACATGAACATCAAAAAAGCAGCCTCCATGTGATGGAGCCTGCTTCAGTGATTTTGTTTAATCGTTTGGTGCTCTTTTTCAAATTCCAATAGTTTCTGCTTTTTATCTAGACCGCCGGCATAACCGACCAACTTGCCATTACTACCGATAATTCGATGACAAGGTACAATGATGGAAAAGGGGTTTTGGTTCACCGCGCCTCCTACAGCTCTAATCGCTTTCGGAGCATGCATGGAAGCAGCGATATCCTTATAGGACCTGGTTTCCCCGTAAGGGACATGATGGAGAAGCGTCCTCCATACTTGTCGTTGAAAATCTGTACCGTAGCAATTTAAAGGCACATGAAATTCGTTCCGATGTCCTTCAAAGTAGCTGGTAAGTTCTTGTTTCGTCTGTGCGACATATTTGTGTTCGGGGTCATACACCAGTTCACCTTTGAGAAAATGCTTCTTTTTCCAAGATTGATAGGTAGCGAGCCGGTCTTCATAATGCCCATAGTCGATTCGGCAGACGCCTTCATCATTCGCTAGTACAGTCATTGGGCCCAAAGGAGTTTCAAAAGTGTCATAGTATAAGAACGATTGATGGTTCATATTCAACCCCTTCTTCTTTAACTGTTTTTTCTATTATACAAGAGCTTTCATATGTTGGAAAGGTACATTTGGTTACAGTTTTTTAAATTGAGCGCCCTTTTCCATTTCAAAAAGCACTTGTTCATCCTCTTCTTTAGCCATTGCTTCTTCGATAGCTGCAAAACACTCGGTTTTGCCAATCTTTCCAAGCCCCCAGGCTGCCGTGCCACGAATGACAGGACGAGGATCTTCCTTCATCAACCGAATCAATTCATCTATAGCAGTCTCATCACGATAATGCGCTAGAGCAAGAATGGCGTTTCGCTGGATCGGTTTTTTCCCACGCCATGAACCTGAAATAAAACCGAATTTTTCTTTGAATTGCCGGTTTGAAATCGATAGCAATGGGGTTAATTTCGGCTTGACGATTTCCGGATCTGGTTCGAATTCTTCATGATTATGAAAATCCTTTTTACGGTTTTTTGGACAAACGGTCTGACAAGTATCACAGCCATAAAGACGGTTCCCGATTTTCGTCCGGAATTCATCCGGCAAAAAATCCTTCGTCTGTGTTAAGAATGCGATGCACCGATTGGCATTCAACTGACCGCCCTGAACGAGGGCATCGGTTGGGCATGCATCGACACAGATGTTACAGTCTCCGCAACTATCATCGACCGGTTCATCCGGAGCAAATGGAATGTTCGTAACCAGCTCTCCTAGATATACATATGAACCAAATTCAGGAGTGATAACGGCACAATTTTTCCCACTGAAACCGATACCTGCGCGCTCGGCTACAGCGCGGTCAGATAGCTCTCCCGTATCCACCATTGATTTCAGTTCCACATCCGGAAATTTTTCCTGTAAAAAAGCCCCCAGAAGATTGAGGCGGTCACGCACAACATCATGATAATCCTGCCCCCAGGAAGCCCGGCAGAAAATCCCTCGCCGGTCTCCTTTTTTACTTTTGGGAGCATCGTGCATTTTTGAAGGATAGGCCAGGGCGATGGAAATAATGGATTGAGCTCCGGGAAGCAGCCGGCCAGGTTCTGTACGCTCTTGTACAGATCCTTTTTCAAAGCCGGACTGATAGCCAAGTTCCTGCTGTCTTTTCAGGCGCGCTTTCAACTCGCCGAAAACATCAGCAGAAGCAAATCCAATTTTGTCAATTCCGATTTCTTTACTGTAGGCAATGACTTCCTCTTTGAATTGATGAAAATTCACCCTGACGCACCTCCTTTCTATCTTAAGTCTTTCACTTTCGCTGTCCGGATCCGGTTCAGCGTAGCAGCAATTTCGAAACGTCTTGGTCTAGCCAGCTCACCTGGATGCTGGTCTTTAAACGGGGCAAATGAAGCCAGACCTTTTTGATCCAATTGAAGCTCAATAGAATCAAGCAGTTCATGGAGCGAATTCCCACGCTTCAGTACACCTTTTTTATCTAAATGAAGGAGTAAATCAGCGATCATCCTTGTCTGTGATGCATCTACAAGCTGTTCCACATGATCTAACTCGATGTCTTCACGCCCCATCAAAATCTTATGCATACCTTTGGCCTGGACCTTTTCTTTTTTTCCTTTACGCGTTTGCAGGCTTTGAGGTAAAAAGGAACGTTTCGGTACAGCACCAAAGGAAGCATCAGACGATTCCATACGTCCATTCGGATATTTACTGGCGATTTCCTTCGCTTTTTCCGTGACATTGTGAGGAATATACTGATCCATCATAATGACATCATCAGCCACTTGGAAGTAGTCGCCCGATCCCCCCATAACTAGAACCGTAGAAACTTCCAATTCATCGCGCATCTGTTTGATCTTATCGATGAACGGGGTGATCGGTTCTTTCTCTTTCACTACGAGTTCCTGCATGCGCTCATCTCTAATCATAAAGTTTGTTGCACTCGTATCTTCATCAATCAGCAAGCTGGATGCACCTGCCTCCAGGGATTCGATGACATTGGCGGCTTGTGATGTACTTCCACTGGCATTTTCCGTTGAAAACTTTGTCGTATCTGTACCATGGGGAAGGTTTTTAATGAATGGAGATATGTCCACGGTGGATACTTGACGTCCATCTTCCGCTCTCACTTTTACGGAAGAAGGATCTGTCAGCACATACTCACGTCCATCCCCTGCAATATGAGGATACACGCCGCGCTCCATAGCGTTCAACAGGGTACTTTTACCATGATAACCGCCACCGACGATTAACACAATTCCACGCTTCAAGGCCATTCCAGTTAAAGGTTCTTCCTTGTGAGGAAGGTCGATTGTCACCCGATTTGATTCAGGGCTTTCAAAAGGGACAGCCCCCCGCATCGGCTTTTGACTAATGCCACTCTCCCGTGGAAGTATCGCCCCGTCAGCAACAAATGAAATCCACTCATTCTTCTTCATTTCATCAAGGATTGTTTGATGCTGGTCGGCAAGTTGGCAAACCGCTTCAATTTCTTTATCTTTCATAGCAAAAACAGATTGGTTCATGATCTCCGGGAGAATAGAAAGGAAAAGCTTTTCCGCTTGTTTCCCATTGATTCGCCTGCCATTCGCCGGCAGTCCAACCGTAAGACAGACCGTCACATCCTCTGCGTTCAAAGAAACGGACGTTCTTTCCAAAATTTCCTGTCCCGGTTGATCGATCGCAATCATTCCACTTTTCCCGGAACCTTTCACACTGGTTTGAGTTTTATAAATGGTTTTTGCAATCACTCTCGTAATCTGATCTTCGGCATAATACTTCCTGCGGGAATTTTTCTTCCACTCCGGAAATATCCTCCGCTCAGAATGAGGAATACGGATGCGGATTTTAGAAGGAGCGGCAAAAGGATCTCCCTGGACATAATCGATCATCAAATCATATCTGTCGAATGAATACGTCCCTTGAATTTGTTTATAGGCTTTATAACTTTTACCATCGATTTGTTTCAAATGTTGCTGTAATTTTTTCATCATGGATTCCTCCCTTGAACAAGTAGGTCTATTATAGGGTTTATCCAAATTTCATCAATAAAAAACGCAATGCTTCGTTACCCATTTAACGAAACACTGCGTTGGTTCACATAAGTATAAAATAATAGCATTGGAGCGGGTGAAGGGAATCGAACCCTCGTCATCAGCTTGGAAGGCTGAGGTTTTACCATTAAACTACACCCGCGTAATTAAAAATCATAATTCATATTTTGCCGAGGTTCGTTCATGCCCCTTCCTCTACTCCGTTATTCAAAGTGGCGTAGGGGTCATGAGTTGTTCGGACAACTCTTATCGTTTACATGTGTAATCATAACATTCGTAATCTAGCGACGCAACATGAAATTTACGCTTTTTTGTCGAAATTTAACTTCTTCTTTACTTTATTAGACTCGTATAGATGATGCTTTTAGGTAGTGTACCAAAAAAACCCTCCCCTTAAACTTCTCAACACGAGTTATAGTCATGCGCCTTAACACTGAAGCCATTTTAAAATGTTTGATAAAGTGAAGCGGGGCGGCAGAAATTGACGCGCTTCCCCACCTCCTCCACTTCCATAAACGTAGAGAGAATCATGCCTCTACCAGTCTTCTTAAGCTACAAAACCCCAATCAACTTTTCTTAGACTGATACACGTAGATCATGGAGAACACTAGAAAAGCAATAAAATGGATAGAGTCGATGAACAGTTTGAAGAGATCAACTAAAGTAGTAGAATCCATAAGATTCACCCCCAACAAGCATTTTAGCTGTAGTTCTGCTAAACATGTTGCTGTAAACAATAGAGCATCTTAAGTGAGTGGATTAGTTTTTTAGAGGTAGTGAGATGGTGCTTTCCCTTATAATCCCTTGTAAACTCATTTTTATACGATGAAGACATCACCATACAAAAAATAAGAAAAAACTACTAATGACATCCTCCCTTATTCTTTTATCAACATAAAAAGAAACCGAAGTGCAGCACCTCGGTTTCTCAAATATTTTTAATCTATTTACCTTTTATAAGATAACCGTACTTTTCAAAGCAGCGATTAAATGCTCAAAATCTTCCTCGACTTGCCTTCTGACATCATCCCTCTTGTAATCTTTGTTTTGTTCTTTGGAGCTCTCAGGCTCAATCAATAAGGTGCGACCCTCCATAAAGGTAACCTCAATCTTACGAGGAGGGGTGTTTTCTGACAAACTATAGTCTTCAAAGTATTCTTTCATAGAAATAATGCGATCTGTAAACAACGTTTCTTTTTTCAAGGCCATGTCCTGGGAAAGGCTGAGCACCGTTAACGTCCGGTCGTTACGATTCACAATAAACAGCTGTTGTTGATCAGAGTCGATGACCTCTAACAAACGGTATTGATCTGATTCGAATAACTCCTCCGTAAATTCAAGAATTGCCGCGGTTTTCAAATGACTTAACTCTTCCGTACCCAATCTTTCTTTTAGTTGGATGGACATGTATTTGTAACCTCCTTAAGAATTTGTTCATTCTTCTCATCCCCCTTACTTAACTTGTGAAAACGCGAAACGAGAAAAATAAACAAATTTTACCACATGAAACAGGGGCCGGGGTTCCGAAGGGCTGATTCATTCGACAAACCTCTCCCTTTTTCATAGGTATAGATAGAAAAGCCCCATAATGGAAGTAGAAAAGAAACATCCATTACAGGGAATACAAAAACTATATCAGTTTAAGCATTGTAATCGGCAAATGAAAAGGAATACAAGGAGAGAGCACCCACTCCTCAATTGTATGTATAATTTGGCAAGGCTGGGTTTTCCATCACATTTAGAGAC
Source organism: Halobacillus sp. GSS1 (assembly GCF_017307035.1). Lineage (NCBI taxonomy): Bacteria > Bacillati > Bacillota > Bacilli > Caryophanales > Bacillaceae > Halobacillus > Halobacillus sp. GSS1. The sequence continues at coordinate 20,518 of NZ_JAFLHE010000025.1, forward strand.
GATCAGAAAGAACTTTAAACGACTCGACCGCTTCTTTGTAATAGGTAAACTGACGGCTTTGAATGGTTTGCTCCAGTTTCTTGAGCGCTACGGAAGCCATTTGCTTTAAATCCTCATGACTCGTCATATCCATCAGCTTTTTGATCATTACTTGCTTTTCTTTTGTGTCTTGCTCTAATTCCTTCCAATCTTCTTCTGTATCTACGCGGTGTTCTCCCAAGTCTGCCTCTACTCCCCGTCCAAGACCATCGATTAACACTTTCATATCCTCATTCTCGTCCATACTTTCCCGAATGGACTGTAGTGTTCTGTTATCAACAAATTCTTCTTCCACTCCCCCATCCAATTCTTCAGGATCTGCTTTGTCAATAATCACCGTTTCGTAGGATTGATCATCACTGGGGAGAGCTTGGACATTTACATTCTCTTGCTGATCGACTTCCGTTATCTGCCACACTCCAAATCCTAGTGCTAGTACACCAAGAATGGAAGTTCCTTTTACGAACTTACTCATTTTCCATCCCTTTCTCCTATGATTTTTTATAATTTTATATTTTCCGATACTTTGTTGTAATGCAATTGTAACATTCCATTAAATAACAGTAAATAAAAAGGAGAAGCTTTATGTAAGCTTCTCCTTTTTATCACTTTTAACAATCTATAAGTTTTCTAAAAATAATCGAATGACATCCGCTCCGCCTATGAATGTACCTAATGAGCTTCCGATATTGGCTAGAACAACAACGAGAAGAATACGAGTCACTTTATTGTTCCAGAAACCTTTCACACTTGTTACATCATCAGACAACGTTTCAAAGTCTGCTACATTTGGACGTCGGAAATAAGCTTGCACAATTCCAGCAAACCAGCCTGCAGCAATCAATGGATTCAATGATGTAATCGGCGCCATGACAAATGCTGACACTATAGCTAAAGGATGTGCCAGAGCTGCAGCTGCTCCTATGGCAGAAAAAGACCCGTTCCAAAGCACCCAGCTGATGGTTTGTTGTGTACCTGCAGCCGGGTTCGAAAAGAAGGTGTAGAGAATGATGGACACAATCAACACGGGAATACTCCACCCAATGATTTTCGGTACTTTCGATTTTGGTGGACGCTGTTTGAGCTTTTTCAAATCGTGTTCTTTGTAGATTTCTTCCTTGATTCCAGGTACATGGGCGGCTCCTAGAATAGCGACTACTTTCTCTCCTGGTGCATCTTTAATTTTCTGGGCCAGGTACTGATCTCGTTCATCAATTAAAGGTTTCTTCAACTTTGGAAAGTTATCCGTCAAATCCTGCAGCATCCCATCAAGCATATCCTGGGATTTCATCTTTTCCAACTCTTCTTCAGAGATTTTATCGTTACTGAAGATGCCATAAAAGATGGATAATAACAGCTTCATCTTCCCACCGAAACCGATGTTGCCCCATATTCTTGAAAAAGTGATCTGAATATTCCGGTCAGCTAACACAAGCTCTGCCCCGACTTCTTCAGCTGATTCGATCCCCTGGATCATTTCCTGGCCTGCTTGGATACCAAACTGTTTTGCCATACGTCTCTGAAATGAGGAAATCGCTAAATTAACGAGCAACAAGGTGGCTTTTTTATTTTTAATCACTTCAAAAATATCTGTGTTCTTCCAACGATCACCATCTTGGATGGACTGAAACCTTTGCTCATCAAGTTCAACACAAACCGAATCCGGCTGCTCTTCTTCGATAACAGCTTTAACTTGTTCAGCACTTGCTTTCGAAACGTGAGCCGTGCCAACAAGTACATATTCCTTATCATCTATATGAATTCGCGTAATGTTTTCTTCCAATGCAGACATCTGAACCTTCCTTTTTGCTTACCGTTTATTTTCTCTCCCTTCTCATATTAAACTAGATGAGCTCAAATGAGAATCCTTTCACCTAAAAACATGCCATTGACAAGCATCATGAGGAAGGATAGAATCTCCTATAATTATAATAAAAACCTTGCGTATAAATTTGGAAATAAGGTCCAAATGTCTCTACCGAACCACCGTAAATGGTTTGACTACGAGAAGGATATTCTTATCCTTCTCTTGATTTCTGCACACGCAAAGGCTTTAAGAAAGAGGAGGAACAAAATGATGAAAATTCAAACACTAACGGAAAGAATAAAAGTAGCAAATAAAGAACGTCCAGCTGACCTAGTGATTAAAAATGCACAGATCGTCGACGTATTCAATGGGGATATCATTCATAAAGATGTTGCAATCGTCGATGGGTTCATTGCAGGGTTAGGAGATTATGAAGGAAAGAAAGTGATGGACGCTCAAGGTCAGTACATGGCCCCTTCTTTCATTGATTCTCATGTACACATTGAATCATCCATGGTCCCGCCTTCGGAGTTCGCTGAAGTCGTCATTCCTCACGGTGTGACCACGGTGATTACCGATCCTCATGAAATAGGAAACGTCCTTGGAACAGATGGCCTCCAGTTTATGCTCGATGACGCTAAAAACCTTCCCATGGACTTTCACTTTATGCTTCCTTCCAGTGTTCCAGCCACGCCATTTGAAACGTCAGGGGCAGAATTACAGGCCTCGGACCTCCATCCTTTTCATGCTGATTCACAAGTTCTGGGTCTTGGAGAAGTGATGGATTATTCATCACTGCAAAACGCTGACCCAGGGTTATTGGAAAAGATTGTACAAACAAACCAAGCCGGCGGCTATGTCGACGGACACCTTGCAGGGCTGGATGAGGATGCTGTAAATGTCTATTCAAGTTCAGGTGTTCAAACCGATCATGAATGCAATACTGCAGAAGAAGCCCTCGCACGCCTTCAACGAGGTATGTATGTGAGTATCCGTGAGGGATCCGCGGCCAAAGACCTGAAAGCCCTTCTGCCTGTAGTGAACGAAAAAAACGCTAGACGTTGCCTTTTCTGTACAGATGATAAACATATCGATGACCTTTTAAATGAAGGAAGCATTGATCATCACATCCGTTTAGCTTCTGCCCTGGGCTTTAATCCAATCACCGCTATCCAAATGGCCACAATAAATGCAGCCGAATGTTATGGGCTCCACCATAAAGGAGCGATCGCACCGGGATACATGGCCGACTTCCTATTTTTTGATGACTTACATGCACTGAATGTGACACAGGTTTTTAAGGAAGGAAAGGAAGTGGCTTACCAAGGAAAATTAGTGGAGGAACTACGATCTTCCTTTTCAAGTTCTCCTAAAATCACAAACAGTGTTCATATTCCAAGCCTTTCAAAAGAACAGCTGCGTATCCCTATAACCGAATCAAAAAAGGGAAACATCATCAAGATAAACAAAAACCAAATTAAAACCGATCACCTTATAGAAGAGGTGGAGATAGAATCAGGCTTCTTTCAACCTTCTGTGAGCAAAGACCATATGAAGTTGGTCGTCGTAGAAAGACACCACCATACGGGGAACATCGGACTTGGGATTGTAAAAGGAATGGGGCTTCAAAGAGGAGCTATTGCAACAACCATTGCCCATGATTCCCACAATATCGTAGCCTTAGGCACAAACGATGAAGATCTCGAAAAAGCGATCCAACACTTAGGGGGCATCGGTGGAGGGATGACCTTATTTCATGAAGGAAAACTACTCTCTTCCCTGCCCCTTCCAATAGCTGGACTGATGTCAGATCAAGGATATGAGAAGGTAGCTCATCAATTATTAGACATTCACAAAGATCTGTCTACTCTTGGTTTCACAAATGATTTCAATCCTTTTCTTACCCTGTCGTTTCTTACCCTACCTGTCATTCCAAGCTTGAAGCTTACCGATAAGGGCCTTTATAGCACAAAAGAAGCGAAACACATTTCTGTATCTATTTAACAAAAAATAAGAAGTCAGGCAATTGCCTGACTTCTTATTTTTCCTTAACTGGAGTTAGACTTACCCGTCATCTCTCGGCTCACCTTTTCAACAATCCGAGAAAGGTCCTCATCGATCCTAGCTCCACTGAACCTCATGACAGTCCATCCATGATTTTTAAGGTAAGACTCTTTTTCCCACTCATCTTCCCACACATCAGAAGAGATGAGAAAGTCATGCTCTACAGCCTCTACAGCAATTTTCAATTCTGGAAAAGCGACATCAACCGTGTACTTTTCCACTTGATAACGCAAAGTAGGTTGTAAGCCATAAGCAAGAAACCCTTCGTACAATTTACGGACTAAATTTGAGCTGAAACCCTCTGTATCCACTGCTTCTGGCTGCTCCTCGTTTCTGACTCTTAGTGTCAGTAAAATGGCAAGGACCAATAAGGTCATAAAAGCCAGATACTCGATAAACATGTTTATATTCATATTCATCACCCACTACCATTCTATCCAACTGACCCCTATTCTTATTCATTGAATCTCCCAGTTTTAGGAGATCAAATGAAAGAAAAACAAAAAAAGAAGCTGAAGGCACTCCTTCAGCTTCTTAACACTTTTATTATTCGAACACTTTTCGGATATCGATTTGAACAGTATCTTCTGAATCTATATCTTCCTCTGGATCCGCATCTTCTTCTGAATCTGCTTCTTCTTCTGAATCTGCTTCTTCTTCTGAATCTACATCTTCTTCTGAATCTACATCTTCTTCTGAATCTACGTCTTCTTCTGAATCTACATCTTCTTCTGAATCTACGTCTTCTTCTGAATCTACGTCTTCTTCTGAATCTACGTCTTCTTCTGAAACGACTACTTGAACAGCAGAGTTTTCAGCCGCATGCATTTTCGCTTGTTCACTTGCTTTTAATCGAGCAAGTGCTTCAAACTTCATTTCATCAGTTTTTGGTTCGTCCTGATCCTTTTGATCTGTATGCTCTTCTTTTTCTTCCATAGGAACTTCTGTCTCTTCTGAAGTGGTTTCCTCTTCATCTTTAATAGCATCTTCTTGCATTACAGAAGTATCATTAGATTCAGATTCTTCACTTGTATTTTTTTCCTCAGTGTTTTCTTCCATTTCTTCTTCATCAGAGTCATTTTGCTGCTTTTCTTTAGGACCATGGACAGCAGAATGAGGTGCTGCGTGTTCCTTCGCTGTTTCACTTGCTCGCTCACTGGCCATAGCTTGTGATCTCTCTTGATCAGTCTCCTCTTCCACTTCTTCTTTTAAAGGTGTTGGAGCTTCTTCAGTTTTCTCAGTCTCCATTGGCACGGCTTCTTCTTTCTCTTCTACACCATCTGTAGAATCAGAAAGATCTTCACTTTCTTCTTCAGAAGCGTGGACTGCAGATTTTGAAGCAGCATTTTCGCGAGCTTTTTCACTAGCCTTTTCACTTGCTTTAGAATGTGCCTTCTTTGCAGGTTTTTCTTTTACATCGGCTTGCTCATTTTCTTTCTTCGCTTCCTGCATTTCCACCACATGCTCTGGTTTTCCTTTTTCATCTTTTGCGGCTTCAGTAACTGTACCTCCTGCAAATATTCCCACGGAAAGTACACCTGCTGTAATCATAGATTTTACGATCATAGATTTATTGATAAAGTTCATAATTGATTCGCTCCTTTATTTTTAGTTAGTAGTAAGTATTATAAAAATAAAGAAGTTCTCTTAGGCGGTTCTCCTGGGGGCGCGTTCATCCACTGGGTACGCAAACGGTGATGCCTTAAGACGATCTCCGTATGATTCTCTGCCGATTCATACACATGTAAATATAAATCTCCCAATAACCATTGAAAAATAGAGTCCCCCTGTGACCGATCTTTTCCTGTTTTCCCTTGCAACGATATAGAACTGGGTTGGAGGACCCCTTCCTCTTGTAACGGCTTTCTTCCAGTAGGATCTTCTGCTGGAGGTGGTACATTCAGTAAAATATTTCTTACTGAACGACTTCTTTCATCTTTCCTGTTATGTAAAGCTTTTTCATATTCTTTTAGAGAGGTACTCTTATCTTTCACCTTACCTGAATGTGATGAATTCACCACAACTTTCTTGTCTTCCTCTTGATGTTTCTTTTTCTTCGCCTTTATCGTTTTTTTCGTATGTACACTCTTTTCTGGCTTCTTATGTTTTTGAGAAGAAATTGGTGGGCGAAATGATTTACCTTTTGAATCTTTTTTCTTCTTTTTACTATTCTTGCGATCCGCATTTTTATTGGTTTTAGTTTCTCTATAATCTTTCGACTTTACTTCCTTAGAACGATCAGATGCACGAGTCGTTTGAGGAGATTCCTCCTTCCCACCCTTTTCCCCTACACCTTCGCTTGAATTATTTTGAGGCTTTTGATCAGGGGGGGATGGTTCTTTTATCTTCCTCTTATTCAAATTCTCTTTTTTAGGAACTTCAACAGGTATAGATGGTTGTTTACCATCATTATTACCCTGATTTGCGCTTACCTGCCCAGGAAGTCCAACAAGAAAAGATAGACAAGCTACAAGAGATATAATGATACGTGCTAACAATCCTATTCACCTCCTTTTTAAACCGTTTTCAAAATCACCGCTATAGTAGTTAGGTCATTCGACAATTTTTGTGACCGTTTCTTCTCTATTTTTCTTAGGGAAAAAAGACTTCATACATAAAGTCTCTGTTTTGTTATTACATACGGTGCCCATGACACACTTTTTAGTAGATATTCTGTAGTGTAATGAGAATACAAAAAAGCTTCGCACTAATTAGTGCGAAGCTTTGATGTTACAACGTTTATGTTGTTTAGTTAGTACCGGTGGCCGGGGTCGAACCGGCACTCCGTGAGGAACACGATTTTGAGTCGTGCGCGTCTGCCAATTCCGCCACACCGGCATGTGACTATGGAGGCGGCAACCGGAATCGAACCGGTGATAAAGGAGTTGCAGTCCTCTGCCTTACCGCTTGGCTATGCCGCCATATCACGTTCAATTACGATTGTATCATATTCAAGTAAGAAAGAATATGTGATTTTTTTTTGGAGCGGGAGACGGGATTCGAACCCGCGACCCCCACCTTGGCAAGGTGGTGTTCTACCACTGAACTACTCCCGCAATTATAGTGGCTGGCC
>NZ_JAFLHE010000026.1:0-5023 GCF_017307035.1 Halobacillus sp. GSS1
GAAGTCTCGAAACTGAGTATTCAAGAATAGGGAGCTTTACTGATAAAAAAAGAGCTCAGGTTGCCTGAGCTCTTTTGAGGGTTAACCGAATAGTTTTGGAATGCCCTGGATAAGTGACATGGCTCCCATGTAGGACATGGCGATGACAATCAATACTCCGAAAATGGTCAACCATAGCGGGTGCTTGTAATCCCCGACAATTTTTTGTTTATACGCGGCTATCAGCATGACACCCAGCGCAATAGGGAGGATTAAACCATTTAACGAGCCAACAAGAATCAGCACTTTGACAGGTTCACCAACTGAAACGAAGACGGTCGTTGAAATGACGATAAACGCGACTATGAACCATTTGTGGTGCTTGTTGATTGTTTTATTGAAAGTACGAATAAATGAAACGGATGTATAAGCAGCTCCGACTACAGAAGTTACTGCAGCGGCCCACATAATGACACCAAAGATTTTGTATCCGATATTTCCTGCTGCTGCCTGGAAGACTGAAGCAGGTGGGTTATCGGGGTTGAGTGTGAAACCTGAGGCCACAACACCCAAGGAAGCAAGGAAAAGGAAGATTCGCATGACAGAGGCAATTCCAATCGCAGACACAGAACTTTTTGTGACTTGTGGGAGAGCTTCTTTTCCTTTTATCCCTGCATCCAGAAGACGGTGTCCCCCTGCGAAAGTAATGTATCCTCCGACGGTACCACCGACGAGGGTGATGATAGCCAGGAAATCAATCGTATCTGGGACGAATGTTTTTGCGACGGCTTCTCCGACAGGTGGCTGGGCAGAGAACATGACGAATATGGTTAAGGCAATCATGACAAATCCTGCAATCTGTGCGAATCGATCCATGACTTTACCAGCTTCCCGTACGAGGAAGACGGCAACGGCGACAATACCGCTGAATAATGCTCCCATTTCAGGTGAAATTCCGAAGAGGACATTGGTACCAAGGCCGGCGCCTGCGATATTTCCAATATTAAAGGCTAAACCACCCGCGACTATGAGTACTGATAAAAATACTCCGAGCCCAGGGAGGAGACTATTAGCGATGTCCTGAGCAGGTTTTTCCGACACCGCAATGATTCGCCATATATTCAGTTGAGCTCCGATATCTATAATTATGGAGATTAAGATGACAAATCCAAAACTTGCTGCAAGCTGTTGAGTGAAGTGAGTCGTTTGTGTTAGAAAGCCAGGACCGATAGCGGATGTTGCCATCAGGAAAGCGGCTCCTAACAGGAGACTTCTTGTCGATTGTTCCTTCATGGGGTAGCTCCTTTGCTAGGTTTTTTTGTGATGTATGATTCCTATGGTGTACTTATTTTGTGATAAATTGGCCGATGGATTGAAGGGTGATCTCTGATTCTTTCAATGCTTTTGTAATATAATTGGCGAAATCAATAGCGGTTGCTCCATCACCATGAATACAAACGGTGTGCACATCAATATCGATATCCGTGTCCTGAACGGTCCGGACTTTGTTGTCTTTAATCATTCGGATGACTTGTGCGACTGCTTGCTCGTGATCAGTAATGAGTGCGTTTGGTTCTCTTCGTGAAGTCAGAGATCCATCTGATTGATAGGTGCGGTCGGAGAATACTTCACTGGCTGTTTTAAGTCCTTGTTGATGTCCAGCTTTTACGAGTTCACTTCCTGCAAGCCCGAAGAGTATTAGTTCTGGGTCTACATCATAAACGGCTTTGGCTATAGCTTGTGCTAACCGTTGATTCTTTGCAGCCATGTTAAACAGAGCGCCGTGAGGTTTAACGTGTTGTAAGCGTCCCCCTTCTGTATCCACAAAACCTTTCAGGGCACCGATTTGATAGACAACCATATCATAAGCTTCTTCTTCAGAAATATCCATTGGGCGTCGTCCGAATCCGGCTAGGTCTGGCAATCCTGGGTGGGCACCGATTCCGACATCATGCGCCAACGCCATCTGAACTGTTTTTTTCATAATGGTTGGATCCCCGGCGTGGTATCCGCAAGCGATATTCGCGGATGTTACATATTTCATAATTTCTTCGTCGCGGCCGATCGTGTAGCGACCAAAGCTTTCTCCCATATCACAATTTAAGTCGACGGTATGCATGGTATCTCCTCCTTAACGAAATTTCGTGGCAATCCCTCTTTGCAGCTGTTTGAAATGGTTTTCTTTTTCTAAAAGGAGGCGTTGAGCTTCCTCATGAGTAATTGGTGTGAAGTTGATCTTTTCTCCCGGTCGCATTTGGGCGATTCTTGGTAAATCGACCGAAGCTACTTGTCCGATTTTTGGATAACCACCAGTGGTTTGGTGATCCGCTAGTAGTAAAATCGGATTTCCATCTGGGGGCACTTGAATGGTCCCAAACGTAACAGCTTCTGAGATGATATCTTTCTTATTTTTAAGACTCAAGGTTGCACCGTTTAAACGATAGCCCATGCGGTCTGATTTCGAATCAATTTTAAATGCCTGTTCGAAAAAATGTTCTTTACTCTGTTCTGTGAATAAATCAAATTCACGGCCTTGCATGACTCGGATCGGCTGGTTATTCTTCGTATAATTAGTGAACTCAGGACCGACGAACCACGAAGCCTCTTTAAAAGATGTAGCTTTGTCCGCAGGTTTGAGTTGCTCATTCGAATATTGAGGTTGAGAAACAGGCACACCAAAACGAAGTTGATCTCCTTTTTCTAAAATCCGTCCGTTGAAACCTCCCATGTTTGCACGCAGATATGTCGAGGAGCTCCCCATGACCTTCTGCACTTGGAATCCGCCGGAAATAGATAGATAGCATCTGAAGCCTTTTTTTGGTTGACCGAAGCGGAGCTCGCTTCCTTTTTTTATGTACAAAGGTTTCCAAGTGGAAACACTTTCTCCGTCAATCATAGGCGTAAGGTTCCCTCCGCAAATAGCAATGAAAGCATCTTCTTGGAATTCAAGAACAGGCCCCATGAGTGTAATCTCCATTGTCGCTGCCTCGTCAGAATTCCCGACTAGGAGGTTTGCAATTCGGTGGGCCTGGTGATCCATGGCTCCACTTACGATGACGCCATCCTTTTGATAGCCGTACCTTCCTAAATCTTGAATGGTGGTCATCAGTCCTGATTTCAATACCGATATCATTGGTCTTCCTCCTTTAGTCGTGAATATTCTGCTTCACTTATCCGTTTGAAGTGAATGCGGTCTCCAGCCTGGAGGAGTGAAGGAGATTCCCTATCCGGTTCAAAAAGTTTGAGTGGGGTTCGGCCGATCAGCTGCCATCCCCCGGGAGTTTCAATAGGATAAACCCCGGTTTGCTCTCCTGCAATGCCTACAGAGCCGGAAGGAATCGAAAGCCTTGGATCGTCACGACGGGGAGCAGCAATTTTTTTATCCATCCCTCCGATATAAGGAAAACCAGGAGCGAATCCTATCATATACACAAGGTAATCTCCCTTCATGTGGGCGTCTATGACTTCTTCTTCGCTCATACGGTTGTGTGACGCGACAAAAGGGAGATCTGGTCCCCATTCTCCGCCGTAACACACCGGAATTTCTATGGTTCTCCCCTCAGAATGATGGGAAGACGTTTGAGATAATAAATCTAAAACCTTCGTACGTGCCCATTCATAAGGGAGCAGCTTTTGTGAACGCATTTGTTTAGCTATGTAGTAGGGGTTATAAAGAATGGTGAGAGTAGAAAAAGCCGGAATGTATTCAATCATCCAATCGGGCTTTTGCTTTTCTAGATGGGCGGCAGCTTGACGTACCTGTTGATTTGTCTCCTCATTGATAGCTTCTCCAAAATCAATAAGGAGTGCCTGATCTCCAAGAGGATGGATACTTATATTCAAGAAAATACCTCCTATGCACTTAAAAAGTATTGTGACCAACAACCATAGCGAATGAGTGTCCATGGCTTTTTGTGAACGAACCGTTTAATTTTGGTAGGAAAATATCAAAGTATGTCATTTTTTCTAACTTATCGACGTTAATATCGTATCTTATTTTTTCTGCTGTTTCAATTCGACGAAGGTCCCCGATTCGTTTAAAACGGTGTTAATGAAGGGAATAACCATGTTAATCAACCAACGAGGAGGACGACTGAAATGCCATGGGATACAGATGATTATCCAAGCTCTTTTAAAAACCTGGATACACCAATTAGAAAAAAAGCGATTGATATAGCGAACGCTATGATTGACGAAGGGTATAAAGAGGGACAGGCCATCCCTATAGCTACAGAGCAAGCAAAAGAATGGTATGAAAATGCCGATGAAAAAGAAATAAATCGGATGAAGCAAATGAGCGACAAAAACCTGAAAACAAGGGACGAGGATGGAAGGCGGGGCGAGAGTCGCCCGGAACTCTTGGAGAAGGGTCAGCATGTAGTCGCTCATGAAGAAGGATGGGCGGTAAAAGCGGAAGATGCGAAGCAGGCATCCGATGTTTTTGATAAAAAGCAGGAAGCCATTGATCGAGCGAAAGAGATTGCTGAAAATAAAGGTACACAAGTAGTCATCCACAAGGAGGATGGAAGTATACAGGAAAAAATGTAAATGAATGGATAAAATTAGGTTTATACCTTTTCGTGACCGGATATATAGCCTATATAATCATTATCAAGGAGGAATTCAAAGTGGCTGATAGCAGAAATCAAGCAGAACATGTAGTTTCTCATGAAGAAGGATGGGCTGTAAAAGCAGAAGGTGCGGAACAACCGACGAAGGTGTACGAAAACAAACAGGATGCGATTGACCGAGCAAAAGAAATCGCTCAAAACAAAGGGACTTCAGCGGTTATCCATACCAAAGAAGGTAAAATCCAAAATCAATACAACTACAGCAGTTAAGACAAAAAAAGCACTCTGAAACGAGTGCTTTTTTTATGCTTCTCTTTATAAGAAGAAACAGTAATTATTCAACTAAATGGCAGGATTGTGGAAGACTCAGTTTCGAGATGTTTTCGGGTTTCGTTACCTTATTGGGCGTCGGGGGTGGCTGGGAAGCTACTCGCTTTCCTGTGGGGGAGTGCCGAGCTTCCTCGGGCTACCGC
>NZ_JAFLHE010000027.1:0-3024 GCF_017307035.1 Halobacillus sp. GSS1
AATCAGATAGATAAGTCATCGATCCATTAGTATCCGTCAGCTCCACGTGTCACCACGCTTCCACCTCGGACCTATCAACCTCATCGTCTCTGAGGGATCTTATTTGCTTAAAGCAAAGGGAAATCTCATCTCAAGGGGGGCTTCATGCTTAGATGCTTTCAGCACTTATCCCGACCACACGTAGCTACCCAGCGATGCTCCTGGCGGAACAACTGGTACACCAGCGGTGTGTCCATCCCGGTCCTCTCGTACTAAGGACAGCTCCTTTCAAATTTCCAACGCCCACGACGGATAGGGACCGAACTGTCTCACGACGTTCTGAACCCAGCTCGCGTACCGCTTTAATGGGCGAACAGCCCAACCCTTGGGACCGACTACAGCCCCAGGATGCGATGAGCCGACATCGAGGTGCCAAACCTCCCCGTCGATGTGGACTCTTGGGGGAGATAAGCCTGTTATCCCCGGGGTAGCTTTTATCCGTTGAGCGACGGCCCTTCCATGCGGAACCGCCGGATCACTAAGCCCGACTTTCGTCCCTGCTCGACTTGTAGGTCTCGCAGTCAAGCTCCCTTGTGCCTTTACACTCTGCGAATGATTTCCAACCATTCTGAGGGAACCTTTGGGCGCCTCCGTTACCTTTTGGGAGGCGACCGCCCCAGTCAAACTGCCCACCTGACACTGTCTCCGGACCGGATCACGGTCCTGGGTTAGAATGTCCGTACAGCCAGGGTAGTATCCCACCAGCGCCTCCACCGAAGCTAGCGCTCCGGCTTCCAAGGCTCCTACCTATCCTGTACAAGCTGTACCAACATTCAATATCAGGCTACAGTAAAGCTCCACGGGGTCTTTCCGTCCTGTCGCGGGTAATGTGCATCTTCACACATAGTATAATTTCACCGGGTCTCTCGTTGAGACAGTGCCCAAGTCGTTGCACCTTTCGTGCGGGTCGGAACTTACCCGACAAGGAATTTCGCTACCTTAGGACCGTTATAGTTACGGCCGCCGTTTACTGGGGCTTCGGTTCAACGCTTCGCATAAGCTAACGCATCCCCTTAACCTTCCAGCACCGGGCAGGTGTCAGCCCCTATACTTCGCCTTACGGCTTCGCAGAGACCTGTGTTTTTGGTAAACAGTCGCTTGGGCCTTTTCACTGCGGCTCCTCGGCAGAGGAGCACCCCTTCTCCCGAAGTTACGGGGTCATTTTGCCGAGTTCCTTAACGAGAGTTCTCCCGCTCACCTTAGGATCCTCTCCTCGCCTACCTGTGTCGGTTTGCGGTACGGGCACCTCTTTCCTCACTAGAGGATTTTCTTGGCAGTGTGAACTCAGGAGCTTCGGTACTATATTTCCCTCCCCATCACAGCTTGACGTTGCCGGACGGATTTGCCTATCCGACCGTCTCACTGCTTGGACGCGCACATCCAGTGGCGCGCTCTCCTTATCCTCCTGCGTCCCCCCGTCGTTCAAACGGAAAGGAGGTGGTACAGGAATATCAACCTGTTGTCCATCGCCTACGCCTTTCGGCCTCGGCTTAGGTCCCGACTAACCCTGAGAGGACGAGCCTTCCTCAGGAAACCTTAGGCATTCGGTGAAAGAGATTCTCACTCTTTTTTCGCTACTCATACCGGCATTCTCACTTCTAAGCGCTCCACCAGTCCTTACGGTCTGACTTCACGGCCCTTAGAACGCTCTCCTACCACTGATCATAAGATCAATCCGCAGCTTCGGTGGTGTGTTTAGCCCCGGTACATTTTCGGCGCAGAGTCACTCGACCAGTGAGCTATTACGCACTCTTTGAATGATGGCTGCTTCTAAGCCAACATCCTGGTTGTCTAAGCAACTCCACATCCTTTTCCACTTAACACACACTTTGGGACCTTAGCTGGCGGTCTGGGCTGTTTCCCTCTCGACCATGAACCTTATCACCCACGGTCTGACTCCCAGAACAAAGTCTATGGCATTCGGAGTTTGACTGAATTCGGTAACCCGATAGGGGCCCCTCGTCCAATCAGTGCTCTACCTCCATGACTTTCTATTCTGAGGCTAGCCCTAAAGCTATTTCGGAGAGAACCAGCTATCTCCGTGTTCGATTGGCATTTCACCCCTACCCACACCTCATCCCCGCAATTTTCAACTTGCGTGGGTTCGGGCCTCCAGTCAGTGTTACCTGACCTTCACCCTGGACATGGGTAGATCACACGGTTTCGGGTCTACGACCGCATACTCACTCGCCCTATTCAGACTCGCTTTCGCTGCGGCTCCGCTTCTGCTGCTTAACCTCGCATACGGTCGTAACTCGCCGGTTCATTCTACAAAAGGCACGCCGTCACCCATTAACGGGCTCCGACTACTTGTAGGCACACGGTTTCAGGTTCTCTTTCACTCCCCTTCCGGGGTGCTTTTCACCTTTCCCTCACGGTACTGGTTCACTATCGGTCACTAGGGAGTATTTAGCCTTGGGAGATGGTCCTCCCGGATTCCGACGGAATTCCTCGTGTTCCGCCGTACTCAGGATCCACTCCGGAGAGAGAAAGATTTCGACTACAGGGCTGTTACCTGCTCTGGCTGACCTTTCCAGATCGATTCGCCTATCTTCCTCTTTGGTAACTCCAATGGAGTGTCCTACAACCCCAGAAAGCAAGCTTTCTGGTTTGGGCTGATTCCGTTTCGCTCGCCGCTACTTGGGAAATCGCGTTTGCTTTCTCTTCCTCCGGGTACTTAGATGTTTCAGTTCCCCGGGTGTGCCTGCCTATACCTATGTATTCAGTATAGGATACTGTCCCATTACGAACAGTGGGTTTCCCCATTCGGAAATCTCCGGGTCAAAGCCTACTTACGGCTCGCCGGAGCATATCGGTGTTAGTCCCGTCCTTCATCGGCTCCTAGTACCAAGGCATCCACCGTGCGCCCTTATTCACTTAACTATCTTCGTGAAAAGACGTTTACAATTTCAATTAGATGTCTTGTCATCAATTGCCTCATCGTTAGATGAAACAATGATTCCTTATCCAGTTTTCAAGGTTCAC
>NZ_JAFLHE010000029.1:0-1066 GCF_017307035.1 Halobacillus sp. GSS1
TTCAAAAAAAACTTGAATTTACCCCTTGAAATTTTGTTCAAAGGACAATATAATATATCTTGTCCTTGAAAAAAGGTTTGGTGGTGAAGGCGAAGAGGTCACACCTGTTCCCATGCCGAACACAGCAGTTAAGCTCTTCAGCGCCGATGGTAGTCGGGTTTACCCCCGTGAGAGTAGGACGCCGCCAAGCCTTGATAATAATTTCATAATAATCCGGAGGATTAGCTCAGCTGGGAGAGCACTTGCCTTACAAGCAAGGGGTCGCAGGTTCGAACCCTGCATCCTCCACCATTTCTTATCAAGTTAGCCGGCCTAGCTCAACTGGCAGAGCAACTGATTTGTAATCAGTAGGTTGGGGGTTCAAGTCCTCTGGCCGGCACCATTAGTTGCTTGCGCTAACATTTTTCGATAAGAGCCATTAGCTCAGCTGGTAGAGCATCTGACTTTTAATCAGAGGGTCGAAGGTTCGAATCCTTCATGGCTCACCATTCATTTGCGGGTGTGGTGGAATTGGCAGACACGCTAGATTTAGGATCTAGTGCTTCACGGCGTGGGGGTTCAAGTCCCTCCACCCGCACTTTATGCGGAAGTAGTTCAGTGGTAGAACACCACCTTGCCAAGGTGGGGGTCGCGGGTTCGAATCCCGTCTTCCGCTCCATGATTCAACCAAGCTACTTAATAAACAACATCGATATTAGACATAAACTTGCCAGGCCGGGGTGGCGGAATTGGCAGACGCACAGGACTTAAAATCCTGCGGTGGGTTTCCACCGTGCCGGTTCGAGTCCGGCCCTCGGCACCATAAACAAATATGCGCCCGTAGCTCAATTGGATAGAGCGTCTGACTACGGATCAGAAGGTTAGGGGTTCGACTCCTCTCGGGCGCGCCATTTAAACGGGAAGTAGCTCAGCTTGGTAGAGCACTTGGTTTGGGACCAAGGGGTCGCAGGTTCGAATCCTGTCTTCCCGACCATTCCTAATATAGAGGGGCCTTAGCTCAGCTGGGAGAGCGCCTGCTTTGCACGCAGGAGGTCAGCGGTTCGATCCCGCTAGGCTCCACCAATTA
>NZ_JAFLHE010000003.1:0-389166 GCF_017307035.1 Halobacillus sp. GSS1
TTTTCTTAAAAAAAGTTACATATTTTCATAGATTGTTCCTTCCGTGTAAGATGCCCCGTCCTATAGACTGTCGGCAAAGGTACCCGGAAGGAAAATAACACAATAAGGAAAGTTTGAATCAAAAGGGTTTTTCCGCAAAATAAAAAGGCGAAGCATAAAACTCCCCCTTTTAAATAATCCAAAAATGAATAGCTGTTAAAGACAATACTCCAGGAACCCCCAGGACAGCTGATACGATTGCCGTAAAACCATTGATTGGAACATGCAGACCAAATTGGGCTCCGAACAGGTTCACAAAAAATAACAGAATGACAGCAACAATCAGTCTTGTCATAACCTGACCTACAGCCTTCAACGGCTTGGACGGCATACCTACAATCAGTAGTAATGGGATGGCCAGTCCTAATAGAAGAATGACGAGTACCGGATCCATAAAAAACCCCCTTGTCCAAGAAACTGTTCTATCAACAGTCTATGCTCTTAGACAAGAGGGTAGTACATTTAATTAAGACAACGCATTGATTCCTCTGAATCTAGCTTCCCTTAATAGGTAAAAATACTTCGCTTTGACAACGGCTAAATCATTCAAGCCCTCGTCGCTCGGTTCGATGCTCTGTTCAATGATCGTGTTTAACGTTTCCCACTCCCGTTTCAACTCTTTAATATGAATGAGGAGTTCACGATCCATTTCTTTTTTTATTGTTTTTTTTCTGCCAAACAAACCTTCTCCCCCTCCCTAAAGTTCTCTACGTCCTTCAAGAGCTTTGGACAGGGTCACTTCGTCGGCATATTCAAGATCCCCACCAACCGGAAGACCATGGGCAATTCTCGTCATACGGATACCAGAAGGTTTCACGAGACGGGAGATATACATCGCTGTCGCTTCCCCTTCAATATTCGGGTTCGTTGCGAGAATTAATTCTTCAATCCCTTCATCTTTCAACCGGTTGATCAGGCTTGCTACGTTAATATCTTCAGGGCCGATGCCATCCATGGGCGAAATCGCCCCGTGGAGGACGTGATACTTTCCGCTGAATTCTTTCATTTTTTCCATTGCGATGACATCCTTCGGATCCTGAACGACACAAATCAACGCTTGGTCTCTCGATTCATCCTGACAAATCGAGCAGGGATCCTGGTCTGTGATATGTCCACATATGGAACAATGGGTAAGTTCCCTTTTCGCATTGACCAGTGACTTGGCAAAATCGAGGACATCATCCTCTTCCATTTCTAAAACGAAAAAAGCCAGGCGAACAGCCGTCTTCGGTCCGATTCCTGGCAGTTTCGTAAAACTGTCGATCAGTTTTGATATAGGTTCCGGGTAATACATGAAAATTCCTCCTAGAACATTCCTCCAGGCATACCTTTCGTGAATTGTCCCATAGTATCATTCGTTTTATCATCTACTTGCTTCAATACGTCATTCGTAGCTGTAATGATCAAATCCTGCAACATTTCCACATCATCTGGATCAACCACTTCTTCATCAATTTCAACATCGGTGATTTCCTTCTTACCGTTGGCTATCACCTTCACCATACCTCCGCCTGCAGAAGATTCAAAGGTCATTTCATAAAGCTCTTCCTGAGCCTTCATCATTTTCTTCTGCATTTTTTGCATTTGCTTCATCATGTTATTCATGTTTCCTCCACCACGCATGGAGCATTCCTCCTTTAAATAGCTGTTAATCTTGTACTTCTATTAAATCATCTCCGACTAGTTTTCGAGCTTCTGAAACTAAGGGGTCTTCTTCTCCCGCTTGAGATGGAGCCGTTTCACTTTCTTCCCCTTCTACTCCAGACCCTCCGTCAGATGATTGTTTCTGTTTCCTGACGTATTCCTCCCTGATTTCCTGCCAGTTCTGTTCAGGAATCGGAATAATTGTCAGCGGCTTGCCAATGAATTCCGTCAGCAATGGCTCAATGGTCTTCTGATGTTCGGATGCCAAAGAACAATGGATATCATAACGGAAGGCAAGCACAAGCGCCTTCGCAGAGGCAGCCCTCGGCTTACTGTTCAAAAGCGTTGCATGAGCTGGAGCGTTTGTCCGCTTCAAAGCTTCCATAAAGTCCGCCCATCGCCCCTGAACATTTTTGATATCCTCCTTCGAGGCTTCGTTCAACACTTGACGAATACGTTCATAAGGAACATTATACCCTTTTTTCCCGGATTTTGCAGGGGACCGCTTTTTCGGTGCCGCCTGTGGTTGTGGTGCTGCACTCACCCCTTTTTCTTTCAGGGTGGCAAGCTCCTTTTCAAGGCCTTCAATCTTTCTTGCCAGCTGATCTACGGCTTCTGATTGAACCGGTTTTCCCTGGGCAGGTCCTGCCTGAACTTCCACCATATTCAGCATAGCAATTTCGATGAACACCTTCGGGCTTGTCGTCCATTTCATTTCCTGCTGACAACGATTCAGCTCGCGGATTGCCTGCTGAATCCACACAGGAGACAATTCGCCTGATAAATTTCTGAAAGCTTCATCAGGAATTGCTCTTTCCAAATTATGTTCAAGGTCTGGCGCACTCTGGAATAAAAGCAGATCTCTCAAATAATAGATCAAATCGAAAACAAAGCGACCGGGATCTTTTCCTTCTTGAATCAAGTCATCCACCGCTTCAAGAGCTGCTCTTGCATCCTGGTTATGAAGGGACTGCAAAACTGCTGTGAGTTTACTTTGAGAAACGGAACCGGTCACCGCAAGAACGTCTTCAATGGTTACTTCATCATCACTGTAGGAAATCGCCTGATCAAGAAGACTAAGCGCATCACGCATTCCACCTTCTGCTGTGAGTGCTACAATTTCCAGCGCTTCTCTTGCAATCGCGATTTCTTCAATTGACGTAATTTTCTCCATCCGTTCAACCATCGCTTTTTGCGAGATCCGCTTAAAGTCGAATCTTTGACATCTGGATATAATCGTCAATGGAATTTTATGAGGCTCCGTCGTTGCCAGTATGAATATGACGTGCTTCGGAGGTTCTTCCAAGGTTTTCAATAAGGCATTGAAAGCCCCCATGGAAAGCATATGGACCTCATCAATGATGTACACCTTGTAAGGCACCGCACTGGGAGCATATTTTACCTTGTCCCGAATTTCCCTGATTTGCTCGACGCCGTTGTTCGAAGCGGCATCAATTTCAATGACATCGGATATCGATCCATCCTGAATACCAAGGCACGCATCACACTCGTTACACGGTTCCTTCACAGGGGAACGCTCGCAGTTGACGGCTTTGGCGAAAATTTTGGCAGCACTCGTTTTCCCCGTCCCTCTCGGTCCAGAGAATAAATACGCATGCGAAAATTTATTCTGCTCAATCGCATTCTGCAGTGTCCGTGTAATATGCGTTTGTCCGACGACTCCTTCAAAATTTCGCGGGCGCCATACGCGATATAAAGCCTGATAGCTCATAAAACCGTTCTCCCTTAATAGTCTCCTCCTCATTATACCTGATTCAAGGTTGTGATGTGAACCTTCGAAAACCGGTATAAAAAAAGAGCTGCTATGAATGGATCATAGCAACTCTTTGGGCTTTCTTATGTAATGCCGTGCACCCATCTTCGATGATGTGGCCCTAAGCGTTACTTATGGTTGTGGCTCGACCCAGGCACTCCCACGGCACACGGGAGAGACAGCTTACTGCTGCTTCCTTCCGGACCTGACAGGATTCACTGTTTCCCGTTGCGCAGGACCTGGGTGTCAACACCACTCACATAAGGCAGACCTTAAGGCCGCACCACCTCGGATGGGGATTCGGCCTCGCTATAGCGGATTGCGAGTACAGGGCACCGCTACCTCCCCGCTTAGCACGGCATTAACAAGTATAGCGAGTTTTCGAGAAAAATGCAATGATAAAACACTGTTAATTATTAGTCGATGGCTTATTTTTCTTACGCTCACGCAGGTCGCGGAAAAAATCCGTCAATATTTTTCCGCATGCCTCTTCCATAACCCCAGGCAGAACTTCTGATTTATGATTGAAACGCTCATCATCCAAAAGATTAAGCAGTGTACCTGCACAACCTGCTTTCGGATCCTTGGCACCATAAACGACCCTTGGAATCCTCGATTGTAAAATAGCACCCGCACACATTGGACAAGGCTCTAAAGTGACATACAACGTACAACCCTCAAGCCTCCAGCTTCCTACTTGCTGGTTTGCCTTTTCAATCGCTATAAATTCAGCGTGAGACGAAGCCAGTTGGGACGTTTCTCTCTGATTGTATCCTTTGGCGATTACTTCCCCATCTTTTACGATGACAGCACCAATCGGAACTTCCCCTTCCAACTCTGCTTTTTCTGCTTCTTTTAAAGCAAGTTTCATATAATGTTCATCGTCAATCATGATGTTCCTCCTGTGATTTTCAAGAATAATTCCGTTTTCCTCTCTCATACATTATTAAAGATGAGAAAGGAGCGAATCCATATGCAAATCCACGTCGTGCAAGAAGGAGATTCGGTATTCTCCATTGCCGGTCTTTACGATAGTACGCCAAATGCCATTATCGAAGCAAATGAACTGGAGACCCCAGGTGACCTTGTCATCGGTCAAGCTCTCGTCATACCGATTGTCGGCCAATTTTATTTTGTCCAGCGGGGGGACAGCTTATATTCCATTGCCCAAAAGTTCAATACCACCGCCGAAAAGCTGGCCCAGGTAAATGGCATTCAAGCCGGCGCCCCTCTTTCTGTTGGCTTACGCCTCTATATTCCAGATGAGCCGCCAAGACCGATTACAGCCAATGCTTATATAGAGCCGTATGGTGGGGAAGTCTCCGACACGCTTCGTGCTTCTGCTGAAAACAGAGCAGGATCACTGACCTATCTGGCTCCATTCAGTTATGAAATTCAGGAAGACGCTTCGTTAAAAGCACCTCCTCTTGATAATTTCAAAGAGATCGCTCAACAGAATGATACGGCTCTTATGATGGTTGTTACAAACCTTTCGGAAGATGGATTCAGTGCTGAATTAGGCAGGAAAATTCTTTCCGATGAAGCGCTGCAGGATAAATTGCTCGACAACATTATTCAAACAACCAAGCAAGTAGGTTTTAAAGATGTCCACTTTGATATGGAGTTTCTCCCTCCTGAAATGAAAGAGAACTACAACCAGTTTTTGAGAAAAGCAAAACAGCGATTGGCGGCGGAAGGATTACTCATTTCCACTGCCCTTGCTCCTAAAACGAGTGCCGATCAAAAAGGAGCCTGGTACGAGGCCCATGACTACAAAGCCCACGGAGAAATTGTAGATTTCGTGGTTTTAATGACTTATGAATGGGGATACAGCGGTGGTCCCCCACGTGCCGTATCTCCAATCGGTCCGGTCACGGAAGTGGTGGACTATGCATTGTCGGAAATGCCAGCGGAAAAAATCCTTCTCGGTCAAAATTTATATGGATATGATTGGACCCTTCCTTACGAGCCAGGTGGAGAGTTTGCTAAGGCAATTAGTCCACAGCAGGCCATTCAAATTGCGAGAGAAAACAATGTACCGATTTCCTATGACCAGGAGGAACAGGCCCCTTACTTCACCTATACCGATAACGCCGGAAAGAAACACGAAGTATGGTTTGAAGATGCCCGCTCCATTCAACGGAAATTCGACTTAATTAAAAATCGCGGTCTTCTTGGAATCAGCTATTGGAAACTGGGACTTTCCTTCCCTCAAAACTGGGTGCTGCTCGATGGACAATTCAGTATTGATAAGAAATAAAAGATACTTTGCCTGCAGGTAAACTATAAAACAGTCGCTTACCGTTGAGATGTAAGTGACTATTCTTTTTTTACAAAAGTAACCATGTGCGTTTTTATTTCTGTGTCGTGAAACGCTTGAGACAGACCTTTTTCTTTAATCTCTATTTTTGACACTGGACGGTAAGGAATTTCTATGCTGAATGGCTTCTCAAATGGAAAAGGATGAACGGAAACATTTTCATCATCGATCCAATGGGCAGCCATACCAGCGGGAGCGAAATCAAAAGATTGTCTGAAACCGCCTTGGAACCATGAAACTTCCTCTTCTTTCGGTGTTCCAGGTTCCTGCATGCATACGTAAAGGGATAAATCATCACAAAATTGCAACCGGCGAAAATGAAGGTCATAGATATCATAAGGAATGTCCATTTCCATTGCTTCGAACAGATCCTGCTGACGTGTTTTTTCTTCAGCTAAAAACGTCTGTACATCGGGATCTTTGTCATCTTTGGAAAAGAAGGACGCATAGTGCATACTGCAGAGCATACCCGCATACAAAGAGCGGTCGGCTACCTCTTTAATCCCGCGCTGATAAGCCTGCAATTTTCTCTCTAACGGATAATCGACGAATGTATAAGGACGTTGCTTTTCTTCATTCCACTCTGGTTGATCATCCAGTGGAATCCAGGCTCTGTCATGCTGTGCAATTGCCCAATCCGCTTCTTCTCTCAATTTTGAGCGTAATAAAAAATTGTTCTTCCAATGAGCGACGATCTGAGCTGATATCTTGGCGTGCTCATGCTGAGGAATCATGTGAAACTGGTTTTCTTTTTCAATGACAATCATCGTGTGGTCCTCCTCCTTGTATACGTATGCGTGTATGTAATATAGAACGATCTATAGTCTTCCCTTCATTATATAGGAAGTTTCTTCTCCTCTCTACAATAGTACGTTACAAAATGATCACTGTTTTGGTAATCCTTATTCAACAATAGGGCAGGATAGTGGAAGACTCAGTTTCGATACTTTTGTGAGAGTTTAGGGCTCCGGGAAACGTCCGCATGAAAAGCGAATGGGGACAAGAATGTGTATGTTTTTCTACTGACTGTTCCAATGCACTTCAAATCGTCATCTCCCTGACCCCGTATCCACGGCCAGGTATGGTCATTCAATATTGCTTAAAAGAAGAAAAGGCCATGGGGAGAAGGTTCCCTCATGGCCTGTCTGTTTATTTATTTCAAGAGTTTTAATGCTTCACGGTTGAAGGCTGGAATGTCATCGGGCTGGCGACTTGTGACCAGCTGATCCTGACAAACGACAACTTCTTTATCCTGATAATTGACTCCTGCATATTCCATATCGACGGAAATGGATTTGAATCCGGTCGCCGTGCGCCCTTCAAGAGTTTTAGCTGTGATCAACAGTTGAGGGCCATGGCAGATGGCGAAGACCGGTTTCTTTTCATCCATAAAATGCTTCGCGAAAGAAACGAATTTCTCATCTCCACGCAGGATATCAGGTGAAAAACCGCCTGGGATGAACAATGCATCAAAGTCTTCAGGTTTCACATCGTCGATGGATGTATCAATTTTAACGGAAGCTTCCCCTTGTTTACCTTCCACTTCTTTGCCCGCTTCCCATTCAATGGTGGTCACTTCATGACCTTCATTTGAGAACGCCTCTGCAGGTTGTGTATATTCTACATCTTCAAACATGGACGTCATTACACAAGCAATCTTACTCATATCTACATCATCTCCTTGAATGTATGGGTTGAATTAGAACACATAAGCTATCTTCCCCTGTGAGATGATTTTAAACCTTATTTCCATTTAATGGTTATTGAAAGTCCTTCATAGAAAACTGTTGGAAAGTTGTATCCGACTGGTTTCGATACACTTCACGGCCTGCAATCGTGTTGATAATATGAACATTCCGATGCACGGATAACCCTAAATTGGTAGCTCCTGCTCCGTGTGAGTGGACAAGGTTGGTCAACGTAAAGAAATGATGATTACGATCATCGTTGAAGACCAGCTGATAATCGCGTGATACTTTATACATCCCTTCTTCTTCCCATTCAATTTTTTCTTTAAAACGCGTCATGAACCAGTCAGGGAAATGCGGTTTATACCCAGTGGCCAGCACAACTTTTTCCGTTGGATACGTGTATTCAACTTCTTCCTGCCACTGTTTACAGTGAAGATAATATCCGTTCTCTTTCGCCTCAATCCCTGTAATTTCCGTCATTGGTTGAATAAGAACACGACTATCCTCCATACCGGCTGTGCGATGGTAGAGCTTCGAATATAACCTCGTGAGTGTATCCGGATCAATTCCTTTTCGAAGCGGCCCAAGCGTATCAAGGGCGTCTTTCCTTTGTTGGAGGCTCAAGGCATGAAAGTAATCGACGAATTCCGGTGTGAACATTTCCTGCGCAAACTTAGCCGTATCCAATTGAAAAAGCCCTCCGGATCTAGTGAAGAGGCTCAGTTTCATATCCGACTGTCTGTCTTGCTCTTCTAATAAATCCAGGAAAACTTCCAAAGCACTCTGCCCCGAGCCGACGATGGTCACATGTTTCGCTTTCAATAAATGATCTTTTTCAAAAAGATAGCGACTCGTATGCATCACGTCTTCGTTCGGTAATCGGTCCATTCCGTCTAAGATTAATGGTTCACTTCCTGTCCCCATGACAATGTGCCTGGCTTGATAATACCTTTCTTCCCCGGTAGCCGTTTCTTTTACCACCACTTCATAGTGGGGGAGATCCGCATCTTTATGGTCGATAACGTCAATGACAGTATGGCCGAAAAGCAGGCCATCCAACTGCTTGGCCACCCACTGCATGTAATGGTTGTATTCTTGACGCGGAATTTCAAAATGACGATGGAAGAAGAAAGGGAACATCCGGTCATGTTCGTGCAAATAATTCATAAAGGTATAAGGGCTTTTCGGATCCGCGAACGAGACAAGGTCCGCTAAAAAAGGAACCTGAAGATCCATCGTTTCAATCAGCATTCCTGGGTGCCAGACAAACTCGGGAGTCTTGTCGAAGAAGACAGCATCCAAATCATCGGTCTGGTCGATCAATGCGGCCATCCCTAAGTTATAAGGACCGATTCCGATCCCGATGACATCATATATTTCTTTTTCCATTCCATCACTTCCTTGTACCTTCAATTTTCCCTATGAGGACGTGTTTGATTCTTTCCACAGCCGGTCCAGTACTATGACAAGCACCGTCCCAACCAATAATCCATTACTCAATAAATTTTGTAATATCGCCGGAACACCACTGAAGGCTTCGGGCGGCAGGAACATCAGTCCTATACCCAGTAAAAAGGACAGTCCTAGAATAGTCAGCCTCCGTTCATCAAGCTTTTCACTCGTCATGTTGGAAATTCCAAGCCCCATCAACTGGACAAAAGTTGCGAGCAAAGCTGCGTTAGCTACCGGTGCCGGAATACCAGAAATAAACGCCACTACCGGTGGGAAGAACGAAAACACGACTAATAATAAAGAAGCATATAAAAACGGACGTTTCCTTTTCTGCCCGGTCAATTGCATGAACCCCGACGATGAAGCAAGCGAAACGTTAGCCACGGCAGAAAATACGGCTGTAATGCCATGGTTCACTCCCAGGAAACTGCTTCCTTTGTTGACCTGATCATATGTATACTGTGGTTTTCCATAAACGGTATGACTTACCGCTATAATGGAAGCCACCAGATTGGACAATAAAATCACAGCGGTAATAAACCCTAAAGGGAGCGTGCCCCATGTCAGCTGAGGGGGTCCCCAAGCAAAAACTTCAGGTAAGGAAAAAGCTGAGGTTCCTCCTGTTTCAGTGGCAGTTCCATTAAAAGTCATGGCATACAATACCCATCCGAAACCAATTCCAATCAAAACAGCGAAACTTTTCAACCAACCTTTTCCCATTACCGATAGTCCAATTACGAGGGCAAGCGTAACAAAGGCGACAAGCGCCTGTTTTCCATCCACCGCTTCTGTCGATTTTTCCATACCTAACATTCCCTGAAGAAACGTCCCACTCAATTGGACGGTCAGTAAAAATAAAAAAGCACCCGTAACGAGTGGTGTGAACACAAAAAGCACCCGGTGCGACAAACGGAAAACACCAAATAGGAATAGGAAAATTCCTGTCCATATCATCGTCCCCTGGAGGATTTGTAATGTTTCCATATAGCTGTCGCCTGACTGGGATCCACTATAGGCCATGACCGCAAATATGCTGATCCATAGGCCTGCAGGTCCTTCCATAATAGGGAGACGATGTCCAAAAACGCCTTGCAGGAAGGAGGCAACCCCGACGACAAAGAATGTCCGTTGCATCAAACCTGCCACTTCATTGAAATTCAATTCGAAAATAGAACCGATAACAATGGGGAGAGCAACTGCGCTCGCCAACAGAAATACAAACCATTGAACGATCTCTAAAGATCCGTCCAAAAATCGTGTTGTTCCTTCTTCTTTCATTTTGCCACCTGCAATCTATGTAATATCTCTCCATATGTTACCATAGGACGAATGAAAATTATGTTCTCATGCTTACCCGTTTCACGTGAAACACCCTGACGAATGAGTCAAAAAAAAATGAAAAGCACAACCCTGATACGGGCTGTGCTTTCATCAATTACTCTTCGAGTGTAGAGGTATCCCCTGTAGGTAAACCAAGCTCCCAAGACTTCAGAAGACGTCTCATGATTTTACCACTACGTGTTTTAGGAATCGTGTCCTTGATTTCAATTTCCCTTGGAGCAGCGTGAGCGCTCAATCCCTTTTTAACGAATTGACGGATATCTTCAAGCAGTTCATCGGATTCTTCATGCCCTTCTCTGAGGGTAATGAATGCTTTAATGATCTCTCCTCGTTCAGGGTCCGGTTTACCGATGACTCCTGCTTCCGCTACCGCTTCATGTTCAATCAGTTTACTCTCCACTTCAAATGGTCCAACACGTTCACCAGATGTGTTGATGACATCATCAAGACGTCCTTGGAACCAGAAATAACCGTCTTCATCCTGGTAAGCACTATCACCAGAAACATACCAGCCATTTAAGAAATAACTTTCATATTTCCCTGGGTTCTTCCATACCGCACGCATCATGGACGGCCATCCCTGTTTAATCGCAAGGTTCCCCATTTGATTAGCAGGGAGTTCATTCCCTTCATTATCGACAATAGCCGCTTCGATGCCAGGGAACGGTTTACCCATTGATCCCGGACGCATATCCATCGCAGGATAGTTACAAATCAACATGCCACCTGTTTCCGTCATCCACCATGTATCGTGGATACGTAAATCAAAGGCTGAAAGTCCCCATGTTACGACTTCAGGATTCAACGGCTCTCCTACACTTAATACGTGACGAAGCGAAGATAAGTCATGCTTTTTAGCAACTTCCTCTCCAGCGCTCAACAGTTTACGGAAAGCAGTCGGAGCGGAATACCACACCGACACATTTTTCTCGGCAATCGTGCCGTACCAGTCATCCGGACTAAATCGTCCTCCCCGGATAACGTTCGTCACCCCGTTTAACCACGGAGCAAAGATGCCGTAACTTGTACCAGTCACCCAGCCTGGGTCTGCGGTGCACCAGTACACATCATCTTCTTTAAGATCCAGCACCCATTTACCTGTCTGGTAATGTTGAAGCATGGCATTATGGACGTGATAAACTCCTTTAGGCTTGCCGGTTGAACCAGATGTATAATGAAGAAGCATTCCGTCTTCAAGATCCACCCACTCGATTTCAAATTCATCCGAAGCCTTCTCCATTTCTTCATCATAGGAAATATAGTTGCCTGGTGCATCGCCGCCAACAAGAACAACCTGCTTCAAGTTCGGAAGGTCATCTGCAGGTACACGCTCAAGCAGTTCCGGTGTCGTAATGAGCATCGTTGCTTCACTATCCTCCAGGCGATCTCGTACGGCTTGTTCCATGAATGCCTCAAAAAGCGGGCCCGCGATCGCTCCTACCTTAAGAATACCAAGGAAGGCTGCATAAAACTCAGGGCTTCTTGGCATGAAGAGAAAGACACGGTCACCTTTTTCTATATTATGTTTTTTCAGTACATTCGCGAATTGATTACTTTTCAATTTCAAATCCTCAAAAGTAAGGGTTTCTTCTCTATCCGGTGCAGAATAGATCAGAGCTGTCTGATCTTTCTTATCAGGATTTTCTGCATGGCGATCGACAGCTTCATAGGCAATGTTCACTTTGCCTGTCTCGTTCCATGAGAATTGCTTTTTCACTTCTTCCCACTGGAAATTCTCATACGCTTCTTTGTAGTTTTCCATGTTGTGATTGCCTGATCGAGCTGGAATTGGTTTCATGTCCATATTCATCATCACCTCATAAGAATGTTTTGTAAACGTTTTCCCTTTGTGGCTGAAGAAAGCTCTGATCCTTTCAGAGCCACGAACTGCATACTTTTCTGAAAATTTTATGAATTACTTCTATTGTAGGGGATTTTTTCTCATATTTAAAGTGTTATCTCCAAAGATTTACAGAATTAGGACAAGGGAACGAGGTAAATTGACAGCATTCCCCCTCTGTTTATATAATGAAACGAGCGTAAAAGCTTCATAGTAGAGGTTTCTTAGCCAACCCCTCTATAAAAAACTAAGGACCACGTCTTATGATAAGCCGCAGCCCTTAGCCGCTGCGGCTTTTTTATTGAAAATACATTCACAAAGGAGCATGCCTCATGCCAGGACGCAACGACCAAGACCTTGATTTATCACTCCTTGGTAACCAAGGAAATTCCTACTCTTTCGAGTACGATCCGGAAGTCCTTGAAACGTTTGATAACCAACATCCGAACCGTGACTATTTCGTGAAATTCAACTGTCCAGAATTTACTACCCTTTGCCCGAAGACGCGCCAACCTGATTTTGCAACCATCTATATCAGCTACATCCCAGACGTGAAAATGGTCGAAAGTAAGTCACTCAAACTCTATCTATTCAGCTTCCGTAATCACGGAGATTTCCATGAGGATAGTGTAAATACAATCATGAATGACCTGATTGACTTAATGGACCCTCGATATATTGAAGTTTGGGGTAAATTCACCCCTCGTGGCGGGATTTCCATTGATCCATTCTGCAATTATGGAAAACCTGGAACGAAATTTGAGCAAATGGCGGACCACCGCCTGATGAATCACGACCTTTACCCTGAAAAAATCGATAACCGATAAAAAAAGAGCTGCGACAAAGATCGCAGCTCTTTTTCTTCTTATTTTTTATCATCTTTATATTGCATATAAACGACTTGTGTCACAAGGAAATCTTCCATTCCGTGTTTGCCGTCTGCTCCACCAAGTCCTGATTTTCTCATTCCTGCATGATAGCCCTGCACGGCTTCGAAGTTCTCGCGATTGACGAATGTTTCACCGAACTTCAGTTCATTCACGACACGCATCGCTTCATTCATGTCTTCAGTATAAACAGATGAGGATAATCCGTAATCTGTATCATTTCCTTTTTCAATCGCTTCATCCAATGTTTTGAACGTTGTCACAGGGATCACAGGACCAAAAATCTCTTCCTGGATAATCTGCATATCATGGTTTACGTTTGTGAGAATCGTAGGTTTATAAAAATAACCTTTGTCTAAGTCGCCTCGTTCTCCTCCAATTTCAACCTTCGCCCCTGCATTAATCGCTTCTTTCACCATGCTTTCTACTTCTTCAAGACGGTCTTTACTTACAAGCGGACCGACATCCGCTTCCTTATTTTCACGAGGGTCTCCCATCGTCACCGACTCAAATTTATGACGTAATTTAGCTAGAAGCTCATCCGCCACACTTTCATGCACATAGACACGTTCAGCATTCGTACACGCTTGTCCATTGTTAGCGAGACGGGAAGTCGTTATGCTCTCAGCTGCCACATCAAGGTCCGCATTAGCGGTAACGATAGCGGGCGCTTTACCACCAAGTTCCAAATTCACCTTCGTAATATTTTGCGCTGCTGCTTCCATTACTTTCGTACCTGCAGGCACACTTCCTGTCATGGTTACCATGTGGACGTTTGGATGAGAGGCCAGTCTATTTCCAATTTCTGAACCTGTACCGGTTACCACGTTATACACACCTTTTGGAATTTCATCCATGGAATCGATGATTTTCGTAAATTCCATTGCTGTATTTGGTGTTTGCTGGCTTGGTTTTAATACTAATGTATTGCCTGTCACCAGTGACGTCGCTACTTTACGGGCTAAAATGAATACGGGGAAGTTCCAAGGGACGATTCCAGCCACTACACCGATTGGCTTTTTATAAATAAAGATATTCTCATTCTTACGATCACTTGGTACAATTTCGCCTTCGATTCTACGTGCCCACTCAGACATGTACCGGAAATAATCAATGGCAAGGTCCACTTCTCCACTGGCAAGCTCATAGTCTTTCCCTTGCTCTTCTTGTAATAAATCAATGAAAGTAGCACGGTTTTCTTCTATACGATCTCCGAGTTTCCTGACGATTTTCCCACGTTCAATATTGGGCGTAAGCTCCCATCCTCTTTGAGCTTCAAACGCTGCTTTCACCGCTCGATCCACATCGTCTTCGGTGCCTTTTGGTATTTGGGAAATGACCTCTTCAGTCGCTGGATTTAGGACATCAATCCATTCTGATCCGTTTGATTCTGTATATTCTCCATTAATGTAAAGTTTATGTTGCTGCATAAAAAATGACCTCCTGTTGGTATTTACCATTTTAATTCCCCGTGTGATTCAAAATAAACAAACCAGTGTTCAACAATATGGCAGGTTTCTTGAGACTCAGTTTCGAGACTTTTATGGAGTGGATGGAGCTGCGGGGAATAACTCGCTTTCCGCGGGAGCGCTGTGAGACTCCTATGGGACGTATGGGACAGGTGAGACCCCGGAAGTCGAAGCCTGAGGAGGCTCACCGCCCGCCCCATGGAAAGTTTCCAAATGCGGAATCGTCCTGGTAGACACGACTGGCATAAGCAGAACAGCAACGAAAAGTGTTTTTCATTCCTTTGCTGTTCTGCTTATGACGCGAGTGTCTGGACGATGAAGCTAGACGAACCTTTTCCGAGATCCCCCAGAATTACACAAACATCTCGAAGCTGATTCTTCAAAAACCGGGAGCTTATTTGCAAGGTCTATGTATTATTTTGGACACAAAAAAAGCCCTGCGGGAACAGGGCTTTACCATTCGAGGATGAAACCTTTGATCTTCTTACCATCCCCAGACTCTGATTGCTGCTCAGCTTCAAAATAAGGGTCCTCTTCCTTGAAATGATAAGAGATTGTGTCAGGCTGGAGATAAAGCTTGTACTCTAAATCCGTCACCTTCGGAAGGGAAATGTCGGCAACTGTAGTCTGGTCGCCCTCTTCATCAATAAGAAGAATATCAATGTGATCATACCCGTTTGCAATTAAGTGTTCTTTTAAATCCATAAACGACTCCTCCGTCCAATTATTCTAGTCCCATGATACCCTTTTCCAAACTTCGAGAAACGTTTAATTTTATGTAACAGCGGGAAAAGATTCCCGCTTTCTTTATTTATTAGTATCCATAACCGTATCCACGGCCACCCATATAAGATGCACCGATGATGATCAAAAGGATGAACAAAACAACCAATAGCGCGAAACCGCCACCGTATCCTCCGCTCATTCCATTCCCCCCTCTCTTACTTACTTTACTACCTTATTCAGAAGGGATGAAGAAGGCAGGGCATGAGCGGAATTTAATCTTTTTTCTTCTTTCCATTCACACCTTCAGAAAGGGAAGACACGCTTAATGGAAAGGAAGGCGAAGTACAGGGCCTGGACGAAAAAAGCCACTCCCCACAAAGGGGCAGGAATGAATTTTGTCGCTCTTGCCAAGTTTGCTGCGTCACCAGCTTGTCCTGGAGATATAAAGCTGATCCACATCACTTCAAAAGCACTGGTTACAGACTCAACGAGAATGAGTGAAGCGAGAAACAATAACACATATTGAACCACCTGTTCATGACCGGTTCTTAGCAGCCATACAAACCCAGCTCCAAAAGTAAGGATCCAGAATAAACCATACACATTCCTTACCCAGAAAAGAAGATTGATGGCAAGGAACGCCATTAAAATATAGATCATCCAATTAAAATGCCCACGACTGATTAGGAAAAAGAAGACGAAGGCAAAGAAAGAAGCAAATACATACCCGGCCATGCTCGTTAATACTTGCCCGATCCATGAGTTATGCCCGGTCAAAGCAAAACCGGATGTATTCGGTAAGAGGGAAATTCTCCTTACTTCGCCACCTGTAATCAGCGCCATCAGGGAATGACCGCTCTCATGAATCATGGTGTTCAGGATAGCGAAATATTTACCAACGACCGGCAGTTGTGTGAGAAGTAAAGCAAGAATAAGAGCTGAAAGAACTTGTAATTTCATATAACGCACTCCTTTCTTCGTGATCTTTTAATCGCTTTCTACTTACATATGACGTATCTTAAGAATAGAATCAATGGTAACAAAGGGGAATAGACATGCGTAAGTTAACATGGATAGGGAGTTCGATCATCGTACTATTTTTATGCAGTTGTGCCGCTCCATCAGAATCGAGTGAAACGAACATAAAAATTGCGGCTGCTTCAAGTTTAAAAGATGTCATGGAAGAGCTGACCCCTCTTTTTGAGGAGCAATACAATATAGAAATCGAAACCATATATGGAGGCTCAGGTAAACTGGCAAGACAAATCGAACAAGGAGCTCCTGTCGACGTATTCCTGTCTGCGGATCTTCGTTGGATCGAACTTCTTAAGAAAGAGAGCCTTGTCGAAAAAGATACATACATAGAGTTTGCCACCAACCAGATTGTTCTTATTGGTCACGATTCCACGAGTCATTTGAATACCATTCAGGACCTGGAACTGACAAAAAATGAACAGCTTGCTGTCGGCAATCCAGAGAGCGTGCCTGCTGGTACTTATACGAAGCAAGCATTGGAAAGGATTCAACTTTGGAGGGAATTAGAGGATCAGATGATTTTCGGAAGCGATGTTAGACAAGTCCTTGCTTATGTCGAATCCGGGCAAGTGGACTATGGTTTTGTCTATGCCAGTGATGCCCTGATTTCAGATCAGGTAGGAACCCTTACAGAAGTAGAGCCTACACTCCACGATTCGATCGTCTATCCTGGCATCATTATTTCAAAAAGCCGGACTAAGAAATCTGGAGAGCAATTTCTATCCTTCTTAAAGAGTGATCAAGCGACAGAAATTTACAAATCTTATGGATTCAATCCTAAGGAGGTGGAAAGATAGAACAATGAACGTCGAACCTCTTTTACTGTCTCTAAAGGTAGCGGCAATCGCTACTTTCATCGTATTTATTATAGGAACGATCAGCGCAAGAGTCATTTCTCGGAAATTATTTCCCGGGAAAAGTATTATAGAATCGATCCTTTTACTCCCTCTTGTCCTTCCTCCGACGGTCATAGGATTTGGCCTGCTTTATTTATTCGGCAAAAACGGCTGGATGGGACAATGGCTCATGGACTGGTTCGGTATTCAGGTGGTTTTTTCCTGGACAGGAGCAGTCATTGCGTCTGCCGTCGTCTCCTTTCCCCTTATGTATCAAAGTGCATCAGCGGCTTTTCAAAATTATGAACAAAACCTGGAGAATGCGGCTTTGACGATGGGGGCTTCGAAATTGAAGGTATTCTTCACCATATCGCTTCCGTTAGCCTGGCCCGGATTGCTCGCCGGCTTAGTCATGACTTTTGCTCGTTCCCTCGGTGAGTTCGGAGCTACATTAATGATTGCAGGATATATCCCTGGTGAAACAGACACCATTCCACTCGCCATCTATTTTGCTGTCGAATCCGGTCGAATGGAAGAAGCTCTCATGTGGGTGATTGTCATACTCTGTCTCGGGTTCAGTGCGGTATTATGGCTCAACACATGGAGCCGGAGGAAAATTATTTTTGTAAGGAAAACATAAAAAAGCTGAAGCTACAATCAGCTTCAGCCAGCGCCCCCGGCAGGATTCGAACCTGCGGCACACGGTTTAGGAAACCGATGCTCTATCCCCTGAGCTACGGGGGCGTATGAACGTACGTGTAATATTATACAAAACAAACCAAAGATTGAAAAGGAAATGCACTTTAAAAATATTGCTCGGATGTTACTTCCAACGTATGTATATGATAAAATGTTATTTGTCTGTCTAAAAGTATCGTATTTTGTAAGTGAGTGATGAGCACTCATGTTTTTTTGAATTGAGTTTGAAGGAGGAAAAGAGATGGGAGATTTACCTTTCATATCCGTTGAAGGGCCCATTGGGGTTGGGAAAACGTCTCTGTCTAAAAAGCTCGCCTCCCAGTTTGATTTTCATTTGCTGAAGGAAATCGTTGAGGAGAACCCGTTTTTAGGCAAGTTTTACGACAATATTGAAGAATGGAGCTTCCAAACGGAGATGTTCTTCTTGTGCAATCGTTTCAAGCAGCTTGAAGACATCGATCGCAAATTTTTGCAGTCGGGGAAGCCGGTGGTCGCCGATTACCATATATCGAAGAATATGATTTTCGCACGCCGCACGTTAAGAGAAGATCAATTTGACAAGTATGCACAGATTTTTGATATATTGACACACGATATGCCTAAACCGAATATGGTCGTCTATTTACATGCGAGTTTAGATACACTGCTCGAACGCATCCGCATGCGTAACCGTGATGTAGAGGCAAATATTCAACCCTCATATCTTGAACAACTCTCTCAAGACTACGAAGACTTCATGAGACATTTTGAGGCGACTCATCCCGAGATTCCTGTGATTCGTTTGAACGGGGATCATTTAGACTTCGTAAAACATCAAGACGATTTGAATTATATTGTTGATCAAGTAGAGCAGCATTTAAATAAAGGAGAAGTTATCAAATGAATGCACGTGAACGCTATGGAATTCCACACGACAGCGTCATAACGATTGCAGGAACGGTCGGTGTTGGTAAGTCAACGATGACCAATGCTCTCGCTGATGCCCTCAACTTCCGTACCTCTTTTGAAAAAGTCGACACAAATCCTTATCTCGACAAATTCTATCAGGATTTTGAACGCTGGAGCTTCCATTTACAGATTTACTTTCTGGCGGAACGCTTCAAGGAACAAAAGAAGATTTTTGAATATGGCGGTGGGTTTATCCAGGACCGCTCCATCTATGAAGATACCGGCATTTTTGCCCGGATGCATTATGAAAAAGGGACGATGTCTGCAACCGATTATGAAACGTACCGAAACTTGTTTGATGCGATGGTGATGACACCATACTTCCCTCATCCTGATCTTTTAATATATTTGGAAGGCTCGTTCGATGATGTCGTTTCCCGAATCAAAGAACGTGGACGTCCAATGGAACAAGAAACTCCTATTGAATATTGGGAAGAGATGTTTACGCGTTATGACAATTGGATTGATAATTTCAATTCCTGCCCTGTCCTGCGCCTCAATATTGCCGACTATGATGTATTGAATGATAAAACAAGCATCGAACCCGTCCTTGAAAAAATCGGCCACTTCATTCAACAATCTCGTAAATGGCGCTCCAGCCATTTATTGACGTAATCATAAAGAAGAAACACCTGACGTTCATTCGACGTCAGGTGTTTTTTTTCTATAATCTTCAATCATCCTCCGGTGACTACCAACCATCTTCTCAGGCAAATCATGAAACTCGAAAAACTTCACCTGTACCGTTTCTGCAGGATCAAAAGCATAGCCCCCACTGAAATGTCTAGTGAAATAAGCTGTTGTAACAACGTAAAACTCATCTCCATTAGGAGCTCGGCTGAATTGATCCTCCCCCGAGTAAACATTCAATAACTGCAGGTCCTCGACCTTTAATCCAGTCTCTTCGAATGCTTCACGTTTGGCGACTTGTTCCGTGCTTTCTCCAAGTTCCATCAAACCTCCCGGCAGTCCCCATACACCTTGAGGGGATGTTCGTTCCTGCAGTAAAATACGTCCTTTTTCATCCAGAATCATTACCACAGAGCCAACTAAAATAATGGGCCGGTGACCGATAATTGCCCGTAAGTCCTCGACGTAACCCATAGCCTTCCTCCTCTCTCCATTATTTTATTATAACAAGAGAAAAGGACCCCTATGAAAAAAAGGAGTCCTTCTCGTAGATTAGCGTTCCATCGTATGCAGCAGTTTTGTTAAGATGACAGCTCCCC
The DNA here is from genome assembly GCF_017307035.1 of Halobacillus sp. GSS1. NCBI lineage: Bacteria > Bacillati > Bacillota > Bacilli > Caryophanales > Bacillaceae > Halobacillus > Halobacillus sp. GSS1. The sequence goes on from NZ_JAFLHE010000003.1 coordinate 19,931, forward strand.
CTACCATCACTGCACCAATCCATGGTGTATGAACAAGACCAATCGTATCAACGATGACCCCACCGACGGAGGATCCGATAGCAATACCGACGTTGAAAGCGGCAATATTCAAAGCAGAAGCTACATTAACTGCAGATGGAACATACTTCTCAGCTAATTGAACGACCAAGATCTGCAAAGCAGGGACGTTCATGAAAGCAAACAGTCCCATGAAAAACAATACAACTAAACTCAACACTTTAAATGGAATGACGAAAGCCAACAGGAGCAATACGATTGCCTGCAATACAAACATCCAAAACAAAGCTTTGATCGGATTTTTATTGGAAACTTTTCCACCAATCGTATTTCCGATCGCCACCGCAACTCCATAGATGAGCAGAATCACGCTGACAAACTTCGGATCGAAACCTGTCACTTCTTCCAGTAAAGGAGCAAGGTATGTGAAGGCCACAAACGTTCCGCCATATCCTAATCCTGTAATGACGAAGGAGAGCAGAATTCTTTTTTCAGTTAGTATTTTTAATTGATCACGAAAGCTTGCAGGTGGTGCTTCTTCCAGGTTTTTCGGAACAAGCAAAGCACTTGCGATAATGCCGATTACGCCGAGCAAAGCTACACCGGCAAATGTCGCCCGCCAACCAAAAGTTTGTCCAATGAATGTTCCTAAAGGCACGCCTGTCACCGTCGCAACCGTCAATCCTGTAAACATAAAGGCAATGGCACTTGCCCGCTTATGCTCAGGGACTAAACTGGCAGCAATAGTCGAACCAATGGAGAAGAATATACCGTGAGAAAAAGCAGTGATGATCCTCGCAATTAACAGCAAGGTGAAGCTTGTCGAAACCGAAGCCACTAAATTACCAAGAATGAAAACAACCATCAGAGCCAACAATAAACTTTTCCGGCTCATCTTATTGGTAAGAGCCGTCAAAACAGGTGCCCCCACAGCAACACCGACAGCATAACCGGATATCAATACCCCCGCAAGTGTAATGGATATAGAAAGGTCATCGGCCATCGTGGATAATAAACCTACAGGTACAAATTCTGTCGTTCCTATACCGAACGCACTAATAGCAAGGGCCAACAAAGCAAACGGAAAACTTTTCGACTTATGATCAAGAGAATTTTCTTTGATATTCTCTGCGTGTGAACTCATCATTTTCCTCCTCATATATAAATAAGAATAATATCTGAAACCCATGTATCCAGGGCGCCTCTGGATGACAAACCTTATTATGAGGGCTGATTGAGTACTTGAGAAGTACGCACTTCTGTGTGCTATAGGCACCTGTAAGTAACAATTGTATAGAACAGAGGGGTGTGAGGGTGTTCAGGCAAAATATTTTTAACTTATGTTTCTTTCGTGTATAGTGAATCATCGGTTATACATGCTAAAAAGAAACATAGGAGCTCTAGAGGAGGTCAATCTCATGCCGAAATATAATATACCGGTGGAAGCGGCTCTGGAAGTCATCGGAGGCAAGTGGAAGGTCGTCATTCTGTGCCACTTAATAGAAAATAAACGACGGACAAGTGAGCTCAAACGATTAATGCCAGGAATCACACAAAAAATGTTGACCCAGCAGCTGAGGGAATTGGAAAGCGATGGAGTCATTACACGAATCGTTTATAATCAGGTACCGCCTAAAGTGGAGTATGAACTGACGGAATACGGCTGGACATTAAAAGGGGCATTGGACATGCTTTGTGCCTGGGGTGAGCAGCATATTGAAAAGACCTATCCCAATAAAGAAGAGGTATTATTGGATTCTTAATAAGATAAAAAAATAGCCCTCGCCAGGATAACCGGTGAGGGCTTTACTCTTTATTCATTCAATGAAAGCAAAATAAAAAATCGTTACGCGAAGTAACGATTTCTGTTCTATAAATCTCCAATATTTATGCGCTATTGTTGATAATAATATGGCGGAGGAGGAGGGATTCGAACCCCCGCGGGGCGTAAACCCCCTGGCGGTTTTCAAGACCGCTCCCTTCAGCCGGACTTGGGTACTCCTCCGTGTGACCGACAATAAATATAATATCATGGTTGTCCGTATCCGTCAACAAAATCCTGCAACTTTTTAAAAAAAGAAATTGTTGTCGAACCATCACGAAAAATTGTTACCTCGTTATTATACAAATTCCCTTCCACAGAGTCAACAACCCTTCGCGACCTCTGCTTTCAATTACGAATTCAAAGAAATACGCCTGGAACCAAAAGGATCCAGGCGCATGTTTTGTTGACGCTCGATGTATTTGAGTTATTTGATGACTTCTTTTCCACCCATGTATGGACGAAGAACCTCCGGGACGATGACGGTTCCATCTTCCTGCTGATAATTTTCAAGAATCGCTGCAACGGTACGACCGATGGCAAGACCAGAACCATTCAACGTGTGTACGAATTCAGGCTTACCCTTTTCTTCTCTACGGAAACGGATGCCTGCACGACGGGCCTGGAAATCTTCGAAGTTAGAGCAAGAGCTGATTTCACGATAAGTCTCCTGGCTTGGGATCCACACTTCGATGTCATACTTCTTCGCTGCTGTAAAGCCAAGGTCTCCCGTACACATGCTCATCACACGATAAGGAAGTTTCAACAGCTGAAGGACTTTTTCAGCATGACCTGTCAGTTCTTCCAAAACATCATAAGAATCTTCCGGCTTTGCCAGCTGGACAAGCTCCACTTTATTGAATTGGTGCTGACGAATCAACCCTCTTGTATCACGGCCGGCAGACCCTGCCTCGGAACGGAAATTCGTGCTGAAAGCTACAAATTTTTGTGGAAGGTCTTCAACAGATAGTATTTCTTCTCGATAGAAGTTTGTGACGGGAACCTCAGCTGTTGGTACGAGGAAGTAATCCCAGTCTTCAATTTTAAACGCGTCTTCTTCAAATTTAGGTAATTGCCCTGTACCTGTCATCGCTGTGCGATTGACCATTTGTGGTGGGAGCATTTCCTGATACCCGTGTTCATCCGCATGCAGATCCATCATGAAATTGAGCAATGCACGCTCTAAACGGGCACCTAGCCCTTTGTAGAATACAAAACGACTGCCTGTCACCTTGGATGCTCTTTCAAAATCAAGGATGCCTAAATCTGTCGCTACATCCCAGTGAGGTTTAGCTTCAAAATTAAATGTCGGGATCTCTCCTGCTTTTCGTGCTTCGATATTGTCTTCTTCATCGCCTCCGACAGGTACACTTTCGTGAGGAATGTTCGGGATGGATAATAGAAGCGTTTCAAGTTTCTCTTCCACATCTTTAAGCTCTGTATCCAGAGTTTTAATACGATCCCCGACTTCGCGCATTTCCTTGATTTTATCGTCCGCATCTTCCTTCGCTTTTTTCAGCTGGGAAATTTCTTTGGATACTTCATTCCGCTTGGCCTTCAGTTCTTCTGTTTCCTGAATCAGCTCACGGCGTTTGCTGTCCAAATCGCCGAAAGCATCCAAGTCAGAGAGGTCTTCTCCACGATTTTGCAGTTTTCCTTTTACTTCTTCAAAGTTCTGGCGTAAGTATTTCATGTCCAACATGTTTATCTCCTCCTTTATTTACTCACTTCGATTAGTTGTAAGCTAAATAAAAAGCTCCCGTCCCTAAAGAAGGGACGAGAGCTTTGGTTTATGCTTCCCGCGATACCACCCAAGTTGAAGGTCTGTGTGACCTTCCGGCTTCACTCATAACGGTGAGTACCGGTCTGACCTACTTCATTCAGTCAGACACTCGAGGATGGATTCACATGGCTTCTCCGTCAGTTCACACCAGCCACTGACTCTCTTTGAGAAGAAGGGACATGTTACTATTTCCTGTCATCGCGTTTGTTTATGGTTTGTGTTACATAAGATTAGCGGATTCAGAATTATAATGCAAGTGTTTTCTTAGCTTCTTCTACCATTTTCACAAAATGGGCGGTTAAACGGTGGTCGTCCGTCAATTCTGGATGGAAGGAACAAGCTAAATAGTGACCTTCCTGAGCGGCTACAATATGACCGTCGTAGCGGGCCAGCACTTTCGTATTTTCCCCGACTCCTTCAATGTAAGGAGCACGGATGAATACGGCATTAAATCCTTCTGCCACACCTTCAATATCAAGATCCGCTTCAAAACTTTCACGTTGGCGTCCAAAAGCGTTACGACGAACTTTAATATCCATGACCCCTAGATGTACGTCATAAGAACCATCGATTTCTGAAGCGAGCAGGATAAGTCCGGCACATGTACCGAAGATCGGATTGCCGCTTTTTCCGAACTCACGGATCGGTTCTAAGAACTCGTACTTATCGATCAGTCTACGGATGGTCGTACTCTCGCCACCAGGGATAATCAAGCCATCAATATCTTTCAGTTGTTCTGTCCTTTTGACGACGACGGCTTTGGCACCGGTCGCTTCGACAGAACGCACGTGCTCACGGAAAGCGCCTTGCAGGCCTAATACACCGATTGTAGTCATGCTGCATTCTCCTTTATTTACTGGCTGCGATCCTGCATACGCTGTTCAGGAGTAAGAGTAGACATTTCCATACCCTTCATGGCTGTTCCAAGACCTTTAGACAATTCACCAATCAGCTTGTAATCGTCATAGTGAGTCGTTGCTTCAACAATTGCACGGGCGAACTTTTCTGGGTTGTTGGATTTGAAGATACCAGACCCAACGAACACTCCGTCTGCTCCAAGCTGCATCATCAAGGAAGCATCTGCAGGGGTTGCAATGCCGCCGGCAGCAAAGTTAACGACAGGCAGACGCCCTTCTTCACGAATCTCCATCAGTAGATCAAATGGAGCGCCGTTATCTTTTGCGTAGACCATCACTTCATCTTCTGAAAGTCCACGCAAATGACGGATCTGTGACTGGACCTGACGCATATGGCTGACAGCCTCTACAATGTTACCTGTTCCTGGTTCACCCTTTGTACGAAGCATGGATGCACCTTCACGGATGCGGCGTGTCGCTTCACCCAAGTTACGGCAGCCACATACGAATGGCACTGTGTAATCATCTTTTTTGATGTGATAGATTTCATCAGCTGGAGTAAGAACTTCACTCTCATCGATATAGTCAACGCCCATAGCTTCAAGAACGCGTGCTTCTGTAATATGCCCAATACGAGCTTTTGCCATAACTGGAATAGAAACGGCATTCATTACTTCTTCAACGATCGTAGGATCAGCCATACGAGCGACCCCGCCTGCTGCGCGGATGTCTGCTGGAACTCGTTCGAGAGCCATTACGGCTACCGCACCCGCTTCTTCAGCGATTTTTGCTTGTTCTGCGTTTACGACGTCCATGATGACGCCACCTTTTTGCATTTCTGCCATGCCGCGTTTTACGCGATCCGTACCTGTTTGTGCCATGTTGATTCCTCCCTAACAGCTCTATAGTTTAAACATTTTATTTCGAATCATAGATTCTTATCCTCTATTGTAACGCAATACTATATTAAATCCCACTGGTTATCTAGGGATTTTTTCACCTAAAACCAGCCTTTAACCATGTCGACGGCGCCTGTGAAGATATCACTGAAGAATTCTCCGATCGCACCAAGGGTCAGCATGAACCAGTTTGCTTTCTCCACACTGGAAGAAGTGACGATTTCGACGGTTGGTCCACCGTCAGCAAGAATATTCCCATAGTCCTCTTCTCCGTTGTAAACGAGCTTCGCTGTCCCGACTTTCTGCCCTTTTTCTACGGGAGCGACAAGGTTACCGTTGTCATCCAACTGATCCTCAGAGATATTGAACTGAATCTCATATTGATCTTCTTCACCGTTTTTAACAAGTGTGCTCAATGCCGCACTCGTTTCAATCGCTACATTATCTTCTTTTCCTTTTGCGACAGGTAGTGTCGACTCTTCTTCAGGAGTCGCTCCTGCTGCGAAAAGTTCCTGACGTGAGAATTGATTGAATCCGTAGTCGAGCAATTGTTTCGTTTGATTAAAACGGGAAGCTCTGGATTCGGATTTCATAACAACGGAAATAAAACGCTGCCCATCTCGTTCTGCTGTTCCTGTAAACGTGTTCTGGGCAAGTTCTGTGTAACCTGTTTTCAATCCGTCCATTCCTTCATATTCGAACTGCGCCAAGTTCTGTCCAGGCATACCTGGAAGCATCCAGTTCCAGTTCGTTACGGTTTGTCCGGCAAAATCAAGTGTCGGTTTGCTTGAGATCTCAAGCGCTTCCGGATAATCATTCGTTAAGTGATAAGCAAGCAGTGCAGCAGACTTCGCTGAAAGCATATTCGTTGCTTCAGGATCTGTGCCTTCAGGATAATTGTCTCCCAAGTGGGAGTTATTCAGTCCTGTTGCATTCACAAAATCATAATCAGGCAGCCCCATTTCTGCTGCTTTTTCGTTCATCATTTGAACAAATTCACCTTCGCTGCCAGCAATCAATTCTGTAAGAGCTATGGTTGTCGCATTATCTGAGTTTATTGCCATCGCTTCATACAGTTCACGTACCGTGTATTGCTCGTCCAGCTTCAGGCCAACCCCTGAAAACTCAGGATTTGCCGATATATCAAAAGCGTATTGACTAATTTGTGTTGTCGTATCCCAGCTGATTTGCCCTTCCTCAATTGCCTCCATGACAAGATATTCGGTCATCATCTTCGTCATACTGGCAGGAGGTAATGTCAAATCCGCCTCTTTTTCAAATAAAATCTTCCCTGTTTCCGCGTCCACGAGTATTGCCGATTCTGCGCCAACATCTACGCTTGCGTATGTATGTCCAGGATTCATGGACACAGCAAAGAACCCCATAAGCAATGCCAACATCAAGGCCATAGATGTTTTTATTCTTTGTGTCACTTTCTCAACCTCCACCCTTAAAATATGCATCTTTGTTATTTTATCACATGCGTATATAAAAGAATAGACAGGGAAAAGTCCCTGTCTATCACTTTTTATACGGGTCAAACGGAGTAGTTTGGCGCTTCTTTTGTAATTTGTACATCATGTGGATGACTCTCTCTTAAGCCTGCTCCTGTAATTCTTGTGAATTGTGCGTCTGTACGTAAAGCCGTGATAGTTGGTGTTCCACAATACCCCATACCCGAACGAATACCACCGAGAAGCTGATGAATGGAGTCTGCCAATGGTCCTTTATATGGCATACGTCCTTCAATCCCTTCCGGTACAAGCTTTTTCGATTCTTGCTCGCTTTGGAAGTAGCGGTCTTTGGATCCGGATTCCATGGCACCGACAGATCCCATTCCACGATAGACTTTGAAACGGCGGCCCTGGAAGATTTCTGTTTCGCCAGGACTCTCAGAGACACCGGCAAGCAAGCTTCCGAGCATGACGGCATGTCCGCCTGCGGCAAGAGCCTTCACAATATCACCGGAGTATTTGATTCCTCCGTCGGCAATGATCGGCTTATTGTATTTCGCCGCTTCTTTCGCACAGTCATAGACGGCTGTGATTTGAGGGACGCCGACACCAGCAACGACACGTGTGGTACAAATGGAACCTGGCCCGATTCCGACTTTGACAACGTCCGCTCCGGCTTCGATCAATTCGCGTGTTGCATCTGCTGTCCCTACGTTGCCTGCAATGATATTCACTTTTGGATGACGGTCACGGATGCGCTTGACCTGTTCGATCACACCCTGAGAATGTCCATGAGCAGTATCAACAACAAGAGCATCGACACCTGCTTCTACTAATTTATCAATACGCGTCATCGCATCTGCCGTGACACCAACAGCTGCAGCACACAGAAGACGTCCTTGCTCATCTTTTGCTGATAAAGGAAATTCGATCACTTTCTCTATATCCTTAATGGTGATCAATCCTTTGAGAATCCCATTGTTGTCGACCATCGGAAGCTTTTCAATCTTATATTGCTGCAAGATTTTTTCTGCTTCATCGAGTGTCGTTCCTACAGGTGCTGTGACAAGGTTCTCGTGCGTCATGACGTCACTGATTTGAATCGAATAATCTTCTATAAAACGGAGGTCACGGTTGGTGATGATTCCGACAAGTTTCTGTTCTTCCACACTATTGACGATCGGCACACCGGAAATACGGAATTTCCCCATTAAATGTTCAGCATCAAAAACCTGGTGTTCGGGAGTCAAAAAGAACGGGTTCGTAATGACGCCGCTTTCGGAGCGTTTCACTCGGTCCACGTGTTCCGCCTGCTCTTCAATCGACATATTTTTATGAATGACGCCAAGTCCTCCCTGACGTGCCATACCGATCGCCATCTTGGCCTCCGTCACCGTATCCATTCCGGCACTGATGATGGGCATATTCAGACGTAACGTTGGAGACAACTCTGTTGCCAGCGAAACATCACGCGGCAAAACATCGGACTTAGCAGGCAAAAGTAGTACATCGTCAAACGTTAAACCTTCTTTTGTAAACTTGTCTTCACGCATGCTTGACCTCTCCTTTTCTTCTTAAAATAGTTTGGGTGAAAGTGGGTAAAATAAGTGGTATATTCTCGTAACACCATTTCTTATTGTTATTTACAATACGACAATGGTCGGGCTTTTTCAACCATAAAAAAATGGGAGAGAATTCCTTTGATGTTAGAAAGGAGGAACTTTCTTTGCACTCCACCGATCCAATTCTCACTTACCTTCAAGTGACTGCACATACAAGACCCTTCTTGTTGTCTTGTTATGAAAAGATCAATCATTCACGAGCCGAACATCATGCATACAACAATGCAGAACGATTCATTCACGGTCTCAGCCTCGGGCAGGATTATTGGTCGACAGCTTTACATACACCTCTGAGTGTAAAGCCTCTTCTTTTTTATTATGGAATGAACCATTTTATTAAAAGCTGCCTGTTGACGGTTGATCCTGGATATCCTGCCACTGCAAAGGTTCTTGCCCACGGGCTGTCGACACGTAAAAGAAAAAAACAGCATTATCGTTTTTTAGAGGACGATATCCGTATTCAGCCGCATGGATTATTTCCGCATGCAGCTGAGCATTTGTTTCAATTTTCCTCACAAAAAACAAAGATATCAATGGATGAATTGCTCCGTCCGCTTCCTGGAATGGAAGAGCTGTTTCTCCTAAAGAACCCGCTCCCTATCACCATTGATGAAGAATGGCCTGAACTGCTGGCTTATTTTGCTGTCCTTTATAACTTGAGTATGCTCGTCCGTTATGAAGGGGAGTGGTGGGGGGAAATGGAGCAGATGAAAGATCGAGAGGATTATGTGTTCATCGTACACTTTTTACATTCAGCCTCGGGTCGCATTCCAAAAATTTTCGCTTCCTGGCTGAAAGACCAGTTTGCCTCCCTTTCCTGAAGCAAACTGGTCTCTTTTATTCATATACTTCTTCAATATGAAGGTCCAGTTGTTCTTTCAACGCGAGAATCTGTCCGTCATCTATGGTCCGTACCAGCGGCCTTGTCGGATTTGCCTTTTCCACGAAAATTACCTCTGCCTCGCGATGATCAGACAAACGAATGTTGGTCCCTGTAGAATAACTGGTCATTTCCTTAACTAAAGCGCTGATTACTTTATGGTCATAGCGGCCGAACTGTTCCTGGAGGATTTCTTCGAGCACTTTATAAGGGGACTGTTTCCTACGGTACATCCTCTCAGACGTCATAGCGTGATACATATCACAAACAGCGATGATCTGACTGAACGGATGGATTTTATTCTGACTGACTCCTAAAGGATAACCTGTCCCATCCAAACGTTCATGATGCTGTAAAATAGCAATCTTCGCGTGATTGCTCAAGGAAGAGATTTTTTCTACGTTGCGATAGCTGTAAGTCGGATGGTTTTTCACCCTCTCATATTCCTGCTCTGTTAAAGGGGAATCTTTCCATGTAATTCGTTCACTGATTTTAGCCATCCCACTATCTGCTAGAAGACCTGCTAAACCGACTTGAATCCATTCACCATAATTGTATCCCATTTTTCGTGCAACATAGCTGGACAACAGCCCCATCGCTACACTGTGATGATAGATATAATCTTTACTGGATGTATAATGATGGAGCGAGAAAACCTCCCTCCCTGCGGAATCAGCCGCTCTCTCAAGGAGGGGGACCATCACTTTGCGGATCTCGCTAATATTTACAGGCGAGCCTCCCTGCCACGAAATGAACCATTTTTTATATTCCTGAACGGCAGCTAAGTAGGATTCAAAAAATGGAAGGGGCGTTTCCTCCATCCCCCGTTTCTGATGTGGATCTTCCTGGTCTGTGGTTCCGGAAGCTATAAAAAGCGAACCGTCCGACCGGCGATTGGAGATTTCCACGAGATCAATGTTGAATTTTTGCAGTACATCAATATGGACAGGCTGAAGGGTCGTATTTTTAGGAACAATCGGTCGATTCGTCCGCCCCATGACATCTTTCGTCAAGAGACAACCCGGTTCCAATTGAGATGTAGCTACCCTCATGACAACGAACCACCTTTCACTAGTTTCTTTTTATGTCAGAACCTTAATCTCACAGTCATTTCAGATAAGCGAGCTATCCTGAAAGACTAAACCGCGGCATTTAAATACTGCAGATCTCCCGTGAGGACGGCTTGCCGCCATGCCCTCAAGAAAGCAAACTGCACACTAAATACTTATATAAAGGTCTTATGTATGACGTCTAGTTCTATATTACCATGAATGATGTAATAAAATAGCAAATATTGAAAATTTAATGGATCACTTTTACTCTGTTATTCCTCCATCTATAAAAAAGTCGCCTGTCGAATAATTCGACAGGCGACGGATCATAGAAGTTTGCTTACTTATGATTCATCTGATTCTTCTTCTGTTGAATCAGATGGTGTTTCAGCATCTTCAGAAACCTCATCTTGAGATTCCGCTTCTTTTTCAAGCGCTTCTTCTAATAATTCTTCTTCTTCTTTTTCTGACTCGACACGAGCGACGGTAGCGACTTCTTCACCTTCTCCAAGACGAATCAAGCGTACACCCTGTGTGTTCCGTCCTGTTTCAGAAATACTTTCCATCGGCATACGGATTAAGACACCACTCTCTGTTATGATCATGATATCTTCTTCACCATTAATGGCTTTCGTAGCGACGACCTGACCATTTTTATCTGTCAGATTACACGTAATGATCCCTTTACCACCACGGTTGGTAATCCGGTATTCCTCGGCCGGTGTGCGCTTTCCATACCCTTTGCTTGTAACGGTGAGTACTTGCAGGGAATCATCAAGGATTTCCATGGATACGACTTTGTCGTCTTCCCGGAGGGAGATCCCTTTAACACCTGCGGCTGTACGTCCCATCGCTCGGATTTGATCTTCATTGAAACGGATCAAATAGCCGTTCTGGGTTCCGATCATGATATCTTTCGTTCCATCCGTCAGACGGACGGAGATCAGTTCATCATCTTCACGTAAACCGAGAGCGATCAATCCGCCTTTTCGGATATTCGCAAATTGGGACAGTGTCGTACGCTTCGTGATTCCGTTCTTCGTTGTAAAGACCAGGTACCAGTCATCGACAAAGTCTTCAACTGAAATCACTGCATTGATCCACTCATCACGCTCCACGTTCAACATGTTGATGATTGGAATTCCTTTAGCCGTTCGGCTGAATTCAGGGACTTCGTAACCTTTAGCTTTATATACTTTCCCTTTGTTTGAGAAGAAAAGCAAAGTATTATGTGTCGATGTGGATAATAGGTGTTCAACGAAATCTTCTTCGTGTGTACCCATTCCCTGCACTCCTCGTCCACCTCTGCGCTGTGAACGATAAGTAGATGCAGGAAGACGTTTGACATAGCCCTGGTGAGTGACCGTGACAATGACCGTCTCTTCAGGAATTAAGTCCTCATCCTCAATGAAGTCTGTTCCGCCAAGGACGATTTCTGTACGGCGCTCATCATTGTAGCGTTCCTTCACATCCAGTAGTTCCTCACGGATAATTTCAAGGACCTTTTCATCGTCTGCAAGAATCGCTTTTAATTCTTGAATCAATTCCATGACTTCCTGATATTCATTCTCGATTTTCTCACGCTCTAAACCGGTTAGGCGCTGCAGACGCATATCAAGAATTGCTTGGGCCTGCTTTTCAGAAAGACCGAAACGTTCCATCAAACCGGTACGTGCAATCTCAGTCGTTTGAGATTCACGAATCAGTGAAATCACTTCATCCAGGTGGTCAAGGGCAATACGCAGACCAGCCAGAATATGAGCACGCGCTTCTGCTTTTCTAAGTTCGTATTCGGTACGGCGGCGAATGACGACTTTCTGGTGTTCCAAATAATGCTCAAGGCACTGTTTCAAGTTGAGCACTTTCGGGTGGCCGTTGACGAGTGCGAGCATATTGATGCCGAACGTTGATTGCAGGGCCGTCATTTTGTAAAGGTTGTTGAGAAGCACATTCGGATTTACATCACGACGTAACTCAATAACGATACGCATACCATTACGGTCCGACTCATCACGAAGATCTGTGATGCCATCGATTTTCTTATCGCGAGCAAGATCGGCAATTTTTTCAACAAGTCGGGCTTTGTTCACCTGATAAGGAAGCTCGTGCACGATTAAACGGGCTTTGCCATTGGCTTGTTCTTCAATTTCTACATCTGCGCGGACCGTGATTGAGCCTTTCCCTGTTTCATAAGCTTTGCGAATGCCACTTAAGCCGAGAATTTTACCTGCTGTCGGGAAGTCCGGACCATAGATATGGTTTTCCATCAATTCCTGGATGGTAATATCCGGGTCTTTACTGAGCGCGAGAACCGCATCAATAACCTCGCCAAGCTGGTGAGGGGGAATGTTTGTCGCCATTCCGACAGCAATCCCTGAACCCCCGTTGACGAGCAAGTTCGGAAACTTGGATGGAAGCACTACAGGCTCCCGCTCTGTTCCATCGTAGTTATCGTTATAATCAATGGTATCTTTGTTGATATCACGCAGAATCTCCATGGAAATCTTGGACATACGTGCTTCCGTATAACGCATGGCGGCTGCGGCATCTCCGTCCACCGAACCGAAGTTTCCGTGTCCATCGACGAGCATGTATCGGTAGTTGAAGTCCTGTGCCATACGCACCATTGTGTCATAGACAGCAGAGTCCCCGTGAGGGTGGTACTTACCGATCACTTCCCCTACGATACGTGCAGACTTTTTGTAAGCTTTGTCCGCATGCATACCAAGGTCATGCATCGCATATAAAATCCTTCTGTGTACAGGTTTCAGGCCGTCTCTAACATCAGGAAGGGCACGGGCCACGATGACACTCATTGCATAATCCAGGAATGAAGTTCGCATTTCGTGACTGATGTTGACTTCCTGTACGCGCGGACGTTCGGGTTGATCCACCATTCTTTTACCTCCTAGTTACCTAAAAGGGGAAAGGAAATGTTCGCCTCCCTTTCCCTCTCTTTCATGACATTCGTTGTATATTAAACATCAAGGTTTTGTACGTATTGTGCGTTCTCTTGAATGAAGTTACGACGTGGTTCGACCTTGTCCCCCATAAGAATATCGAAGGTTTCATCCGCCCCCATCGCATCCTCTAAGCTGACCTGAAGCATCGTTCTCGTTTCAGGGTCCATTGTCGTTTCCCATAGCTGTTCCGGGTTCATCTCTCCAAGACCCTTGTATCGCTGAACACCGGGCTTCGGTGAGTTGGAAAGCTCCGCAAGCTTCGCATCCAGTTGCTTATCACTGTACGTGTAGTAGATCGCTTTTCCTTGCTGGATCTTATAAAGCGGCGGCTGAGCGATATAGATATAGCCATGTTCAATCAATGGACGCATATAACGGTAGAAGAACGTCAATAGTAAAGTACGGATGTGTGCACCATCGACGTCGGCATCGGTCATAATGACAATCTTATGATAACGTGCCTTTGAAATATCGAATTCTTCACCGATCCCTGTACCAAGGGCGGTAATAATGGCACGGACTTCATTGTTGGAAAGGATTTTATCCAGGCGTGCTTTTTCAACATTGATGATTTTACCGCGCAATGGCAAAATCGCCTGAAAATGACGATCTCGTCCCTGCTTGGCAGATCCACCGGCAGAGTCCCCCTCAACGATGTAAAGTTCAGAGATGTTCGCATCTTTGGACGAACAGTCCGCCAATTTACCTGGCAGGTTGGAGACCTCAAGCGCATTTTTACGGCGTGTCAATTCACGAGCTTTCTTCGCGGCCATTCTTGCTCTTGAAGCCATCAATCCTTTTTCAACAATCGTTTTCGCCATGTTTGGATTTTCGAAAAGGAACTTTGTGAAACTTTCTGAGAACAGAGAGTCCGTAACGGTACGGGCTTCACTATTGCCGAGCTTCGTCTTTGTTTGACCTTCAAACTGCGGGTCCGGATGTTTGATCGAGATGATCGCTGTCAAACCTTCCCTGACATCGTCGCCGGTCAAATTCGGATCCGTCTCCTTGAACATATTGTTCTTACGTGCATAGTCGTTGATCACACGTGTCAAACCGGTCTTGAACCCGGATTCGTGTGTCCCGCCTTCATACGTATGGATGTTGTTGGCATAGGAATAAATGTTGCTCGCGAATCCATCGTTGTACTGCATGGCGATTTCTATGGAAATCTCGTCCTGCTCATCCTCGATGAAAAAGGCATCATGCAGGGTTTCGCGCGTCCTGTTCATATGTTCGACATAAGAAAGGATTCCGCCTTCGAAATAGTAATTCACAGGCTCTTCATCTGTACGTTTATCTTCGATTGTGATCGTAAGCCCCTTGTTGAGGAAAGCGAGCTCACGCAAACGATTAGCTAGAATTTCGAACTTATATTCCTCTGTTTCTGTGAAAATTTCAGGGTCTGGTTTGAATTGAATGCGTGTTCCGGTCTGATCAGTCTCTCCGATCACCTTCAAGTCTTCTTCTGGAACACCACGGTGATAAGCCTGGTAATGGATATTTCCATCACGGTGAACAAACACTTCCAGTTTCGTAGATAAGGCGTTTACGACGGACGCCCCTACACCATGGAGTCCTCCGGATACTTTATAACCGCCCCCGCCGAACTTACCTCCGGCGTGAAGAACGGTCAGTATGACTTCAACAGCGGGACGTCCTGTTTTCTCCTGTATCCCGACCGGAATACCACGGCCGTTATCGGTAACCGTAATGCTGTTGTCTTTTTCGATCGCGACTTGAATATGATCGCAAAAACCGGCCATCGCTTCATCGATACTGTTATCGACGATTTCCCATACGAGGTGGTGAAGGCCTTTTTCGTTGGTGGAACCAATATACATTCCTGGACGTTTTCTTACCGCTTCTAATCCTTCCAGTACCTGTATTTGACTCTCATCATATGCCTGCTGCTCTTCGATAATATCTTCCTTCATGGTACTCACCTACATTTCTCAAGTGGTTTATCTCTAATCCCTTACGTCTATCATCTATGGATATATTAAAAATCGGACTCTTCCGAGAAATCTTCCAATTTGTTCAGTGTCGTCATCATGTTCGCCCGTTTCTTTAAAGTATAGACAGATAATGGGCTGAAATAGATGACATCATTCGTAATTACAATGGCTTTCGCCTGGTGGTCTTCCGTTTCAATGACCTGCTTGTCCTTACGTTGGTTATGAATCATCTCTTCGATGATGGAAGAAGATGAAATCAAACTATGATCAATGATCGCCACGACATCCTTCGACTGGATGACGTGATCATCCCCGATATGAATGAACAATTCGCCACCTCATTTCTCTACGTCTATCGTTCCTTCTTTCACACGGAAAATTTCCGCTTGTTCCAGTGCTTCATGTTCAATTCCATCAATACTCGTCGTAGAAACGAACGTCTGCACTTTTCCTTGAATCGTATGAAGCAGATGCGATTGCCTGAAATCATCCAGTTCACTAAGTACATCATCAAGAAGCAAAATGGGGTATTCGCCTACTTCACTATGAATCAGCTCTATTTCAGCGAGTTTCAAAGACAAAGCTGTCGTCCGCTGCTGGCCCTGTGACCCATACGTTTGGACATCTTTTCCGTTCACGTAAAAAACCAAATCATCCCTATGTGGTCCTGCCAACGTCGTCCCGCGTTCCACTTCTTTTGATTCAATTTCTGCAAACTTTTCAGAGAATGTATTCTTTATTGTTTCCAAATTCATATCCTCTGATACTCGTACACTCGCATCATAAGCAATTTCGAGCTTCTCCAACTGCCGACTGATTCCTTCGTGGATCGGTGTAGCCCATGATCTTAGGAGCTGTAGGAATTTAAACCGGCGTTCGACAATCGTCGTTGCATGTTCAATCAGCTGCTCTGTCAAAACACCGAGCATCGTCCGGTCCGCTCCCGGCTTACGCTGTAAATCTTTCAACAGATGATTTCGTTGTCTGAGAATCTTCTGATACTGTCCTAAATGATAAATATATGTCGGTTGGATCTGGCCGATTTCCATGTCAATAAACCGACGACGCACCTGAGGACTCCCCTTTACAAGATTGAGATCCTCAGGTGCAAACATCACCACGTTCAAAGCGCCGATATAGTCGCTCAGACGCTTTTGCTCAATATGATTCAATTTCGCTTTTTTCCCCTTTTTAGAAACGATGATTTCCAAAGGAAAGCGACGATTACGTTTAAAGATACTCCCTTTTATTTTACCATACTCTTCATCCCACTGTATCAGTTCTTTGTCTCTCGGCGTACGATGGGATCTCGTAAAAGCGAGTACATAGATCGCTTCCATCAGATTGGTTTTTCCCTGGGCATTCTCACCAATGATGACATTGATCTTATGGTCGAACGTCAATGAGAGCTCATCATAGTTCCTGAATGAACGTAATGATAACTCATGGATATACATACGCCTGACCTAAGCTTCTTCGACGACAGTGAAGCTGCCGAATTCTTCCACTTCTACTGTATCGCCCACATACAGTTTGCGGCCACGACGATTGTCAGGTTCTCCATTTACCAAAACTTCAAATTCCGACAAGAAAATTTTCACCATTCCACCCGATTCGACAATATTGGCTAATTTTAAAAATTTCCCTAATGGAATATATTCTGTACTGATACCGATCTCTTCGTTCATATCATTTCACCCTATTTCATGAATTCACCTATTTTTCATTTTACTAAAGATAGGTGTGTAAAGAAAGTGTGAGAAGACGAAACAGGTCTGTATGCCTCTTTCATCCCTTTACTATGGAGTTTTCAACTTCTGTATTTTATCTATTCTTTCATCATTCAATCATTTTCGATTTTTCACTGCTTATCAAAAAACTTAGCTGCCTAAGTAATGAGTTCTGTGAAACGAACGGTTATGAACAAAGTCACTTATGATCCAATGTCTCTACAAATAATCCTCCAAAACTGCCCAATAAGAAAAGGTGCTCTATGCAAAACATAAAGCACCTTTTTACCTTTACCTTTTTCTAAGATTTAATAAGTTCTGACAGGGAGAATCAACTGTAAAATCTGGTCGTCATCGACAGGGCGGATCAAGAATGGACGCATGGCTCCTGTAAACTCGACTTTTACCTGGTCATAATCGACCGCTTTCAGTGCATCCATCATGTATTTGGCACTGAAGGAAATCTTCAGATCTTCTCCATCGACAGCAGTCGCCATCACTTCTTCGACAACATTCCCTACTTCGGGGGAGTTCCCTGTAATTTCAAGATGATTGTCTTCTTTTGTAATTAAACGAACAACATTGTTGCGATTCTCTTTCGCGAGAAGAGACGCACGATCTACTGATTGCAGCAATTCTTTTGTATCGATTTTGACAATGGTCTTGCTCTGTTCGGGAATTAATCGGGAAGTTTCAGGATAATTTCCATCTAGCAGACGTGAAAGGAAATAAAGATGTTTCGTACGGAACAACACCTGATTTTCTGTCACACTTACTTCAATCGTTTCTTCGGAATCATCAAGGATTTTATTTAATTCCGTCAAACTTTTACCAGGAATGACAACCGCCGGTAATGATTTTCCTTCCGGTTGTTCCAATGGAATTTTACGCGAAGCTAACCTGTGGCTGTCGGTCGCAATGAATTCCAGGCTTCCGTCTTCAAGTTTTACATGAACCCCCGTGAGGATTGGTCTTGTTTCAGAAGTCGATACAGCGAAAACTGTCTGACGTATTAAATTTTTTAAAAGGTCAATCGGCAGTTCAAAGCTCTCTTCTGTATGAAGTTGAGGAAGTTGCGGGTATTCTTCTGGATCCTGTCCATTCAAATGGAATTCTGCATTCCCGGAACGTATCGTGACATTACGCGTATGGTCACTCTCTATCTCCACCGTATTTTGAGGAAGTTTACGCACAATATCAGGGAAATACTTAGCCTGAAGTACGATGCTTCCCGGTTCGATGTTTTCTACATAAACAATGCCGTCTTCTTCACTAGGAATGAAAGATTCAATCGAAATATCTGAATCACTACCTGTTAATTTGATTCCTTCTTCGGTTGCTTCGAGTTTCATTCCTGTAAGAATTGGAATCGTGGTTCTGGAAGAGATGGCTTTCATGACGTTTTGAACACTATTGATCAATTGATCCCTTTGGATAACGAATTTCATTTTGAATACACTCCTCCTACTTGAGCATATATTAATTATTTTTATTATAAAATGCAGTAATAGTACTAGTATGGGCTGTGGAAATGTGGATAACAAGAGTGAACGGTGATTTGCTATGGTTATCCACATGTGGATAGGCTGTTGACGAACGTGCAACCACTATTCACATTATCCACTAGTGAGATTTCAACTGTTCTCTGATTTCATCCAACTCTTTTTGCAGCTGTTGATCATCTGCCACCATTTTTGAGATTTTTTCATGGGCATGAATGACCGTTGTATGATCACGGCCTCCAAATTCCTCACCAATTTTCGGCAAAGAGAAATCAGTCAGTTCCCTTGAGAGATACATGGCGATCTGTCTTGGAAAGGCGACAGATTTTGTGCGTTTCTTTGCCGGGAAATCTTCCAGCCTCACATTGTATTTTTCACCGACCATTTCCTGAATAGCTTCAATTGTAATGACCTTGGGTTTGGAGCTCGGAATGATATCTTTCAAAGCTTCTGCTGCAAGCGACGCGTTTATATCACTATTGATTAAAGAAGAGTAAGCAACGACACGGATCAGTGCACCTTCCAGTTCGCGGATGTTTGTATCAATTTGATTGGCGATGTAAAGCATCACTTCGTTCGGGATATCCAATCCTTCCGCTTTTGCCTTTTTACGAAGGATGGCGATCCTTGTTTCCAAATCAGGAGGAGTAATGTCCGTGATTAATCCCCATTCAAATCGTGAGCGCAGGCGATCTTCCAGTGTTGGGATTTCTTTAGGCGGGCGGTCACTGGAAATGACAATCTGCTTGCTTTCTTCATGGAGTGTATTGAACGTATGGAAGAACTCTTCCTGTGTTTGTTCTTTTCCTGCAAGGAACTGTATATCATCTATTAAAAGCACGTCGACACTTCGATATTTGTTACGGAAGTTGACGGCTTTATTGTCTCTGATGGAATTAATGAATTCATTTGTAAACTTTTCTGATGATAGATAAACCACTTTGGCATTTGGATTATGATCGAGTACATAATGTCCAATCGCATGCATCAGGTGCGTTTTACCAAGTCCTACGCCACCATAGATAAACAAAGGGTTATAGGCTTTGGCTGGTGCTTCTGCAACAGCTAAGGAAGCTGCATGAGCAAAGCGGTTGCCTGAACCGATGACAAAGGTATCGAAGGTATATTTGGAATTCAGCATGCTTTGCGGTGACTCTTCGTTTCCATTGTTCTTTACATTCGGTACTTTTTTAGATGATAGTTTCACATCTTCCAGGGAGTCGTCCTTAGATTCCGGAATAATAAACTTTGTATCAAGTTCCGCCCCAGTCACTTCATATAAAGTTTCCGTAATCAAGCTCTCATATTGATTTTCAAGCCAATCTCTGGCGAATTCATTCGGAGCAACGATCGTCAGCGTATTTTCATTTAAAGAATCTGCTTTAGTTGCTTTCAGCCATGTTTCAAAGCTCGGTTTGCTGATTTTTTCTTTAATCTGCTCGAGCGTATTGTTCCATAATTCATTGATGTTCTCCAAATTGTTTCACCCCTCTCTGTTTCAGTGGAAAACAAAAAAACCTTTCGTTCTCTTTTTCGAACGTAGCAAAAGGATCGAAAGGTAATCGTATAAGGTTTGTATAATGGATGTCGTTAAAAAACCTCTGATCGGATGTGGATGTCCGAAAGTTGATTTTACTAGAGTTCTAGAAAGTTATTTTCAATATCCACACTCTTGTGCATAACTACATAAACAGCCGTGTTAATAACTGTCCACACGTTATCCACAATCTGTGGAAAAGGTTTATGGTCTTCAGAAGTCATTCACGGTTAAACACAAATATAATACCAGATAAAAACGGCAGTTGCAATGGTTCACACTAACTTATCCACAATTTCAACGCCTTGTAGACAAAAGTCATCCACAACACTATATTTTGTGATTTTCTTGTCGATATTTGTTGTGGACAGTAGAAAACGCAGGGTTAAATTATACACAGATCCTGTGAATGTTCGCCAGGGGGAGAGTTTGTTCGCTTATTTTAGACAAAAGCTTTCGTTTGTTATAGTACAGACCTGTTATATAACGGGTGTGATCTTTAAGGATCCATCCTTAAAATAAAAGTTGACAAAAAGCAAGGGGATTTATTATACTAATCGGGACTGCCTTTTAGATGTATTATTGGAATTTTCCTCAGGAGGTGTATATATAATGAGTAAACGCACGTTTCAACCAAATAATCGTAAGCGCAAAAAAGTACACGGCTTCCGTGCACGTATGAGCAGTAAGAATGGTCGTCATGTTCTTGCACGTCGTCGTCGTAAAGGAAGAAAAGTTCTATCAGCATAGGCCACTGAAAACAATCAGTGGTCTTTTTTTCAGTATAAGGGTCAAAAGAAGGGGCGGATCTTCGTCCCTCTTTTGTTTTTTTATAGAAAAGAAGGACTTAGAAATACTTTTTCATTCTTTATAGATGTTTAATCACCAAAAAGGTGATAGAAGGATAAAAAGAGATATTTTTCTACATAATGGTAAAAGATCTCTTGCTGGAAAAATAGTGGAAGGCAAAACGGTCTGCCCAAGCCACCTTGTATGTGATTTTGGAGGGTGTTCGATGAAAAAAGCTTATCGTATTAAAAAAAATGAAGAATTTCAAAAGGTTTTTCGTCGCGGGCAGTCGTTCGCCAATCGCCAGCTGGTCCTTTATTATATGAAAAAGGAAGAGCAATCCCATTTTCGAATCGGTTTATCCGTCAGTAAGAAAATCGGTCATGCGGTCATGCGGAACCAGATCAAGCGGTATCTCAGGCAGGCCTTTCATGAACTGGAGGCAGAGATCCACCCAAATTATGACCTTGTCATCATTGCACGGAAACCGACCAATCAAATGGAATTTCATGAGATAAAGAAAAGCCTGACCCACGTATTATCACGGTCAAAGCTATTAAATAAAAAAATTCACACGTAATCATATAGAATTATGGTGTCAACTAATGCTAAACTTATGATTGTCGTATAGTCATTCATCGGTTTGTATTAAAAAAAGATAGAAGAGCGATTTTATTAAGGAGGAAGGAACGTTGCGGAATAAATTACTCATCCTGGTCGCGATGACAGGTATGCTTACGTTCCTATCCGGGTGTATGGACGTCAACCAAGAGATCACCTCGGATAGTACAGGATTTTGGAATGAATATATTGTTTATCCATTATCACAAACATTGTTGTTTTTCGCTGATGCCACGAATGGAAGTTACGGATTGGCGATTATTATCGTTACAATCATTATCCGCGTCTTGCTTTTGCCATTGAACGTCAAACAATTGAAAAGTTCAAAAGCGATGCAGGATATTCAACCGGAATTGAAAGAATTGAGAGAGAAGTATTCTTCTAAAGATGCTCAGACTCAACAGAAGCTTCAACAAGAAACAATGCAGCTTTTCCAGAAAAACGGCGTCAATCCACTAGCTGGGTGTTTGCCGATTATCGTACAGATGCCGATCCTGATTGGTTTCTACCATGCGATTATGAGAACGCAGGAAGTTCAAACCCATAATTTCCTATGGCTTGAGCTTGGACAATCGGATCCATTTCTAGCGATTCTGACAGCGGGAACTACGTTCCTTCAGCAGAAATTGATGATGGCCGGAGGCGCAGCTGCGCAGAATCCACAAATGCAAATGATGCTATATATCATGCCGTTGATGATTGGTACATTCGCATTCTTCTTCCCATCTGCCCTTGCGTTGTACTGGATTGTCGGTAACGTTGTCATGATTCTTCAAACCATTTTCATTCGTAGACCAATGATGAAAGATGAGACAGGAGGAGCAAACTAGTGAAGCAATGGACTGCTACGGGAACTACAGTTGATGAGGCGATCCAAACAGCACTAGAGCAATTGCGTACATCAAGAGATCAAGTCGATGTCGAGATCATTGATGAAGGTAAAAAAGGATTTCTCGGTTTTGGTACGAAACCAGCGATTGTAAAAGTAACGATCAAGAAAAATCCAGTGCAGGACGTTGAAACATTCATCTATGAAGTAGCAGAACAAATGGGCGCTCCTGTCCAGGTGAGAACCGAGCTCCGGCAGCGCGACATTTACATGGAGCTTGAAGGTGAAAAGATTGCGATGCTGATTGGCAAACGTGGCCAAACATTGAATTCCCTTCAATATTTGGCTCAACTTGTCGTGAATCGCGAGTCCGATGTTTTCTATACTGTCATGTTAGACGCAGAAGGATATCGTGGTCGCAGAAAAGAAACCTTAGAGAACCTCGCGCATCGATTGGCTGAGAAGGCGATACGGACAAATCAGGAAGTGAAGCTTGAGCCGATGCCTTCGTATGAAAGAAAAATCATACACAGCGCATTGCAAAACCATAAAAAAATCGAGACCGATTCTGACGGGAACGATCCCCGCAGGCACGTCGTCATTCGACCTCAATAATGTGTTACTCATGCTTCTGTTCATCTTTCATGAACAGGAGCATTTTTTATGGATTCCTAAACCAACAAACGCTCCCTATTGTTAAGTAATTAGTTTCGAAACTTTTGTTGAGTAGATGGGCTGCGGGGAATGACTCGCTTTCCGCGGGAGCGCGGTGAGCCTCCTCGGACTGCGTCCAGTGGGGTCTCACTAAGCACTCTTTTCCTCCTAGATATCCGGTTCCGGCGCCTAGCGGCTAGTGAGACTTCCCTCGCTTCTGTACGATAAGTCAACATCGAATCGCTATGCTCTCCGTGTTTCCTTTATCTCCGCCAGCTCAGTCCAGTCCATACGCCGCTGATCGAGGCCCCTGCACACTTAAAATAGGAGTCTCGCCATTCCACTCCGCCCCTTTGTTATATAAGTATCTCGAAACCACTTCGGAATAATCTGCTTTTTTGACATGGTAATTGGATGGGAAGCAACCTCTTACAGTGAAGCGTTCGTACTCTCCTACATCGAATGGGTGGTTGGGAAGCTGCGAGACTCCCGTGGGAGAAGGAGATAGGCGAGATCCCGCACGACGTAGTCCGAGGAAGCCACTCGCTCCCCCACAGGAAAGCGAGTGGCTTCCCAGCGATCCCTCACGCTCAACATGGCAACGAACCTCGAGGCATCTCGAAACTGAGTCCTCAACAATCCTGCCAGTTCGTTCAATAAATAGCTTGTGGTCGTATTGTTCCCTGGTATGGTGGAGAAAATGATAGGAAGAGTTATGCACATGTGGATAACTAAAAGGTGCAAAAAGAGGGAATATACGTGTTGATATCTTTTCAAAACACGTGGCGGTGTGGTAAGCTAGTTTGTTAGTGACATTAATAATATTCCTATTGTGGATAAATATAAATCAAAAATTTTCAGGAGGTGAGTGCGTGTGGAAACAGATACAATAACCGCTATTTCGACCCCGATGGGAGAAGGGGCGATTGCCATTGTGCGCTTAAGTGGACCAGAGGCCGTGACGATTGCTGCCAGCCTTTTCAAAGGGAAGGATTTGAATGAAGTCGATTCCCACACGATGCATTACGGAAAGATTATTGACCCTGAGACGGGCGAAATGGCGGAGGAAGTAATGGTATCTGTCATGCGTGCCCCGAAGACTTTTACGAGAGAAGATATTGTCGAGATCAACTGCCATGGCGGCCTCGTTTCGGTTAACCGATTGCTAGAGATTGTGCTGGCGAGTGGCGCCAGATTGGCTGAGCCCGGTGAATTTACGAAACGCGCGTTTTTGAATGGTCGTATCGATCTTTCCCAAGCGGAAGCAGTCATGGACTTGATTCGTGCAAAAACGGACAGGGCTATGGATGTCGCGTTGAAGCAGATGGATGGGCGATTATCGAACTTGATTCAGGATTTAAGACAAAAACTTCTGGAAACGCTCGCTCATGTGGAAGTGAATATCGACTATCCAGAGTATGATGACGTTGAAGAGATGTCGCATGAAATGATGGAAGAGAAAACAAAAGAAGTGCACGAAGAAGTTACTCGCATTCTGGAAACGGCGAAGCAAGGGAAGATATTAAGAGAGGGACTGGGTACGGCCATTATCGGCCGTCCTAACGTCGGTAAATCTTCATTGATGAACGCTCTTGTCCATGAAAATAAAGCGATTGTGACGGAAGTTCCAGGAACGACCCGTGATGTGATTGAGGAGTACGTCAATGTTCGCGGTGTTCCACTTCGTCTAGTAGATACAGCGGGGATCAGGGAGACAGAAGACATCGTGGAAAAAATCGGTGTTGAACGTTCGAGGCAAGTACTGAAAGAAGCTGACCTGATTCTGTTTGTGTTAAACTATGGGGATGAGCTGAGCGAAGAGGATCAAAAACTTTTTGAAGCCATCCGCGATATGAATATTATCGTGATTGTTAATAAAATGGATCTGGAACAACGCTTAGACCTTGATCAAGTGAAGGAATTGGCCGGGGATCACCCTGTGATTACAACATCCTTGATCCGTGAAGAAGGGATTGACCAATTGGAACAAGCGATTGGCGATACATTCTTTGAAGGAGATCTTGATGCCGGTGATATGACGTATGTTTCGAATGTCCGTCATGTTCAGTTATTAAAGCAGGCGAAACAAGCCCTTGAAGATGCCCAAAATGGTATGGAGATGGGAGTTCCGCTTGATGTCGTCCAGATCGATGTCACAAGAACGTGGGAGATTCTCGGGGAAATCGTCGGGGATACCGTTCACGAGAGCTTGATCGATCAGTTATTCTCGCAATTCTGCTTAGGAAAATAAACGTTCTGTTGAACGCTATTCATTATGATAAAAAAGGAGAGTCATCCGAATGACATATGATGCAGGGCATTATGATGTAATTGTTATTGGTGCTGGTCATGCCGGAGTAGAAGCAGGTCTTGCTGCCGCGCGCCGCGGAGCGAAAACGTTAATGCTGACTTTGAACCTCGACCTCGTTGCCTTTATGCCGTGTAACCCGTCCATTGGTGGTCCCGCAAAAGGGATTGTTGTACGTGAAGTTGATGCATTAGGCGGAGCTATGGGTCGAGTCATTGATAAAACCCACATCCAAATGCGCCTTTTGAACACAAGAAAAGGTCCTGCTGTGCGTGCGTTGCGTGCACAAGCAGACAAACCATTGTATATCAAAGAAATGAAGCGGGTTCTTGAGAATCAGGAGAACTTGACGCTTCGCCAGGCGATGGTTGAAAAAGTACTGGTGGAAGATAATCAGGTGAAAGGTGTCGTAACAGAAACGAAAGCAGCCTACTATGCTCCTACTGTAATTGTGACGACAGGTACTTTCATGCGGGGACGCGTCATCATTGGCGACTTGTCGTATGAAAGTGGCCCAAACAACCAACGTTCAACGGTTTCACTTTCTGAACAGCTGGAGGAAATGGGCATAGAAATGGTCCGTTTCAAAACCGGAACGCCGATGCGTGTTAACAGTCACACGATCGACTATTCCAAAACAGAAATTCAGCCGGGAGAAGAAGAACCACGCTCCTTTTCCTATGAAACGACAGAGTTCATCACCGATCAAATTCCGTGCTGGCTGACGTACACGAATGAAGATACACACAAAATCATTAACGATAACTTAGGGTTATCTGCGATGTATTCAGGAGCAATCAAAGGGACAGGGCCGCGATATTGTCCATCCATCGAAGATAAAATCGTTCGTTTCAATGACAAACCGCGTCACCAGATTTTCCTTGAGCCTGAAGGAAGAGATACAGAAGAAGTGTATGTCCAAGGTCTTTCCACTTCTCTTCCAGAATACGTGCAGAATGAAATGATGCGTACCGTTCCAGGTCTTGAAAAAGCGGAAATCATGCGTGCAGGGTATGCCATCGAGTATGATTCCGTTGTGCCGACACAGTTATGGCCGACACTTGAAACGAAGCAGATCGAAGGCCTGTTCACAGCTGGACAGCTTAACGGAACTTCCGGATACGAAGAAGCTGCCGGGCAAGGCTTGATGGCAGGAATCAACGCCGCTGCGAAAGCGCTCGACCTTGAACCATTAATCCTTGACCGTTCTCAAGGTTACATTGGCGTTATGATTGATGACCTTGTCACTAAGGGAACGGGTGAACCATATCGCCTTCTTACGTCACGCGCGGAATTCCGCTTGATGCTTCGTCACGATAATGCGGATCTTCGTCTCACAGAAATCGGCTATCAACTTGGTTTAATTCCTGAAGATCGTTATGAGCGTTTCAAGGAGAAGAAGCGCTTGATCGAAGAAGAGAAAAAGCGTCTCGACAAAGTCATTTTGAAAGAGACGGAAGAGGTTCAAGCTGTCATTGAAGAAGCGGGTGGATCGAAACTGAAAGACGCCATTCGTGCAACAGACTTACTGAAACGTCCGGAAATGAATTACAGTCACTTGGAACGCTTGACTCCAAGCGATGCTTCCCTGCCTGATGATGTTAAAGAGCAGGTGGAGATCCAGGTGAAATACAGCGGCTATATTAAAAAAGCTCTGGAACAAATCGACCGCATGAAAAAGATGGAGACGAAGAAAATTCCTGAGGATATCGATTATGATGCGATTCATGGTCTTGCGACAGAAGCCCGTGATCGTCTGAAATCCGTACGACCTCTATCTGTCGGGCAGGCCTCTCGTGTTTCAGGGGTCAATCCCGCGGACGTTTCCATCCTGCTTGTTTATATTGAACAAGGGAAAATCGCCCGCGTATCCGGGGAATAATTTGAAAGGATGGACTTATGAATATCAATACCTTTCTAAAAGCATTAGATGAACATGGCATAGAGCTTGACGATCACCAGCAGCGCCAGTTCGAGAAGTATTTTGAGATTCTCGTCGAGTGGAATGAAAAAATGAATCTTACGGCAATCACCGATCAGGAAGGCGTCTATTTGAAACACTTTTATGATTCTTTGACGGCAGCCTTCTACTATGACTTCAATCAACCGCTCCGTATTTGTGATGTCGGAGCGGGGGCCGGTTTTCCGAGCTTACCATTGAAAATCGTCTTCCCACAGTTAAAAGTGACGATTGTCGATTCTTTGAAAAAACGAATCACATTTTTGAACCACTTAGGCCACGAATTGGAGCTGGATGATGTCGCATTTTATCATGATCGTGCCGAGAATTTCGGGAAAAATGCGAATTTCCGTGAAAGTTATGACCTTGTGATGGCCCGCGCCGTTGCGCGAATGTCCGTCCTTAGTGAGTTATGTTTGCCCTTGGCTACGAAAGGCGGCAGATTCATGGCGATGAAAGGTCCGAACTTGAAAGATGAAATGGAAGACGCTAAAGCTGCTATTCAAATCGTCGGTGGGGAAGTTCTTGATGTTCACACGTTTGAATTGCCCGAAGAGGGCAGTGAGCGAAACATCGCCATCATTGAAAAAAGAAGAAAAACACCGAAGAAATACCCGAGAAAAGCGGGAACACCGAATAAAACACCGATTCAATAAATTGTTTGCCTCTCTGCCTAAGGGTAGAGAGGTTATTTTTTTAAGGAATAAGAGAAAGAGGAGGGGTAAGAATGGAAATCCTTGTGCTGTCAGATACTCATATGCCGAAAAAAGCAAAACAGCTTCCAAGACGTTTTATAAAAGAATTGAAGGATGTGGATGCCATCATTCATGCTGGAGATTGGAAGACTTTAGAGCTTTATGAAATGTTGAAAGACTATGCTCCCGTGTATGGAGTGTATGGCAATGTGGACGGAGAAGATATTCAAGACAAATTTCCGGCCAAACAAACACTGGAATGGAAAGGGTACCAGATTGGAATTGTCCATGGCCACGGAGATAAAAAGACGACGGAAAAGCGTGTACTGGAAGCTTTTCAAGAGGATCCCCCGGATGTGTTGATCTACGGACACTCTCATATCCCAGTTCTTCGTTATTTTAAAAAAACACTGCTTTTCAACCCTGGATCTTTGACGGATAAAAGGCGGTTACCTATGTATTCATTCGGAAGACTCACCTTATCGGAGGACGGCATCCATGCGGAACATATTTTCTTTCGTTCATAGTGAAAATAAATTTCATAAATTAATTTAAAATAATGAAAGGAATTTCCTTGTTATTATAGAATGGTATATAAGAGAATGTAAACGCTATCGTATCGTGAAAGGGGATTGGAATGTCAGAGAATTTATTTCGTTTAGATGGAAAAGTAGCGGCTGTAACCGGTGGAACTAGAGGGATTGGCCGTGCTGTGGCTATAGGCCTGGCTGAGGCTGGTGCCGATATTGCTCTGCTACAGAGGAACACCTCACAAGTAGACGTTAAGGAAGAAATTGAAGATCAGGGGCGAACTTGTCACATCATTCCGTGTGATTTAAATGATAAAGAGCAAGTGAAAGAGGGCATACCTCTCGTTGTGGAAGCATTCGGCCATGTAGATATTCTGGTGAATGCAGCAGGAATCCAGAGACGTTCGGATGCTGTTGATTTTTCTGAAGAGGACTGGGACGATGTTCTGAATATCAATCTGAAAACGACTTGGACCCTTTGTCAACAAGCGGGGCGCTATATGGTACCGAACAGAAGCGGGAAAATCATCAACTTTGCTTCCTTGTTGTCCTATCAGGGGGGGATTCGCGTACCCGCCTATGCGGCTTCTAAAGGTGGTGTTTCCCAGTTGACGAAAGCTCTATCGAATGAATGGGCGAA
This sequence comes from Halobacillus sp. GSS1, assembly GCF_017307035.1. NCBI lineage: Bacteria > Bacillati > Bacillota > Bacilli > Caryophanales > Bacillaceae > Halobacillus > Halobacillus sp. GSS1. The sequence continues at coordinate 49,034 of NZ_JAFLHE010000003.1, forward strand.
AGAAGGAGTCAATGTCAACAGTGTCGTTCCTGGCTACATCGCAACTGATATGAATACCGCGCTCATTCAGGATGAAGAGCGGAACAAGCAAATTCTTGATCGTATTCCAGCTGGTGACTGGGGCAAACCCGAAGACTTCATCGGTGCCGCTGTTTTTCTCGCTTCTGATGCTTCTCGTTATGTACACGGCCATCAGTTGGCGATTGATGGTGGCTGGTTAGGAAGATAAGAAAGATCCCGCTCCTATTAAGAAGGAGCGGGATTTTTTTGGCAGGTTGGACAGTAGTAACAGCGCCTGGAAGCAGCACGGAACTTAATGATTTCCGTTCCATCAATGCGACAGGGATTACCTTCCCTGTTGAAAACCCAATGTCGATACTCGTACCGCTTTTTGCCTTCTTTTTTTAACTTTTCTGCAAGGGCTGGATCGTTGGTGATGCCTTTGTTCTCATACGAACGCCACATCAAGTCGATACAAGCTTTTGCTGCACGATAAAGTTGGTCATCTGTGCAATCGATCGGTCTTACAAATGGGGAAATACCAGCAACAAATAGAATTTCACTGCGTAAGTAATTACCGATCCCTCCGATGAAGGATTGATCGAGCAATAAAGACGTCCATTTCCTTCGTTGGAATCTCTTTTCCTGAAAACGTGCAAAAAGATCGTCAGGATTCACCTCTTCACTTAAGAGATCAGGTCCTACTTTTGAAAGAAAAGGGTGATCTTCCTCTTCGCCGTCTTTGAGCACTTCAATATCGGAAGCACTGTAAAGGAGGGCTGACTTCTTTTCATTATGAATGGCCATCCGCAATTGCCGGTTCGTTTTCGGGTAGTTATAAGCGTTTCTAATGTACCACTTTCCGTATAATTGGTTGTGTGAATAAATAACCAGGTCATTGTTGAAGCGGATAAGCATCGCTTTTCCCTTAGTGTCGACGCTTGTCACCGTGGCCCCGCGCAAAATTTCTTGATACCCTTGTAAATCCTCAAAGGCAAAATGGATATCGAGGACGGTTTTGTTCTTTAATGCTCTTTCTACGGAATCTGCTGCACGTCTGATTTCTGGTCCTTCTGGCATCTGTTTCTTTCCTTTCGATCAGCTGGATGTAAACATTCCACCATTGATATGGATAACCTGGCCTGTCATATAGGTGGAATCGTCGGAGGCAAGCAGAACATAGCTTCCAACGTGCTCTACCGGTTGTCCTGGACGTCCCATCGGTGTGTTAGTACCGAATTCTTCGACTTTATCTTCTGGGAATGTAGCTGGAATGAGCGGGGTCCAAATCGGACCTGGAGCAATTCCATTCACACGGATCCCCTTGTTCACTAATTGCTTGGCCATGGAGCGGGTAAACGCGACAACTGCTCCTTTTGTTGCTGTGTAATCGACAAGTTCAGGGTTCCCGACATAGGGATTGACCGAAGCAGTATTGATAATCGCACTTCCCTGTCTCAAATGAGGAATAGCCGCTTTTGTAAGATGGAACATAGAGAAAATGTTCGTCCGGAAGGTACTCTCTAATTGTTCGGTTGATATATTTAACAAATCATCCGTTGGGTGCTGTTCAGCAGCATTATTGACGAGAATATCTAATTGACCGAGCTCATTCACCGTGCGTTCAACCGCTGTTTTACATATTTCTTCATCCCCTACGTCTCCAGGAATCAAGATGGCACGGCGTCCTTCCTCTTCAATTTTCTTCTTCGTATACTCAGCATCATCATGCTCCTCTAAGTAGGAAATGGCAACATCGGCACCTTCTTTTGCATAGCCAATGGCTACCGATCTTCCAATGCCACTGTCCCCACCTGTAATTAATGCGACTTTTCCACCTAATTTATTACCACTCTTGTAGTCCTCGTCTGCTTGTAAGGGAGAGGGATGCATCTCTTTCTCCTTGCCCGGCTGTATGGATTGTTCTTGTCCTGGTTGACCATCTGTTTGGCGTTGTTCTCTATTCATAAATGAAGTCCTCCTCAAATCATGTTTGTTTGGTGTCATTCCACCATTTTGGAAAAACCAAACAAACATAACAAAAACCCCTTCATGGTAAGAGTTATGAGGGGGTTCTGGAAGAGCGTAATAATAATGATCTTACGAAGAGTCCAAGGATAATTCCTGGCAGCAGGAATAGAATGGGCAGCCAAACCGGTCCAATTAAAACTCCTCCTACCTTAAACAGAGGAGAATAGATCAACCCAATGGTTACGGAATAGGCACAAAATGCAAAAGGAACAAAAGTATAAGGGGGACATTCCCCATCGGCCTGACAATAAGCATCCCAGACTGCGAACATGTACACACAAGGGTAGAACATGAGCCATTGATAGTCCGTCACTTCAATGGCTTTTTCTATATTTCCGTGAAAACTATGGACAATGGCCATGTTGAAAGAGCTGTTCACGTTGAGAATCACTTCTAAAAGGATGAAGGATAACCCCTTGATGACCTGCCCGTTCAATAGCTGACCGAATCCCGGAAAGGCAATGCTCCATAATAAAATTTCCAGTCGTTTTTCTTTCATATCGATTCCTCTTCCGCTAAAAATTATTGGATGAGTTTCTCTCTGTCTGGAGCTTGAGGGGGTTCTTCAAACCATCCATTGTGGATCATGATATCCAGACCGTCTTTAGAATAGATCGCTGTATCTAAGATCAACCTCTGATAGGTAAATACGATATCGTAGCGGAGGCTGACAGATGAACTGGTGGCGTAATTTCCTTGTCCAGCTGAAGCAAGAACGCTGATTAAATACATCATCAGTCGGTCAGAAAAGACAGGGTCTGTGTGGGTGGTCAAGAAGTTCGCAGATACCATTGGTGTCATGATGCCGGACTGGTCCAAAAGGTCTGAGAATAATTTGCGATGTTTAATCGACATTTTCTTCCCTTGTTTCATGTGCTCTTTGACCGTTTTGTTTTTACTTGTCTGAGCAAATCCTTGACATAACACTTCCCCGATTGTGTTATTTTTTATGTTTTCATACAAGTGGGTGATTTCCATTGCGTTCAAAGAACGTTTACTGAAAGGGTGATAGTAGCTTTTCGATTCAATGTACTCGGTTTCATTTTTGATAGCAATTTGAGGGGGCCTTGTATAAATACCTTTATCAAGTCCGATGTTCACACACTCGTGAAAAAGATGGTCCTGCTTGCGTATTCGTTCACTGAAGAAATTCCGAACATCTTCTCTGGAAGAGGCTCCTAAAGAAAAACCATCGGAAGTAAGCCCTGCCTGCCCCATATGTTCTAAAAAGGTTAACATGAATGAATCCGTAAAAAGTTTTGGTGCATTCGGATTCAGGTCATCCATAGAATAACCGTTGGGAATGGGAAGTTCTGCTTCCTCAAAGAAACGATGGCAATCGTTCACTCCCTGTTCCGCAATTTCCCTTGCCAGACTAATTAAAGGTTGGATTTCTTCATCCCTGTGGGTGAGTTGAAAATGTTCCAGAACAGGGATGGCCATACTGTTCTGAATATATTGTGTCCATAATAGACCTATTTCATTGGCTGTCAGTGTTTTTTGGGACATATTGATTCCCCTCCTGTGGTGATGGTGGCGGTTCTAGTTTACTTTCTTTTACTTCTTCCTTGTACAGCAGATACCCCGGTAAACAAACCAGGTTCACAAGGAAGATGTAAATCAGCAATTTAGCTAACCAGTCGATGACGAACAACGTTGATATAAACACTAAGGCAACGATGAATAATGGCGATACATAGGCGTAAATCATGGTTCGTCCTCCTTGTCTCTTTTATACTTTCCGTCCAGGTATAAATTATTACGAAAAGAGGATGATAGGAGAAAGTAGTCAGATTTTGATTAAAAGGGAGTTCGTTATGTGGAAATGGAAGCGGAAAAATAAAAAGGAGCCACAAAATCAACAAAACCAAAAAAAGCAGAACGGTACTCTTTCTGAATTTCTTCAAGCAATGCAACAATCGGAGGATTTTGTCCATTACCAGTTAAGTGGAAATACGAGATGCACAATTTCGTATTTGAAAACGATGTGTGATTCGAAGATATTGAATCGAAGTGTGTTAACGACATTGAATGAAGAGTCCTTGCACACATTAGAAGAGATGAAGGAAAGAATTCCAGTGGAGAACGTTCGAGTGACATCTAAACTCGATCTAATACAAGAGAAAGTCATGTTTGGTTACATCATGATTCAGATGCATGAAACCGATGAGGAAGTAGTTCTTATTCCTTCCATTTCTTTAGAATCAAGAGATGTCAGCATACCTGAAGTTGAATTCAGTGTGGTAGGACCTAAAGAGGCGTTTGTAGAGACGCTGAACACGAACATTAATCTCATTAGAAAACGTCTACCTTTACCGCAGTTAACGATAAAAGAAATGAATATTGGCAAAGTATCAAAAACGCGTGTATGTGTGATCTATATTGATGGGATTGTAAACCAGGACAATGTAGAAACCGTTGAACAGAGGTTGAAAGGAATTGAAATTGATCACTTGACGGATAGTTCCTTTATAACCCAGATCATTGCTGATAATTCCAATTCCCCTTTCCCTCAGTTGCTGGATACTGAGAGGCCTGATAGGGTTGTTTCGAACTTAGTTGAAGGAAAAGTTGCCATTCTTGTCGAAGGCTCCCCCCATGCTTTAACCTGTCCGACAACGGTTGTCGAATTCTTTGGGGCGTCTGATGACTATTTCCTCCCCTGGCACTTAGCGACCGCTTTCCGTTTGATTCGTTTATTTGCTGTCATTTTTTCCGTTTTAAGTACACCTTTATATGTAGCGGTCCTCACGTACCATCACGAAATGATACCAGCTGCACTCATGGCAACAATCGTTTCGTCCCGTTCGGATATTCCGTTTCCACCGATACTGGAAGTGATTGTTCTTGAATTGACGATTGAATTATTACGTGAAGCAGGAGCCAGACTTCCGACGAAAATCGGTCAAACGATCGGTATCGTAGGAGGTATCGTTATTGGTACAGCAGCAGTAGACGCGGGACTTACGAGTAATGTGCTATTGATTATCGTCGCCCTTAGTGCCCTGGCTTCCTTTACGACCCCTGTTTACCAAATTGGTAACACCATTCGGTTGATCCGCTTTCCATTTATCATTGGTGCACAGCTATGGGGGCTTATAGGGGTTTCGATGTGTATGGTCTTTTTTATTGGTCATCTCATTAAATTACAATCCATCGGGCGTCCTTTTTTCGAACCGCTTTATCCGCTTAGAATCAAAGATTTGAAGGATGCTTTTATCCGTCTGCCTTTCAACAAGCAGACGGAGCGGCCGGTTCTCATGAGGACAGAAGATCCACAACGGATGAATCCATCACGAGTGAACGCGAAGAGGGATATCGATGAATAAGTTGAACAACAGCCAAGGATTAAATATACCTGAGAATTACTTAGTCACACCTGCCTATGTCTTCTTTCTGATTCATAGCATGCAGGTGGGTGTCGGAATTCTCGGTTTTGAAAAGTACTTAGTAGAAAAAGCAGGATTTGATGCATGGGTTGCTGTATTGATTGCGGGTGGTATCTTACATGTGATCCTTTGGATGATCTATCGACTTCTTCAAAATGGAGGAGGCGATATTGTCGAAATCCATAAGAAGATTTTTGGTAAATACGTAGGAGGTTTTTTAAGCCTCCTCTTTTGTGCTTATTTCACTCTGCTCGCCTTCACCGTGATTATTACATTCATAGAAGTCATTAGAGTCTGGGTATTCCCCGGGCTTCACGTATGGGTATTCGCCTTTGTACTCCTGCTTCTTGTGTATTATCTGGTCAGCGGGGGGTTCCGGGTGATTACGGGGGTTTGCTTGATCAGCGTCATTATTGGACTACCAATTCTGCTGCTTAAATATTTCCCTGTAGAAGCTGGTCACACCATGAACATCTATCCAGTGATCAGTCATAGTGTTCCAGACATATTAGCTGCAACGAAAAATAGTATTCTCAGCTTTATAGGCCTGGAATTCCTCTTGATTTACTATCCTTTTATCAAAGACCCGCAAAAATCCAAGAAATGGGCTCATTATGGAGTATTTTACACGACGATGATTTATTTAATCAGTGTCCTTGTGACGTTCGTTTATTATAGTGAAGAGCAATTGAAGCAAGTGGTATGGGGTACGATTTCCGCGTGGAAAATTGTCGAATTTCCTTTTATTGAACGGTTTGAATTCGTAGGGATAGCCATGTGGCTTTATGTCGTCCTTCCGAATATATGTCTGGGATTATGGGGAGCTACCAGAATTCCAAAGCGAGTATTCAATGTGAAGCAGAAATATTTGGTCATTATTTTCTGTATCGCCCTCTATTTCCCTGCTGTCCTAATCGATGCGCGGCCGATGATTGATTCTGTGAATAACTGGTCGGGACAACTTGGTTTATACGTCCTGCTATATATCCCTGTGTTATTAATTCTCAAGACGATTACAGATAAAGTGAGGAAACGGACATGAAAAAACAATGGCTTTTTCTTATGATGGTGTCTGTTGTACTTTTGAACGGGTGTATGCCAAGCAGGAGCGTGGAGGAGAACGCGATTGTTCAAATTGTCGGATACGATGCAGGAGAGGAAGAACGACTTCAGGGGACAGTATCCATTCCTCAATACGGAAAGAGCGAAGATAAGCAGGCAGCTTCGGAACTCTATTTAACGGTTCAAGCTGATTCAACCAAAGATGTAGAAGTAGAAATACAGAAGCAATCTTCAAGACCTATATCAATCGGGAAATTGGCTGTCACATTATATAGCAAAGAACTAGCAGAAAATGATCTGGCTGATTTTATCGATGTCCTTAGTCGAGATCCCAGGCTAAGCAGAAATATGTTCTTAGGAGTTGCGGAAGGCTCTTCTAAGGACTTAATTGAAGGTGGGTACACTCAGGATGAGACGACCTCGAAGCATTTGCAGGGGCTCATTGAAAATAATACCCTCTACAATTTTCCATCGACAAGCCTGCATGATTTCTTATATGCGTATTATGCGCAGGGAATGGATCCATTCCTTCCACTATTGAAAAAACACGAAACCTTTGTCGAACTTTCCGGAGTTGGCTTCTTTAAAAGAGGAGTACTTGTCGCTGAGATACCCGATTCTGCTATTTTTACATTTAAAATGTTAAAAGAAAATTTTATTAAAGGGATGCAGGAAATCCCGTTTGAAGGGGGCGTGATCATGATGGAAAACATCGGGTCAAATGTTGACTACAGTCTATCAGGACCCACCGACAATCCGCAGTTTGACATCAAAGTCAAGTTAAAAGCCGAAGTAAATGAAATGTCCGGGATTAAACGCGATGCGTCTCCCGAATTAGCGAGAGAAATGGAAGAGAAATTCGCTGAGTTTTTTAACAAGGAAGGAAATGAATTGATTTCTTTGTTTAAGGAAAAAGGGGTGGACCCGCTGGGACTTGGGAATTTTGCCAAGACGAGGAGGGGGGATTTTGACCTTACGCAATGGCGGGATAACTATTCGGAGCTTGAGGTTAATGTGAAAGTGGATATAGAAATTAATGAATACGGAATCTTCTCCTGAGACTTTATCCTCTCCGAGAAAAAAGGAAGGTCACCCTAAAAAAGAAGGGTGACCTTTCGTGTTGAGAAATGGAAAAGAAAAAAATTTTCGCCTTGGAGATTAAATTCAGGGGTTTCAGATTTTTTTCAAAACCTGAACGCCTGATTGGATAAGCTCATAATAGAGCGCTGTAAACGTCTGAGTCGTTAAAAAGACTGCGAAAGAAAAACTGATTCTATAGCCGTTTTGGAATTCAACAATCCCAAGCTTTGTAAACACCCACTGCATACTGACTCCAACGATGACCCAGAGAAGAATATAGAAAATAAACGTTTTTTTATGGATGTTGAACATGTCATAGAAATAAATGAAAAAATAACTGAATGGTGCGAAAATCAAGTAATAGCATAAGTCGAACAATTCATAGTGATTCGTATCATTCAACGTGAAAAAATCAATGAGCCCTCCACCTATGGTAAAGTCGAAGAACACCCCGATTGTAAAACCCAGGAGCATTAACAGCCAGGTGATCTCCCGTTTGAATTTAAAAGGGAGGATAAAAAAGAGGGTGTAGGCAAGAGTGAGGAGTATTAAAATGGTTATTTCATTTTTATCGAAGGTCTGCCAAAGGAAGTTCACGAGTGCTTCACCTCATTGTGCGTTGTTTTCCTAATTAATTTCCATACACCGATGCTGAAAAAGTGGAGAAATACATAGTAAATAGCATCAAAACCCAGACTCCATTCTTTGTAAGTAGAAATATCAAGGACCCTGGATAGAATGGTAAGTAAAAGTAAGCAAATCACGGAAGCAGTGAAAATTACTCCCTTTTTCATCGCAGATGATGAATGATCGTATAAATTCAGTTGAACCATCAAAAGAGTAGGGATAATTATACTCCGAAAAATTAAAAAGCCGGCGTAATTTGCAGGGTCCTCTGTAATTTTCACATACTTTAGCTCTTCGTTAATGATCCACGTCCAGTTAATGCTGATGACACTTGTGGTTAAAAATATAAATGAATTTTCTATGATCGTTAATCGCTTCGGGATGATCGTGAAGATACTTATAATCAGCCACGCAGACACAAAAAAAACGGTAAAAGCCATACGAACCCTCCTTTTCATCTCCCTCTATTGTTTGTGTTCTGCACTGAAAATATTCCCTGGGAATGGCACCTCTTACAAGTTTTAAAGAAAGGTCAGGAATAGGGAGTATTTTGAGAAATGAAAAACTCAGAGCCATGCTCTGAGTTTTGTTTCACGTGAAATATTCGAGACTTGCCTCAGGAAAGTATTGATTGATGTATCCGCCTAGTACGTTCTTCATTTCTTCTTGTTCATCTTTTTGATAAACGTACTTTCCTATGCCATATTTGCCCCACTTGTATTTGCGTTTTTCCTCATCCATTTCCAATTTTGTCATCGGATAATTCTTTTGGATGACGCGCTTCGCCGGTTTTGTAAAGCGGTGTTGAATCAATTCAAAGGTTAAATCCTTCGTAGCATAGTCCGGCAATTTGTCCTGAAGCTTTTCAAAAAGGATACGGTATCCTTCTTTCCAATCCTCGTACAAATAAATTGGTGCAATGATGAACCCAAGAGGGTAGCCGGCTTTTGCGACTTTCGCAGCAGCCTCAATCCGCTCATCTAAACGGGACGTGCCAGGTTCTAAGTATTTGATGACATAATCTGCATTCATGCTGAAGCGAAATCTTGTTCTTCCGTTGTGTTTGGCGTCGAGCAGATGGTCGACATGCGCGAATTTCGTTACAAAACGAAGTCGTCCGTGTTCTGATTCTCCAAAGTATTCAATCGCCCGCTTCAACGAGTGGGTTAAGTGATCGACTCCAACGATATCGGATGTACAGGAGGCCTCAAAGCGGGTCTCTTCCGGCGCACGCTCCTTCATATATTGTTCAGCCGCATCAAACACTTCCTCGACATTCACATACGTACGAATATAAGGCTTGCTGCCCATCGTGGTTTGCAGATAACAATAGTGGCAATGCCCCATGCACCCTGTTGCAAGAGGAATGGCATACTCCGCAGAGGGTTTCGATGTATCGAATTTAAGCGTTTTTCTTACCCCGACCACAAGTGTGGATTTCGCCATCCGGTATTTTTGAAAATCATTTTCCCCAGGAAGGTTGCGCACCTGATTGTGCGAGGTGGTCTCCCTGATTTCTATTCCCAAACCTTCGAATTTTTCTTTTAATTCCCGACCTAAAGGGTATTCAAGAGCTCTTGGTTCGATATAGACAAGTTCTGGCATGAATGGTTTTACCACAGCTCACCCTCCGATTCTACTCCCCCACCAAAGGCATCGTAGTACGCGCGTTCCGCTTCCCCTTCGGAGGCATATATTGCGATATTTTCATCCAGCGGAAAATAGGTTTCATATAAAAACAAAGCCAATTCTCCTGGTTGTTCAGGGTTATTTACAACAGCAGCTTCTTGCACATTGGCTACATCATACGTGTGTGGGTTTCTGTAAACCACGTAAACGATGTCGCCTGCTTTATAGTTTTGTTGTAGATCCATCCGATCACCTGCTTTTCATATTTTTGGGTTCCATTTGTCCCTTTTAGTTTTTCATCTAATCGTGCTCATTTTTCCACAAATGCCGACTTTTATTACGACTTTATTTGTAAAAAAGGATTATCCCATATGAAACTAGAAGTACATTCTATATCCAAAGAGGAGGGTGGAAATGGAGCTGCATACAGAGAGACTTTGTTTGAGACCTTACACGAATGATTTAGCAGAACGGGTGGTTGAATTAGCAGGAGATGAAGCCGTGGCGGCGACCACTTTTGTTCCCCATCCTTATACGCTTGAAGTGGCTGAAGAATGGATAGCCCTACATAAGGATTGGATTGAAAAAGGAACGGCGTACCCTTTGGCAATGATCGTAAAGGAGTCCAATGTCCTTGTGGGTACGATGACTTTAAGAATCGATGGAAAACACCACAAAGGGGAACTCGCTTACTGGGTTGGGAAACCTTATTGGAACCAGGGATATGCGACAGAAGCGGCAATCCGGGTAGTGGACTTCGGTTTTGGAGAATTGAAGTTGAATCGAATATGGTCGGCAGCTATCACTTCCAACCCGGGCTCGACCAAAGTCATGCAAAAAGCCGGTCTGAGCTATGAGGGAACGTTAAAGCAGGACATCTATCATTGGGGAGAATACAAAGACCTTGATGTGTATGGAAGAATCAATAATAATGGATAGGTTTCATGTGAAACAAAGCCCGCCCGATCGTATCGGACGGGCTTGTTAATTTTTAAAAAGTTATGTTGAAGCTTGACGAATAGGGATCAACGTTCCTATCAATGCAATGCCTGCACAAACGAAGAACATGGGCATAAAACCGAAGGGTGCAATTCCGCTTACGGTCATAAAAATTACCAGGTCAAACAAAGAGTCCAGAATGGAAAGCAAAGAAATGGTCGTCGCTCTCACATTTGAAGGAATAATGTCGTTGGCCAACTGAGAATAAACGGGATATCGTATGGCGCTCACAAGTTTCAAAAAAATGAGTGCTAAAAGAACCATCCAAAGATGAGTGTGCAGTAAAGCAGTGGCTGTAAGTGAGAGCACGGCAAGGATACCTGTGATGAACAAAAGCTGTACCCGTGTCACCCACTTTGTCATCCACCCAATCGATCGCGCCGCAACAAAGCCGAAGATTGCAGTAACTGCATACACCACCCCGATTCCGTAAACCGGGAGTCCGGCATCTACCAACAATTTTTGATCGAATTTCTCAAAAATAGCGACAGCCGGAATGAAAACCAGGGAGATGTTAATGAACATCCAGAGCACTTGCGGCGTTTTGCGGATGGCCTGATATCCTTCTATCACTTGTTTCACCATTGGCGTCCGTATCCCACCTTGATTCGAAGGGTTCTTAACGAACAAGAGCACGACGAATTGGATGACCATGAAAAAGACACCAAGCATGAGGAGAAGTCGGAATTGACTTTCATCCAGGTCCCTGGCTAGGAAGGCTCCTATGATGACCACAAATATAGAAACGATAAAACGGGCGGAACCAATCTGCCCCATCGCCCGGTCCATAAGATTTTCTTCATTACTTTCTTTTAATGATTCATAGACGAGCGCTTCATCTGCCCCACTGAAAAACGTTGCAGCGAAGCCCGTAAGAAAGCTGCTTGCGAAAAACACCCATGGATCGAAAGCGAAAATTAATATAGCGTGGGAAAAGATGCTGAGAACAGAACCAATAAGAAAAGCCTGTTTGGCACCAAAACGATCGGCAATGACCCCTGTAGGAATCTCCCCAAATAGTACGCCTATACTGAAGAAGGTCATGACGAAGAGAATCATTGTTTCATCAAGACCTCTTGCGAAATAAAACAACGTAAGGACAGGCTGAATAAAACGGAAGTTTCCAAAGATTTCTGCCCAAAATAATAGTTGAATGTTATAAGATGCTAACGTATTCCTTTTCAAGATGTTTCCTCCTGCAAAGTAAAATCTGATGCAAGCAGGAGATTAAGCGTAAGTGAAAATTAAGAAGCTCTCCCCCCCTGCTGATTGAGTGATACGTTCTGTGGAATTTTTTTGCATATCTATAATCCTCCTAAAAATTAGTCCAATTCTATATATTATTCATCCCTCCCCTATATTCCTCCCCAACCTCTAACACTATAGCTCCCTATTCTTGAAGACTCAATTTCGAGATGTTTCCAGGGTTGTTGCCTGGTTAAGCGTTAGGGGCGGCTGGGAGCCACTCGCTTTCCTGTGGAGGAGCGCCGAGCTTCCTCGGACTACGTCCTGCGGATCTCGTCTATCTCCTTCTGCCACGGGAGTCTCGCAGCTTCCCAACCACCCCATTTCATATGAGGGAGAAACGAACCCCCTATACCGAGATGGAGTGTCCCCCACTCTCCCATCTAGAGTGGGGATAAGCTTCTGTATCAAGCTTTCACTTTCTGAATGCCCACTGGGGCAGAATTAATATTATCCTTTTCCCAAAACCATATAAGCTTAGTTTTAAGTAGTGGTTTCGAGAATCTTCCGTAGCCCCCATCCACTCAATCAAAGACTCGAAACTGAGTCTTCCACAATACTGCCATATTGCTTAAGAACTTTTGTCATTGAGAAAATATATCGACTTGTTTTGTCAGGAAAAGTCATGAAAGGGAGGCGTTCAAATGGCGGAAAAACACGTTTTACATGAGAAAATTGTGCGTTTTCGACAAAGACGACGATCATTTCTTCAATCTTGAAGATACTTTTCATAGATTAAATGTGATAAAATGAATAGAGAAATGAAAAACGGCATACGTACGCGCAGCAGCTGAGTAGCCTGCGGCGCTTTTTATGTTTCAAAATATAGGGTATATACAATAAAAACAGCGTATGCTCGATCGTATAAAGGTGGTGTCTGATCGTGTTACATCCTTTTGGTCGTTTGTTCGGGCTAGGGGACAAACCGGATTCGGATAATGACAACAATGAAGAAGAAGGCTACAACCCCGACGAGGTTGTACAAGTTCCAGTCGAACGCGTGCAGCCCAACCGTTACCAACCTCGAGCGATTTTCAACAACGAGAAGATTAGCGAACTCGCCCAGACGATACATACGCATGGGATGATTCAGCCGATCGTTCTCCGTCGGTTAAATGAAGAAGAGTATGAATTAATCGCCGGTGAACGTAGGTGGCGTGCCGTTCAGTCTCTGGGCTGGGAAACGGTCCCTGCGATTATCCGCGAGATGAATGATTCACAAACAGCTTCTGTTGCTCTTATAGAAAACTTGCAACGGGAAGAGCTTACCGTAATTGAAGAAGCAGTCGCGTATGCGAAGCTTCTGGAACTGCATCAGATTACGCAGGAAGCCTTAGCGCAACGGCTGGGAAAAAGTCAATCGACCATTGCCAATAAATTGCGTCTTTTGAAGTTGCCGGAGTCTGTTCAGCAGGCCGTTATGGATAAAAAGATTACGGAACGGCATGCACGGGCTCTCATTGCTCTGAAAGAAGAGGAACAACAGGAAAAGATTTTGGCAGAAATCATTGAAAAGCAGTTGAACGTGAAGCAGACAGAAGAACGGATTGCTAAATTAAATGACCCGTCACCAAAGAAAAAGAAACCGAAGATGAAGGGCGTCAATAAGGATATGCGTATCGCCATGAATACGATTCGCCAATCCTTGACAATGGTGACGGATACTGGGATCGACTTAGAAACGGACGAAGAAGATCATGACGATTATTATCAGATCACAATCAAGATCCCAAAAGGTAAGAAAAAATAATAAGCCTGAACGACCCATCTTGACTTATGTGGAGATGGGGCTTTTTTTAAGCCATTTTACCTAATTCTTTCAATAAAATGGTAGAATGATAAAAAAGACAGTGAGGCAGGTGACATCATGGGGAAAGTGATTTCAATCGCCAATCAAAAAGGCGGGGTTGGGAAAACAACGACAGCCGTCAATTTAAGTGCATGTCTTGCGCACTTGAATTATAAAGTCCTTTTGGTGGATATTGATCCCCAGGGGAATGCAACGAGTGGAATAGGCGTAGAAAAAGGAGATATGGAGCGGTGTGTCTATGACGTGCTCGTGGATAATGTAAAAGCGAAGGATGTCAAGACAAGTACGATTGTAAGCAACCTTGATGCCATTCCAGCAACGATTCAATTGGCTGGCGCGGAAATAGAATTAGTACCGATTATTTCCCGGGAAGTAAAATTGAAAAAAGCGCTGGATGAGATCAAAAGTGATTATGATTATATTATTATCGACTGCCCCCCTTCTCTCGGACTTCTAACATTGAATGCTTTGACCGCCTCCGATTCTGTTTTAATTCCTGTACAATGTGAATATTATGCCCTGGAAGGTTTGAGCCAGCTTTTGAATACGGTACGGCTCGTTCAGAAGCATATGAACCATGATTTAATGATTGAGGGTGTACTTATGACCATGCTGGATGCCCGTACAAATCTGGGAATCCAGGTGATAGAAGAAGTAAAGAAATACTTCAGGGATCGTGTTTATCGATCGATTATCCCGCGGAACGTACGTTTAAGCGAAGCGCCCAGCCACGGAAGACCAGCAATTCTTTATGATGCCAAATCACGTGGCGCAGAAGTATATTTAGATTTAGCAAAGGAAGTGATTGTGAATGGCGAAAGGGTTAGGTAGCAAAGGCCATGAGGCTTTAGGCGCTTTTTTCAACAACCAGACATCAACAGAAGAAATTCAACACGTAGCGATTAAAGACTGTCGTCCGAACCCTTACCAACCCCGCAAACAGTTTGAGCCAGAAGCATTGGAAGAGTTGAAACAATCCATTGCCGAACACGGCATCCTTCAACCCTTGATTGTGAGAAAAAGCATCAAAGGATATGAAATTGTTGTCGGGGAGCGTCGTTTTCGCGCAGCACAAAAAGCCGGTCTCACGCATGTACCTGCAATTTCCAGGGATATGACGGATGAACAAATGATGGAAATTGCTTTGCTTGAAAACTTACAAAGAGAAGATCTCTCACCTATTGAAGAGGCAAAATCTTACGAACAATTGATTGAAGACCTCGGAGTAACCCAGGATGAGTTATCCCAACGCTTAGGGAAAAGCCGTTCTCATATTGCCAACCTTATTCGTCTCTTAGCTTTGCCTAAAGCAGTGACAGATAAAATAAATGCAGGCAGCCTATCCATGGGCCATGGACGTGCCCTATTAGGTGTGAAGGATCAAGATTTACAATTGGACCTGGTTAAAAAAATTGAAGCAGAGGCTCTGAATGTTCGGCAGGTGGAACGGTTGATCCATGACATGACGAACCGTCCTTCGAAAAAGAAAGACAAGAAACCTCGGGATATTTTTTTGCAGGAACGTGAGAAGAACCTAAAAGAGCGCCTGGGTACAGGTGTGAAGATCCATAAGGGGAAACGTAAAGGGAAAATCGAAATCGAGTTCACGAACAATGAAGATTTAGAACGGATTATCGATTTGTTTGCAGATAAAGAATAAAAAAACTGGAGATTTGAGTGATCTCTGGTTCTTTCTTTTTTTAAGGAGCAAAAAGAAAAGGTAATGGAGAGAGTGCAATGGTTTTATTTGGAGCGTTAGTAAATGGTTTATGTATATTTGTCGGTACATTGTTAGGGCTTTTTTTCACGAAAATTCCGGAGCGGTTCAAAGAAACGGTCATGAGCGGTGTGGGACTTGTTGTACTTTTAATCGGTTTGCAAATGGCGTTGGAAACGGAAAACATCGTTATTGTCCTGCTCAGCCTGCTTTCGGGTGCAATGATCGGTGAGGCAGTACATCTGGAAGATAAGCTTGAATACATCGGTCGTTGGATTGAAAGGAAATTTACAAAACCCGATCAAACCTCAAGCGTGGCTCAGGGCTTTATTACTGCTTCGCTTATTTTTGTCATCGGTGCTCTCGCCGTAATCGGGGCTCTTGACAGTGGACTACGTAATGACCATGAAGTGCTGGTTACCAAAGCGATTATTGATGGTTTTGTTTCTCTTGTGTTGACTTCAACACTTGGGATTGGAGTGATTTTTTCCGTTATTCCGGTCGTTCTCTATGAAGGATCCATTGCTCTTTTAGCGACACAAATTAATAACTGGATCCCCCAGCATATGCTCGATCTGTTTATTATTGAAATGACGGCAACAGGCGGCCTGATGATCGTAGCGATCGGACTGAATTTATTAAAAATAACTAAAATACGTGTCGCGAATTTATTACCAGCCTTACTTACGGTGGGCCTCATTTTAACAATCGCTGAGTGGTTTTAATCGTTATTGAATGCTCTTTTTGAATTTTGCAGAAGAGGTGGTGAAGGTGTGGAAAGGCTTGGCTTCCATATGAACCTGCTTCCTTTTTGCTTCTGTTAACTGGATGGCTGCCGCTACTTTTGCTGCCATCTGCATCACGACATGTAGTCTTGTATTCTGTAAGACCACATGCTCCATAAAACCACTGACATTGACCATTCCGCTAATGTGTAGTTGACCTACAGGCGGGAGGTCTTTTTTTAATGCCGATCCCGGGTTTAATGAACCTTTCCCAAGCACGACAGAACCGACGGATGAAGATTTTCCAAGGCAGGCATCAACCGCAAGAATGTAAGGATTCGGATGATTTTTCCTGATGGCAGCTAACCTTTCCTTCAGATTTAATGCATGTAAAGGTTCTTCAAGTGTTCCATATATATGGAACGTTTCTAGTGCATGATCGTGGAGCATCGAACCGACTAAAGGACCGAACGAATCACCTGTTGATCTGTCGGTGCCGATACAGGCGATTACGATATTTTGGGAAGGTGGAAGCCATTCTTGCAAGTAAGTGCTCAATAAATCGCTCATGGCTGGATCGTCCGTATTTACGCGTTTCTCTTCTTTTGAAAACTTGTCCTTGAAATTCATAGCTTCTCCTCCAGACACATAGTAGTAACAGTATATAAGGTTGTCCACGGTTCTATACGTGACAAATACATAGATGTGGAGGAACGGCCATGTTAAAAGCAGGGTTCAAGTGGATGTTTTTAATCATAGGGACTATGATCGGTGCCGGATATGCTTCTGGAAGGGAACTTTGGCAGTTTTTTGGACATGATAGCAGCCTGGCGATACTCTTGTTCTCTCTCATGTTCATCATTTCTTGTAAAGCCATACTGGATATCAGCTACAAGAAACAGACCGGCCATTATTTGCCGGTTCTCCGGGCAGTTGTCGGGAAACATTTGACCGGCGTCTATGACTGGATGATTATCATTTACCTTTTTACCACGACTGTTATCATGCTGGCAGGAAGCGGTGCCACGTGGCAGGCCTTCAATTTTTCTTATCGCATCGGTGTTCTGGCGATTGTCATTCCGCTGATTCTTTTGTTCGTATGGGATGTGAAAGGGATCGTCATTGTAAACAGTTTTGTTCTCCCCCTGCTTATCTCAGGTCTTCTGTTTGTTTTGATTTTGTTTATCAGGGATCAGGAGCTGTCGCTTTTTGGACATGTCCATGAGATGAGCAACTGGATGTCGGCTTTTCCGTTTACGGCATTGAACATTCTCCCACTGATCGCTGTTCTCGGGGCCATTGGGAACCAGGTGAGAAATAAAGGGGAAATCTGGATTGCAAGCATTGGCAGTGGAGTTATTCTGGGGTCAGTCTCTTACCTATACAACAACAGCCTGATTCAAATTTCGGAAGACATCATTTTGTATGAAATCCCCCTTTTCGCGATTTTAAAACATTATCCGTATGAGATGATGATCTTCATGTCCGTTATGCTTTGGATCGCAATTTTCACTACGGCTGCCTCAGGGACACTGGGGCTTGTAACGAGGTTCAGAGAATACCTCAGACAACCGCTTTGGATTCTGGCTATGGCAGTCATCGCTCTGATGCTTCCTTTTACATCATTCGGATTCTCAACGCTCATTGAATACTTGTATCCGTTATACGGCATCCTGAACCTGTATGTTTTAGTATCCCTTCTTTTATACCCGATTCTTTCCCGATTCAAAATTCGCTAGAAACCTGTTAAAATAGATTTCATATTCATAGTCGGAAACAGGAGGGAAAGTGGTGGCCGAGCCTAATGTGGTAGAGGATGCTAAAACAGCGGTAGAAGACGCAAAAACACAATGGGATGAAATTGTGGCCTATGTAACCGGGCCTGACCTTTGGATAACCATAGCGCTTGGGGCAATACGAATTGCTCTCATATTATTGGTTTCCTTTGTAATCATTCGAGTTGGAAGGAGACTCATCACGCAGTTTTTTGCCAACAAAAGGCGCGGTCCTTTTCGGATTACGGAACGAAGGGAAGCCACGCTCAATAAATTGGTTTTGAACACCATGTCTTATGTTGTGTACTTTATGGCCTTCATCATGATTCTTGAAACGTTCAACTTTGAAGTCGGTGCATTGCTTGCCGGTGCTGGTGTGGCAGGGCTTGCCATCGGTTTCGGGGCGCAAAACCTTGTCCGTGATATCATTTCCGGTTTCTTCATCATCTTTGAAGATCAGTTTTCTGTCGGAGATTATATCCAGACGTCTGGTGTGGAGGGTTTTGTTGAAGAAGTAGGCCTCCGTACGACAAAAGTGAAGGCATGGACAGGTGAAGTTCATATCCTTCCTAACGGCAATGTCACACAGGTGACGAACTTTTCCATCCATAACAGCATTGCCGTTGTTGATGTAAGTATCGCTTACGAGGAAGACATTGAAGCCGCAGAAAAAGTGATTCAGGAATTGTTGAAAGAAATGCCGGAACGTTATGAATCGATATTAAATGTCCCTGAATTGTTGGGCGTTCAGACGCTTGGCGCATCGGATGTCGTTATGCGTATCATTTGTGAAGTGAACCCGATGGAGCACTGGGCCATGGCAAGAGTCCTCCGCAAAGAAGTGAAGAATAGACTCGATGCGGAAGGAATCGAGATTCCATTCCCTCGTATGGTGATGTATTCACGTGACGAAGAGCCGAATGATCCCATTAATCATGGAGAAAAAGGAGGAGTTTCCTGATGGCGGATAAATCCTATGAGTTGAATGATGTTGTTCAGATGAAAAAACCTCACCCCTGCGGAGAGAATCGTTGGAAAATCATCCGTATGGGTGCAGACATCCGAATTAAATGTGAGGGGTGCGGCCACAGCGTTCTCGTTCCTCGCAAAAAATTCGAAACGAAGTTGAAAAAGGTGCTGGAAACAAGTGAATGATCCCCTCCCCTTCTGAAATTCAGAGGGGGATTTTCTTATGCAGCTTTCTTGTGAATTTATGAACAGAAAGCCTGGTACACGATACCCGCTTGTCGGTGCCAGGCACCGGATCTTCTTCTATGGTGCCTGGCACCCGATATGAGGCACCCAAATGCGTGAAAACCAATATGATAAAGTTTTTGCAAACCTCAATGAAAAGATTGTTCTTCTTCTCTTTTTCAATAAATATTGAATTTGTTACTGTAGAAAAAGGAGTTTTTTAGGAGAAACGACCGAAGCTTTCCCGTTTTTGCATAGGTTGTTATTTTCAAGTACAGAATCTATAATTAAGTGGACTAACATGCATGTATGTAAATCCTTAAGGAGTGAAAGTCTCATATGGCACTAACAGCAGGAATCGTAGGTTTACCGAACGTAGGGAAATCTACGTTATTTAACGCAATTACACAAGCAGGCGCTTTGTCTGCCAACTACCCGTTCGCCACAATTGATCCGAACGTCGGGATCGTGGAAGTTCCGGATAGTCGTCTGGAGAAGCTGACCGAGCTTGTGAACCCTAAGAAAACTGTACCGACAGCTTTTGAATTCACAGATATTGCAGGAATCGTCAAAGGCGCGAGTAAAGGGGAAGGACTAGGAAACCAGTTCTTGTCTCACATTCGTCAAGTGGATGCGATTTGTCACGTGGTACGAGCGTTTGAAGATGAAAATATCACTCACGTATCCGGTCAGGTTGATCCGATCACGGATATTGAAACCATCAACCTTGAGCTGATTTTGGCGGACCTTGAAACCGTGTCGAAGCGCATGGATCGTGTCGCTAAAATGGCACGTCAAAAAGATAAAGAAGCATTGGCCGAGTATGCGGTGCTTGAAAAACTGAAAGATGCACTGGAGGAAGAAACCCCTGCCCGTGCCGTCGAATTCAGCAGCGATCAAGAAAAGATCGTTAAAGGCCTTCATCTATTAACTTCAAAGCCTATCCTCTATGTGGCGAATGTAAGTGAAGATGAAATCGGGGAAGCAGACAACGATCGAGTGAAACAAATTCGCGAATTTGCAGCAAAGGAAAACGCAGAAGTCATCGTGGTTTGTGCAAAAATCGAGTCTGAAATCGCTGAGCTTGATAACGAAGAAAAAGAAGAGTTTCTTGAAGATCTTGGTATTGAAGAATCCGGTCTTGATCAACTGATCAAAGCCACCTATAACTTGCTCGGGCTTGCCACATACTTTACTGCTGGTGAGCAGGAAGTCCGTGCTTGGACATTTAAAGAAGGCATGACCGCTCCACAGGCAGCCGGTATCATTCACACAGATTTCGAAAGAGGGTTCATCCGTGCGGAGACGGTTTCATATGATGATCTCGTAGATGCAGGATCCATGGCTGTTGCCCGCGATCGTGGTCGTGTACGTTTAGAAGGTAAAGAGTATTTGGTGAAAGACGGCGACGTTATTCATTTCCGTTTCAACGTATAAGCGAGGATCCTTCCGTTAAAAGGTTGTAAATCTTGGACAACTTTGGTACAATACTAAATTGTGAGTAATTAAATGAAGATTACTCCTTGCTCCTTTGATAGAAAAGGAGCCGTCAAGTCCATAAGGAGGTGAAAACGGATGAGTAGAAAATACGAAATCATGTATATCATCCGCCCAGACATCGAGGAGGAAGCGAAAACATCTGTCAAAGATCGTTTCAGCAAAATCCTAACAGATAACGGAGCGGAGATTGAAGAAGTTAAAGAAGTTGGCAAGCGTCGTCTTGCTTACGAAATTAACGACTACCGTGATGGGATCTATGTAACAGTTGATTTCACAGGTACACGTGATGCAATCAACGAATTCGACCGTCAAGCGAAGTTCACGGATGATATTATCCGCCACATCGCTGTACGCGAAGATGACAAATAAGGAGTGGTTCTGATGTTAAATCGTGTCGTATTAGCCGGCAGATTGACGAAGGATCCTGATTTACGCTATACGCCAAACGGAGTAGCTGTCGCCAACTTTACAATCGCCGTAAACCGTCCTTTTTCCAACAACTCAGGAGATCGCGATGCCGATTTCATCAACTGTGTCGTTTGGAGACGAGCGGCTGAGAACCTGGCTAACTTTATGAGTAAAGGTAGTCTTGTCGGTGTTGATGGACGTCTACAGTCCCGCAGCTTCGATAACCAAGAAGGTAAGCGTGTATTTGTAACAGAAGTTGTTGCAGATAGCGTGCAGTTCCTAGAATCCAAAGGTGCTTCCCAAGGTGGCGGTAACCGTGGAGGTTCAGGATTCCAACCAAATCAGAATCAACAACCATCAGGAAACAACTTCGGTTCTAATAATAACAATAACCAACAACGAAATGACGACCCATTCGCAGATAATGGGGAGCCAATCGATATATCAGATGATGATTTACCATTCTAAATAAAAAGGAGTGAATGCTACATGGCACGTCGTGGACGCGGAAAACGTAAAAAGGTGTGTTTCTTCACAGCTAACGGAATCACACACATCGACTTTAAAGATGTGGATTTGCTAAAACGTTTCGTCTCTGACCGTGGAAAAATTCTTCCTCGTCGAGTAACTGGAACGTCTGCAAAATATCAGCGTAAATTGACGAAAGCGATCAAACGCGCTCGTACAATGGCCCTACTTCCTTACACTACAGAGTAAGAGTAGCGCAGCAAACCCCTTGATAGCTCTAACGAGCTATCAAGGGGTTTTTTGTTATTTTTATTTATGTATATGGCAGTCTTCCACAATCGGGAGCTATTACGCAATAAATAGTTTTCCCAATTTAAAAACCCGGCTGCTTCTCCGAAATTGGAAAAGCAGCCGGGTTTTTTATTTTTATTTGAGTCCCATTAAGGCTCTCAGCTCTTGTTTGTTCGTCAGCAGGTCTTCCAGTGTATATTTATCTAATACGTTTAGAAAGGCTCGTAAGGCTTCGTGGAGAACGCCTTTCAGCTTACAAGCCGGGGTGATGACGCAATAGTTAGTGGCACAGTCAAAGCATTCGAGCAGGTGGAAGTCATCTTCCATAGCACGGACAACGTTTCCTATGTTGATCTCTGCCGGTTCTTTTGCCAGACGGATGCCGCCCGACCGTCCCCGGAGGGTTTCGATCAGCTCTAATTTATTCAATTCGTGGATGATCTTCCCTAAATGGTTTTCGGAGATGTTGAAAACCTCTGAAATCTCCTTTTTATTTGCGAGCTCACCATTGCGTTTCGATGCGGTAAAAATCAGGACTCTCAAAGCGTAATCGGTGTATTTCTTGAGACGCATTTATATAAACCCTCATTCTTGTTTTTTTATTATCTTATCATAAACCGCTATGACTGTCTTACTTAGAGGAATGTTTTGTTTTCTGTCACAAAAGATGTATTTTGAATATTGCTTTTATAAGGGTGAACTCTCTATAATAAAGATGTATATAAAATACACCAATTAAAAAGGGGTTTTAAAGTATGTCTACAAAGGCGACTGAAATTCTCGATCAACAAACGATAAAGACGATTAAATCAACCGTGCCTGTATTAGCAGAACATGGGGAAGCGATTACGACTCACTTTTACAAACGGATGTTTGAAAATCATCCAGAGCTGAAGAACATATTCAATCAGACACACCAGCGGGCGGGAGATCAGCCAAAAGCACTTGCGAATACCGTCTACGCTGCAGCACAATACATTGATCAACTGGAAGTTATTCTGCCGCGTGTTAAACAAATTGCAGAAAAGCATCGTAGCTTAAATGTGAAACCTGAACATTACCCGATTGTAGGAGAATACTTATTAAAAGCCATCAAAGAGGTTCTTGGGGACGCGGCCACTGATGATATTATTGAAGCATGGGGGAAAGCATACGGAGTCATTGCGGATGCTTTTATAGGAGTAGAGAAAGATTTGTACGAGGAAGCAGAACAGCAAAAAGGCGGATGGACTGGATACCGCTTATTTGATGTGGTGGATAAGGTTAAAGAGAGTGATGAGATTACTTCTTTCTACCTGGAACCTAAGGATGGTAAGGCTCTAGCTGATTACAAACCTGGACAGTATTTAACCATCAGGGCAGAAATTACAGGGGAAACCTATACGCACCTAAGGCAGTACAGCCTTTCTGATGCCCCGGGAAAATCATATTACAGAATTAGTGTTAAAAAAGAGCAAGGACTCTTGGACCATCCTGATGGCAAGGTTTCTTCCTGGCTGCATGATCAAGTGAACCCTGGGGATTCAATCCCTGTCAGTGCCCCTGCAGGCGACTTTTGCTTGGATAACCATACGGAACGTCCGCTCGTTTTAATTAGTGGCGGTGTCGGTCTCACTCCTTTGATGAGCATGTGGAAATATGCAGAGAAGGTTCAGCCGGATCGTGAGGTTCGTTTTATCCACGCGGCTAGAAATGGACGCGTCCATGCATTTAAAGAGGAAATGGAAGAGTCAAAACCAGGGATGACTCATCTCATATATGAAAAGCCCGAAGATCAAGATCGATTGAAAGGACTGCACACTTCAGAAGGCTATATCACACTTGATTGGCTGAAGACGGTTGCTCCTGAAGACGCAGAATTTTATTTCTGCGGACCGGAAGGATTCATGAAGGCTGTTTATGGCATGTTGAACCGCTGGGGCATTTCTCAAGATCGCATTCATTATGAATTTTTTGGACCTCAAGGCGAGTTATAAAAAAGAAGCGGAATCACCTCGTGATTCCGCTTCTTTTTACTATTGGACAGATGCTCTGCAGGGCAGTATCTATGAGGTGAGCAATCACTCTGGAATTTGGATGGTTCCTCTTCCTCCAGACGATTTATTTCTAGCCCCCTACCCTTTTTGTTTATGAACAGGAAGGGGCTACGGGCTGCAGGTGCCGATCGAATCTGTTGATTTGCGCCATGAACCCTTGGATGATTGGACCACTGAACAGGGTGATTAATACCGTCCCTATGCCGATCGCTCCGCTGAAGAAGAAGGCGAGAATCACAAGAAGGATGCTGATGAGCGCTCGCGAGATGGAAACGTTCCAGCCGGTGAGTTTACTGACCACGAGCATCATACGGTCGAATGGATTCGGGGCGAAATCGGCCTGAAGATTAAGCGCAATACCGAAACCTGCAATGCCCATTCCAAGTACAAGACAGATCAACTGTGTCCAGAATACGTCTGGGTGGATGGTATCACGTACGGTAAAAACCCAAAAATCAATGCCGACTCCTGTTAAAAGAGACGTCGCCAGGGCAAGGAGCTCGGGGCGTCTTTTCTCAGCAATGGCGTTAAATACAATCATGCTGAAACCGACAACGATCTCCCAGCTTCCGATCGTCAAACCGAAAGTCCGGTGCAGACCGACAAGAAGAGCATCAAATGGAGACGTCCCCAGTGCAGACTGGATTGTTAAGGCGATGCCAAGCGTCATGATGATAATGCCTATCATATAATACATCGACCTCACATAGATGCGCTTCATGTCCATCCATCCCTTTCTTTTTTCATATCTTAAGAGACTATATCGCGAATAGAGGGTGGATTTCAAGACTGGCAATGTAAAAAAACGGCAGGGAGATTTCCCTGCCGTTTTATAGACTCGTTTATTCTTCTACATAAGCCCATTTGAATTCGAATTCTGGACCTGTTGCTGTTGTAAAGACACCTTTGATGGATGGACGGAAAAGCTGAGCTTTTGCATCCTGATAGATTGGTGCTACTGCTTGATCTTCTTCGAGTAGCAGCTTTTCAGCTTCTAAGAATGTTTCAAAACGTTTTTCAGGCTCTTGGGCATACTCGCCGTTTGCCTTTTCAATCAACGCATCATATTCTTCACTGGAGTACCCCATATTGTTGTTCTGACCATCTGTAAGGTACATGTTCAGGTATGTGTTCGGATCCACATAGTCTGGTCCCCATGTAGCAGCTTCCATCTCGAATTCGCCTTCGTTGTCACGACGAACACGTTCTTTGAATGGTACTTCCATCAATTTGATAGTTACACCTTCAAGGTTTTCTTCCAGTTGGTTCTTGTAGTATGCAAGGACGTCCTTGGAAGTTCCTGTATCATCACCCAGCAATTCGATTTCAACAGAATCGGTACCCAGTGCTTCCAGGCCTTTCTGCCAATGTTCTTTTGCTTTCTCTACATTATATTCAACCAATGGACCTTGAGCTTCACGGAAGTCCTGGTCACTGTTCGGCATTGATACGAAGTTGGATGGAACGTAGCCTTCCGCCGGTACAGAACCATCGTTCAAGATGACGTCAACGAGGGACTGGCGGTCGATTGCATAGGAAATGGCTTTACGAACGTCTACATTTGCAAGAGCTTCATTATTTTCCTGATTGAACTTGAAGAAGTATAAGTATGGTTTTTCCGCCACGTTGAAAGCATCGCTCGTGCGGTACTGGTCAACGAATTCAGCGTTCAGTTCAGTCTGATCGATTTCACCAGTGTCATAAAGGTTGACCCCTGTAGAAACTTCTTTAATGACTTTTGCATTGATCGTTTCTAATTGTACGGTGTCTGCATCCCAATACGTATCACTTTTCTCAACGGTCCAGCCTTCGCCGTGGTTCCACTCTGTCATTTGGAATGGCCCGTTAGAAATTGTATATTCAGCTTCTGTAGCAAATTTGTCGCCCTGTTCTTCTACATATTTCTCATTCAAAGGCATGAAGGTAATGAATACCGTCATGGACTTGAAGTATGGGACAGGTTTTTCAAGTTCAACGACAAGAGTTTTATCATCTTCTGCAGTGGCACCCAAATCTTCGAGTTCTGCTTCACCGTCACTGATGGCTTGGGCATTTTTAATGATGCCTCCAAGGAAGTAAGGGCCGTACTCAGAGCCAACCTCTGGATCTACCGCTCTTCTCCATGCATATACGAAGTCTTGTGCTGTGACAGGGTCACCGTTGGACCATTCTGCATCACGCAATTTAAAAGTCCATGTAAGTCCATCTTCACTTACTTCGGAGCTTTCTGCCATTCCATCTACAAGCTGACTGTTCTCATCCAGGCGGTAGAGCCCTTCATAAGTTTCTCCAGCCCACTGGAAACCGACCGAATCGGTGATTAAAGATGGATCCATGCTAGGAATCTCACTTTTCGCTGTTACGGTAATCTCTTGATCTCCGGAAGCTTCTCCTTCTTCTGACTGTTCCGTTGTTTCGTCTGAGTTTTCTTCACCTGTGTCTGTTGATGTTTCGCTGTCTCCCCCGCTGCAAGCTGCAAGGAGCAGTGCGAACATCAGTGCCATTAACACTAATAGATGCTTTCTCAAAGTGTATTCCCCCTATTTTTAATTTTCTAAAAATAATTACTTTTTGAATTATACAGATAAAAAAGAAAAAAATCAAAGTCCTTTATTCGATAAAAATAAGAAAAAAACGTCGATAAACGGAATATTCTAATTTAATTGACAATGGTTCTTTCTTTGATAGGATTAGAGAATATCATTGCTTTTCTAAAGCATAAAAGGATCTAAGGAGAAAAGTGAATCGCGGAATATAGAGGAGGTTGAAAGAAGTATGAAACGTGAATGGGATTTGCTGCACACCCCTGGTCCAACGCCGATTCCACCGAGTGTAGAACGGAGCATGAATCAGCCGATGATCGGACACCGTGGTGGAAAAGCCAAGGATTTGATTCATCATATTGCTCCAAGACTAAAGCCGGTGTTCGGGACTTCGGGTGAGGTATTGATCGTTACAGGAAGTGGTACGTCCTCTTTGGAAGCTTCTGTTGTAAATACAACAAAGCCCGGCGATAAAGTAATCGTCGTCGTAGCCGGAGCATTCGGTGATCGATTTGCCCAGATTTGTGAGACGTATGAATTAAATGTGGTACGCATAGAAGTATCGTGGGGAAAAGCGGTAGAAGTTTCCCAAGTGGAAGAAACGCTTCAGAACCACCCGGATACCAAGGCTGTGTTCCTGACACACTGTGAAACATCGACCGGAGTCATGCATCCCGTGGAAAAGGTCGCCGAGCGTGTGAAAAACGTCAGTTCAGCTCTTGTCATCGTCGATGGGGTTTCTTCTATTGGTGGTTCCGAAGTGAAGATGGATCAGTCTGGAATCGATATCTTAGTTTCAGGTTCACAAAAAGCGATGATGCTTCCTGCGGGGCTCGCATTTTTAGCTGTTGGTCATAAGGCTTGGTCTGTCATTGAAGAAAATCCGCGCCCTCGTTTTTACTTAGATTTACGGAAATACCGTCAACAGCTTGAAGGAGGACAAACGCCTTTCACCCCTGCTCTTTCTCTTCTTTTCGGACTCCAGCAGGTCCTTGAATTGTTCGAAGAGGAAGGCTTAGATCGGGTTTTTGAACGGCACCAAACGATGAAGGAAATGACACGGAACGCTTGTCGTGCCTTAAACCTTCCTTTGTTGGTCTCTGATGAGGATGCTTCATCGACCGTAACATCCATTCGACCAGAATCCTTTGAGGCGGAACAACTTCGAAAAGTGGCGAATGAAGAGTTCGGACTTATTTTAGCTGGCGGACAAAAGCATATGAAGGGTGAAATTTTCAGGATTGGACACATGGGATACTCCCGTCCTGCCAATGTTCTTCAATATATAGGTATTCTAGAAATTGTCTTGAAACGTTTAGGTCATGAATTCGAACCGGGAGCGGGTGTCGCAGCTGCGCAAGCCGCCTACCTGGATCGTACAAGGGAGGAATAAAGATGCATCGTGTATTGATTAGTGATCCATTGAGTGAAGATGGAATCAGACCTCTATTAGAGGCGGAAGATATCGAAACTGTTATGAATCCGAACTTATCCCATGAGCAACTGTTGGAGGAAATAGGATCGGCAGAAGCGCTTATCGTAAGAAGTCAGACACAAGTGACTAGGGAAGTCATTGAACACGCTCCTCACTTGAAGATCATCGGCCGTGCAGGTGTAGGGGTGGATAACATCGATCTCGATGCAGCAACGGAAAACGGCGTCATTGTCGTAAATGCTCCAGATGGGAATACGATTTCGACAGCCGAACACACGATGGCGATGCTCATGTCGTTAGCGCGTAACATTCCACAAGCCTATCATCAACTGCAACAAAAACGGTGGGAACGTAAAAAATTCGTTGGGGTGGAGTTGAAAGATAAAGTACTCGGCATTGTCGGGTTCGGCCGTATCGGTCGCGAAGTTGCCCAGCGTGCTAAAGGTCACCGCATGAAAGTGGTTGCCTTCGATCCATTCTTGAATGAAGAAAAAGCAGAAAAAGCAGGAGTTACGCACGGGACTTTAGAGGAAGTGCTCAAACAGGCAGACTTCCTGACTGTTCACACCCCTTTGATTGAAAAAACGAAGCATCTGATCAACGAAGAGGCTATTGCCATGATGAAGACAGGCGCGCGCATTTTAAATTGCGCCCGTGGAGGAATTGTAGAAGAAAATGCACTATTTGAAGCGGTCCAATCAGGAAAAATCGCGGGGGCCGCGCTTGATGTCTTTGAAGAGGAGCCTGCGACAGAGCACCCGTTGTTATCCTTGCCGGAAGTAATTGCCACCCCGCACCTCGGGGCAAGTACAATTGAAGCTCAGGAAAATGTCGCGACAGACGTCAGTTTTGATGTGCTGGAACTATTGCGAGGGGGAACGGTGAAAAATCCGGTTAATCTCCCTTCTGTTTCTTCAGAAATGATGGAGAAGCTCTCCCCTTACTTCAAGCTTTCTGAACGTTTGGGCGTCTTTTTATCAAAAGTGGCAGAAGGTACGCTTGAACGTGTGAATGTCTATTATAGTGGCGAGTTGCTCGAGGTTGATACAATGCCTCTCACACGGATCGCTGTCAAAGGGATCTTGAAACGCCATATTGGTGAACGTGTGAATGATGTTAATGCATTCAAGACAGCTTCAGATAAAGGGATTACGGTGAATGAGCAGAAGTCGACCCAAACGAAAGGTTTCACGAACTTAATTACTGTAGAGATCGAAACCGATCAGGAAAAGCGCAGCCTCGCGGGTACGCTGCTGAATGGTTTAGGTGCACGTATTGTGCAGTTTGATCAGTATTCCATCGACGTAGTTCCAGAGGGGCATCTTGTTGTCATTCGCCACACCGACCAGCCAGGCGCGATTGGCCGCGTGGGAAGTTTACTTGCTGAACATGCGATCAACATCGCAACGATGCAGGTGGGACGTACGAACGAAGGTGGAGAAGCTGTTATGGTGCTTACGGTAGATAGACCGGTAGATGGAGATTGTAATGAAAAGCTTGCTCAAATTGCAGATATTAAGCAAGTGCAGTGTTTGACGATTTAATGGAATTCAAATGGGATCCGCTCATTTAGAGATATGCCTCAATCAATAAAAAGACAAACTTCGACAAGTTTGTCTTTTTATTATGGAACAAAAGCGGTTATATTTTATACTTTTGTAAAACCTGGAACAAAAGCTTTGACTTTGAAACTTTCTCTTGTTAAATTTAATCCCGACTTAATTCATCGACTTTGTAGGGAGGGGATATAATGAAGGAAAACAGAACAGAGATTTCATCTGGTCGCAGGTTTTTATTTCGTATTTTAGATGGCATCGAATGGCTGGGGAATAAGCTTCCATCACCATTGTTGCTGTTTGCTATATTAGCATTTATTGTCGTTATTATTTCTGGGGTATTTGCGGGTGTATCTGTCACGAACCCGACGACAGGGGAAGCTGTAGAGGTGAAAAACCTGTTCAGTCTGAGCGGACTGGACTATATATTTAACAGTGCCGTCGAAAACTTTATCGGGTTTCCACCGCTTGGAGCGGTCCTTGTAACCATGCTCGGTATTGGCCTAGCTGAACAGACAGGCTTGATTAATGCTTCTTTAAAGGGAATTGTCTTTTCCTTTCCTCAAAAATTATTGACGGCTGCTTTAGTTTTTGCCGGAGTTATGTCCAGTGTGGCAGTTAACGCTGGTTATGTGGTACTTCCCCCACTTGGAGCTGTTCTTTTCTTAGGACTTGGGCGACATCCACTTGCTGGACTTGCTGCTGCCTTTGCAGGTGTTTCAGGTGGTTTTGGTGCCAACCTTGCGCTCACCTCTACAGATGCCATTCTTCAGGAGTTGACTGCTGAGGCTACCCGTACGATTGACCCTGCGTATGCAGAAACGATTACGGTCACGATGAACTACTTTTTCGCCGCCGTTTCAGTTGTTCTCATCACGTTTATTGGGACGCTCGTGACTGAGAAAATTGTGGAACCGCGACTTGGTAAGTATGAAGGGGATCAGGAGGGGGACATCGATGCGTTGACTGCTCTTGAGAAAAAAGGAATGCGTCTTGCGGGGATTGGATTCCTGATTACGTTTGCCCTCATGGCATACTTGTCTTTCGGTCCTTTACGTGGGGACGGCGCTTATATCGAATCGCCATTTTTCAGCGCTTTGGTCTTCGTCATCTTCCTATTATTCCTTGTTCCGGGCTTAATTTACGGTATGGTTACGAAAGAAATTACAAGTGACAAAGACCTTACTAAACTGCTCGGAAAAACAATGGCAACCATGAGCGGTTATATTGCTCTTGCGTTTACGGCAGGTCAGTTTATTGCGTATTTCCGTGAAACGAATTTAGGAACGGTCATCGCTTTTCGTGGTGCCGACTTCTTGAACTCTACAGGATTTGATGGCATTGGGCTTATCTTAACGTTCATTGGACTGACGATGGTCGTCAACTTCTTCATTGGAAGTTCTTCAGCTAAATGGACGATTTTAGCTCCTGTGTTCGTTCCCATCATGATGAACCTGGGCTATTCTCCGGAGTTTACAACATTGCTCTATCGAATCGCAGACTCTGTGACAAACATGATCACACCGCTGCTTCTATACTTCCCGGTCATTATCGCGTTCGCTCAGCGCTACGATAAGAAACTAGGGATTGGTACACTCATTTCCATGATGATTCCTTATTCCGTCGCCTTCTTACTCGGCTGGCTGCTGCTATTGCTCGTGTGGGTACTTTTAGGAATCCCTGTAGGACCTGGTGCACCGATTCTATATTAAAAAAAAGCTCAACGTCACACCGACGTTGAGCTTTTTACGTTAACCTTCATTAAAAAGAAAATTGTGTGGACTTCAGTAATTGATTCAAGACGTAATTTTCCCGTTTGATTCATCTTTTTCTTCGAGGCCGAATCGTTTTTTAAAACGGAGATCACCCAATGGGGTGCACCTGGCGTTTTCGGTTGGAGAAGGTATGGACTTCTTTGTATCCGACGGATTTTGCCAGATCAATGGCTTCCTCATAACGGTAACCGATATGGTCCGGTTTGTGGGCATCTGAGCAGAGAACGATTCCAACACCCTCATCTTTACACATTTGCAGAAGCGTCGGATCGGGGTAGAGTTCTCCAACAGGCTTCCGCAAGCCTGCCGTGCTGATTTCTATGCACGTATCTGTTTTTGCGAGAGCTTTTGCTGCGCGTTTGTATTGTTCTTTCAAAAATTCTTCGTCATCTGGGCGGTATCCGAAAACTTTGATGACATCGATATGACCGACAAAATCAAAAAGTCCGGACTCAGCAAGGGTGACGACACGGTCAAAGTATTGCTGATACACGTCTTTCATATCCCGTTTTTCGTACTCATCCCGGTAAATCGCAAGGTCGATGCCCCATTCATCGATCCAGTGGACCGAACCGATCACGTAATCGAAAGGATGGGACGATATGAAGGCTTCCATTTCTTTTTCTTTTCCTGGCATGTAATCCATTTCAATGCCCATTTTGATTGGAAGTTCTGCTTTGTATGCTTCATCAAACATCTTTTGGTAGGTTTTAAAGTCCAGCGTACGACGGTTCTCCACCCATGGGTTGGAGAGAATGTCGCGTGTTTCCTGAAAGAAATACGCATGTTCAGATATGCCTAATTCTTCGATTCCTTCTTCTTTCGCTTTTGTTATGTAGGTTCGTAGATAGTCGACATCAAGGTTTCCGGTTTCCGCCATATGGACGTGGTAATCGGTGCGCATGTGCGTCCCTCCTCTATCGAATTTTATTCATCATAACAAACATTAGAAAAAATCACCAAGAAGAAGCGGATGGAAGCAATTGATACGAGAAGTGTGAGGGGGTGATATGTTAAAATAGGGAGGTTAAGACAAGCGCGATAGAAATAGAGGTGCTTTATCAATCATGAATGACACAAAGAGGTTGACGGAAGGGGCTTTAATGACCGGCCTATATCTGCTATTGTTATTGGTAATCATTTTTGTGCCGGTTATAGGACCACTACTATTATTGATCCTGCCTGTTCCATTTATTTACTATAGTTACCGTCATGGTGGAAAAGCGGGGGGCCTTATGTTTGTGGCCGCGACCATTTTCACACTGTTATTTGCTCCCGTATTTACTGTTTTCACCTTACTTGCCGGAATTGGCGGGCTTTTCTTAGGAATTGCTTTGCACCACAAACGCTCATCCTATGAAGCTCTGGCCATTGGCTCTGTGGGGTTTGTCATCGGTCTTCTAGGAATTCTCCTGGTCACACAGCTCTTCCTTGGCGTTAATTTAATGGAAGAACTGAAAAGTGGGATGAACCAGGGATACGGTACTTTCGAAAGAATTTTCTCAGGACTTCTCGATGGAGAAGAGGTAGAGACGGATTTGGCTGAAATCGGGCAATTGATTGAATTCATTCCCGATATTGTCCCAAGTATATTGGCGATGAGTGGTGTGATGATGGCTTTTGTCAGCCAATGGACGACTTATAAGTTGATCAACCGCATTGAAAATCAGTCCATGGGATTCACAGATTTCAAGAATTTCAAGCTGCCAACATCGATCTTATGGTATTACTTTGTTGCGATGATCTTGAATTATGTCACGATGGATGGAAATGATTTAATTTACTTAGCTGCCGTGAATGTATTCATACTGACGGGAGCACTGATTGTCCTTCAGGGATTCTCTTTCGTCTTTTTCTACGCATGGAAGAAAAAGTGGTCAAAAGCTATACCGATTCTTGTGGTTGTATTTTCTATACTTCTTCCGCAAATCGTCATGTACCTTGTGAGAATAATCGGTATAATTGATATAGGATTTCCAATGAGGGAACGTGTGGAAGAAAAGAAAGAATGATCGCTCTCAAGAAGATGGTAGGAGCTGAATGCAATGCCGAATTTTTTTAAAAAACCAACGATGAGCGGACACTTGTGGATCATATATTTGATCTCTCTCTTTCTGCTTGGCTTCATCTGGTACTATCAATGGATGCTCGGACTGATGATGACGCTGTTTTTAGCTGCGTCCATTTTTTACAGTGTCCGTACTGAACAGAACATGATCAATGAGACAGAAGAATATATATCGACTTTATCCTACAGGGTGAAAAAAGTCGGCGAAGAAGCCTTGTTGGAGATGCCCATCGGAATCGTTCTGTATAGTGAAAATTATATGATCGAGTGGGCAAATCCTTACATGAACAAGTTTACAGAAGAGGATACCATTGTTGGAGAATCTTTAAAACGACTTTCCGATCATCTGATTCCCTGTGTGAAAGATGAGGAAGATGAAGTTTGGATCACAATAGCCGGTTATAAATTTCAGACAATCATCAAAAGGGATGAACGTCTGCTTTACTTGTTCGATCGGACGCAGCAGACGGAGATCCACAACCGTTATGAAAATGAACAGACGGTTCTTTCTATTATTTTTCTTGATAATTATGAAGAAATCACCCAAGGCATGGATGATACGGCCAAAAGCCATATCAACTCACAAGTGACTTCGATTTTGAATAAGTGGGCTGGAGACTATGGCATTTACTTGAAGCGAACGTCTCAAGAACGTTTCATGGCTGTCATGAATCAGAAAATCCTGTACACCTTGGAAAAAGCGAAGTTTGAAATTCTTGATGATGTACGTGAATTGATTACAGACCAGAATGTTCCGTTGACGTTAAGTTTCGGTATTGGTGTCGGCCCTGTCAGCCTTCCGGAACTGGGGGAACTGGCTCAATCAAGTCTTGATCTGGCCCTGGGCCGTGGAGGGGACCAGGTGGCCATCAAGGATGATTCAGGGAAAGTCCGTTTCTATGGTGGAAAAACGAATCCGATGGAAAAACGGACACGGGTACGTGCGCGGGTCATTTCCCACGCTATGAAAGAACTCGTACAGGCAAGTGAAAAAGTCCTGATCATGGGCCACAAATCTCCGGATATGGATTCTGTCGGCGCATCGATCGGTATTTTGAAAATTGCCCAGGCGAACGACAAGAAAGCTGCCATTGTCCTCGATCCGGATGATATTGACACCGGCGTTCAACGCATGGTCGAGGAAATCGAGAAAGACGAAGAGCTCTGGCATTATTTCATTCCGCCAGAGGATGCTTTAGAGATGGTAACGAATGAGACATTGCTTGTCGTTGTGGATACGCACAAGCCATCCATGGTCATCGAGGAGAAGCTTTTATCCAAAACGGAGCATGTCGTTGTGATCGATCACCACAGACGTGCAGAGGAATTCATTGCTGATCCTACCCTTGTTTATATGGAACCATACGCTTCATCAACGGCAGAGCTTGTCACCGAGCTGCTTGAATACCAGCCGAAAAAACTGAAACTGTCGATGCTCGAATCTACTGCCCTGCTCGCAGGTATCATCGTCGATACGAAAAGCTTCACACTTCGTACAGGCTCACGTACGTTCGATGCTGCTTCGTATTTGAGGTCTAAGGGAGCGGATACTGTACAAGTCCAGAAGTTTATGAAAGAAGATTTAGATGTCTATATTCGTAGAAGTAAGCTGATCGAACGGGCCTCTGTTTACAGAGACGGAATTGCGATCTCCACCGGGGACCGTGGAGAAACTTACGGACCTGTCATCATTGCACAGGCAGCAGATACTTTACTGACCATGAGCGGCATCGTTTCTTCCTTTGTCATATCTGAACGGAAGGATGGACGGATCGGTATTAGTGCCCGTTCTCTCGGAGATATTAATGTTCAGGTCATTATGGAAAAGATGAACGGCGGCGGGCATTTGACGAACGCAGCTACGCAGCTTGAAGATACAACGATTGAAGATGCAAAAGCATTGTTGCAAGATATTATTGATGAGTATTTTGAAGGGGGAGACACAGAATGAAAGTAATTTTCAAAGCGGATGTCAAAGGAAAAGGCAAAAAAGGCGAAATTAAAGAAGTGAACGATGGATACGCACGCAACTACCTCCTGAAGAACAATTTGGCGGTAGAAGCGACGAAGGGGAATGTCCAGGCGCAAAAAGCCAAAGATGCCAAAGTCGAGCAGCAAGCACAGGAAGAAGTCGAGGAAGCGAAGCGGTTGAAAGAGACACTGGCGGACCTCGAAGTGAAGCTTGTGGCGAAATCCGGAGATAATGGACGCCTATTCGGTTCCATTACAAGCAAACAAATCGCTGAGCAGTTGAAGAAATCCCACAATATTAAAATCGATAAACGTAAAATCGAGCTTGATGATCCGATCCGGACGTTGGGCTATACGAACGTCCCTGTAAAACTTCATCCAGAAGTAACAGGCACGATCAAAGTCCATGTCGAGGAAAAGTAAGTCCTGAACGATCAAGCGCCCAATCCATTTTATTGGGCGCTTCTGTTTTGTATTTCTGGCTCCCATCCCTCTTTTTCATAACGAGAAGGAAGGATGTATAAAATAACCGTACCACGTATAGTTATTTGTGACGGACGGGCCATCCGTGCTTTAGATTCAGAGGAGGAACAACAGTGAGTGAAATGTGGAACGATCGTACCCCGCCCCATAATATAGAAGCAGAACAGGCGGTACTCGGGGCGGTCTTTTTAGAACCTGAAGCGATGTCGACAGCGGCTGAGTATCTTCTTCCTGAAGATTTCTATCGGGCGAGTCACCAGCGAATATTCGAAGTGATGCTTTCTCTTTCAGATAAAGGGGAGCCCATCGATCTCGTAACCGTAACGGCAGCTCTTTCTAACAACCAGGTGTTGGAGGAGGTCGGAGGGGTTTCTTATTTGACGGATATTGCAAACTCCGTCCCGACAGCTGCGAATATCCAGTACTACACGAGCATTGTGAGTGAAAAATCGACCCTTAGAAGTTTAATACGTACGGCTACGAATATCGTAACGACGGGCTATTCAGAAGAAGAGGACTTAGAGGATGTATTGAATGCCGCAGAAAAAGACATTCTCGAGGTTTCCCAAAGGAAAAATTCCAGTGCTTTCAAAAGTATCAAAGATGTATTGATTGACGTTTATGACAACATTGAGCAGTTGCACCACAATGATGGAAGTACGACTGGAATTCCGACAGGGTACCGTGACCTTGATCATATCACCTCTGGTTTCCAACGGAATGATTTAATTATCATCGCCGCTCGTCCGTCTATGGGTAAGACCGCGTTTGCTTTGAATATTGCCCAGAACGTAGCGGTCCATACTGATGAGAATGTTGCGATCTTCAGTTTGGAGATGGGGGCCGATCAGCTCGTATCCCGTATGATTTGTGCGGAAGGAAACATTGATGCCCAGCGTCTCCGTACAGGACAGATGGAAACAGAAGATTGGAACAAACTGACGATGGCGATGGGAAGTCTATCCAATGCCGGGATTTATATTGACGATACACCAGGGATCCGGGTCAGTGAAATCCGTTCCAAGTGCCGTCGCCTCAAACAGGAACATGGACTTGGCATGATTTTGATCGACTACTTACAGTTGATCCAGGGTAGCGCCAACTCCAAGGAAAACCGACAACAGGAAGTATCAGAAATTTCCCGTTCCTTAAAAGGGTTGGCTCGTGAACTTAATGTTCCTTTGATTGCTTTGTCCCAGCTCTCCCGTGGAGTTGAATCAAGACAGGATAAGCGACCGATGATGTCTGACTTGCGTGAATCTGGTTCCATTGAGCAGGATGCCGATATTGTTGGGTTCCTTTATCGTGATGATTATTACGATCAGGAATCCGAAAACCAGAACATTATTGAAATCATCCTTGCCAAACAACGTAACGGTCCAGTGGGGACGGTCTCACTCGCCTTTGTGAAAGAATACAACAAGTTCGTCGACTTGGACCACCGGTATTCCGATGCCGATGTACCGCCCGCTTAAAGAAGAAAGACGCCCGAGACTTGAAGTCTCGAGCGTCTTTTTTATGAGCAGCTTCTCAAAGAAGCCATCTATATCATCTCCCTCATCACGCCTCCCGAAAAGTCACGCTGAGAAATGGATGATCCTATAGGGTTAGGAAATAGTCAATGGCGTGGGCGACACCATTTTCGTCATTCGTTTTCGTATTGAAGTGGCAGGACTCTTTCACTTCATCCTTCGCGTTGCCCATCGCGGCGCTGTACCCTGCCACCTTAATCATAGATAAATCATTCAAGCTGTCTCCAATGACCGCTGTCCTTTTTATCGATCGGTTCAGTTCTTCTGCCAATTTCATGACGGCATTTCCTTTGGAAGCAAGCCTGTGTTCCAGTTCGAAGTTATGGTTGGCAGAACTTACAAGGGTCAGGTCAGGATAGTCAATGAATCGATCCCATCCTTTTTGGAGTTTTCCCTCTTCAAAGGAGAAGGCCAGAATGTTGTGCACATTCCTTTTGCTATCTACAATTTCTTTGTAAGAATCTACATGTAAAAAACCGGACTGACTAAACTGTTTTTCAGCTGCCTTTTCCAGGCTTGTCAGATCCGCTTTTGGATTAGCACTACGAATCCGATCAAGCTCAATGCTCATAAGCTCTCTGCCATTTTGAGGGGTTAAGATCGCTTCATCATCAATCGCTTCATAGTAGAACGCTTCTTCTTCCAGCCACCCTAAAATTTCGGTGACGTCTTCCTTCTCCATCGGTATGGATGAAAAAAGTGTACCATCGGGACGATGAATGGTCGCTCCATTGGCCGCAATCACCCATGTTTGAAGATCAAGGCTGGAGAACAGGTTTCGGACATCGAATGCTGCCCTTCCTGTTGCGATGACCACCTCTACGCCCTCTTCCTTGGCACGGTGTATCGCCTGAATATTATCTGGACTGATTTTATTCTCGGAATTTAACAGTGTCCCGTCTAAGTCAATGGCAATCATGTCCATAAGTCAGATCCCTCCTCACCTGTAACAATCAGGTCTACATGATGCTCTTGTAGTCTTTGCTGAAATTCTTCATCAGGAAGCTGGTCTGTAATGATGACATCTACGTCTTCAAGTTCTGCGAAAGTAAAGAACTCGGTCACTCCAAATTTCGTATGGTCTGCAAGAACGATGACTTGTTCTGCCTGCTTGATCATGTTCCGTTTGACCATCCCATCTTCTTCGTGGGCAATCGAGAGTCCTGAATCAGAGATTCCTACCACTCCGATAAACGCCTGATCCACATGGTAACTTTTTAAACGTTCAATGACGGAAGCTCCATAAAGGAATTGATGCTCCTTTTGGAGAAAACCACCAAGCAACTGAATGGACACGCTTTCAACGTTCGATAAAATTTCTGCCTGGTGAATCGAATTTGTAATGACTGTGATGTCCATCGGGCGTATTTGATTCGCACATGCCTGAACGGTCGTGGATGTATCCAGAATGATTTTGTCTCCTGGCCGAATGAAAGATACAGCCTTACTACCGATCTGCTGTTTTTCAAAGGATACGGTCTTCAATCGGTGAGAATAATCCTGGATGGTTGTATGTGTGCGTGGCAGAATGGCTCCCCCGCGTGTACGAACGATCGCTTTTCGTTCCTCTAACTTTACTAAATCCCGTCTTGCTGTGTCTCTGGATATATCAAACATCTCACACATTTGATCAATGGAAATCCTACGATTTTCTTTTAAAAATTGTATGACTCCAATCAGACGTTCTTCCTGATACATCGAATTCTCCTTCCAATGTTGCTCTTATAAGTGATTATAAGTAAAATTTTAATTGAAATCAATTAAAAACAAGTTATTTTAAGTATTAATGTAAATATTAGTTAATCTTGTGCTTTTATGTTAAAAATAAGGTATTCATTGTCAAAGAAACTTTCCCATAAGAGTTGGATTCGCTTTAACTCTCCCGAACATCCTATGACAAGAAAGCAGATTATATCGAGAGTTATGAAGTTCTGGTTTATAATCGAACAATAATTATAAAATTATAATTTAATGTTCGGTTTTAGCGTTGACTTGCGAGGTGTGAATTGGTAAACTGACGATGGATAACATATTTAACAAATTTTTGGCGGAGGTGCCTTATGTCTTCTGTAGTTGTAGTCGGAACCCAGTGGGGGGACGAAGGAAAAGGCAAGATTACTGATTTTTTATCACAAAATGCCGAAGTTGTCGCTCGTTATCAGGGCGGAAATAATGCGGGTCATACAATAAAATTTGATGGAGTCACATATAAGCTTCACTTGATTCCTTCAGGGATCTTTTTTGAAGATAAAACGTGTGTGCTTGGAAACGGAATGGTGATTGATCCGAAAGCGCTGCTTGAAGAATTGAAATACTTACATGACAAAGGCGTATCGACAGATAATCTGCGCATCAGCAACCGTGCTCATGTCATTCTTCCGTATCACTTGAAATTAGATACGCTGCAAGAGGAAGACAAGGGTGCGAATAAAATCGGAACGACCAAAAAAGGAATTGGTCCTGCTTACATGGACAAGGCGGCTCGTACCGGAATCCGTATTGCCGATTTACTTGATAAAGAAAGCTTCCGTGAGAAGCTTGAACAGAACCTTGCTGAGAAGAATCGTCTTTTTGAAAAAGTATATGAAACAGAACCATTTACGGTGGAAGAAATTCTTGATGAATACTATGAATATGGGCAAAAGATTGCTTCCTATGTTTGCGATACGTCTGTTGTATTGAATGATGGATTGGACGATGGCCGTCGTGTTCTTTTTGAAGGGGCCCAGGGAGTTATGCTTGATATTGATCAGGGAACGTATCCATTTGTTACTTCTTCTAACCCAATTGCAGGTGGCGTAACGATCGGTTCTGGTGTGGGACCATCGAAAATTAAACACGTTGTTGGTGTTTCGAAAGCTTACACAACACGTGTGGGAGATGGACCTTTCCCGACTGAGCTTGAGAACGAAGTCGGAGATCAA
The DNA here is from genome assembly GCF_017307035.1 of Halobacillus sp. GSS1. Lineage (NCBI taxonomy): Bacteria > Bacillati > Bacillota > Bacilli > Caryophanales > Bacillaceae > Halobacillus > Halobacillus sp. GSS1. Next base: position 89,307 of record NZ_JAFLHE010000003.1, read on the forward strand.
ATCCGCGAAGTAGGACGCGAATATGGTACGACGACAGGACGTCCTCGCCGTGTGGGCTGGTTTGATAGTGTCGTTGTCCGTCATGCACGTCGTGTAAGTGGAATTACGGATCTTTCTTTGAATTCTATTGATGTACTGACAGGTATTGAAACACTGAAAATATGTACGGCATACAAATACAAAGGGGAAATCATGGAAGAGTTCCCGGCAAGTTTGAAAGTCCTTGCCGAATGTGAGCCTGTTTACGAAGAAATGCCAGGCTGGACGGAAGACATCACAGACGCTAAAACGCTGAGCGACCTTCCTGAGAACGCCCGCCATTACATTGAGCGTGTGTCTCAGCTGACAGGCATTCCGTTGTCTATTTTCTCTGTTGGCCCTGACCGTGCACAAACAAACGTTGTTCGTAGTGTATATAGTGAATAATAGGAAAGCCTGGCTTACAAAGCCGGGCTTTTTTTACAAAAGTCAGCAGGGATGAGAATTGTATAAGCGTTTGTTAGGGTAAACTCTACATAGATGAACAAGAAGAGGAGTGTTTCACGTGAAACGTATTTGTGTTTTTGCTGGGTCAAGCGCAGGGAATGACCCGGTTTTTATAGAGAAAACGGAAGCCTTGGGAGAATGCCTGGCCGCTAAGGACATTGAACTGGTCTATGGCGGTGCTAAAAGTGGTTTAATGGGTGTCTTAGCTGATCAGGTTCTGAATAGCGGGGGGAAAGTGACGGGCATTATGCCAAGTCACCTTTTTGACAAGGAAATCGTCCACCCCAACTTAACAGAAATGATTGAAGTAGGAACTATGCATGAAAGAAAAGCGAAGATGAGCGAATTGGCTGACGGATTTATCGCTCTCCCCGGAGGTTTTGGTACGTTTGAAGAACTTTTTGAAACGGTCAGTTGGGCTCAAATCGGCCTTCATACAAAACCGCTCGCCCTATACAACATTGGGGATTACTACGCTCCGCTCGTTCAGCTCATTGAACACGCAATAAAAGCAGGATTTGTACCTGAGGATAACCGTGAACTTTTTATCGACTCCAACGACCCTTCTTCTTTATTGAATGAAATGGAGCGGAAAAAATAAAAGACGTGCCTGCAGGCGCGTCTTTTATACTTGGATCGTTTTAAAGAAAATCAGCCCAAAAAAGCGATACGTCAATTTAATACTTTCAATCGAGGACTCTTCGGTAATGCTCAAACCGTAGATCGTCGTTGGTGAGGTATCAGGTGACGCAGCCATTGCTTTAGAGGCTAGTGGCGAAGTGTCAGGGGCGAGAGGAATGGTTTCATATTCATTGATGGCATACGCATCTTCTACAAGCGCGTATGTGTCGGTAATCATGAAACCTTTTTCAGAATCACTGATCTGCATCTTGATATTAGTGGGTTTTTGGTTGTTATTGATAGAAACATCAGTGATCTGGATGCTTCCAAGTAAGCTCTTGTTACCAAGTGCGACAATGACAGTCTGCTTATCTTCTGTTGTACCGATTGACCCATGAGTAAGCGGTGGGTTCAGCTTCAAAAAACCAATAATGGAGACAAATAAAAGGATAAGGACGAGAATAATGTAACGAAAAACCTTTTTCAAACAAACCCTCCTTTCTTTTTGATGAACAGAATTCAGGGAGAAAATATATGTTTCTAGTAAAATTACTATTGCTTACGTCTATTCTGTATGGTACGATAGTTATCGTTGCGGTGAACAAGCCGTTTGGTCCGGTAGTTCAGTTGGTTAGAATGCCTGCCTGTCACGCAGGAGGTCGCGGGTTCGAGTCCCGTCCGGACCGCCATTTTCATTATACCATTTGAGGTAGTCGAATACACACGTAATGTGATGGCCTCATTAGGTTTTAATGTCGAATGGTAATAAATAAATTGATTATGGCTCGGTAGCTCAGTCGGTAGAGCAACGGACTGAAAATCCGTGTGTCGGCGGTTCGATTCCGTCCCGAGCCACTCCTTAAAAAGCTTACGGAAATATTCCGTAAGCTTTTTTTATGAATTATTATTCAATTTCTTATAATTCCTTATTTAACTATCTGGCAGGATTGTGGGAGAGTCAGTTTCGAGATGTTTTTTGAGTGGATGGGGGCTGCGGGGAATAACTCGCTTTCCACGGGAGCGCGGTGAGCCTCCTCGGACTGCGTCCTGCGGGGTCTCACCAAGCACTCTTTTCCCGCAGGAGTCTCGCCATTCCCCTCCGCCCACTAATCAAAGAAGATACTCGAAACTTCTACTTAAAAAATCAGCTTGTATGGTTAAGGGAAGTGGATAATTAAAACACCTCCAAAGTACGAAAAGCCTAGTTCAGAGCGTGTCATCCCTTTACTTTTAAATAAGGTTCCAATTCTCAAGTCGTTTCGAGACACCTATAAGGTAAAGGGGCGTAGGGAAACGGTGAGACTCCTATAGGAAGATGGAGCAAGACGAACCTTTTCCCGGAGCCCCTAGAATCACACAAACCTCTCGAAACTTAGTCTTCAAGAAAAGGGTGCTTATTTGGAATATAGGGAACTTATTATAATGAACAGTTTAATATGAAAAAATGACTACTATTTCGTAATTTTGGTAAGAATATTATACCTTTTTTACATATTTGAATATCTATTTCTTATAAATCCTCCATGTGATAGATTAATCTAGGGAAAGTTTAGACAGGAGCATCAGGAGGATCAATATCATGTGGAAGAAACTAGCTGTCACAGCAATCTCTGTCGTAAGTGTCGGCGTAGGGACGGTCTACGCTGAAAGTTCACTTCCGACGGTTTATCACGTTTATATAGATGAACAACATGTGGGTATGGTAGAAAATCAAGCAGAGATCAAAGCGGAATTACGAGAACGTATGGAAGAGGCGGAAAAAGACCATAAAGAATTGGATCTTTCTTATATGGAAGAAGTCTCATTCAAGGAACAGAAAGTATTTTCTGTGAATGACGAATCGTCGCAAGTTATGAATTCGTTTGAGAATGAATTAACGTTTGCAGTAGACGTTGTGCGTCTTAACATCGATGGGAAGCCCGTTGCTCATCTTCCGAATGAAGAAAAGGCAGAACAAGTGATAGAATCCGTCAAAAAAGAATATGTCGGAGACGGTGAACTAGCCAAATTAGAAAATGGAACGCCTGAGCTGCCCGACGTTGGTGAAACGAAGGTGATGGATGTCGGTTTATCGCTCCCCGTTACAATGGAAGAAGATCAGGTCGCGCTCTCCCAGGTCCATACGGTCGATGAAGCCGTGTCCCGGGTGGAAGAAGGGCGTTCTTATCCGAGTAATCATTCTGAAACGACATCGTTTATAGGGATGATGGCTAAATCAAAGAAGCCGCTCGTGGATGTAGTATTTACAGAGAAGGAACGTAAGGAAGAAGTGATTCCCCATAAAGTTCAAATGAAAAAGTCGGATGAACTCTATAAAGGGGAATCTGAAGTGAAGCAAGAAGGTAAAGAAGGCAAAAGAGAGCTATTGATTGAGCGAACGTACCGAAATGGTGAAGAATTAAAAGAAGAGGTAGTGGAAAAAGAAGTCGTCAAAGAACCGGTAAAGAAAATTGTACTTCAAGGGACAAAGAGAGTTCCCTCTAAAGGTACCGGTGATTTCTCCTGGCCTGCTGTTGGTGGTCAAATTACCAGTAAGCAAGGCGAGCGCTGGGGACGCTACCATAAAGGAATTGATATTGCCGGTGTATCCGATAAAACGATTAAAGCTGCTGATTATGGAAAAGTGATTGAAGCTGGGTATCGAAAAAGCTTTGGAAATAAAGTAGTTATTGATCATGGGAATGGATATGAGACGATTTACGCTCACCTCTCCTCCATCGACGTTAAAAAAGGACAAACCGTTAAAAAAGGTGAAAAGATCGGAGTGATGGGAACGACGGGACGTTCTACAGGTGTACACCTCCATTTTGAAATTCACAAAGAAGGATCGCTTGAAAACCCACTTTCCCACGTCTCCCGCTGACTCTAACCGCTATGATTGAATCATAGCGGTTTTTTCTTTATAAAACCGACCGTGTTGGAAACGACCTTTTTTTCTCATTCCCCCTAATTTAAGTATCAAAACTCATGACGATGATAGGCTGGAATAAGGTTTAGTAAGAGATTAAGAAATAGGCATGATAAAAGTATAGGTGAAACGACTGATTTCGAGAGAGGTTTATGGTGAAATAAGACATTTCTCATTAAATAAGTTAAAATAAGAGAAAGAAAAGATGTCGAGGAAAGGGATGTGACGTAATATGGCACAGAAGATTTTAGTGGTGGATGACGAGAAACCCATTGCGGATATATTGAAATTTAACTTAGAAAAAGAAGGTTATGATGTTGTTTGTGCATATGACGGGGATGAGGCGATTGCAAAAGCGGATGCAGAAGAACCGGAATTGATTCTCCTTGATATTATGCTGCCGAATAAAGACGGTAATGAAGTCTGCCGCGAAGTGAGGAAGCGTCATAATATGCCAATCATTATGTTGACGGCAAAAGATGCAGAGATTGATAAAGTACTCGGTCTGGAAATGGGAGCAGATGACTATGTGACCAAGCCTTTCAGTAACCGTGAATTGATTGCCCGCGTAAAGGCGAACCTGCGACGCCAACAGCAGGAGCCTGAAGACAGCGCGCAGCAGACGAAGGATATTGAAATCGGTCGTCTGGCGATTCACCCGGATGCTTATACGGTGACTCGTGACGGGAATCATATTGAATTGACTCATCGTGAATTTGAACTTCTTCACTATCTTGCTCGCCATATCGGGCAAGTCATGACTCGTGAACATTTGCTTGAAACGGTTTGGGGTTATGATTATTATGGTGACGTTCGTACTGTCGACGTAACGGTAAGACGTTTGCGTGAAAAAATTGAAGAGAATCCTAGTAACCCAATGTGGATTGTTACCCGTCGCGGGGTTGGGTATTATTTGAGAAACCCAGAACAGGAGTAACGCCTTTATGAAAGAAGTAGGCTTCTTTCAGTCTGTGAGGCTGAAGCTGATTCTCGTATACATTTTGTTATTGTTATTGGGCATTCAAGTCATTGGTGTCTATTTTGTCGATCGATTGGAAGAACAGTTGGAAACCAACTTTACGAATTCAGTTGAAGGGCAGCTGAATTCTTTAACCTACAGCTTGCAAAATGCTTTTAATACAGACCGGGGAGAAGATTCGCTGCCTTTAAATTATGACCTTCAAGGTCTTATTAATGATTTTAGTGATGATAATACAGATATTGGGAAATTGATGGTTGTCGACAATAACCAAAAGGTACTTGCAGCCACAACGACGAGCGATCAGTCTCCTATTGGTAAGAAAGTGACGGACCCTGCCATTACTAAGGTGTTCCTGTTTGGGGAGGCCACAGAGCCAAAACCGTGGCGAGAAGAAGGAACCAACAACCGTCTGTTCCGCGGAACTAATCCAATTACGGACGAGTCCGGAGATGAAATTGTTGGGGCTCTTTATTATGAAGTTTATATGAATGATATCTATGATCAACTCGGGGAAATCATCAGCATTTTTGCCAAAGGGACGGTCTTAGCCATTACGGTTACGGCTTTGCTCGGGATTTTGGTGGCGAGGACTATCACGAAACCTCTGACAGAAATGAAACGTCAGGCACAAGTCATGGCGACAGGGGACTTCTCCCAGAAGGTCGATGTCAAAGGAAACGACGAAATTGGACAGCTAGGCCATACATTCAATGATCTGAATGATAAATTGAAGCTGGCTACTGCAACGACAGAGGGCGAGCGCCGGAAGCTGAGCTCTGTACTCTCCAATATGTCGGACGGAGTCATTGCGACAGATCGTCTTGGTGCGATCACACTTATGAATGCACCGGCATCTAAATTAATTGGACAGACGTTCGAGGAAGTCCAGGGTCAATCCCTTGTGGATGTTCTTGACTTGAATGATCAGGTTGAAGATATATCTGAAGTGGAAGAGGCGGGGTCCATGATCATTGATTTAAGCAGTGATGATAACCACCTACTTCTTAAAGCAAACTTTTCTGCGGTTGAAGATGAAAACCATGACATGAATGGTTTTATTACCGTCATAAGTGATGTGACCGAACAACAACGTGTGGAAAAAGAGAGAAGAGAGTTTGTTTCAAATGTGTCGCACGAACTACGTACTCCGTTGACGACGATGAGAAGTTATATTGAGGCATTGAACGACGGGGCTTGGCAGGATCCGAATATCGCACCAAGGTTCCTTGATGTGACCCAAAATGAGACGGACCGTATGATTCGTTTGGTGAACGATCTTCTGCAATTGACCAAGATGGATCATAAAGAAACAAGTCTGATGAAAGAGCGTGTGGAGTTTGTGAGTTTCTTCGACCATATCATTGATCGTTTTGAAATGAACAAAAATGAAAAAGTAGAGCTCGTTCGCAACTTGTCGAATAAGAACATGTACGTATGGATGGACAAAGATAAAATTACTCAAGTACTGGACAACATCATCTCTAACGCCATCAAATACTCCCCAGAAGGTGGGAGTATACGGTTTAATGCCTATTCTACGAAGAAACAGCTGCGGGTAAGCATTACCGATGAAGGGATCGGCATGCCTCCAGACACCGTTGATAAAATCTTTGACCGCTTTTATCGTGTCGATAAATCCCGTGCGAGAGAAATGGGAGGAACAGGACTGGGTCTTGCTATTGCCCGGGAAATGATTGAAGCTCATCATGGGAAAATATGGGCGGAAAGCCGTGAAGGTAAGGGCACGACTGTCCACTTTACTCTACCGCTCATGAATCAGAAGCGGAGGGGACAGTCATGAAAAAAGAAACCATGAAGTCCGTCATTATGGTGATCCTCATTGCCTTCAGCTTAGTATTGACGGTAGCTCTTTGGACGTATCAGCCCGTAAATGAAACGTTGGAAGAAGATGTGTTCATTGAAGATACGAAATTAGAAGAAATAGGATCAGAGCGGGCGGTTCCAAATCTGGTTCCTCCTGATAAAGTCGTTTTTCATGAGCAAAATTCATATTTCTCATTCAAAGATAATATTGATCGCACCGCTTTTTACCAAAAACAGATGCAGCAGTGGAATCTATCTAATCTGGACACAAGTCCTAGAACGATAGATGTCGACAACCATAGCGATATTGTGGAAATCATTTTTCCTGCCCATCTGCCAATCCAGGTAATCAGTGATATCTTTCAAGTGAACGAGAGTATTCCACTGGAGGGGCTGCAGGCCAACTTCAATCGGATATTTTTGTTACGGCATTCCCAGGAGGGGAGTGCTGTTTCCCCAGCTTCTTACGATTTATGGTTTGTCAATAGTGACTCTGAAGGGAGTGAAGTCACTCTTCAGGCCGATATCAGTGCGGCTTCTGGAGAACGGGCCATGCAGGAAGTCGATAATAAAGATGAATTGGTGGAGATGGCCCGGGTGGCCGATGTCCTCCAGATCGCCCCGGAGGATGGAACGAATGCTTCACACATTTACGTACCTAAAAACCCGGTGAGTATATCGGAATATGTACTTCAGACAGGAGCGGTCAATGTAAAACCGATCCAAAATGATATTTTCCCTTCTAATACACGGGTCTTCAAATCCCGGACAAATAGTGGAGAGAATATCACTAAAACATTCCAGCGGCGGTTGACACAGTATGACAAGAGAATGGAATATGACTTGACGATCCCTAACTCAGCAAACCAGAAGAACTTGACGGAATATGAATTGTTTGTACAAAGCATGGAGGATATCAATAGTCATTTGGGGTGGACGGATGACTATCGACTGAACTCGATCTTGAGTGGTCGTGATGAAGTCCGCTACCGTCTCTACTTTAATGACCGCCCTGTTTTGGAGAATATCGATACTTATAATTTGGCGAGCATTCAGTTAAGTTATCAACAAGGGCAGATTCAGGAATATGACCGCCCGCTTGTTCAGTACAGCAGTATAAACGAAAGTGAGACGAAACTTTTATCAGGAGTGGAAGTCCTATCGAATATTCGACAAGCTGGGGAATTGGAACCGTCCAGAATCAGGGACTTGGAGATTATGTACACGCTTGAAGAACAAAGGAGCGAGTTGGTGTACAGTTTGATTCCTGAGTGGTATATGTTGACAAACAGTGGTTGGACGAAAGTGTACCCGGGAGAAAGGTCCCAAAATGAAGAGGTTTCGTGACGAGGAGGTAAAACATGCAGTGGGGGCAAATTAAAACATTGTTCATCATCAGTTTCTTAATCCTCGACCTTTTCCTGCTGCAGCAATTGTTAGGAAAGCAAGCGGAGGATGAAGTGGGGCAGATTTCCACCGTTGCTGAAAGCATTGAAACCGAACTGGATGCGAACGACATTTCCATTAAGGATGATGCGATCCCGGAGGAATTGCCAGAAGCTACTCCGATTGAATCGGAAAGTACGCATACGCTTCCCGATGACGTGATGAGTATGATTGAAGGTATGGATGAGAGCGATAAGGAGATCGAGCTAAAAGAAGACAATCAAGTATTGCAAGTCACCTTTGATGAGCCAATCGAAGTGACGGAAGAGACAATCCAGGGTGTGGTCATGGACGTCGTACCGTTTGCTTCCCGGTATTCCTACTGGGGCTGGAATGAAGAAGAGGGTGCGGCTCTCTTTTTCCAGGCAAAAGACAATAAAACGATTTATTTTAATAATAACGGATATTTGTTATTGAATATCGTAAATGGTGAACTCACAGGATATGTCGCAACCCTGTTATCCTTTGAAGATGGGGGATATTCAGGTGCTTCTGGTGAAACGGAAGTCACCATCGAACCATTAAGTGCCATTCGCATCCTCTTGAATAACGGACTGATTGAGCCGGGCGATGAAATTACATCGATGGATATCGGATATCATACGAGTTACAGTTTACCTGCTGGTGAGGAAAATGAGACTCAAGTGTTCGCATCCACATGGAAAGTGACGGTCAATGGGGATCGCAACCACTTTCTCTACACTTTTGACGGAACAATCATTGAATATATCAATGAAGAATCCTTCATCTCAGATGTGAAAGATGAGCATGGCTTAATAAGTACGGAAGCAGAGCAAACGGCAGCCAATGAAAATAGAGAAAACAATTAAATGGAGTGTATGGAATGAGCATGAGATTTAGTGTACTTGCTTCGGGCAGTACGGGGAACGCATTCTACATTGAATCGGGAGATGAGAGAATATTAGTTGATGCTGGCTTGAGTGGTAAGAAAATGGAAGGGTTGCTTGATCAAGTCAACATCGATCCGCAATCCTTATCGCGAATCCTTGTTACTCATGAGCATAGTGATCACATTAAAGGTCTAGGCATTATGGCCAGGCGCTACAACCTTCCTATCTACGCTAACGAAAAAACTTGGAATGCGATGGAAGGGCAAATCGGCAAACTTTCCATTGATCAGAAATTCCATTTTTCCATGGAGGAGACCAAGACATTCGGGGGTCTGGATGTAGAGTCCTTTGCCGTTTCTCATGACGCGGCAGATCCTATGTTTTATACGTTCTATAAAGATGGAAAGAAAATTGCACTTGTCACCGACCTCGGCTATGTTTCCGAACGGATTAAAAAGACAGTGGAAGGTGCTGACGCTTACATTTTTGAATCAAACCATGATGTGAGCATGCTTCGAATGGGGCGCTACCCATGGAATGTAAAACGACGGATATTAGGGGATTCCGGTCACGTTTCCAATGAAGACTGTGCCCTGGCCCTTACCGACATCATTTCAGACCAGACAAAAAGAATCTATCTTGCGCATTTAAGCCTGGATAATAATATGAAAGATCTTGCCCATATGTCTGTAAAAAATGTTTTGGAAGAGCGTGGGATTGAAGTGGGGAGCCACATTGAATTGCACGATACAGACCCACAGGAAGCCACACCAATCTTTGAGGTTTAAAAGGTTTTAAATTGTAAAGAATAAGGAAACAGTACCTTAGAAATCTGAGAGCGTGAGAAAGGTAAGGTGAAAGAGACGTGGGTTATTATGATGATCATTCCCCTACCCGTCAGCAGAAACAGCAGCGCAGGCGGTGGGTGATGCCGACAATTGTCGGAGGTATTTTAGGAGCCGTTCTTGTCTTATTGGCTTTGCCAGCTTTGGTTCAGACAGATTTGCTTCCTTATGATATGACGATTCCTGAGGATGAAAGTGGACTTGTTGAAGACGATCAGGGGCTGACAGGTGGTACGACTAAGAACGTCAAACTTGATGTAAATACCCAAATCACCGATGTGGTTGATAAAGTGACTCCCTCCGTCGTAGGAGTCGTCAACTTACAGACACGTCAAGACTTTTGGCAGCAGGAAGGCGATTCGGCACAACAGGCAGGGGTAGGGTCAGGCGTGATTTATAAAAAAGAAGACGGCACGGCTTATGTGGTGACGAATAATCACGTTATTGAAGGGGCGAGTGAAATTGAAGTCGTCCTTTCCGATGAAACAAGGGTCAAAGCTCAATTGATTGGGGGAGATTTATTCACCGATCTTGCAGTTTTGAAAATGCCGGCTGATCAAGTCGAACAAGTTGCTGAGCTAGGGACTTCAGAAAACTTGAAAGTCGGTGAACCGGCAATCGCTATCGGAAACCCACTTGGTCTCAGTTTCGCAGGCTCGGTTACTCAAGGAATTATTAGTGGTAAGGAAAGAGCGATCCCTCAAGACTTTAATGGAGATGGAATGGAAGACTGGCAGGCGGAAGTTATTCAGACGGATGCAGCCATAAACCCTGGAAACAGTGGTGGGGCACTCATTAACATTGATGGCCAATTGATTGGAATTAACTCAATGAAGATTGCTCAGTCTTCCGTTGAGGGCATCGGTTTTGCGATCCCGATTGATTCAGCTAAGCCAATCATTGATGAATTGGAACAGTATGGCCAAGTAAACCGTCCGTACATTGGTATTGAAGCTTATGGACTGAATGAGGTACCAACGTCTGAATGGGACAATACGCTGAACCTTCCTGATGATGTAGATGGAGGATTGTACATTCGCAGCATCCGTCAAATGTCTCCAGCTGCTAAAGCAGGTCTTGAGCCGTTGGACGTCATCACCGCTCTTGATGGAGAACCTGTACGTGACATTATCGATTTACGTAAGTATCTTTACAATGAAAAAGATCCTGGGGATGAGATGGAAATCACTTATTATCGAGATGGTGAGAAGGCGACAACCACTTTAAAGCTTGGATCCCAAGAGTAATTCACATAAAAAGAGTATCCATAATTGGGTACTCTTTTTCACGGTCAAAATTCGATAGTATTCTACGAAATTCGCTCCAAGGTTATCCACAGGGTGTGAATAGTATTCTGGATAAGTGTCATATATGGTAGTAGAAAATATGTTCGCCACCATATAGAATAACCTGTTGTGTATATGTGGATAAATTCAGTGGATAACCTGTTTATATTCAGGGGAAAGCTGTGAATATCAGAAAATTTACAAGGTTTGTGCATAAGTCTGTGGACAATTGTGGGTAACTATTTTCGTTAGTCTTTATTTTCCACATGTGTATAAAGGTAAACGGAGATTTCCCACTAAATCTTATGCTTTTTCTTTATTTAATCCCATCAAAAATTGTCTAATGGTAACGATAGTCGAGAATTCTTTTAAGCACTTTGTTTTTTCACTTTCTTAATCTTGAATTTTTTACGGTAATGCCAATTGAATAGGTAAATGAGTGGCGTTAAAAGGGCAGTGGGCAAGAACCATAACCAGATGTTTATGTTTGATATATTCAACAAACGAGGAGCACCGAATACGGTGAAGGCAGTAAGAGTGGCTATTGAACAACCGATTAAATTTCCGTAATGCTCAAAATACCAGTGCATTTTATGTTGGGGAGGGGTCAGCCAGTAAAACAATTGGCCTCCGCCAAGAATGATCCCTAAAATAGGGAAGTATTGAAGCAATGGAAATTCGTACATCCACCCGAACACCATGGTAATTACTGACATGAAGATCAGCAGACTTGAAATTCCTAGATCGTACAGATTGCGATGTTTTTCTGTCCGGCGTTTAAAGCGCAGTACGCGTATGCCCATCCATGCTGTCGCCGCACTTAATGTGGCGATGAAAAGCAGGAAAAAAGAAAAAGCTCGAGCCTCTGGTGCGGTATAATCAAAAAAGATACGATAAATTCCCAAATATAAAGCTGTTGCTGCTACCGTGTACATCGCCGTGACATAAAACCAGCCGACCTTCCTGTGGATATTTCCTCCTTTTTTCGTTACAAGAGGGATCCAAAAGATCGTGAGCGCGCTGAATCCAGCGATGATATGAATAGTAAGTATGATTGAGAATAATAACATAGCCATTGCTCCTTCCTTAACCTCCTTCTACATATACGCTTTCTGGAAACTTATCTCCTCCCCTTTTACTAGATGTTTACAAAAAAAAGACCGGCGTCAGCCAGTCTTTTTAATCAAGTTGATCCTGTTTCCATGTTTTCTTGATGATTTTCGTTAAAGCGAGGATTGCAATTAAGTTCGGCAGTACCATAAGTGCATTGAATGTGTCAGCCATCTGCCAGACAAATTCCACTTGGACAAGCGAACCGGCCACGATGAACATCAACACAATGGCACGGTAGAATGGGACTCCTTTTTCACCGAACAAAAATTTCACGTTCACTTCTCCAAAATAAGCCCAGCCGAGAATTGTTGTGAAAGCAAAGAATAGGAGACAGATGGCGATGAATGGAATACCGAAATCCCCAAGTCCCCGTGCAAATCCTTCCTGAGTAATCGCACTTCCCTGCAAATCTGTTTGATGGGCATCTGTAGTCAAAATAACCATCGCTGTCAGGGTACAAATGATGACAGTATCGATGAAAACGCCAACCATGGCTACGAGCCCTTGATGGGAAGGGCGCTTCACGTTTGCAATCGCGTGCGCATGAGGGGTTGAACCCATGCCGGCTTCATTTGAAAAGAGCCCGCGCGCAATACCATAGCGAATCGCTTCTTTGATGGTCGCACCGAGAACCCCCCCACCGGCTGCTTCAGGGCTGATCGCGGCTTGGACAATGAGCTGCAGTGTCGGAAGCACCTGGTCCCAAAAGTTCACCATAATCATGAGACTTCCAATGATATAGAGCAAGGCCATGACCGGGACAACATTTCCAGCGAAGGAAGAGATACGGGTAATGCCTCCGAATAAAATGAGTCCGATGAAAAAGGCGACGGCAATTCCAAGACCAAGATTCAGCGTTGTGGAACTTGATCCCATCGCTTCGTTCATTGCGGTCGTAATTGCGTTGGACTGCACCATATTACCGACAAACCCAAGAGCGATGATGATAGCAACGGCAAAGAAACCTGCAAGCCACTTGCTGCCAAGCCCGTCCCGGATGTAATACGCGGGTCCACCGTGGACTTGATCTCCTTTTTTTACTTTATAAAGCTGAGCGAGGACGGCTTCTGCGAAAATCGTGGCCATCCCGAAGAAGGAGCTGATCCACATCCAGAAAATCGCCCCGGGTCCGCCAGCTGCGATGGCGGTCGCGACACCAGCGAGGTTTCCTGTTCCGACCTGTGCAGAAATCGAAGTCGCTAGCGCCTTGAAGGAGTGGATGCCTTCAGTTTTTTCTTTTTTGAAAAGGGGAGCGAAGGTCTGCTTGAATCCTTGACCAAGAAATCGTACTTGGATGAAGCGCAGCTGGAATGTGAGCCAGACACCCGTTCCGAGCAGGAAGATCAGCATGACTGGTCCCCATAAAAAGCTATTAATATCTATGAATACGTTGGTTAGTTGTTCCATGGGCTAGATCCTTTCTTTCTTTAACATATGACTATGAAAAAGAGTATCTCACTTGCAAGCGTTTTAGGACAAGAGAAAATGTTATTTAGGAATTCGACGGCGCAATTTTAGTATTTGATACAGATATTTAAGTATCAGCCGCCACTGCTAATGCTTTCCAAATGCTGAGTAAGTTACGTACAATAGATAAAAGGAGGGGTAGTTATGATTGATTTGCGAAGTGATACCGTAACCAAGCCGACGATGGCCATGCGTCAGGCAGCTTTTGAAGCAGAGGTTGGGGATGATGTGTACGAAGAAGATCCAACGGTGAAAATACTTGAAGACAAGGCAGCGGAAATGCTCGGTAAAGAGGCAGCTTTGTTTGTGACCAGTGGAACTCAGGGCAATCAGATTGCTGTATTGACTCACTGCAGACCTGGGGATGAAGTACTCTTGGAAGCAAACGCCCATCTTTTTCTATATGAAGGGGCTTCGATGTCGGCACTAGCAGGCGTTCAGCCGCGAACGATTCAAGGGACGCGTGGGGTTATGGACCCTGAAGATGTAAAGGCTGCGATTCGTCCGGACGACATTCATTTCCCGGAAACAAGCTTGATCTGCCTAGAGAATACGCACAACAAAGCAGGTGGGGTTGTCGTTCCACTCGAGAATATGCGTGCGATTTATGAAGTGGCTAGAGAAAAAGGAATTCCCGTCCATCTTGATGGGGCGCGATTGTTCAATGCTTCTGTCGCCTCAGGTATATCTTTACGCCGGTATGCGGACCAAACCGATACGGTACAGGTGTGTTTGTCGAAAGGGTTAGGTGCACCGGTCGGATCAGTCATTGCCGGTTCCTATGATTTTATTCAAAAGGCGCGAAAATGGAGGAAGCGCCTCGGCGGCGGATTGCGCCAAGTCGGAATGGTTGCTGCACCTGCGTATGTCGCTCTGACCGAGATGGTCGACCGTTTAGCGGAGGATCATGCTCATGCGAGGCAGCTGGCGAACGGACTTCAGCATGTGAAAGGCCTGGAGGTTGAAAAAGTGGAAACGAATATCGTGCTCGTTCATGTCGGTGGACTGGGGGAAACCGCCCAATCCTTTTTACATAAGCTGAAGGATGACGGGATTTCAGCCGTTCCTTTCGGGCCAGCTACAGTTAGGTTCGTCACGAATTATGATGTGAGCGCTAAAGACATCGACCGGGTGATCGATGTGGTCATTTCCCGATATCAGTACTAGGAGTATCTTTTCATGAATAGGGTATAGTTAGGCAACAACCCTAGGAGGTGGCTTTCATAGCGGACATCCGAGCAAATCAGGTCAGGCGAGGGTCGTCGGTCAATGATGAAAAATTTGCTGAGATGTTGTACAAGGATTCATTTGTAGATGGCATTCCGCTGGATGAGCTAGGCAAGGATTTGAGAAGAATGAAACGATATAGAAAAGAATTGGATAAGCGAAAATAGTAAAACCCCCATGGAAGCATCCATGGGGGTCATTTATTAGACAAGTGCAGGCAGTCGTCTTGGCTCCTGGTACTGTGCTTCAAGACCAGCTTTGTTCAGGAAGTTCCACGGCTGATTAAAGTGTGGCTGGAAGAAGAAATCAGTGTACGCCAGTTCGTCGATCGTCATCCCTGTTTGGATGCACACGCTCATCGTGTTGATGGATTGTGTTACGTCTGCCTTGGAAATGACTTGGGCACCAAGAATACGGCGGGTATCCGGGTTGATCGTCACTTTCAGCATCACTTTTTCAGCTGTCGGCATAAACGCAGGACGATGAGTCTCCTCAATTGTGATGCTTTTCACATGAATGTCTAAAAGTTGAGCAGAAGTTTCCGTAAGTCCAGTTGAAGCCATGTTGAGATCGAAAATGTGTAGGCCGGATGTGCCTTGTGTTCCGACGTGCTTCATCATCGGCTCAAATAAATTGCGGGCGACTAAGGTTCCCATACGGACAGCATTCGTGGCAAGTGGAATATACATATGTCCTCCCGTAGGGTTGTAAGGAACGGCACAACAGTCGCCGGCAGCGAAAATATCAGGGTCATTCGTTTGCATATATTCATTGACTCTAATCGCTCCGTTATCGAGCATGTCCACTTTTCCTTTTAAAAGATCCGTGTTTGGACGGAAGCCTACGCAAAGGATAACAAGGTCTGTCTCGTACGTTCCGTTGTTTGTTGTGACGCTGGATACAGACCCGTTCGTTCCGTCAAAACGCTGCACCGTTTCGTTCATAGCGAGCTCAATGCCACGTGCGTTGAAATCATCTTCGACCATCGTGGTGAACTCTTCATCTAAATATTTGTTTAAAATTCGATCGGCACCATCAATGAGGGTCACATCTTTTCCTGCTTTTTCAAAAGCTTCAACAAGTTCTACACCGATATAACCGGCTCCCACGACGGTAACCTTCCGGGCGTCTTTCGCACGCTCGATGATGGTGTTTGCCTGGTGATAGTTTTTCGCAAGCAAGATGTTATCTAGATTGATGCCTTCGATGGGAGGTGTGACAGGCCAGGACCCTGTAGTCATGACGAGCTTATCGTACGTGTCGTAGACTTTTTCACCTGTAACAAGGTTTGTAGCTTCCATTGTTCTTCTGTCGGTATCGATATGTTCCACGTCATGCTGAATCCTCATCGTTACACCAAGCTTTTGCAGCTCTTCTGGTGAAGAGTAAAACAACCCTTGTGGATCATCGACGACACCACCGACGTATAAAGCTAAACCGCAAGATAAAAAGGATACATTGTCATTTCGTTCATAAACCGTAATGTCTGCTTCAGGATATAGTTTCGCCATATTTGTAACCGCAGCCGTACCTGCGTGAGTGCTTCCAATAACAACAATTTTCATGGTAAATCCTCCTTGAAAATGCATGTGAATTATTTCACATTCCGGATATGTTTTTAATTATAGAACGGTTCACAATGAAAAACAACCCTTTTGCTCAACGTTTCACATAACACCTTTATTTTTTACTACACCTTTTTTGCTATACATTTTTTGGGAGACCAGGTCATACATATTTTGGGAATTTTATATAGTCTGTGTTAAGGGTGTGTGAGGTTTATATTAATTTTGTGGTGAGCTGAAGGAAAAGATGATCCGACATGGAAGAGATAGGCGAAGGTCTAATTTCTATATAGGGAGTGATTGAATTGAAGAGGATGTTCGTTTTCTTTTTTAGTCTTGTCTTTATTTTATCTGTCCATGGTGTTCAGGCTGCTGGAACGATAACCGTAGGCGATGCTTTGTACACTCCAAATGGAACAGATGTAGTGGTGGAAGGGTATATTGTAGGGGTTCCTGTGGGCATTGATACGGTTGAACAGAGCAGTTTCACAAGTAATTATGCTTTAGCGGTAGCGGATGATGCTTCGGAAACTCAGGTGGACGACATGATTTTTGTAAAGTTGGATTCAGAATATCGCAGTGAATATGGACTACAGAACAACCCTGGTTTGATGGGAACAAAAATCAGAGTAGATGGCATCAGGGACGATTATTTTACTCACCAGGGGATTGAATATGTAAATTCGATCTCTAAAGTTTCAAGTGATAGTGACGATGGTGGTACATACACAGGGAGCTACTATCAAGGGGTCGAAGGTTTGACAGGTTCTGCACTCAAGCAATCGCTGCATGAGATCATTGACGACCATACCGAGCTTTCATATTCCAACGTCTGGGATGCACTGCGTCATACAGATGAGGATCCATCAAACCCGAATAATGTACGGCTTTTATACTCTGGAAAGTCCTATAGCAAGTATGACAACGGAGGATATGTTGATGACTGGAACCGTGAGCATGTGTGGGCGAAGTCCCATGGAGATTTCGGAACATCGATGGGAGCGGGTACGGATATCCATCACCTCCGACCGACCGATGTTACCGTCAATTCCGCTCGTGGAAATCTGGATTTTGATGAAGGAGGATCCGATTTTTATGAAGCGCCGGGCACGTACTATGACGGAGATTCATGGGAGCCCCGTGACGCGGTAAAAGGGGACGTCGCACGAATGATTTTCTATATGGCCGTCCGTTATGAAGGGGACCAAGGGGAATTGGATTTGGAGATTGCTGATTATGTAGGAACGAGCGGGCCGTACTTAGGAAAACTTTCTGTGTTGAAGGAATGGCATGCACAGGATCCTGTCGATGACTTTGAACGCAACCGAAATGAAGTAATCTTTAATGATTATCAAGGAAACCGCAATCCTTTCATCGATCACCCAGAATACGTTGAACAGATATGGTAAAAGAAGCAAGAAACGAACCGGACCGTTTTATGGTCCGGTTTTTTACAAGGTTTAAATTACCATTATCTGTATGACCTGGTACAACAATTTTTGGGATCTTTATGAACCGGTGCAGGAGTTTGGTTTTTGGGTGTAGTAGTTTATAGGATGTGAGATTTTTAGGAGGGATTGGATGGCAAGGGATGTTCGGTTTAAGGTGGACGGTCAGCGGTTCAACTATCGGGCGGCGGGCATTATGATTGAGAATGGTCATGTGCTTTTACATAAACAGGTGAATGATTCATACTGGGCGCTTCCAGGCGGAGGTATAGAACTGGGAGAAGCTTCTGAAGATACGATTGTAAGGGAGATGAAAGAGGAGCTTGGCTATGTTGTGGAAGTGGAGCGGACGGTATGGATGGCGGAGACGTTTTTCGAACACCGCGGGGATGATATGCATGAGGTGGCTTTCTATTACTTATTAACCACCGAACTACCGAATTTCACAGAAGGGCCTTTCCATGGACTTGAAGGGGAGCAGCTGATCTATCAATGGATCCCTTTAGAAGATATCGAGAAAATTGAAGTACGACCCACTTTTCTCAGAAAAGCATTAACCAATGTTCCATGTGAAACATCGCATCTCGTTGTGAAAAGATAAGAGAGTTCTAGTCACTCACACAGGCTCGTACAATGGTACGAGTCCTATTTTTCGGAGGTGGGGAAGTGAAGAAAAAGTTCATCACTTGGACACTCGTGTTGTATGTTATCTATGGTCTTTTATTAGGCCTTTATTTCTTCCAGTGGACAGATGTCGGTGTGCCGCCAGCCTATGAAGGAACGGCTGCAGATCCCGCGACTTTCATGACGGAAAAAGAGCTTGAGTTGAGTCAGGAGTATTCGCGGTATCAGAATTTCTTATCCTTTCTCGGAGAGCCGCTCGAGTGGATGATCTATCTTGGTGTGATGATTTTTGGTACCACCGTCGTTTTTAAGAATTTCGGAAAGCAGATCTCCCGTTTTCGCATCATCCAAATACCGATCTTCGTTTTACTGCTGCAAACGTTGACGACGATTCTTTTATTTCCGCTGGATTATGCGAGACGATGGCTGTCTGTAGAATATGGCATTTCGACTCAAAGCTTTTCAAGCTGGATGCGCGATGAGCTGATCGGGTTTTGGATCGGGTTCATTATCATGGCCCTGCTTATCACGGTCCTTTATCTTCTTATGAAAAAGTTTGAAAAGCGTTGGTGGTTAATCGCCTGGGTGCTCATGATCCCGTTTTTATTTTTTATGATGTACTTACAGCCGGTTGTTATTGATCCGCTTTACAACGATTTCACCGAGCTTCAAGACAAACAGCTGGAAGAGAAAATCCTTGCGCTTGCGGATGAAGCAGACGTTCCGGCTGATCGGGTGTATGAAGTGAATATGTCTGAAAAGACCAATAGCATGAATGCTTATGTGAATGGCATCGGATCGAATTTGCGCATCGTTCTATGGGATACGACGCTGAACCGCCTTGAAGAAAATGAAGTGCTGTTTATTATGGCGCACGAAATCGGCCATTACGTCATGAACCACTTGTATTGGAATTTAGCGGGTGTCATTATCGCTACGTTTTTCGGACTCTTCTTCACCTATCATTTGTTACGGTACGCGACGCGCAGGTGGGGGGAGCGTCTTGGATTCACAAAGGTTTCGGACATTGCAAGTTTGCCAATGTTCTTCCTTATCTTGACGATGCTTTCATTCCTATCTAGTCCTGTGGAGCTTGCCATATCAAGGAACGCTGAAACAGATGCCGACAAGTACGCAATTGAAATGACCCGGGACCCGGATGCGGCAATCGGATCGTTCCAGGAGCTCACCGTAAACGGGTTGAGCGACGTTCATCCACCTGCGCTCGTTAAATATTTACGGTACGGACACCCGACCATGATGGAGCGCATCCATATGCTTGAATCCTATCAGGGGATTGATGTGAAAGAAGAATAACAGGCTTACAATAACTGCCACACCAGGTCATCCATAATCTGGATGACCTGGTGTGGTAGTTTTTAGGTTGTATCTAGTATGTGCGGGGGTATTCTGGTAGAATTTTAGTAAATGACTTTGTAAACGTTATCATATTAAATAGGAAGAAAGAGGAGGGTATGGGATGCTTTCTATGCTTGAGGATTACCGGAATCAAGTGCTTGAAACGTTGTTTGGGAATGTGGAACATTGTATTGTCGTCGTCGATCGGGAGGGCTGCATTTCTTACATGAATGAAAGCTACTGTCGGTTCATTGAAGTGGATCAAACGATGGTAAAGGGAAAGCATGTGACGGACGTCATTGAAAATACGCGCATGCACATTGTGGCAGCTACAGGGGAGGAAGAAATGGCCGACCTTCAGCAGATCCGTGGCGATTACATGATTGCCCATCGCATTCCACTCTGGGAAAACGGTGAGGTGATTGGTGCTCTCGGCATGGTCCTATTCCGTGACACGGATGAGTGGAAAATCATGAATACGCACATTAAGGATCTCCTCCTTGAGCTTGAAACGTACCGTAATCAAATGCAGCAGCAAAACGGTGCCAAGTACTCCCTGCATGACATCATTACGAGCTCCCCGGACGTACTGCTGTTAAAGGAAAAAATACGCAAAACGGCTCACAGCGATGTTTCTGTTCTTTTACGAGGGGAGAGCGGGACAGGGAAGGAGCTGTTCGCCCACAGTATCCATCACCTCAGCGAGCGGAGCACAAAGCCTTTTGTGAAGGTGAACTGTGCGGCTATTCCTGAGGATCTCATCGAAGCCGAGCTGTTTGGCTATCAGGATGGGGCGTTTACCGGGGCGAAAAAAGGTGGAAAGCCAGGAAAATTCCAGCTCGCCCATGGTGGGACGCTTTTTCTTGATGAAATTGGGGATATGCCACTAAGAGCGCAGGTAAAAATCTTGCGCGCTCTCCAGGAAGGAGAAATTGAAGCGGTAGGAGCCGTCCATCCGCAGGAAGTGGATGTCCGCATCATTGCTGCGACCAACCAGTCGCTCGAGGAAATGATTCAGGAACAGCGCTTTCGTGAGGACCTCTTTTACCGGATCAATGTCGTCCAGATTGATATTCCTCCTCTTCGCACGAGGCGTGGCGACATTAAAATCCTCTCCAAATATTTATTGCAGAAAATATCCGATCGTACGGGCAAACGTGTGGAAGAGTTTTCGAAAGCCGTCGAAGACGTCTTTTACAAATACCATTGGCCGGGCAATGTTCGTGAGCTTGAAAACGTCATCGAATCAGCGGTGCATATGACCGATGGGGAGACTGTTCAATATGATGACCTGCCTTCTCACCTTCAAAAAGAATCTGCTCCCGCTCAGGAAGCGGAAACATTGAAACAAATCGTTGAGCAGACTGAAAAGCATGCGATTCAAAAGGTGTTGAAAGAAGTCGATGGCGATAAGGGCTTGGCTGCGAAGCGGCTGGGTATCGGAAAGTCATCGCTTTATGAAAAAGTAAAAAAATACAATCTCTAACCATTCCAGAATTCAGGAATCTATTCCGAATTTCCGGAATGGTTCTTTTTATGCGTTTATGTAAGGGCTTTCATTATTTAGTGACCTTGAATTCCGGAAATCCGGAAAAGATCGTTCACAAAAGATTCAAAATCCTTGATGCATCAATACCGCAAAGTTGGCATGAAACTTGCTTGTAAAAGGGTGAAGGGAGTGTGAAGACTCATGAAACAAATTTATTCATCATTTCATGAAGCTGTGAAAGATATAAAGGATCATTCAACAATTATGGTAGGAGGATTCGGTCTCGTCGGAATTCCGGAGAACTTGATTCTTGCCCTCGTCGAATCAAAAGTGAAGCACTTGACGGTCATCTCCAACAACTGCGGTGTCGATGATTGGGGACTCGGACTACTTTTGAAAAATAAACAGATTGATAAAATGATTGGCTCGTACGTGGGGGAAAACAAAGAATTTGAACGCCAGGTACTCGCAGGTGAGCTTGAAGTTGAGCTGACACCACAAGGAACGCTTGCTGAGAAAATCCGTGCAGGTGGAGCGGGAATCCCAGCCTTTTACACACCAGCAGGAGTCGGTACGCCTATTGCGGAAGGCAAAGAGGTACGCACATTCAACGGTAAGGAATACCTTTTACAAGAAGGATTGACGGCAGACTTCAGTCTTGTCCGTGCGTTTAGAGGGGACCGTCACGGAAATCTCGTGTACAACAAAACGGCCCGTAACTTCAACCCGATGATGGCGGCAGCTGGTGCTGTGACGATTGCAGAAGTCGAAGAACTCGTCGAGCCGGGTGAATTGGAAGCTGATGCGATTCACACCCCGGGCATTTATGTACAAGGACTGATTGAAGGCCAGCAGGAGAAGCGCATTGAACGTTATACGGTAAAAGCAGAAGCATAAATAGGAGGTAGATGAACAATGGCAGTACAAAAAGACAAAGCGGCAATCCGCGAAATGATTGCCAGACGAGCAGAGCAGGAAATTGAAAGCGGTTACTACGTAAACCTCGGGATCGGTATGCCGACAATGGTCGCGAACTACATCCAGCCGGATAAAGAAGTTGTGCTTCAGTCAGAAAACGGACTACTGGGCATCGGCCGTTCACCTTATGAGCATGAAGTTGACCCGGATTTAATTAATGCCGGAAAAGAAACAGTAACGGCTTCTGTGGGTGCCGCATACTGCGATAGTGCGGAATCGTTTGCCATGATCCGTGGTGAGCACCTCGATTTAGCCATTTTAGGTGGTATGGAAGTTGCAGAAAACGGTGACCTCGCCAACTGGATGATCCCCGGGAAAATGATTAAAGGCATGGGCGGTGCGATGGATATCGTACACGGGTCGAAAAAGGTCGTCATCATCATGGATCACGTCAATAAACATGGCGATCCGAAGATTTTAAAAGAATGTAAACTGCCCCTGACAGGAAAAGGCGTCGTTGACCGTATCATCACAGACCGTGCGGTTATGGACGTGACGGACAAAGGACTGATGCTAGTCGAAATTGCTGAAGGATGGACCGTGGACGAAATCAAAGCTCAGACAGAAGCGAACCTCATCATCAGTGATGAACTTTTAAAAATGCCATCCAGCAAATAAGGAGGAACACCCATGGTTGAGAATAAAGTGGTATTCATTACAGGTGCAGCGAGCGGGATCGGCTATGAAATCGGTACCGAATTCGCTCGTAACGGTGCAAAAGTAGCACTCAGCGATATTAACGAAGAAAAAGTAAAAGAAGCAGCGGAACGTCTGAATCAGGAAGGTCTGCAGGCGATCGGACTTGTCTGTGACGTGACGAAAGAGGAACAGATTCAGAGTGCGATTGACGAAACGGTAGAAAAATTCGGTCGTCTTGATGTGCTCGTCAACAATGCCGGGTTGCAGCACGTCGCATCGATTGAAGACTTCCCAACAGAAAAATTCGAATTGATTACTAAAATTATGTTAGTTGCCCCGTTCATGGCGACGAAACATGCTTTCCCGATTATGAAAAAGCAAGGTTTCGGCCGCATCATCAACATGGCGTCCATTAATGGACTAATCGGATTTGCCGGAAAGTCCGCCTACAATAGTGCCAAACATGGCGTCATCGGTCTTACGAAGGTGACAGCTCTTGAAGGTGCGGAAGACGGAATCACGGTGAATGCCGTCTGCCCAGGTTATGTAGACACACCGCTGGTTCGAAATCAACTGGAGGATCTCGCTGAAAACCGTGGGGTTACTCTAGAAAAAGCGCTGGAAGAAGTCATTTACCCGCTTGTTCCTCAAAAACGTCTATTGTCTGTTCAGGAAATTGCAGATTACACGTTGTTTCTTGCAAGCGACAAGGCCAAAGGGGTCACAGGTCAGGCGGTCGTTATCGATGGCGGTTATACGGCTCAATAAACGAAAGGGGATTTTTACATGAAACCAGTCTATATCGTAGAAGGGGCACGCACTCCGTTCGGCACGTTCGGCGGTTCCCTGAAAGACGTAGATCCAACCGATTTAGGAGTCACCGCAAGTAAAGAAGCCTTGAAAAGAAGCGGCATTTCCGCAGAACATATTGATCTCACTATCATGGGAAATGTCATCCACTCTTCTCAAAACGCGCCTTACTTAGCGCGCCACATTTCTTTGAAAACAGGCGTACCACATACAAGCCCGGCTCTTGCAGTCAACCGGTTGTGTGGATCCGGTATGCAATCCGTCATCTCGGCTGCACAGTCCATTCAGCTTGGCGAGGGGGAAACGGCTTTAGCTGGTGGTGTGGAAAGCATGAGTCTTGCACCACATGCCATGCGGGGCAGTCGTTTTGGAACGAAGCTCGGTACACCAAAAGTTGATGACATGCTCTGGGCTGCATTGACGGATGAATACATCGGTGCCGGCATGGGTGTGACCGGTGAAAATCTTGCCGAGAAATATAAAATTTCAAGAGAACAGCAGGATGAGTATGCCACACGCAGTCATAAGCTTGCTGCAGAAGCCCGTTCAACAGGGAAATTTGCAGATGAAATCGTTCCTGTCGAAATTAAGACACGCAAAGGGACTAAAGTGGTCGACCAGGATGAGCATATCCGTGAAGATACGAACCCTGAATCCTTATCCAAGCTGAAGCCTGCCTTCAAAAAGGACGGCACGGTGACAGGTGGAAACGCCAGTGGCATCAATGACGGAGCAGGTGCTGTGGTTTTAGCAAGCGAAAATTTCGTGAGGGATCATAATGTTCAGCCGATAGCCAAGATTCTTTCCTGGTCCGTTGCGGGCGTTGAACCTGAATATATGGGCATCGGTCCTGCACCAGCGATTCGTCAGGCATTGGAAAAGGCGGAGCTCTCGCTTGATGATATGGACCTTGTTGAAGTGAACGAAGCGTTCGCATCTCAATATCTTGCGGTTGAAAAAGAACTGGGCCTCGACCGTGACAAAGTGAACGTCAACGGAGGAGCCATCGCCCTTGGTCATCCAATCGGCGTAAGCGGCACACGTGTCCTGTACACGATGATCAAGGAACTTAAACGAAGAGGTGGACGTTACGGCGTCGCATCGCTATGCATCGGCGGCGGTCAAGGCATCGCCATGGTCGTCGAGACTCAATAAACCTAAGGAGGAAAAACCATGCTCGGAATTTTTCTCGGACTTGCCGTATTGATGGCCCTCGCCTATTTAGGCTGGTCGATCATCTGGGTGGCGCCCATCGCAGCTGGTGTCGTCGCCCTCACCGGCGGTCTCGATCTACTCGAAGCTTATAAAGATACATACATGGGCGGATTTGTCGCCTTCGCGAAAGACTGGTTCCCGGTCTTCATGCTCGGTGCCATTTTTGGAAAGCTGATGGAAGACACAGGGATGGCTCGTTCTGTTGCGGTCGCTCTTACAAAATTGATCGGTACCCAGCGTGCGATTTTAGGGGTACTCGTATCTGCTGCTGTTCTGACGTATGGCGGAGTCAGTCTGTTCGTTGTTGTTTTCGCTGTTTATCCATTGGCCCTATCGCTGTTCCGTGAAGCGAATATCAGTCGTAAACTGATTCCCGCTACGGTCGCTTTAGGTGCGTTTACATTCACGATGACAGCCCTGCCGGGTTCCCCTCAAATCCAGAACCTGATCCCGATGGAATATTTCCAGACGGATGCCATGGCTGCACCTGTCATGGGGGTTATTGCTGCCATCATCATGGGTGGTGGAGGTTACTTTTACCTGAGATGGCGTGAAAAGAAACTCGTCGCTCAAGGAGAGGTATTCACTGAACCGAAAGAAAAGAAAGAAGTGGAACAACCCGATCAAACGCCGAATTTCTTCCTGTCCCTTTTGCCCTTATTAACGGTTCTTCTTACATTGAATCTATTAGAATGGGACGTTGTCACGGCTTTGATTTCAGGAATCGTGCTCATCATGCTTTTGAATGTGACGATGTACAAGAAGTTCATTCCTTCCATGAACAGTGGAGCAGGCGGATCGGTTATTGCCATCATTAACACGAGTGCCGCGGTCGGTTTCGGTACAGTCGTACGCGAAGTCCCCGGCTTCGCCAACCTGACACAACTGCTGATGGGCATCAAAGGAAATCCACTGATCTCTGAAGCAATTGCGGTTAACGTGCTCGCTGGTGCAACCGGTTCCGCATCAGGCGGTATGGGGATCGCCTTGGAAGCGTTAGGATCCAAATACTATGAAATCGCGATGAATACAGGGATCAGCCCGGAAGCCTTCCACCGTGTTGCTTCCTTATCCTCCGGCGGTCTCGATGCACTTCCTCACAACGGAGCGGTTTTGACACTGTTTGCGATTACGGGAATGACGCATAAAGACAGCTATAAGGATATCTTTGTTGTTGCTGTATTGATTCCGGTAATTTCTGTGGCTTTTGTCATCTTGTTGAACACGATTGGCATTCTCTAATAACACAAACAGCAGGACATCCTATGATGGGTGTCCTGTTTTGTTTAACTATACGTTTAGTTGTCATTTAATGTTAGAGATATAGAGGGATTTTCTCTATGAAGATGTAATAGTAATAGAATTGCTTATTTAAGGAGGATTTCATGTCAACTTTTCAAGAAGGAGTTATGGATCACTTTATTATGCTATCCGAGAAGATTGGATGTCGCCCTGTAGGATCAAAAGCGAACCATGCAGCAGCTGATTATATCGAGAAAATTTTCCGAAATGCAGGGTTGGTAGTAGAAAAACAGGAGTTTGAGGTGCCCGCTTGGCATCTGAATGAAACAAATCTTGAGTTTAATGGTGAAACTCTTGAGGCCAAGGGGAATAATTTTTCAGAAGCCTGTGAGGTTAGTGGAGAGATTGTGCCTTTTTGTACACTTGAAGAGCTTGAGTCTTCACCCTATTTGGGGGGGAACATTGCTTTTTTATATGGAGAGTTATCGAAAGAAAATTATGTTCCCAAAGGTTTTACTATATATAACCCTGATCACCATCAGAAGACTCTGCAACTCCTTGAAGAGAAAAAACCTTCAGCGATTATTTTCGTACGAATGGAGAAGGGTAAAAACCTTCCCATTATTAACGACTGGGACTTTTCTATCCCGTCTTTAACGATATCACCAGAGGTTGGATTGAAAATAATGAATGACCATCCACGCTCATCAGCTACTTGTAAGATCCATAGTAAAAGAAACAAGGGGCGGACGAAAAATATTATCGGGAGAAAGCAGGGGCAAGGAAAAGAGAAGATCATTCTTGCCGCTCATTATGATACCGTATTTGAAACGAATGGGGCATACGACAATGCTTCAGGTATAGCTACTTTACTTTCCCTGGTGGAAGAAATCTCAAAGAGAAAAGATTGGGAGGTGGGGTTTGAATTTATTGCTTTCAGCTCTGAAGAATACCTTGGTCTCGGGGATGAATATTATTTAAGGAAACATAAAGGAAGTTTGGAAGATGCTATTCTTGCTTTGAACTTCGATGGGGTTGGACAAACTCTTGGAACAAACAATATTACGCTCATGGGCGGTTCCGATGAACTGGAGAATTATTTAAGAAATATAAAAAGAAAGTTCCCTGCGGTACAATGGACCCTTCCATGGTATGAAAGCAATCATTATACATTTTTCTCGAATGGTGTACCAAGTATTCCATTCAGCAGCAGTGGTGTTCGAGACTTAATACATACCAAAGACGATACCATACAATGGGTGAGCGAAAGTAAATTGAATGAAGTCCGCGTATTTGCTTTAGAAATAATAGAAGGTCTGCAAGGGAAATCAAACGTTTGGACAAGGAAAAAACAAGCTTCTTTATAATTTGAACTATAGACAAACAAAAAAGACCAAATTCTTAAGAATTTGGTCTTTCACTCTTGTTGAACCTTCATCTGTATTCAAACCTAAACGAATCGATTCCTTTTAGAGAGTTTGGATTAGGTTTTCTATTTCTTTCTGTTGAACGTCTTGTCTTTGATCGATTTAAACGCTTTTGAAGAATTGTCCACCGTTTTGCCAATGACATCTGAGCCTTTCTCAGAAGCTTTCTTAACGATATTACCGGAAGAATCCACTGTCTTTCCGATCAAACCGCCTTCACCCGTAATTGATTTAATGATTTTACCGGAAGCGTCGACCGTATTATGAATGAAGTCATTGGCTTCTTTAGATACCCCTTTTACAAATCCATCATCTTTCTTCTGAGCCTGCTCATCTTCCCTAGAGTCGTTGTTCTTTTTGAAGTTACTCATGCTTTCATCTCCTCTTTAGGAATTAATGGCTTACCTTTCATGTCTATGTGGTAAAGGGAGGCTTATGAGTAAATTCCATATTATGTATGACCTGGTACACCTAATGATGGAAATCCACTTCGTGGTACACTAGATACAAATGAAGCGATACGGGGGAATACAGCATGAAAATTACGATTGTCAGTGTTGGGAAATTGAAAGAGAAATATTTAAAGCAGGGGATTGCGGAATATGTGAAACGACTCGGCCCCTACGCGAAAGTAGATGTTGTCGAGGTCCCGGATGAAAAAGCGCCGGAAAACTTAAGTGATGCGCAAATGGTTGAAGTGAAGCAAAAAGAAGGGGAGCGCATTCTTTCGAAGATTTCACAGGATACATACGTCATCACACTGGAAATCGAAGGCAAGCAGTTGACGTCTGAGAAGCTTGCGAAAAAAATGGACGAGCTTGCGACTTACGGAAAGAGTAAAGTGGCGTTTGTGATCGGTGGTTCGCTTGGCTTAAGTGATGAGGTGCTCAATCGAAGTGATTTTGGGTTGTCGTTTTCGAATATGACCTTCCCTCACCAGTTGATGCGGTTGATGCTTGTGGAGCAGGTATATCGTGCTTTTAAGATTATACGAAACGAACCGTATCACAAGTAAATGATTTTTTGCATTCGTACAGCACAGCGAAGGAGCAATACTTTTAAATCAATCTCATCATCAACCTGAACAGCGACATTGGTTATCAGAATGTGCAGTTGAAAGGTCAGGGCGGCTCGTGGATTCCGTTACTCTAATGATATTGCAAATGCGGTTAAGGTACCGAGTGCCCCCTACTATACACGAGCACAAAAACGGACGCCTGAAGCGCGTCCGTTTTTGTGCTGCTTATTTTGATTCTATCTTTTCTACAATCTGTTCACAGATCTCATGGGTGGTAAGCGAGTCTTGAATCGACGGATCAGGCGTCCGGGTGTTGGCGATACAGTCGATGAAATGATCGGTAATCTGGTAAAAGCCACGTTTATATAATGTTGGGTCCCAACCGCCGAATTGAGAGATATTTATTTCTTTGTCGTGATAGTGGATCGTTTCCACCAGGTCCTTGATGACATATTTGTGCTCTCCCGCGGAATATTCAATGATTTCTTCTGTAACGCCGCCGTTCCTGTTCATAACGCCCATCGCTGTGCACTCTTCCCCGATCAACTGGATGATCAGGTGGTCCATCATATCGCCGTTTTTGAGGGCCTGAACATTTACATCCTTCACTTCGGTATCCATCAAAAAGCGGAGCGTATCTACCACATGGATGAAATCTTCTACGACAAAACGCTGGACATTATCAGGCAGCCGGAACCGGTTTTTCTGCATGAGGACCAGACTCGGTTTCCCTTTTTCTTTCAAGGCTTTCACTGGAGGAATGAACCGCCGGTTGAAACCTACCATCGCTATGGCCTGGTTTTCTTCTGCGAGCTGGACGATTCTTTGGGTTTCATGAAAATGCATCGAAATCGGCTTGTCTATGTAAGTGTTGATGCCATGCGATAGCAGCTTTTCAGCTATTTCGAAATGTGCTTCAGTCGCTGCACTGACGATAGCGCCATCGATATCCTTCTCAATCAGCTCCTCGACGGTCTGGACTTTTTCAGAAATCCGATATTTAGCGGACAGCTTGTCCAGCGTTTCTTTATTTCGTGTGCAGAGCACAAGTTCCACGCCTTCTTTTTCCGAAAGAACAGGCAGGTAGGCTTTCTTCGCGATGTCTCCTAAACCAACAATCCCTATTTTCATAGTTATCACCCCTGATAGTAATTGTTTTCAGCGTAACATGGAATGACAAATAGCTCTTGTCTTTTGCTTTTGTCGTGTTGACTATCCGCGTTTCTACTTTACAGTTTTTAGCTATGATAAACTAAAATTATCCTCACAAAAGAAGGGAAATCAGGTAACCTTCGTCATCGACGGATCACTCGGATTGTGAGGTACTTGAGTGCAGTGACATAGGGCTGCTTTTTCCAAAATGACGTTCCCCATCAGCTGATGCGGTTGATTCTGGTTGAACAGATCTGCCGTGCGTTTAAAATCAATCGAAATGATCCGTACCATAAATAATCGTATATGAGGCTATTCGTGGAGTTTCTTACGTTTCATGGCCGACGTTATATATAGGGTGTAGTCATAATAAAGTTGAAAGGATAGAATCTAAATTGTCTGAATACCGAGATTATAATGAAGGTAAAAAGATAACCTTTCAGTCAGAAAGGTGTTACATAAGACCTTTTGTCAATGCTGATCTTGATGAGTTTTTAGTATATCGTAATGACCTAGAATGGATGAGGTTTCAAGGATTTAAGGGATTATCGAGAGAAGAATATAAAGAACATTTATTAAAGGAACCGTCTTTAGAAAACGGGGCACAATTGGCCATAATAAGTAAATCAGACCAACACCTTGTTGGCGATGTCTTTATCAAAAAAGAAGAGGATACGTTCTGGTTTGGATATACAGTAAGTCCTGCATTTAAAAGACAAGGGTATGCCTATGAAGTAGCTGATTCAATGATTGCGTGGATCAAACAACAAGGAGATTTTCAGGTGAAAGCAGGTGTTTCACCTGAAAATATATCTTCCATCAGGTTGCTTGAAAAATTAGGTTTTTCGAGACAGTATGAGAAAGAGGGAGACTTCATTTATTCCTTGTAAAAAATTATTTAGGATGTCGACTGACCCTCATTCAGAATGGATCACGTGGGACAGTTCCGCTGTTTGTGAGCGAATGAGTAAACGCGAGAACCGTCCCCATATAAAAGGGGGAAATGAAAGTGAGAAAACGCGACTTAGGTAATACAGGCATACAAGTGTCAGATGTGGGATTCGGGGCATGGCAGTTAGGTAACGAAAAAGATTGGGGAGAGATGACCGACAAGAAAGCGCTCCAATTAGTAAGAGAAGCGATGGATTACGGTTGTAATTTCTTTGATACCGCTCCTAACTATGGTGACGGAAAGAGCGAAGAAATCCTTGGCAAAGCTCTTAAGGGAAAACGAGATCAGGTGGTCATTAGCAGTAAATGCGGGCATCACCCTTTTGGAGAACAAGACTTTGAACCTGATAGATTGATGCAGTCAGTGGAAGAGAGTTTACGAAGGTTGAATACGGATTATCTGGATAGTCTCCTTCTTCACAATCCTCCTTTCACAATCCTTCACGGGGACAGTCCTCAATTTCAAATGCTCAAAAAACTAAAACAACAGGGCAAGATTAGAGCGTATGGGGCTTCTGTCGATACAGGAAAAGAGATGGACGAATTACTAAACAATACGAACAGCCAGATCATTGAGGTTATGTTCAATATCTTTCACCAAGAACCTACCGATGGGATACAAGAGGCGTATAACCAAGGTGTTGGGGTGATTACGAAGGTTCCATTAGATTCGGGATGGCTCACAGGAAAATATGATGCCAACAGTAGATTTACCGGTATTAGAAGCAGATGGAGTGCAGACCAAATTGAAAGACGTGGAAGGTTAGTGGAACAGGTACGTCGTATTGTTGGAAATGATGCATCGATGGTGAAAATAGCACTGCAATTTATTCTTTCTTATCCAGGAGTATCTACCGTAATACCTGGGGCTAAGGATTCTCAACAGTTAAAACAAAATATTACAGCATCAGAAGCTATGTTATCGCAAAAGGTCAAAGAACAGTTGGAAAATTTATTTGTGAAAGATATAGAGAAATCACAGTTGGGGTGGTAGCAGGTTGGCAGTTCTGCTGTGTTGCCATGCATTCGCTTGTCTTTGCAACACCACAGCTTTTTCTTTTCTGCCATTTACTACATAGATTTTAGCTCATCCAGCCTTTGCATGATACTCATATCCTCCGTTCGATTTTACCGTCTATAAAAGTGAGAGAAAGGCTTTTA
This sequence comes from Halobacillus sp. GSS1, assembly GCF_017307035.1. NCBI lineage: Bacteria > Bacillati > Bacillota > Bacilli > Caryophanales > Bacillaceae > Halobacillus > Halobacillus sp. GSS1. The sequence goes on from NZ_JAFLHE010000003.1 coordinate 121,441, forward strand.
CATGCAACCTCCATACTCACATATATTGAGTAATAAGAGGTGACACCTTATGAGAAAAGACATTGTGAGTATCTTCAAACGCTTCCTGCCTCCCACAGCCACCATGGTACATCTTGCAACACCTGAATCTAAGTATGCCTTATTAGTTACCGACCTTGAAGGGGATGGTGTTACAGAAATCGCAGGCATCTACTACTGGGGAGGAGAAAACTACCTGATGATCCTGAAGCAGGGGCCGGCAGGGTGGTATATCGCTGATACTAAAAAAGATAAAGGGTATGGGGTCAAGTACTTAGGGGCGGTTCCACTAAAAAACAGAAACGAATACAACATCCTTGTAGGTTGGCAAGTAGGGTCGATCTGGTCGGAACTCAGCGTTTATGAATGGGGAAATGGTGGATTCACAGATTTAGTTGAGGGCAATCAATACTTCAGTATGATCGATGTGGAAGACATGGAGGGCGAACAAGGAAGGGATGGACTTTACGAGGTCGCTTTGTGGAAACACGATACTGGCTTGGCTTATACTGTAGAGGTTTTTCGTTTGGGGCGTGATGGGTTTGAGAAGGCGGAAGACGTTTACCCCGCTTATTTTAAAAAGGTGGAACACTATTACAGCTCACTATTAAGAGAATATGATTCTTCTACGTATTGGTATTATTTAGCGGATGCACAAATGAAAACAGGTCGTAAACGGGAAGCTTACAAGTCTATTACTCATGCTCTAGATTTTGAATATCCTTATCCATCCAGAAATACATTATTGAATTTAAGAAGGGACCTTTGTAAAATTGAACCGTTCTCTAATCAAAAGGGGATTGATTTTTCTTCGCTCACTTATGTTTGTTCAGAAACAGAAAGAGACCTTAAATTAGAAGCAGCGATTGAAAAGGAATATAATTTTAACCTATCTGAAGAAAACATCAGGTATTTTTATAATAGAATCGACTTGAATAACGATGGGCACAAAGAGGTTTTTGTATTTTTAGTTGGTCCATTTGTCTGTGGGACGGGTGGGTGCAGTGCTGTTATTTTCAAAGAAATAGAAGGTGAATATCAAGTATTGTCTCGCTTCTCCCTCGTAAGAAACCCTGTCATTGTGTCCAATACGACAACCAATGGGTACCGGGATTTGATCATGTATGTGGCTGGAGGAGGAATCGAAGACTTCTTCGCTCACATCAAGTTCGACGGTCAAACCTATGCTCAGAACCCCTCTGTCCAGCCAAGAGTCGCACCTGGGACGAAAGTGGAAGGGGAGGCCATTGTGGCAGACGATTTGGCGAAGAGCAAAGGGATTCAGATCAATGGAACATAAAAAAGTGCCTGCTCGTCATTAAGCGAGCAGGCACTTTTTTTATTGATAATTCACAATCGCTGGACTTGGATCGAGCTTCACCACTTCTTCTGGTGTCATTACCGGCTTATCTTTATCATAGAAAATTTTAAAACCACCATACTGGGAAGGCTTGTCGCGTACATATTTTTTATACAGCGCCATTTTATCAATGGATGCTCCCCAGCCGTCAAAATTAAGCGCCACTTCTACATTGTCAGTGGGCTGAATGGCATCTTTATTCGTGAGCACATGTTCCGTGAACTGATGGACAAGGACAAATTTATCAGGGAGATGATTTTTCTCCGTCAGATTGGAAAGGTATTCCACAGCTTTTTGGATCTCTGTTCCATCCACCTGTCCGAGATCCTCTCCTGGTACTTCCCCTTCAGCAACTTGAAATTCTGTGTCGATCGCCAGGTGAACGTTCGGGTGCTTGAGCCACTTCTCGATGCTCTTGACCTGATTCATCACCGTATCGGTACCAAGCTGGATATCAAGAATGACGAGTGCATCATGTTTCTTTGCGAGGTTTACATACTCCTCAATCTTTTCATCGGGGAGCTTACTTACATATGTACCCTCTGGACCAGGATCGCGTTGAGCCATTGTCGTAATCAGTTCAATGGTTGGGATGGCCGGCCGTGCAGGATCAGCATTCGAATAGACTTGAGCCTGTTCCTTGAGCTGCTTCATGAGTTCCTCCGGCTCCATCGTACCGAGAATCCCCATGTTTTCGGATTGAGGAGTTCCATAATACGTGACGAGTCTGTGGTCTTTCAATGGTCCCTCAGACTTATCCACCGCCCCCTTGGCGAGCGTTTCACCTGCAGGTACGGAACGGGTTGGATCGCCTCCGAGAACCGCCTCCTCATCCGGCATATTCTTAAGTGCTTCTTCGGACAAGCTATCTTTGAGTGGGACGGCATCTTCAGATGGGGTTAATGGTTGATATGGAGGCTCGGGTGCCTTCTTTTGTTCAGGTGTCGTTTCTTTTTCAGGCGCTTCTTCTGCCTCTTTTGAAGTCTGTTCGGCACAGGCTCCAAGAAGAAAAATGAGAAAGGCTGCAAGCAGCAGTTGTGTGAATGTTTTCATGATGTTCTCCACTTCCTTTATACAGAAAAGATTGGTTTTATAGGTACAATATAGAAGAATACTAACATATTGTTGATGATCTAAGACACATGTCATGAGAATGAAAAAGAAATATAAAAAAAGGGTTCTTACATTTCGGTTGAGCATTGAGATGAAGTCGAATGATTAAGAGGGAGGGGAGGGTTTTAAGGTTTTTCCATCATGATAAAATGATTCAGTACGTGATAGACGGGGCAATATTTTATAGCAACAGTCACTCCCTTTCTGTTCACGTAACAACCAGGGAGCAGGATTTTTGTATGCTTTTCTTATTCCTATATAATAAAGGAAGTAAACTTCCAACTCACAACTAGAAAGAAGGATCACACGTGTCAAAAGCAGTCACTATTTTTCTGCAAATCGCAGGCTTATATATCATTTATCTTTTTGGTACATTCATACAAAAGACGTTTAACCTGTTCATTCCAGGCAGTGTCATCGGCCTGGTTTTCCTTTTCACCCTTTTATCATTAAAAATAGTCCCAGAACATTGGGTTAATCAGGGCGTTGGTTTTATGATCAAACATCTCCCGTTCTTTTTCATTCCGGCAACGGTGGGAGTGATGAGCTATGCGTATGTTTTTGAAGGGAAAGGGGTTCTCTTAATACTCATTGGTCTCTTGAGTACGGCGCTGGTGATGGGCATCTCAGGTTTCGTTGCTCAATGGATGGCGAGAAGGAGGGAGGCTGCTCATGAATAGTCTTCTTTCGGCTTCGGTTATCATCTTCCTGACGATTTTAATCTATCAAGGGGCATTGTTCGTTTATCGAAAGTTTCGCCGCATCTACACGGCACCGATTATCTTATCGACGGTGACCATCATCGTTCTATTGCTGTTGTTCGGTTTTTCTTATGATACGTATATGCTTGGCGGTAAGTGGATCGATTACTTGCTTGGACCGGCAGTCGTTGCGCTTGCTTTCCCGCTTTATCAGTACCGTGACCTTTTGAAAAGGATGCTCCTGCCGATTTTAGTAGGGACTTCTGTAGGTGCGTTTATTGGTGTAACCTCTGGCCTTCTGCTCAGCAAATGGGCGGGGTTCAGTGAGTTGATTATCCATTCAATCGTTCCGAAATCGGTTACGACACCTGTGGCGATGTCGATTGCAGAATCAAGCGGTGGTGTCATGCCGCTCGCGGCTGTCTTTGTCATGATTGCAGGCATCGGCGGGGTACTGATCCATCCTGTGGTGATGCACTACGCCCGTTTGACCCATCCTCTTGGAAAAGGGGTAGGGATGGGAAGCGCGTCTCATGCGATTGGAACGGCGACTTCCATGGAGCGGGATCCGCTTGAAGGCTCTGTTAGTACGATTGCGATGGTGTTGAGTGCTGTCATCGTTTCGGTTCTTGCTCCGGGTTTAACATTACTGCTTATGTGAAAAAGTGTCTGCCTCTAGGAGAAGAGGCAGACACTTTTTAATTGCATGAATAACCCATAACCTAGGTTCTCTTCATTTAAGCATCATTGTCCTGAACCCAGTGGCCCTTTTTTGAATAGGCTGATGGTGCGATGTTTTTCATCCCCTAATGGAAATTCCCCTTCCAAATTCACTCACGGAAGGGCTTCCAAATATTTTAATTTTTCAACAATAATGATACACTGAACATAGATAAAAATATCTGATAATAGGGAGAATGAAAGGGAAATGAGCAAAAAATACTCGAAGACAGACGTGATTTTAATTGGTGCAGGGATCATGAGTGCGACATTGGGATCCTTGCTTAAAGAGTTAGTACCGGACTGGAATATTCGTGTTTTTGAAAGGCTCGGAAGTGCAGGGGAAGAAAGTTCGAATGTATGGAACAATGCAGGCACAGGCCATGCTGCCCTTTGTGAGCTGAATTACACGAACGAAAAGCCCGACGGATCGATTGATATGACAAAAGCCATTAAAGTAAATGAACAGTTTCAAGTCTCCAAGCAATTTTGGTCTTATCTCGTAAAAAACAACCGAATCAGTAACCCGAATGATTTCATTATGCCATTGCCTCACATGAGTTTCGTTCAGGGAGAGAAAAATGTGGACTTCTTGAGAAAGCGCTTTAACACGATGTCTCAGAACCCATTGTTCAAGGACATGGAATTTTCCGATGATCCGGATAAACTGGAAGAATGGATTCCGCTAATTATGAAGAACCGCACGATTACTGAACCCATTGCCGCAACAAAGATTGATGCGGGAACAGATGTGAACTTCGGTTCGTTGACGCGGAAGATGTTTGATCATCTCGAAAAAGAAGACCTTGAAATCAACTATAAGCATAGTGTAGAAGATATCAAACGTGCGGAAGACGGTTCTTGGGAAGTGAAAGTACGCGATCTTCAAAACGATAAGATGGAATTTCATAAGTCCAATTTTGTCTTTATCGGTGGCGGGGGCGGAAGTCTGCACTTGCTTCAAAAAACAGGCATTCCAGAATCCAAACAGATCGGCGGATTCCCTGTCAGTGGTTTGTTCATGGTGTGCAACAATCCGGAAGTGATTGCCGAACACCGCGCGAAAGTGTATGGCAAAGCGAAAGTCGGTGCCCCACCGATGTCCGTGCCGCACTTGGATACACGCTTTATAGATGGCAGGGAGAGCTTGCTTTTCGGACCTTTCGCCGGCTTCTCGCCGAAGTTTTTGAAAACAGGATCACTGCTTGATTTAATTACATCCGTCCAAAAGGATAATTTAGCTACAATGGTCGCAGCAGGTGTGAAGAACGCTTCCTTGACGAAATATCTAATTGAGCAGGTCATCCAATCGAAGGAAAAACGTTTGGAAGAACTGCGTGAATTCATCCCTACAGCTAAAGCAGAGGACTGGGATCTCGTCACCGCAGGTCAACGTGTGCAGGTGATCAAGGATACCGAAGGTGGAGGAAAAGGAACCCTTCAATTTGGAACCGAAGTTGTCAGTTCCGCAGACGGCTCCATTGCTGCCCTCCTAGGTGCCTCTCCAGGAGCATCGACAGCTGTTTCAGTCATGCTTGAGCTGATGGGGAGATGTTTCCCAGAGCAGCTGAAGGAATGGGAACCGAAAATCAAGGAGATGATTCCTTCTTACGGGCAACCACTAGTGGAAAATCCAGAATTAATTCGTGAAATTCATGCGACGACTGAAGATACGCTTGAGCTGACGGAAGAACAGGAAGAGAGTCCTGTGAACATTTAAAGGGAGTTAAAAGTGCCTTTTTCCATCAAGATGGAAAGGCACTTTTTTTATGATCCTTTGGCAAATGTTCTGTCATTCTTATTCAGTCCAAAGTTGTACCCGGACTTCATTCTTTCCGCTAATGAGCTTTCCTTCTGAATCAGTTACGATTGGTTTTAAAAGAGGGCTTTCCAGTTCCTATCAAGGAGTGCTCGTTATAATGGGAGGAAAATGAATGAAATTCACAAGTTTTGAAGCATCACAAATAAGAATGGCGAGACCAACGGATCAATTCGAAAAAGTGATCGATTTTTATGAGTCTGGACTTGGGTTAGAGAGACTGACAGACTTTTCAGGGCACAGAGGATACGAGGGAGTGGTGTATGGATTACCCGGGCTCCCTTATCACCTCGAGTTTACTAGACATGAAGCGGGCAGCCCCTGCCCTGCGCCCACGAAAGATAATTTGCTGGTATTTTATATAGAAAATCGTAATGAGGTGTTGAATACAGCTGAACGACTACAGGATATGGGGTACAAGGAAGTAGAATCTGAAAATCCCTATTGGAAGGAAAAAGGGATAACCATTGAAGATCCAGATGGTTGGAGAGTCGTTTTGATGAATACGTTAGGGATTTAAAATGGGAATGAGAGCAAGGATGAAGAAACCGCTATGCTTTCCTCTTTCTTTATTACTGCCCGATAATTCTAGCTTAAATGGATTGTTTTACAAGGGGGCGGTTTGAAATAATGAAAATCTGTAAGGAGGGGTGTGCATGTTATTTTTCATTGTTCTCGCCTGCATGTTATTAGGTTGGTTGATTATGATGACTGGGCCATTAATAGGAGGAATTATCACTTTTGGTATTGTTGTAGGCTGTTTACTCAGGGGATTGTATCTCATTAGTGACATACATAAACAACTAGTCAAAGGTGAAAGAGAAGGAGAATCAGCTGAGAAAAAGGCTCAGTGATTATAAGTGGGATGGAAAAAGCATGGAAGTGGAAGCTCACTCCATGCTTTTTTTGTTGGGCGATTTCATCCTTTTTTAAAAAGCAGTTGCAAAACGACATCAGTGTCGATATAATGGAATTAATAAAAACGACATCAGTGTCGTTTAATTGAGAGGGGCTCAACCTATGGAACGCTTATGGAAAAACAAAGGGTACATGACCTTGATGTCTGCTCAAGCCATTTCGAGCATCGGCGACTGGCTTAGTATTGTTGCGATTATCACGTTAGTTGGATTGAAGTGGGATGCATCACCGCTTGAAGTATCGTTCATCTTCTTGTGTCTGGCTTTGCCGATGGCCTTGTTTGGGCCGATGGCTGGAATGGTGGCTGACCGCTTCAGCCGGAAAACGCTTATGATTATCTCTGACGTTGTCAGGGCAGCTCTGATTCTAATTTTGACGGTTGCGACATCGCTCTGGATGGTCTATGCAACCCTTCTGACGATTGGGATTTTCTCTGCTGTTTTCGTACCTGCGAAAAATGGGAAACTTAAAGAAGTAGTGCCAGAAGAAGATATGAAGGGGGCCATGTCCATTACTTCGATGATTGATTCCTCTACGAAAATCCTCGGTCCTCTCGTCAGTGGATTACTGGTTGCGATCTTTGGGGCACAGCAGGTATTCATCATCGACTCGGCCACGTTTGCTGTGTCCGCGGTTCTCCTTATGTTTGTTCCGAATGCGATCCAGTTAGAAATTCAGGAAAAAGAAAAAGAGGACACTTCATTCAGCGAAGAGTTCGCCCTTGGTTTTTCTTTCATCAAATCTAATCGCTTCATGATTACAGGTTTGGTCCTTGTCGGGCTCAGCCTACTGATTCTTCAATCCGCTGATTCGCAGTTAATCGTCTTAATCCGTGAGCTGACAAACGCTTCTCCGGACCTGTTTGGGTATCTTGTCACAGGTTCAGGGCTAGGCATGTTTGCAGCTGGTTTTTTACTAGCGAAGAAAACCGACTACCGCTCTTATCCCCTTATGCTTCTAGGGGTTTGTGGAATAGGAGCAAGCTTCGGTATTATGGGGGTCCTTACCTATTATGACCTCGGTTATTCCATCCTTTGGGGACCCGGACTTGGATTCACGGCTGGTTTCTCGGCAAGTTTCATTTTTGTTCCATTCCAGGCGACGGTCCAGGTGAACACGCCTGTTCATATGACAGGCCGCGTGTTTGGGGTTATCAATAGTGTCATGACGACGGCTACGATTATCGGCCCACTTGTCGGAGGATGGATCGCAACAATAATCGGCGTCATTCCGACGTTTACGATTACGGCAAGTCTCCTTGTCCTAGTATCCATGATTGGATTTGTAACAAAAAGAAAAGTAGAGAGAGGGAATGCGCATGTCTCCGCGAGTGAGCAAGGAACACCTGAAGCAACGCCGAGCTGATATTTTGAAAGCAGCAAGAAACGTCTTCATCGAACATGGCTATGAGCACACGACGATGAAGCACGTCATGGAGGCTGCTGGTGTCAGCCGGGGTGGGCTATATCAGTATTTTTCAAATAAAGAAGATTTGTTTGAAGCTCTTCTTGAAGAAGGACTCACGGGCGAAGGGGGAGCGACAGAGGCTTCTCTGGGAAACGTAGAATCTTACTGGGATTCGCTTATGCAGCTTTTGTTCGGAGAAGACGGAAGTCCTGATACAGAAATGGATCCACTCGCACCAAGTAAGTTAGAGTTTTTTATCACGGGACGGAACGATGAACGCAGGCGTGCCTATGGGGAAAAGAGGTATGAAATGGGACTGCGTATGTATGATGAACTCATTAAAGCAGGACAACGTTCCGGTGAATTTAGTGACCGCTATGAAAGTGATCTGATTGCTCGGTCGATTATCACTTTCGTTGATGGTCTTGCCCTCGACCATGCGATGCTGCCGGAAGAGAAGGTGAAGCTGAAAGAGCAGTCGGCCATGTTTGTGGAATATTTGAAAATGGCATTGGATGTATCCTCCTCACGATGAGGGGGATTTTCTATATTTGTATGCATGTTTGATGTGCAGAATAGTTGGATATACAACTATATGATTCGACCAAAGGAGGAATCACATATGAAATCACTGGAGAATGCATTGAAACATAAAGTAGGGCTCGGCACAGCGCCTTTAGGGAATATGTTCAGGGATGTTCCGGAAGGAGAAGCACGTGAAACGATCCAAACCGCCTGGAATCAGGGTGTTCGCTATTTTGACACCGCCCCATTCTATGGAGCTGGTTTAGCAGAAATGCGTGTCGGTGACGTGTTATCGAAGTACAACCGTGATGACTATGTGTTAAGCACAAAAGTTGGCCGTTATATGACGGATGAAACAGAAAAGAACGAAGGGCTTTTTGAACATGGCCGGAACAATAAAGTCATTACCGACTATACTGAGGACGCAACAAAGAGGTCCATTGAGCAGAGCCTGGAACGATTGAAGACTGATCGTCTAGATATGGTCTTCGTACATGACGTTTCTCCTGATTTCCACGGTGACGAATGGGTGGCCAAATTCGAAGAAGCGAGGACAGGAGCTTTCCGTGTATTGTCACGTCTTCGCGAAGAAGGCGTCATCCGCTCGTGGGGCCTCGGCGTCAATACGACAGAACCGATTGAACTTGCCATGGAACTTGAGGAAACAAGACCGGATGTCTGCTTATCCGCAACGCAATATACGCTTCTGCAGCACGACCGTGCGCTGCAACGCATGATGACAATGGCTGAAGAGAAGGACGTAGACATCGTAGTGGGCAGTCCTTATAATTCCGGTGCCTTGTTTGGTGGAGAGCACTACAACTATGAAAATGCCGGAGCCGATATCATTGGACGAGTGAATCAATTGAAAGAGATTGGCGATAAGTACAATGTGCCCTTAAAAGCAGCTGCACTCCAATTTTCAACAGCCCATCCAGCTGTAAAATCTGTTATTCCTGGATCGACGCGACCGGATCGGATTAAGGAAGATCTGGAGATGATTCAGCGGGATATTCCGAAAGCATTTTGGGAGGAACTTGTGGAGAGAGGGTTTGTTTCAACGCTTGCACCTCTGCCTTTCTAATTAAGATAAGTTAAAGGAAAAAGGAGGCATTAGCATCTTCCCTCTTTCTTTGGACTTAATTACAAGTTCAGGAGAAGAAGTAACTTCTACAAATGAATATTTGAGTGACAAGCTAAATTTTTAAGATGTAGGCACAATTAAAAGAAGTGCCCACTCATATCCATAGCATAGTCCCCCTATTTGTAAGGGGGTGACTATGCTTTTTCTTTATTCTCTACCACATCTATAATAGTTTCTTTCTGTACTTATTCCTCTATGAATGATAGTAATATTTTGGGTATTTATAGTATAAATGTCTGGCCTGTCCTTCCATTTTTAAGTAGAAATGGTAGTATAATAGATGCGTATATTAGCTCAAGGAGGATTTTAATGAAAAAAATAATCGGGTTATTTCTAACACTAACACTTGTGTTTAGTTTATTTCCTTACCAGGCGTTTGCAGCGGTTGGTGACTCTGTAACACTGGCAGCCAATGAAAATTATCCATGTGCGAAAAGTGATGCTGAGGTAACATGCAGTGATATTAATGAGATGTTAACAGAGAGCGCTTTAGAACGTGGCATCCCGCCGGAAGTAGCCAAAGCTGTTGCATTTGCGGAATCTACTTGGAAGCAATGGGTAGATGAGGATCAAACGGAACCAAATATCCAAGACGATGGTGGTATTGGCATCATGCAGGTAACCGATGGCGGATATGATGTAGGGAAATTGAAGAACGATATTCAATACAACATCAACGTTGGTCTTGATATTCTGAATGATAAATGGAATCTTGGTGTCCGTGGTGTAATTCCAACAGTCAACGATAACTCCAAAGACACTATTGAACACTGGTACTTCGCCGTTCTCGCATATAATGGAGTGAAAGAAGTGAACAGTCCAATTAAGCGTGAGGATGGAGAAGTAAACGAGTCCGCTTATCAGGAAAAAGTATTTGGCGTAATTGAGGAATATAATAATGGACTGGAGTTAAAGACGCTCCCTTTAGAAAAAGACGACTTTACATACGACCCGAATGACAAAGATACGACTCTAAACTTCAATAAAATGCTCTATCAAGTGCCGGCTCCTTTAACAAGTTCAAGGCAGATGTATAAAGCTGAAGATAAAGCTTTGACGATTGAAGGAACGATGCTGAGAGATACAAAGAATGGACAAGGCGGAGAGAAGCTTGAACAACGGGAAGTCGTAGACATTAAAGATGCGACCATTTTTTATGATACTTCTGATCAATCACCGGGACGTCACTGGGTTCGCTATCATGTGAAGCTTGAAGACGGACGTGAAGGTTTTGTCGCTTCGGGTGCAATTGAGCCAGTGACTTCACGTTTAAAAGGTGAAACACGAATTGAAACAGCTATCGATATTTCTGAGAAGGGATGGCAGAATGGCGCCGATACGGTTGTGTTAGCCAAAGCTTTCGATTTTCCAGACGCATTGGCAGGTGCTCCGTTAGCCTATAAATATGATGCACCTATCCTTTTGACACGTACCGGTTCATTGAATCCTTCAACAAAAGAAGAGATTGAGAGACTTCATGCTGATCGAGTGATTATTCTTGGCAGCGTAGGGGCTGTAAGCAAGGACGTAGAAGATGAATTAACAGCAATGAATTTGGAAGATGTGACACGAATTGGCGGTAAAGATCGTTATGAAACAGCTCATATGATTGCAGATAAGCTCGGCTCTGATAAAGGCGAAGTCGTGTTGACTACAGGCCTGAATTACCCGGATGCCCTGGCGGTTGCTCCTTATGCTGCGCGTCAAGGTCTTCCAATACTATTGACCCGTCCCCAATCTGCTCCTGCCGCAACGAACGATGCTCTTAAGGACCAATCCCAAGTATATGTAATTGGTGGGAATGATGTGGTCAGTGATGCTGTCCTTGAAGAAATTAATGGCAGGGTGGACCGGATTTCCGGTCCTACACGTTTTGAAACGGCTGCTGACATCATCGATACCTTTGATCTTGGTAATCAACAGGCGCTTGTTGCAACGGGATACAACTATGCGGATGCTTTAACTGGTTCGGTGCTTGCTGCAAAGAAAAACGCACCACTTTTATTAGTAAGAGAAGATAATATACCTGCCGCAATGGAGAAGACGATTAGTGCGAGACAGATTCACAACTATATCCTCCTTGGAGGGTCTGATGTTGTAGACGTGGCCGATCCATTGGCTGAATTAGCTGAAAATATGATGCAGTAATGAAAGAGAACCGGAGCTGACTCCGGTTCTTTTTGTTGAATAAAAGCCTTACGAAATTGCTGGGAGTAGGATTCCTTACATGATCCTAATGACTTGATTCGTGGATTGTGGACGGCTATGCATTGTGAATTTTTCAAATTTGTTCTCTTTATGTATCAAGTATAAGGAGTATCAATTAGATTATTTTATTATGCTTTTAAATAAAAAGCCCCTTCTCTATAAGAGAAGGGGAATCCATCATTTAAAGCTTTCAAAGTAGGCGTCAGACCACTGAAGGAGTTTAAGGATATCTTTACGTTCATCTTCAAATTGCGAGGATGGGTTCTCAAACTCATTCTCAATCCTCTCATTGGATGCTAAATCAATAATGCGTTCATCAAAACGACTGTTCTTAGCGATAAAGAATGCATTTTTATTAAAGAACGAGCTTGTAGGTACGTAATAGCGCATCCCCAGAAGGTTATCGGAATAATGCCAGAGGTTATGGCCGAAGTAAAGGGTATTCGGCTCAACTCCCAAAAGGTTAAGGAGTGTCGGCATCATATCAATTTGTCCGCCAATATGATCTACAACTCCTGACACTTCTTCTTTTCCTGGCACACCTACGATGAACGGAATATTGAAGCGGTTTAATAACGAATAGCGGTCACCGATAAAGTCTTCCAGTAAATCCTGATCTTCACTTTTCAGTAATTTTCCGTGTAAACCAGAATGGTCTCCATATAGGGCTATAACAGAATTATTCCATAACCCTGAATCTTTGAGGTCTTGGAAAAAATCACCCAGGGATTGATCAGCATAATGGACCGACTGCATGTAGTTTCCGGTCAATGTACCTTCATAAGCGGCAGGAAGATCGAGTCCCTCTTTATCCTTTGGCATTTCGAACGGAGTATGGCTGGTTAAACTCAATACATGAGCATAGAAATTCTTATGGTTGGAAGAGATCTCTTTTATAACATCCATAGATCTTTCGTAAAACAAACCATCCGAAGGACCAAAGCCAACGGTGTCTTTTTCTCCATAAAATTCTTTTGCATAATAGTCATCAAACCCAAGAGCAGGGTACAGTTCGTCACGATTCCAGTATGTCACAACATCTGCATGCATGGTTACGGAGTGATAACCTTGATCTCCCAGCATACGTGGAAGGGAAGGAAGCTGCATGCCGCCTACCTGCTCCGTAGTTGCTTGATTTCCAAGCGGATACAGGGACGTGTTCATCAAGAATTCCGCATCGGATGTGTTTCCTGAACCAATTTGTTGATACACATCGGAAAAATATAGACTGTCCTCAAGCCATTGATTAATCGTGGGTGTGATTTCCTGCCCATTAATGGATTTTCCAATTACGAAACCTTGCAGAGATTCAATTTGAATCACAATAAGATTACGGTCTTTGGCAATACCAAAATGTTCGTGTTCTTTCATTGGTACATAATCATTACCTTTAAGTTCCTGGATACGTTTGAGTGTTACGTTTTGTTCTTCACCAGTAAAGGCAAGGGCCGTTTCACTATTTGAATTTTCATGGTAATACTGGATGAATTGGGTTTGGAAGAATCCATTTTCTTTAGCAAATAAAGCATTATCCAAAACCATTTCACTTTTGTTCATTTGGAAATTCACTATGGTCACAACCAAACTCATTACCAGTACCCCGGTCATTGCTAATTTTGAGGTTTTAATTGATGGGTAAGACCACTTCCTCGAGAAAAACCATAGAACAACAAGAAGGAGGAAATCTGAAAAGAAAATAAGGTCTGTTTTGTCAAAGAGCATCCACATACTCTCATTCACACTGCCTACCTGATTCAACTGGGATAGATCATAATAGGTAGGAATGGTACTGAAATATCTTTCATAAATGAGCATTCCTACAAACAATGCGGATAAAAGTAAATCAAGGAAAATATACAGAACAAGCTTTCCGCGTTTGAAAATTAATTCAAAGGTAGACATAACGATCAGGACCAGGCTCATTTCAAACCACAAGCTTGCAAAAGGATTGAAGTCGTATAGGAGCCAGTACCTTAGAAGAATAAACTTTAATGTAAGTACGACAGTAAAAAAGAAGAAGTAACTCTTTATAAATCTTTTAAATGATTCTTTCATAGTAGACACACCTCAACACTAGTTTATCTAAATGTTAAGTTTATGTAAATATTTTGTAAAGTTTAATGCGTCGAAAGGAGCAGAGGGGTAGGATATGAGAACGTAATTAAAAACTGGAATTAAAAAAGGAGGGACGATGGTCACCTCCTTTTTGTATGAATTAATAAATGAAAATAATTTAGAAAAATTGAGAATACAACCTTATCTATGATTCGTTAATACCTCACTAATATTTAAAGATAGCTATAAAAAAAGAGGTATAGGGCGGGTCCCTATACCTCGTCTATTCGAATTAGTTCCGAATCAAGTAATCAAACGCTCCAAGCGCCGCGTTTGCACCATCACCCATAGAGATGATGATTTGATTGTACGGGCTATCGGTGACGTCACCAGCAGCAAATAAACCAGGTACATTTGTAGCCCCGTTTTTATTTGTGATGATCTCACCGATGCGGTTCTTTTCAACAGATTCGTCCATCCATTCGGTGTTCGGTACAAGTCCGATTTGAACGAAGACACCTTGAAGGTCGATGTGCTGCTCTTCCCCTGATTCACGGTCGATGTATGTGATTCCATTTACATTGTCATCGCCGGTGATTTTTTTGGTTTGAGCATTTGTTTTCACTTCAGCATTTGGAAGACTGTTCAAGCGTTCTTGTAGAACTTCATCTGCTTTTAGTGAGTCTGCGAATTCCAGCACAGTTACGTTTTGCACGATACCGGCAAGGTCTATCGCTGCTTCGACACCAGAGTTTCCTCCGCCGATGACGGCAACGTCTTTGCCTTCAAACAATGGCCCGTCACAGTGTGGGCAGTAGGCGACACCTTTGTTTTTGTACTCGTCCTCACCAGGTACGCCTAGTTGACGCCAGCGTGCACCTGTGGAGATGATAACGGTCTTACTTTTCAGCACCCCGCCATTTTCGAGTTCAAGCTCAAATAAGTTGTCGTCGTTCTTCTGCAAGCTTTTCGCACGCTGAAGGTTCATGATATCGATCTCATAATCTTTCACGTGTTCTTCAAGGCTTGCCGCAAACTTCGGACCTTCTGTACTTTTCACACTGATGAAGTTTTCAATCGTCATCGTATCAAGGACTTGTCCCCCGAATCGTTCAGCAACGATTCCGGTACGGATGCCTTTTCGTGCAGAGTAGATCGCTGCACTTGCGCCTGCAGGGCCACCACCGATGACAAGAACCTCATATGGCTCACGGTTCGTGAATTCCTCTGGAGATGGGCCTTCACTGATTTTAGCAACGATTTCTTCAAGCGTCGTGCGTCCACCACTGAAGAATTCTCCGTTAAGGTGTACAGAAGGAACAGCCATGATGTTTTTCTCTTCTGCTTCTTCTTTAAACGCCGCACCGTCGATCATCGTGTGCGTAATGTTCGGGTTCAGCACGCTCATGATATTCAGGGCCTGAACAACATCCGGGCAGTTGTGACAGCTCAAGCTGACATACGTTTCGAAATGAAACTCACCGGAAATGTTAGTGATTTGGTCGATCATCGTATCATCGATTTTCGGAGCTCTACCGCTCACTTGCAGCAAAGCAAGAACCAAGGACGTGAATTCATGACCAAGCGGAACACCGGCAAACGTAACGCCTGTTTCTTCTTGAGGGCGGTTCACGCTGAAGCTTGGTGTGCGTTTTAATTCTGTGTTTTGTGCTGTGATTTTCGGTGACATGGATGCAAGCTCATCCGTGAGAGCCAGCATGTCACGGGAGACCTTATCGTCCCCCGCGCTGACTTTCAGTTCGATGTCACCTTCTAAAAGCTTTAGATACTCTTCTAATTGTGCTTTTATTTGTGCATCGAGAACCATTTATTTTCCACTCCTTAAATTTTGCCGACTAGGTCAAGGCTTGGTGTTAGTGTTTCTTCGCCTTCTTCCCATTTTGCTGGGCAAACTTCGCCAGGATTGTTGCGTACATATTGAGCTGCTTTGATTTTGCCGATCAGGCTGCTTGCATCGCGGCCGATTCCGCCAGCATTGATTTCTACTGTTTGGATAACGCCATCTGGATCGATGATGAATGTACCGCGCTCAGCTAGTCCATCTTCTTCGTTCAGTACGTCAAATTGACGGGAGATCTGCTGAGAAGGGTCACCGATCATGGAGTAAGTGATTTTGTTGATTTTTTCAGAAGCATCGTGCCAGCCTTTGTGTACGAAGTGAGTATCTGTAGAAACAGAGTAAACTTCAGCACCTAGTTCTTTTAGTGCATCATAGTTGTTTTGTAGATCTTCAAGTTCTGTTGGGCAAACGAAAGAGAAGTCAGCTGGGTAGAAGCAGACAACGCTCCATTGTCCTTTGAAGTTTTGTTCTGATACGTCAACGAAATCACCGTTTTTGAATGCTTTCGCCTGGAATGGTTGTACTTCTTTACCGATTAGAGCCATAGTAGAATTCCTCCTGTAAAGTATGTTTGAGTAGCTGCTGGATTGTTGCAGCTTTTTATAATAATTCTAATTCAGTAGCTATTATTATATAAAATCGAGTATTTGTCAACAAAGACAAAAATCTGTCGAAAATTTATTCTTAGCTGGCTGAATGAGAATGATTATACAAAAATTTCTCACGTTTTCTAGTGTAACAAGAAATAGAGAAAGGGTTTAGTAATTAGCCTTCCCGATTTTCATTTAATATAGAATCATATTGAGGAAATAATTTCATGTGAACTTCTTTTTTCTTTTGTTCGGGTTATGTAAAGGATGGAAGGAAAATACAGGGGATTGGCAGATGGTGTCGAATAGTATATAAGCAGTTAAATAAAGAGGAGGATGAGAATGACCGAGGATAAGAAAAATGTAGTGGCTTTTGCGCAGCCTTCCAAACAGACGGCTCCTTTTCGTCATGGACCGCCGTTATCAGAAGAAGTCGTAGACGCGTTTTTGCCTGAGCTATACAATGAATTTGTTTCATTTATAGTGGAAAGGGTGGGAGAAGTGTACCGGCCGTTATTGATGGAGTTTGTGGAGGATCACGATCCCCCGGAAGACAAACGCCTCGTGCTTGAGTTGAACTTATTTTGGTGGAGGGTCCTATATGATGTTACTGAAAATGAGAGCGTAAGCTTTGTAGAAGATTTTTGTGTTGAACGGAAGCAAGGTTTAAAGCAAAACCCTTTGATGAAATCATGGCTTGAAGAATGGGAGAAAGCGACTCCTAAATTCTATTATATCGGAGAGAAGTTCGGAGCCAATGCTTTTGTAGCTGTGGACATGGTCACAGATGAAACGGTGGAGGTGGTCCTCATTGATAGAAAGATGAAGGAGCCTGAAAGAGGCAGTGTTGTTGTAGGTACGCTCATTCCAATGGGAGATGCTCTCTATTTTCCAGTTACCAGTTTCTATTGTTTTGACCCAGAAGTGAGTAAAGAAATAGCCCGGCCGCTTTTATACCATTATAAAAAGCAGCTGGTAGAATCGCCCGTGCTTGAGGGATTCGTCCATGTCCTCTCCACTGCTTTACAAATGGAACGTATGATTTTAGAAAAAACCACACCTTCTTTTCCTCTTAAGAGCCCCTAATTTCCCTCATCACCCATTCCTGTGTCATAGAAGACTCTCTTCGTGGTAGTATTGAAGGAGTAACCATTTGAGCGGAGGAGCTTACTATGCGCATTTTCAGAATTCTGAACAACAACGCGGTCGTTGTTTATGATGGTCCACAGGAGAAGATCGTCATGGGGAAGGGCGTCGCTTTTCAAAAGAAGCGGAATGATATTGTACCGAAACATAAAATCGAAAAGATCTTCCTCTTACGAGACCAGTCCTCAGAAAAGTTCCAACAACTATTATCCACCTTACCGGAAAAGCATATTGAAGTGGCTGAGCGAATCATCAGTCATGCGGAAGGATATTTGGAAGCCCCTTTGAATGATCATATCCATATCGCGCTCACCGACCATTTGTCGTTTGCGTTGGAACGCCTGGAGCAAGGGTTTCCGATCCAGAACAAATTGACAAATGAAATTAAGTTTTTATATAAGAAAGAATTCGAGGTCGGGATGTGGGCGAAAGAAGAGATTAAGCGCGAGATTGGTGTAGAAGTTCCGATGGATGAGGTCGCGCACATTGCCCTTCACGTTCATACCGCCAAAATGGATGCGCCGTCGATGAGTGAATCGTTGCAGACGGCGACCATTTTGCGTGATTTTGTTGAGCAGGTCGAGACGATTGCTGGACTTACCATCGAAGAGACGAGCATCAACTATCAACGTTTAATCACCCATCTTCGCTTTGCGTTGAATCGTGTGGAAGAGGGCAGCAACTTCGAACCGATCGATGAAGATATGTTGGAGCTGATTCAAACGAAATATAAGGAAGCTTATGAAACATCAGAGAAGGTAGCAGGATTTTTAAAGGAAGAGTATGGGGTTGATTTTCCAAATTCTGAAATTGCCTACATTGCTCTGCATATTCAGCGGCTTTTGAATGTAAATTAATTTTATTAAGGGATTGACGATAGCGTTTTCATTGGTTAGAATGAAGTTGTTCAAAGTTGAATAAAGCAGGATTGTTACTGGTGAAGCAGGCAAGACCTAAAATGTGTAGAGTTGGCTAGGTGACTCGTGTATGCGAATGACCTACCCACACTGTGCGCGTTTTAGGTCTTTTTTATTTTCTAAAAATGACAAGGAGGAAGTATTATGAATCATAAAGAAGTAGCTGAACAATTGGTTTCGTTGCTTGGTGGCAAGGATAATGTAGTCAGCGCCACTCACTGTGCCACACGTTTACGGCTCGTCATTGACGATGAGAGTCAAATCGATAAAGCAGCCATTGAAGACCTCGATGGGGTCAAAGGGGCGTTTTCAAGTTCCGGTCAGTTCCAAATCATTTTTGGTACAGGAACCGTCAACAAAGTATTCACCCATTTCGGTCCAATGGTAGGGGCTTCAGTGGAAGAAGAGGAAAATGATAAATCCGTGTCTCACAAGGATGCGGCGAAAAGTAAAATGAACCCACTGGCACGTTTTGCCCGGACGTTATCGAACATCTTCGTTCCAATCATCCCGGCAATCGTTGCTGCGGGTATGCTGATGGGGCTGCTCGGCCTGATGAACACATACAACTGGGTGGATCCTGAAAGTGGAATGTTCGTCATGCTTGATATGTTCTCATCTGCCTCCTTCATCATTCTGCCGATCTTGATTGGTTTTAGTGCTGCGAAGGAATTTGGAGGGAACACGTATTTAGGTGCGGTTATTGGTGGAATTATGACCCATCCGAACCTTTTGAACCCTTGGGGACTTTCTGATGCTCAACCGGAAACACTAGATTTTCTGGGCTTTGGTGTTGAAATGCTCGGGTACCAGGGAACGGTTATTCCCGTTCTATTGACCGTTTATGTGATGGCAAAAATGGAGCGAGCTTTTCGCAAGGTTGTTCCGAATGCGATCGATCTATTACTCACGCCTTTCTTGACAGTTATTTTCACAGGGTTTGTTGCGTTGCTGGTCGTGGGACCACTTGGTCGTACCCTCGGTAATGGACTGACTTCTGTGCTTGGCGTTGTGTATGACACGGCAGGTCCGATTGCCGGACTGATTTTTGGTGGTTTATACTCCACAATCGTACTGACAGGTGTGCACCACAGTTTCCACGCTATTGAAGCGGAACTGTTGAATGTTGGCGGGAACTACTTGCTTCCGATTTGGGCGATGGCGAACGTAGCTCAAGGGGGAGCGACGATTGCGGTCTTCTTCAAGACGAAAAGCAAGAAAACGAAAGAGATTGCTCTTCCGGCAGGCATCTCTGCTTTTCTTGGAATTACGGAACCTGCGATTTTCGGTGTGAACTTGAAGTACCGTCGTCCGTTCATCGGAGCGGCCATTGGTGGTGCGCTGGGTGGCGCTTATGTTGTGTTCACAAAAGTGATGGCGAACGGAATCGGTCTGACTGGTTTACCGATGTTCGCGATTGCCCAGGACCCAATTAATTATGGAATCGGCTGTTTAATTGCAATCGGTGGATCCATCATTGCGACGCTTCTGCTCGGATGGAATGAAGATACGAAATAATAGCGGCGGATCCTTACTAGTCTTACGGCTGGTAAGGATTTGTTTTGCATTGGTGAATGAAACATAATAAAGCTAGAGAACATTTTTTGAGGAGGATGAATGATGAAAAAAGGTGTCATTTCGCTTGGGGAAGCATTGATCGATTTTATCCCGTTAGATCAAGACAATACAAACTATCAAAAGAGTCCAGGAGGAGCGCCGGCGAACGTTTCTGTAGGTGTCGCGAGACTTGGAGCGACGTCTACCTTCTTAGGAAAAGTCGGCGATGACGTGCTCGGTCGTTTTATGAAAAAAACGCTCACGGACTACGGGGTGCAGACACACCGTATGTTTCTGACGCCGGAGGTGAGGACTGGCGTTGTTTTTGTAACGAATGCCGAGGACGGGGAACGGAGCTTTGACTTTTACATCCATCCGAGTGCCGATCAGTTCCTGGAAGCAGAGGAGATCGACGTTTCAGATTTCGATACTCATAAAGTGCTTCACTTCGGTTCGATCTCAATGATTGGTGAGACGGTCAAAGAGGCGACGCGCCATGCGGTTTCCTTGGCGAAAGAAAAAGGGATGGTCGTCTCCTATGATCCGAACTTACGCCTCCCTCTATGGGACTCAGAGGAACAAGCGAGAGAAACGATTCAGTCGATGCTTTCAGAAGCAGACCTTTTGAAAATATCGGAGGAAGAACTGGAATTCATCACAGGCGAAACGGACATTGAACGTGGGCTTGAAAAGCTTGCGGGTTACGACATTCCTTTGACACTGATTACAATGGGTGGAGAAGGCAACTATGTGTGTACATCTGATGGAATACAACATGTCCCTGCAATGAAAGTGAAAGCGGTCGATACGACAGGTGCAGGCGATGCGTTTGTTTCGGGTATGTTGTACTCCTTGAATGAGTATGAAGGCGATATCGCTGCCATCACGCTACCGGAAGCAGTGAAGATGGCGAGATTCGCAAGCGTATCCGGGGCGCTTGCGGCATCGACGAAAGGTGCGATGACAGCCCTTCCGACAAAGGAAGAAGTGATGAAGCACCTTGAAGAGGCAGGCGAGTAAGTGATGAGTAAAGATCAGGAATTGCGCCGGTCAGCCTTTGAAGAAATGGAAAAGTACCAGAATCTTGTGGAATCGGACCCTTATCGTCTGCACTATCACATCATGCCACCCGTCGGTTTGTTGAATGATCCAAACGGCTGGATTCAGTGGAACGGGACCTATCATTTGTTTTATCAGTGGATGCCTTTCAAAACCGGTCATGGGGCAAAGTTCTGGGGTCATTATTCGTCCGAGGATCTCGTTAACTGGAAACATGAAGATATTGCTCTTACGCCCTCTGAATGGTTTGAGAAAAATGGCTGTTATTCAGGATCTGCGATTGAGAAAAATGGCGAGCTTTATGCTTTTTACACAGGGAACGTGAAGGATGAGGCAGGCAATCGCGAGTCATATCAATGCCTTGCTGTGTCCAAGGACGGCATTCATTTTGATAAAAAAGGACCGGTTGTACACATGCCGGAAGGGTACACGGCACATTTCCGTGATCCGAAAGTGTGGGAGCAGGATGGTTCTTACTTTATGGTCGTCGGCGCTCAGACGGAAGCTTTAAAAGGGGCAGTTGCCCTGCTTCGAAGTGAGGATTTACGTGAGTGGACCCATATTGGAGTCTTAGCCGGCGGGGGAGAAGGGCGTCTTGCCCAGTTCGGCTATATGTTCGAATGCCCGGATTTGTTTGAGCTGGGTGGCGTGGACGTGCTGGTTTTTTCACCCCAGGGGCTTGAGCCTGAAGGAATGAAGTATCAGAACGTCTATCAAGCAGGCTATGTTGTCGGGGCCTTTAATTCTAAGAATGGTTCCTATGAGCATGGCGATTTTTATGAGCTGGATCACGGCTTTGATTTTTATGCACCTCAGACAACCGAAGATGAACACGGCCGCCGAATTTTGTTCGGCTGGATGAGCGTGCCGGATCAGGATGAACAGGAACACCCGACTGTGAAGCATCAATGGCTCCATAATATGACCCTGCCTCGTGAACTGAAGCTTATGGATGGACGAGTCTACCAGACACCCGTAGTGGAGCTTGAAGGTTTACGTAAGGATGATGGGGTGGAGCGAGAAGTAGTGCTTACTCAGGAGACCCTTGAGGTGGACGGTGTCAAAGGTAAAGCGGTAGAGCTTAAACTTGAAGATATCGATGTTTCTGAAGGTTGGTTCGCACTTGAAGTCGGAGGTGCTGCACGTCTCGTTTATTCCCGTGAGCAAAGAATTTTCACATTGGAACGAGAAAGTTACGTGAATGGTGTCGTTGAGAAGCGGCAGACAGAAGTTGCTGACTTGAAGGACATGCACGTCTTTATCGATACATCATCTGTAGAAGTGTTTGTTAACGGAGGCGCTCATGTCTTTACCGCCCGCTTCTACCCAGCACCCAACAACGACAGTATCCAATTCACTGCATCAGACAAAACATCCCTGAACCTCAAAAAATGGAATTTAGGGAAAGTGTTTTAATTTCCATTATCTGTATGACCTGGTGCACCAATAAATGTAAAAAGACGCCCTGCGATATGTAGGGCGTCTTTTTTGGTTATGGGGTGTACAGTTTTCCTTTGTCGTCGATATAAACGGACTGTATGATGGTCCGTTCGAGAGGAGTACCATCGTAGGTTCCTTTCACGTCAATGGTCATGTTATAGACCCCTTCCCCAAGACTTGGAATCTTAAAGTCTTTCCCATTCTTCTTGGCCTGCATCTTCTTCTCTTTCAACTTTCCATTTTTATCATAGTACTCGATGGTCATATCGGTGTTTACGTTCAGCTTTTTGTGTGCTTTCACCTTCATTTGGTTTCCTTCCACTTCACTACTTAGCATGGCATCGACGGGACTTTCGTAGGCTGTGTTCAGGAGGTAGCTTTCTTTTTGGTCGGCTTTCGTTTCGAGTGTCCATTTCCCGGATTCCGGATTTTTAAGGGTGATGCTATGGTGATACGCCCCGTCGAAAAATTCCGTATCGTCTGCCGTTACATCGAAGTCGGCATACGTTTTATTACTCGGTGATTGGAGTGTTAAGGAGGTGTCTTTATGGTCACTGATCCAGTCGAAGGTGACCGATGACACTCCTTTTTCAACTGCTACCCTTTCCTTGTGTGTCCCCACATATTCCCCACCGGTAACGTAATGCCCGGCAGAGGCCCCCACTTCTTCCTTGACGGCAGCTGTCTCGAAACTTGCTATAGAAGCCGAATAGGCCATACTTTCATTCAGATAATCTTTAAAGAGGTTAAAGGTGGACGATCCTTCTTTGATGGTCGTGTGATCCCATCTTCCTACACTAACTTCAGTAGCATAAGGAAGGCGAGAGCTTTGGACAGTTACAGCGCCGTCATTGCTTCCATAGGAGCTTAAATAAAGACCACCCCAATAGAGAGCGCTTCCAAAACTGCCCCATTTCGTGCCACCGAATGTGTAAAAAGGAGTGTTGTACACATTGGGCTGATTATCGGTTACGGAGCGGTAATAATCCATATAGCCGGTTTGGAGCGAGTAGGTTCCATCATTTTTACTTCCTATGATGCCGGCAAGCCACCCCGCCCAGCTGCTGTAGGCGAGGTCTGCGAGTTGTGAGCCGCGGTGGGGGGAGGATAATGTAATGACACGTTCGATATACGGATCGGCACCGTAATGCACGAGAGCAGACTGGGTATCCACCCCGCCTTTACTATGGGCGACGACGACAACTTTTTCCCCGAAGTAGTTATAGATCTCCTTGACCTTCTCTGCTAAAAGGGCGCCGTTATCCCACATGCTTTTGCCAGCATTAAGGTCGATGAAAGCTGTTTCATAGCCGCTTTGGTAGGCGGTTGTGTACATATTATTGTTCACATACCAAGTGTCTGAGGAGCTGTTCAATCCGTGTACAAAAAGAATGGGGTGTGAGTTAGCAGTGATTGAGGAGGGGGTTTCTCCGACATACCATTCACCTGGGTTACCCGAGGCACCATCCTTGATCGACCCGGCCAAACTGACAGATGGTACGCTGAGAAAAAAGGCTGTAAAAACGATGAACCACTTCTTAAAATTAAGCATTGCCTGTCTCCTTTAACAAAAGTTTTTGGGAGTCGTGAACGTGATCTGTGAGGTGTCTCCTTCTATACCATTCGTTGCAGGTAGTTCATTTCCTCCATTTGGAAGATAGGAAGTTTTGTTGAAATATGTTCCTTAGACCTTCCGCTTTCAAGTTGGCTCACATAGGATATACCATGAGCAAATGGGGGAGGAATGAGGATGTCCCACAGAATCACTTCAGGCAACCGTCTTCTTTTCGTCACAGAACCAGGCGGGCAGGTCGTCGAGGAAGGACAAACGGTCGATTTGACGGAAGAATATCCGGCGGGCATCGATGTCAGCCCTTTTTATACGATCCGGGTGGCTGGAGGAAACCGGGTGGTCTCAGAAGGAGCGGTCACGTTCAAGTTACTTATGAAAGTCAACCAGGTTAGTTTTTTGACCCTCGATCAGATTACGGTTTATCCGGGAGAAAGGTTCAACCGTACCTATAATGTTCCGGGGATCGGCCTTGGAATTAAAGCGGAAGCAGAAAACGGCTCGGGTGTGGATGCCGTTGATTTAGTGGTGATCGGGTTTAAATTTTAGAATACAAAGAACGACCTAAAAAAGGACGCCTCTACTAAAAGACGTCCTTTTGCTTTATTCCTTTTCAATGGTGTAAGTCCCTCGTGAGGTTTCCAAAGTGAAGCGGTCATTCAAATACTGGTATCGAGTCGAATCCTCCAGGGGAATTTCATAATAGGCAGACGGCAGCGGCTGGGCGCTTTGCGCATCGGTTTCTGTTTGACCTTGGCCGTGTAAGTATAGGGCATGCATTGGAGTGTAATCGTCCAGCCTGCGTGTGTGGGTCTCATATGAGATATGATCAAGGTTCATGGTGATGGTATCTTCATCACGTAGTTCGTGTTTTTGAATGCGTATGTCTTCTCCCTGCCATTGTTGCAAGCGCTGATTGAATTCTTCGATAGTTAAATCGTTCATGCTGATCCCTCCTGCGTTTATCTTTTCCACCAGGGTCGTAAACATGCAGGTGATACTTTCTATATCATGGTAAAATGAAGGCAGATCAGTCATACCAGTTCTGATATTGCCCCACTTTGCGGATATATCCATTCAACAGAGAATATATCAATAAAAGGTAGAATCGAATAGCTGAATTTGGAATTTACCAATGAAAGGATTTTGCTTACATACCATTCAGATGAAGGGGGCGTCCACCTTGAGGAAAACAGGACAAGTTTTAGCCGTGATCCTTTTGCTCACTTTTTTAACGGCGTGCGTGGAAGGGGATCTGAAGTTGAAGATCGATAAAGATGGAAGCGGCGAACATACGATTACGGCAGGCGTCGAAGAAGAAACGTTGAGTCGCTTCGGAGGCCGTGCTGAAAATATGATGGATTCCGTCACCGGGGAGCTTGAGTCAAAAGGTTACGAAGTGGAATCCTATAAGAAGAATGGCTTCACTGGTTTTCGGGCCAAAAAGCACTTTGAGGATGTACAGGAGATGGAAGTCCTGCCTGTGTCCACTGGTATGACAGAAGCAGGTGTTTCGCCTGCGATCGGCAATGTTCCCGTCGAAATGACGACAGAAGGCGGGATTTTCACAACGACCTATAAAGTAGAGGCAGCGCTTGACCTGTCTAATTCCGGTGTCATCGGAGGCATGCAGTCACTCGTGGCCGATCAGTTGGATCTTACGTTCACCCTTGACCTTCCTATAAAACCGAAGTCACATAATGCGGATCGTGTGGATGGCGACGTTTTGCAATGGGACATCCGGGCAGCCGGAGAAACGAACATGATGGTGGAGATGGTTGTACCGAATGTGAAAAATATCATCATTGCAGCGGTTGCAGCAATCATCATATTAGCTCTGGTCTTCTTCTTCATTCGAAAACAACGCCGCAAATAGAAAAAACTCCCGGATTAACGGGAGTTTTTTTGTGCTTGGGCAAATTCGTGTTTTCTTTTTTTCATGGATTCGTACAAATCTACAATAGGCAGCGGATAGTCTTCTCCCAGAATAACTCCGTACTGTTCCTGTTCGATCATCCCCATCTCTCTAGGCTGGTGGATCCATGGTGCTGGAAGCTCCCTTAATTCAGGCAGCCAGTGGCGCAAATAGGAACCATCTGGATCGTAGTCGAGGGACTGCTTTTCTACATTGAACGCTCGGAAAGGCACAGCATCATTTCCTACTCCTGCGATATAAAGCCAGTTTCCGTAGTTGCTGGCAACATCATAATCCACCAGTTGCGATTCAAACCACGCCGCCCCGATGCGCCAATCCAATCCGAGATTTTTTGTGAAAAAGCTGGCGGCGTTCTGCCTTGCGCGGTTGGACATAAATCCTGTTTTCTTCAGTTCTCTCATAGCGGCGTCGACGAGTGGGTACCCAGTCGTGCCATCCATCCAGCGGAACAGAAGCTCTTGGTCGTCATGCCAGGGAATACGTGCTTTTTTAATCCCCGCAGCATGGAAAATTTGATCGCCATATTTACGGTGCACCAGATGAAAGTAATCGCGCCATAACAGTTCAAAGTAAAGCATATACGTGGACTCATTTTTTCCGTATTTCTTTTCATAGTTGCGAATCTGGTCAAGGACGACCTTTGGGGACAGACATCCGTTCGCAAGGTAGGGAGAAAATTTAGAGGAGTCATCTTCCCTCAGCATCCCATTCCTTGTCTCCTTGTAGACCTTCATCCGATCGGCATTGAAAATATAATGAAGCAGACGTTCTTTGGCTTTAGACGAGCCTCCAGGGTAACGCGGAGGCCTGTCCAACTCCCCTAAACCAAGCTCCTGCAAAGTAGGAATCTCCCCTTCAGGAAAACCCGAAGGCAAAGTTACACCACGGACAGATGCTGGTATGGATATTTCTGTAATACCTGGTACACCACTTTTTTCCAAACCCTTACGAAACTGTGAAAAGGTGTCTGGGAGTTCGCTGGTGCTAAAGGGCAGGTCTCTTGGTGGATAGAGGTTATGGCCGTGGTCAACGGTAAAGGTGGTATGGGGAAGTCGTTCACGGACTTCTCGCTCAACGGAAATTTCTTCACTGCCGATCTCTTCATGGAGGAACACCTGTTGTATATTGAAACTCTTTGATATGGATGTGAAAACTTCTTCAGGAGCTCCATGCCTCACGAGCAGGGGCACACCTAATTGAATTAAGTTCTGCCGCAAGTCTGCCACACTTTCCCTGATGAATTGAGCACGATGTCTGCCGGTTTTTGGAAATCCATAGGGAAGCGTTCGATATAAGGTTTGATCAAATACATAAACAGCGAGAACCGGAAGCCCGTGGGAAGAGGCGCGTAACAATGGACGGTGGTCGTGCACGCGTAAATCATTTCGGAACCAGACGATGACGCAGGATTCCATTCAATCGCCTCCTTTTTTGTCTAGTGTACTCCCTCTGTGATGGTGCAATAAACTTATAATCGGCTCCAACCCTCGTCAAATGTACGCCATGTGGAAACGAATAACATCAGACTGACACCTTCCGTTAGTGGTCACTTTTTCATTGAGAAATTTGAAAAGTTTGTAAAAGATTAAGTTATCGCTTTCCTTTATTCGACAAGAACATTATAGTAAACATAGATATGAGCAGCCGTAGACGAAGCTTTTCCAGAATCCTGTCACATCCCGGCGTCTACATTGAAAACCCGCAGCAAAACAGTCATGGAGGGTACACAATGTTCAAGTGGTTTAAGAAAAAGAAGAAAAAATCGATGACCATGATGACAGTATTGTCTCTTTTCATCTTAGGGGCTTGTACTGTTGGACCAGGAGGGATAGAGGCGAAAAGCTGGAAGCAAGTCCTGGAGCAGGCGGAGGATTTGAAGTATTCAGAAGAGGTGACAGACGGCCTTTATAAACAGCTTCGTAAAGAGGCAGAAGGACCGCTTCCTTTTTCAGATGCATTAGTTGAAATTCAATCGTTGAGTAAAGTGAAGGCTATGGATTTATACTTAGATCGTAACAACAAAAAAGTGAGACCGGGTGAAATCCGTGCTATCGTCAATGGTGTGTTCGGCATTGACCTTGAAGCGGTTTCTGAACTGGGTGTTGGAAAACAAAAGAGCACCTACTCTGATGACGTGCTTCAAAGAGTGAGAGAAGCGCTGGAGGAGCAAGTCAGTGACGAAGCGATCATTGATATGACAAAGGTAGAGGTGATGGACTTATACTGGGAGACCTTTGATGGGAGAATGTCCGGCGAGGAGATGCGCACGATGATTAATGCCATTTTTGGAATTAATTTAACGGGCATATCGGGACTTGAAGGCACAGGAGTTGCTCTTTTCTCGAAAAACCAGTGGATTTCCCGTTATGAGCATGATTTGTTTGTCGTCCATACAGGAGCAGATGATGTAGATGTTTGGATTTATCCGACGGATTATTATAAAGAGCAGACAGGTATGGAGGAGATCCCTCAGGAGTTGGAAACATCCCTTACCGCTTTAGGTTTTGTCTATAGTGAGGAGAAAGACGCGATTTATTACGCAAACCCTGCGGGGGAGTCGGTGCCTGACAACTTCAAAGGCAAGACCATGGGAACGGTTATAGGTTTCATTAAAAAGAATGATGAAGATTTCCGGTAATGAAAAAGCTCTGCGTCATGACGCAGAGCTGTTTTACTGCCTGTTTTTCTGTAGATAAACAGGCAGAAGGATTTATTTTTTCAGAATATCCACGAAATGGGAAAGGATTCTTGCTGTCATCCCCCAAATCACTTTATCACCGTATATATAAAAGTATTCCTCAAGCTGACGCGTTCGCCAGTTGTATTCTTCTCCGCCGGGAATCAAATCGAATGGGAAATTCGCTTCCGGCTGTGCTTCGAAGTGGACGTAGTGGATGCGCGGCCCATTTTCCATGAAAAAGGAAAGCGGCACGGTAAACACTTCACGGACTTCATCAGGGTTACGGACGAGGTCGCCTTCGCTCACATTCAAATATCCGGCAAATGTGTAGACGATCATACCGAAAGGTGAAATCAGGTAGTCGAGCGGATGGACTTCTGTGAACTGCCCTGATTTCACGCCTAATTCTTCTTCCGTTTCACGGATTGCCGCTTCTTTTGCAGAAGGGTCCTCAGGGTCGATTTTTCCACCTGGAAAACAAATCTCCCCCGGTTGTCTTCTCAGCTGATGGGAACGCACTTCGAAAACGACATGAAGCTCATTGTTTTTTTCGATAATTGGTAAAAGGACAGCGAACTTACGGAACTGTTCGTGTCCAAGAACAGAGGGCTTGTGTTTTTTCACTGTCTCAAAAATGGTTTTTGCGTCCATAGTTTTCACCTCGTCTTTTTACTATACCAGAACATTCTTCGGAATAGAAAAGAGGCACTCATCAGAGCGCCTCTTTAATGATTTTTTTGTAATAAAGCACAGACAGCAGTCCGAAAATGGAATAGAAAGCGGTGTAAAGCCCCATGACAATCAGCATCGGTGTCCATAATTCGGTCCCGAAAAAGAACCAGCCCGATTTGACGGCAAAGTAGCTGTGCAGGAGTCCAATCAATAAAGGGATACCGAAGTTAAATAACTGTTTCCCTTGAATTCCTCGTAAAAGGTCGCCACGGGTAAATCCGAGTTTTCTTAAAATCGTATAGCTGCCCTTTTCGTCTTCGCCTTCATCCATCTGTTTGAAGTAAAGCACACAACCGGATGTAATCAGGAAGGTGAGACCGAGGAAGCCGACGATAAACATGACGAGCCCCATGTTTTGTTTCTGCGACATCGCACTATGCCACTGAGAGCCGTTTTCTCTTCCTTCATCCAGCCCCATATCAGCAAATATTTCGTAAGCCTCTTCTTGTTTACTGGAATCTTCGAGGTTCACTCCGGTATAGAGCGTAGATTTTGTCTGGATTTCAGGGTTGTAGTTCTGGCTCAGCTGTTCAAATAATGCCTCATCAACGACTCCGATTGGAAGGCCGCCTGCAACGTAATAGGAAGAGAGCAAGTATTCTTCTTCGAGCCCTCGATATTCCAGTTCGCGCCAGTTTCCGTCCAATAAGATCTGTACATTCCCTTCATCATGGAGAGAGATAAAGGACTGCATCAAATCCGTATAACCGGTGAGTTTCATTTCCCCTTCATTGAGTTCGATTCCGTCTGTATGGACTTCACTGATAACGGAGAAGGTCGTCTGTTCGGTGTTGAAATTCAACTCTTCCAAATTTGCATCGAGGATGTCTTTGACGTTGAATTCTGCTTCGTATACGGAAATTGATTTTTCTGTGTAGGCAATCCCTTCTTCTTCCAGATGGTCCATAAAGGCATCCGCCTTTTCAGGTTCAATGATGGAAAAATCATCCGGTACCGTCGTCTCAGCCAGTTTCTCTGCCGAATAGTAGGAGATATACATCAGCGAAAGTAAGCTGATCGCTAGTGCGGACACCGTCGTAATTACCGTCAGCAAAAAGGCGTTTGACTTCATCCGGAACATGACAGACGACAAGGACAGGACTTCGTTAATGTTCAAATAGCCGTTTTTATTTTTTCGTATCAAATTGGAGACGAAGCGGACCGATCCTTTATACAAAAAATACGTTCCTATGATGACGGACCCTAGAATATAAAGCATCGCCAGGTAAAATCCGTTGATCGTCGTAATGCTTCCTTCGAACAGCTGGGAGGATAGATAATACCCGGATGCAATCAACCCGATGCCGAGTATGCCCATCAGATGTTCCCAGACCGACAGCTTTTTCACTTTTCCTTGTGCGCTTGAAGTTACACGGAAAAGAGAAAGGATCGATTGTCTGTGAATGAACAGATAGTTCGTCGCCATGATGACGAGATAGATTCCGGCAAATACGATCAGCGTCTGGAAAAAGGCCTGGGTGGAAAAATTGAGCTCAGCGATTTCATTCACACCGACGACACGAAAGAAACTCATCAGGATCAATTTGGAAATGGCAAAACCGATAAAAATCCCGACGGCCAGCGACCCGAAATATATCATCAAGTTCTCGACGCCTAAAATACGGGCGATGCGGTTTTTCGTCATGCCGATCAGCTGGAACAAGCCGATTTCCTGACTTCTTCTTTTAATGAACAACGCATTGGCATAAAATAGAAAGATAGCCACAATCGCAATTAGCAGAATAGAGGCGACTCTGACTGCCGCTTCGCCTTTGACCGATCCATCCTGACTCATGGAGGGATCATACTGTAAGGTGACGAATGAAAAGTACAAGGCTACACTGAAAATGAGTGCAAAGACATAGAGATAATAGTTTTTCAGGTTCTTTTTCAAGTTACGGAAGATCAGTTGA
Organism: Halobacillus sp. GSS1; assembly: GCF_017307035.1. NCBI lineage: Bacteria > Bacillati > Bacillota > Bacilli > Caryophanales > Bacillaceae > Halobacillus > Halobacillus sp. GSS1. The sequence goes on from NZ_JAFLHE010000003.1 coordinate 152,830, forward strand.
TTAATGGTCATATTGAACACCGCCAAGGACGCCCTGGGTCTTCATAATGTCTTTAAGGAACGTCTGCCTCGTCTGGTCGCCTTTATTGAGCTGCGTATAGATCTGTCCGTCTCTGATAAAAATGACACGGCTGCTGTAGCTGGCGGCGACAGGATCGTGCGTGACCATTGCAATCGTCGCTTGACGCTTCTCATTCATTTCACTCAGTTTATCTAAAAGGTCGGAGGCCGATTTGGAATCGAGTGCTCCCGTCGGCTCATCAGCGAAGATGATGCTTGGTTCGTGGATGAAGGCCCGTGCAGCCGAGGTCCGCTGCTTCTGCCCACCTGAGATTTCATTCGGGTATTTATTCTGGATGTCTTCAATGCCTAGTTCCTTCGCTACCGCCTCAAATTTCGCCTGCGCCTCCTTTTTGGACACTTTGGAAATCGATAGAGGCAGAAGGATGTTCTCTTTGACCGTAAGAGTATCCAACAGATTGTACTCTTGAAAAATAAAGCCGAGATGATGTTTTCGGAATTCAGCGAGTTTCTTATCCTTTTGCCCTGTGATCTCCTGCCCATCTATGGAAATTGTTCCGTGACTGACGCGGTCAATGGAGGATAAAACGTTAAGGAGCGTCGTTTTCCCCGATCCCGATGCGCCCATGATCGTGACGAACTCCCCGCGCTGGATGGAAAGGTCAATACCCTCCAAGACATGTTGTTTCATAAACTTGTTTCCGTAACTTTTATGAATCTTTCGTGCGACTAGTAAACTCATTTCGTTACCCCCTTCATGCTATGACTTTATTGTAGAACCACTCGAAATTTTTTTCCTTCGATTCATCTAACAAAATGACGGAAGCATGTGACAGTTTTGTCACATGCTTCTGAGCTTCGTAAATTCATTCGGTTCCGGGAACAGGAGGATGAATGTTGTTCCTCTTCCGAGTTCAGATCGCACATCAATGTCGATCTTCAATGCTTTCCTGATCTGGTCCGTCAAATAGAGACCCATACCAGTCGCCGCTTGATCCTGGTGGGTTGTCGTTGAAGTGAACCCTTTTTCAAAAATGCGTGAGAGATCCCTCGGATCGATACCGCGCCCCTCATCCTGAATGATAAGCTTCACGCGCCCGGCTTCATCTGTACTTGAGATGGTAATGTCCGATTCCTCGCTGTATTTAATCGCATTTGTCATCAGCTGTCTGCATATAAATGCTAGCCATTTCGCATCCGTCAGCACCGTTTCCGCTCGAAGATCAATTTCAAAGCCGATTCCTTTTTGCATGCACCATGACCGGAGCGATTTAATTTCATTAAACAACAGTGGTTCAAGCTCCACTTCTTCAATATAAAGGTCGTTTTCGATAAAAGGGATCCGTTTCTGATGCAGCTGCTGGTCAAGGAGCAGGTGGATACGCATCCATTCAAAAGTCAGCTGTGACTTCAGTTTGAAATCGTCGATGCGATCGATGATCAACCGCATCGCCGTCATCGGTGTTTTCACTTCATGGATCCATGATAAAAGCTCGTCCTTTTCCTGTTCGAGTAAACTCTGGTTACGGGATGATTCCTGCTTCAACTGTTCCATTTGATCACGTACATTTGTCTCGATGACCGCTTCGAAAGGACTATCAGCCTCAGGGAATGTCGTTAAATCGAGGTCATTGTCCCGCTCCTCGAGTTCGGTATAAAATCGAGTTTCTTTATGGTAGCGGATGAAAAGGAAAAGAACGACCAGAAGTCCTGATAACAATATGTAGTAGAGCATGGAAGAAAGCGGAACGGTCTGATCAACGATCGCAACGAACAGGGCGAGCAGCTGAAGGATGACGATGAGAAGAATCCAGCTGATTCGTTCGATCAGGAATTTTCGGATCATGAATCATCCCTCGCCACATACCCTTGGCCGACCTTCGTCTCAATGGCATCATCAAGACCGAGATCTGCAAGCTTTTTCCGCAGGCGATTGACGTTGACCGTGAGCGTGTTGTCACTGACAAATCGTTCGTCTTCCCACAAACGCTGGATGATTTCTTCACGACTGACAATTTTGCTTTTTTTCTCAATCAGCTGTTTTAAGATGAGCATTTCATTTTTTGTGAGGTCAACCGTTCCACCATCATTTGAGATGCGGTTCCGTTCATAATCTATGGTGGCTCCAAGCCACGTTTTCAATTCATTCTGGTCGGTGTTGTAGTTATAAACCCGACGTAGAATCGCCTGTACTTTTGCGATCAGCACATCAAAGTGGAACGGTTTTTGTATGAAGTCGTCCGCACCGAGGTTCATCGACATCACCATGTCTGTCGGGTGATCCCTTGAAGAAAGGAAGATGATGGGGACGTTGGAATGTTCCCGGATCATCCGGCACCAGTGGAAACCGTCAAACTTCGGAAGCTGAATATCGATGATGACAAGATGAGGATCCACATGCGTAAATACATCCATCACCCGGCTGAAATCATGGATACCATGAACATCATAGGACCACTGAGACAGACGCTCGACCATTTCATGAAAGAGAGTATGGTCATCTTCAATTAACAGCAATTTGAACAATAGGGACACCGCCTTTCCGTATTTTACCTTTTCATAGTATAGCAAAAGATGAGTGGTCCGCGCATTTTACTACAAGAAAGCGGCAGTGTAGTAAAAATTTTTTGATCATTCCGTCAAATGCCCTTTAAAAAAGAAGAGGATGGGCGTAGAATGGATACTAATATTCGAAGCCCACCATAGAAAAGGAGTCATGAAAATGTCATTGAACATCGTCGAAGCAACCCATAAAAAAGCCAAACCAGAAAGTGAAAAGATTCCTTTCGGACGAACCTTCACGGATCATATGTTTGTGATGGATTATGAAGAGGATAAAGGATGGCATGAACCACGAATCGTGCCTTATGAACCACTAACGCTCGATCCTGCGGCGATGATCTTCCATTATGGACAGACCGTTTTTGAAGGATTGAAAGCCTACCGCACGGATGATGACCGCGTGCTTCTTTTCCGTCCTGAAAAAAACTTTGAGCGCTTGAACCTGTCCAGTGACCGTTTGAGCATCCCACCGGTCGATGAAGAGGAAGTGCTTGGTTACTTGAAAGAATTGGTTCAGCTCGAAAAAGACTGGGTCCCTTCTTTTGAAGGAACGTCGCTGTACATACGACCATTTATTATTGCGACAGAACCAAGCCTTGCGGTGGCTCCATCCAAATCATATAAATTAATGGTGATCTTATCACCGGTCGGGCCGTATTTCTCAGGCGGCATCAAACCGGTAACGATTAACGTGGAAGACAAATTCACACGTGCGGTTAAAGGCGGAACCGGTATGGCGAAAACCGCTGGAAACTATTCTTCTGGCTATCAGGCTCAAGCGAAAGCCGTAGAGGAAGGAAACAACGATGTCCTTTGGCTTGATGGCGTAGAGAAACGCTACATCGAGGAAGTTGGAAGCATGAATATCTTTTTCAAAATTGATGGAGAAATCGTGACTCCAGCATTGAGTGGAAGCATTCTGCAGGGTATTACGCGTACGTCAATTCTTGAGCTTTTGCGTGAATGGGAAATTCCTGTAACTGAACGAAGGATTTCAATTGATGAACTGTATCAGGCCTATGAAGACGGCAAGCTCGAGGAAGCCTTCGGCACGGGAACTGCAGCTGTCATTTCGCCGGTCGGGGAGTTGAACTGGCTCGGCAAGAAGATGGTCATAAACAACCATGAAATCGGTGCCTTATCGCAGGAACTTTATGATACGATCACAGGGATTCAGCGTAGAAGAAAAGAAGATCGCTATGGTTGGACAGTGGAAGTATAAAAAGGAAGCCTCAGGCATTGGTGCCTGAGGCTTTTTTAATGATCATTTTTTTTTTGATTCAGAAAAGTGATTAGTGACATTAAGATGAAGTATAGCAGGAAAACGATCGCAAGGCTCACAAACCAATCGAATGCTTCATGGAGAAAAGGACTAAGCATGATGACAGCGAGAAGAAAAAGGACCCGGGCTATGTCTTTCTTCTGATTCTTCCGAGTGGACACGTTACCTCTCCTTTTTCCAACCTTTAACCCAAAATGGATAACCTTAAGCTTTTTTAACCAAAGGTGTTTAGATGATCACTATAGAATAAAAATAGAAATACCCATATCTTTTTCATGGATTTTTCCGTTATAGCTGTGAGAGGTCGAAAGGAGTGTGAAAGGTGGAGCTGAATACGAGTCAATTCAATTGGAAGCTTGGGCTTGAGGATATCGAGAAGAACTATGAGAAACTATTACGCTATTGTCTTTTCTTAACGAGCGATGGATGGGACGGAAGAGACCTTGCCCAGGAGTCGGTGGCAAGGGCGTGTGAGCATTATGATGCGGATGATATAAAACCAGCCCTTCTTAAGAAAATCGCCTACCATGTCTGGGTAGATCAAAAGCGCAAGGAAAAAATGGAACCCTTGGTGAAGAGCGCATCGGATGACTTTGTCATAAAAGAAGAAACTGTCGATGAAACATTAGTTCAGCTTTTGTTAGAGAAATTAACGGTGAAGCAAATGCTTACCTTTATTTTGAAGGAAGCTTTTCATTATAAGATTTCTGAAATAGCAGAATTGCTACAAATGAAAGAAACAGGGGTGAAGGCATTATTGAAGCGCTCGCGTGACAATCTTAACAGGTGTGCAGAGGTGGAAAGGCTTCAAATCATGCGTACCCGCTCAGAGGACGATCTTCTATACCAAACCTTGGTTAGAACGCTAACCATACAGGATCCAGCTGTATTGATTGAAAAGATCCCAGTCCTCCTTAAACCAGCTTCCAGAAATCAGCTTCCAGGATCACCTTTAAACGATCTCTCCTTAGCAGCATAAAAGGAGGGAAATCTGATGAATACGATTCCTTATGTCATTGAACAGACGAGCAGAGGAGAGAGGTCCTACGACATCTACTCCCGGCTTTTGAAAGACCGGATCGTTATGGTAAGTGAAGAAATCAATGACCACATGGCCAACAGCATCGTCGCCCAGCTTTTATACCTGGCAGCGGATGACCCGGAAAAAGATATCTCCTTGTATATCAACAGCCCCGGAGGATCGACGACTGCAGGGTTTTCTATCCTGGATACGATGCAGTATATCCAGCCGAATGTACGAACGATCTGTACCGGAATGGCGGCTTCTTTTGGGGCAATGCTTTTGTTGGCAGGTACCAAAGGAAAGCGGTATGCTCTGCCGAATAGTGAAATCATGATTCACCAGCCGCTTGGAGGAGCACGCGGGCAGGCAGCTGATATAGAGATTTCTGCTAGAAGAATCATTAAATTAAGGCAGCATATCAATGAAATCATCGCCGAACGCACGGGGCAGCCTGTAGAAAAGGTGGCAGAAGATACCGATCGTGATTATTTTATGAGTGCGGAAGAAGCGAAGGAATACGGGATTATTGATGAGATTGTCTACAAAAAATGAAAAAACCGCCCATGATGGGCGGTTTTTCTTATGAAGCCTTTACCGCTTCTTTCGGTTGTACTTTTTCAAGTTCACCGAGTACATGCTTTTGTTCTTCTTCTGTAAGCGGCAGGAGCGGAAGACGGACGCCGCCGACCTCTACACCTTTAGCATTCAGCGCTGCTTTCACAGGGGACGGGCTTGGTGCAGAAAAGATGGCATGCATCACAGGAACAAGCTTTTGGTGAAGGCGGGCGGCATAAGCAAAGTCGCCTTCGCGAAAACTTTGGATCATCTCCTGCATTTCATTTCCAATCACATGGGAGGATACGGAGACGATTCCTGTACCTCCAATAGAGATGAATGGAAGTGTATTGGAGTCCTCACCACTGTAAACGGCAAAATCATCGGATGTTTCACGAATGATTGCCGTTGCTGCATCAAGGTCACCGCTAGCTTCCTTAATCGCCACAATATTTTTGATTTGAGATAAACGAATGACGGTATCCGGCTCCATATTGATGACGCTTCTGCCTGGAATGTTATAAAGCATCACCGGAAGTGATGTGGATCTTGCAATCGTAGAGAAGTGCTGGTAAAGACCTTCTTGAGTTGGCTTATTGTAATAAGGGGTCACGAGCATGACAGCGTCGACGCCGATTTCCTCGGCTTTTTCAGTTAAATGGATGGACGCTCTCGTGTTATTGGATCCGGTCCCTGCAATGACAGGAACTCTTCCGTCAACCACTTCGACAACGAACTTGAAGAGACTCACTTTCTCTTCTGTCGTTAGTGTTGGTGATTCACCGGTTGTACCTGCAATGACAAGGCCGTCCGAACCATTTTCGATCAAGTGGTTGACTAACGTTCGGGTTGCATCAAAATCAATGTTCTCTTCTCTGTCAAATGGGGTCACCATCGCTGTTAATACCTGGCCGAAATTCATAACCTCACACCTTTGTTTAGAATTTTGAATACGTTCGAGGTTGTGAGGGCTAGGGCAGTCAAAATAAAAACGGCAGCAACGAGGGCTTCGCTGCTGCCGTAGAAACTTTTAACCGTTCCTGCGTAAGATAGCCCTCCATATAGTTTCCTATATGACAGTTCTGTACTTGTTCAGCAGCAGAACCAGCATCAGGGATATGAGATCCCTTTCGCTTCGGCAATTTCCCCTTTCCACCTTCATCTCAGGAGCTCATTCTCCTCCGACAAGTGTACTTATGTCATTGCACCTCTATCCTTACTTCAAAATCATTTGAAATAAGAAAATATTTAGTTAGTTAAAAGACTATCAAAAAAGTATCCATCTTACAAGTGGTAAGACAAGGGAACAAACAATTCGACAAAATCTCTGAGATTCTTATCTTAAGCTATATAGCAGGATTGTGGAAGACTCAGTTTCGAGATGTTTTCCGGGGTTCGTTGCCAGGATTGAGCTCAGGGGTGGCTGGGAAGCTACTCGCTTTCCTGCGGGGATGACGGCAAGCCTCCTCGGACTTCGTCCTGTGGGGTCTTGCCAGCCAATCCATTCCCGCTGGAGTCTCGCAGCTTCCCAACCACCCCTTTCGATGTAAAGGAGAAACGAACCCATGTACCAAGTTGGGTGGTCTTCAACTATCCAACTGTTAAAGTTATAAAACAATCCGAATCAAGGTTTTACGTACTATGGAGGTCTTCTAATCATCCACTTCCCGTATCCATACGAGCTGACTTTTCAGGAGTAGTTTCGAGAATCTTCCATGGCAAAGGGGCGGAGGGAAACGGTGAGACCCCAGAAGGCGTAGCCTGAGGAGGCTCACCGTTTCCCTCCGCCCCATGGAAAGCAATCCTTTTCCCGGAGCCCCTAGAATCACACGAACATCTCGAAACTGAGTCTTCAAGAATAGAGAGCGTTTCTTAATTAAGGAGAAATGGTGAGGATAGGCACGATTTGTGGGTTGGGTTCTTAATATAGGGTGTATGAGTTTTTTAGAAGGGACGGGTCGAATGAATCAGTATCCAAGTGATTATAGTTACGGGAATCAGGATCGGATCGTTTTCGGCGGTGGTGGGATGTTTAACCCAGGAGCTGGAGGAGGTTTTGGAGGAATGCTTCCCCCGGGCATGTGGGGTGGTGGAACAGGCGGACAGTGGCAGCAGCCGTTTCCGTGGGGAAGTTCAGGCGGTGGAGGATGGCAACCGCAGCCGTCCGTTCCTGGGCAGTGGGTAGGTCCTGGTGGTCTTCCTCCTGGGTACAACGGAGGTTTCCAACCCGGAGGTTCGTGGGGAGGAGCGTTTCCACCATCAGGCCAAAGCCAGCACGATTTGTACCGGACATGTATCAACAATTGTGCCGCACAGTTTGGATCCAATGACCAAGCATATTTTAATTGTATTAATCGCTGCCGTAGTCAATACATGGGCGGCTGATATCCCAGGGGTTTGCAACAAGCAAACCCCTTTTTACATAGATTAGGAGAATTTCAGCCTCGAGGCGGATGAAGATTCATTCCCGGGCACATCGATGAAGGTATGGACCTTTTATACAATGAAATCAACCAATAACATATGAAGGTGTGATTCAAATGACAGTTCATGAAATAGCGTTGCAACAATCAGAAACGGAATCGAAAGAGATTCCGTCCATATTTAAAAATCGAAACTTTTTGCTGCTATGGGGAGCGGCGCTTTTATCAAGCTTCGGTATTTCCTTTTTCCTTTTCTCACAAAGCTGGTATGTCGTCAATGTATTAGGTTTAGAGGCTTCCCTTGGCATTCTATATATTGCTGTCAGTATTCCACGGGTAGTATTCATGATTATCAGTGGAACGGTGGCGGATCGCTTTGATAAGACAAAAATCATGTTTTTGTCAGATTTCATCCGTGGTCTGCTCCTGATTGGTCTTGTCGTCTGGTTTATGTTTGGAGGGATTACGTTATGGACGTTTGTGACGTTCGCCTTCTTCTTCGGCATTCTGGATGCTTTTTTTTGGGCAGCGGAAAGTGCTGTCATTCCTTCAATCATTCATAAAGATAACTTGACGCGAGGCAATTCCATTATTCAAATGACCAACCAGACCTCCTTCATCCTTGCTCCGATGCTTGCCGGGATCATCATTGCCTTTGGAAACTATGAAATTGTGTTTGCGACAACAGCGGTTATGCTCATCGTGGCGAGTGCTTTCATTTTCTTTATGCGTGTACCAAGACTGAAAGGAGAGTCGGAGGAACAGAAAAGGTTTTGGGATGACTTTAAGGAAGGTTTGCTATACGTGAAAAATTCCCGTGTTATTTCACTTGTCGTTCTGACGACAATTTTTATGAATCTCTTCCTAGTCGGTCCTTTGACAATGGGACTTCCGTTATTTGTGAAGACCATTTTAGAAGGAACGGCCATGGATTTCAGCTTTCTTGAAGCAGGTTTGGCTGTGGGAATGCTGCTTGGTTCGATCGTGGTGGGTGTGTTGAATGTGAAAAAGAACCGAGGGAAAATTGGTATGTTGGCTCTGGTCATAGCAGGAATGGCGTTTACAGGACTCAGCTTCACAACGGAACTTTGGATGAGTATTCTTTGTCTTGGAATCTTCGGGTTCGCCTTATCGGGTTCCAATATTCCATTCGTTGCTGCGATTCAGAGTTTAATTGAAGAGAAGATGCTTGGGAGGGTAATGGGGCTCATTTCGCTTGCTTCTATGGGGCTCATCCCTGTCAGTTATGCTATAACATCAGGGGTTTTAGCTTTCGGCGTTTCCATCCATCACATTATGGCGGTCGGTGCGATTTTAGTAACGTTTTATTCTGTGTTTATTTTCTTTAAGTTCAAAGAGCTGAGAGACATCCAATAAGTAAAAAAACCAGGACCTAAGAAGGTTTTAGGATCCTATTTCGAGATAAGAATCGGCTGAAGACCTATAGAACCTTGCTGAGCAATTAAACGAACATGTCCGCCGATTCAAACTTTAAATACAGAAACCTCGCCTATAGGGCGAGGTTTTTTCACGTTCCTATGGAGTGCAATTATAGGCAGGTGGACGAGTTAGTGTGTGCGTGTGGATAAGTTTCTTGGAACGAACAGCCTAAGGGGAGGGAGTTGTCTAACAAAGTATCTCCTTCTAGAGAGAATCACTGAAAAAATCAACGTCGGGATTTTTTGTACCAGCCTTTTTCTTTAAACCTCGATATAGCTTCGATACGGTTGCTGACTTCTAATTTTTCCAAGATGACAGAAACGTAGTTACGCACGGTTCCCGGGGTGATGAACAACTCCTGGGAGATGTCTTTAGTGTTTTTTCCATCTGCCATCAGTTGGATTACTTCACGCTCACGTTCTGTTAAAGGGTTTTGCTGGGTAAACGCGAGGTCGACGAGTTCTGGATCAAAGATGCGCTGTCCGTTGGTGATTTTACGAATGGCTGTGGCAAGTTCTTCACTAGGGCTGTCCTTTAGCAGATATCCACTGACGCCGGCGCGGCGAGCGCGGTCGAAGTAGCCAGGGCGGGCGAACGTTGTCAAAATAATCACTTTGCACGGCTCTTCATATAATTCTTCAGCAGCATCCAGTCCATCTTTCACCGGCATTTCAATATCCATGATGCACACATCCGGTTTTAATTTTCTTACTAGCTCACAGGCTTCTTCACCGTTTTGAGCCTGGCCCACAACCTCCATGCCGTCTTCTAAATCAAGAAGTGCTCCAAGTGCGCCTAGAAGCATGCGCTGGTCTTCGGCAATCACGATCCGGATCATGCTTATCCCTCCTTTTCTTTGTTTTTGATGACGTTAGGAACGTGAAATTGTAGTTTCGTTCCATTTCTCGATTCAATTTCAAGCTTTCCGTTCACAAATTCGAGGCGTTCGCGCATGCCTTGTAATCCATTGCCACGAAAGGGCTCCAGTGAGGCGGGGAGGCCTTTTCCATTATCTTCAATACTGATGAGTATTTCAGTTGGGGACTGTTCTATAGTGACAAGGCAGGTCGTTGCTTTGCTGTGTTTTACAATATTTGTTGCAGCTTCCTTCAAACACATGCTGAGTACATTTTCCACGAGCAGGGGAGTATTGGTGACCTGGGGGTCTCCTTCGAACTGAAAGTGCATTTCTGCCGCTTCGATAATCTGCTGGACGCGGACGATTTCATCTTCGAGCTTCGTCCCTTTCATATTCGATACCATCTCCCTGACTTCCTTCAAAGCTGTCCTGGCTGTGTTGCGGATATCTTCCACTTCTTTATTGGCTTTTTCCGGTTGGGCCGTCATTAACTTGCGGGCGAGGTCACTTTTTAAACCGATCATCGAAAGCTTTTGTCCAAGTGTGTCATGGAGGTCTCTCGCAATTCTTTCCCGCTCTTCAATAACCATAAGTTGCGAAATTCGTTCATTTGCATCTTCCAATTCCCCTTCGAGTTTTTGTTGCTGGTTCCGGTATCGGACAGTAAATGGAAGGAGAATAACCCCGATCACGGTCACGATAATGAAAGGAAGGTTCGGGAAAAGAGAATCAATTTGGTAAATGAATGTCGTTGTAATCGCAATCAATGTAGACGTCAAATGGACGATATATAAAGATAAAAAACCTCCCAGATGTTTGATGTTTCCAATGAAATAGGCGATAAAGAGAGCGAAATAAATGTACCCGAACAGAGCCGTCATGACGATACTGATGGCCATCTCCACACTTACCCATAAATAGACGAATCGGCTGTTGGATATGAATGACAACCGGTAGGCGAGGAAGAAGATCAGCGTCATCAGAATGCCGAACAGCATTTCGTACATGGATGAAGAACGGAAAATAAAGAAAAAGGGCAGGAGACAAAAAATAATCCAGACGTATATGCTGAGCCCTGTATTTTTCGGGATGATTTGATACCAGTTCTGCATGGGGATGCACCTCCTTTTTCTTAGCATAAAGGAAAAGCCCATTCGAGGGAATGGGCTTTCAACTTCTTTATTCATCCTGGAAGCTTGGCTGCCTTTGGTCGAGCATGGCTAGGCGCTTCTTTTTCAGGAGTGGTTTCACTTCCTTGAAGGATACAAATGTTTTATTTTCTGTGTCATACAGTCGGAATCGGATTGATTCAAGGCTTGTTGCCAGCGTAATCGTCGTTGCATGTTTTAAAGGAGGTGTCTTTTCATGCGCTTCCTCCAATGCATAATTCGGAACCCTCGGAGCTAAATGGTGCACGTGGTGGAAGCCGATATTGCCGGATACCCACTGAAGCACTTTAGGAAGCTTGTAATAGGAGCTGCCATCGACGGCTGCTTTTACAAAATCCCACTCTGACTCGTCTTCGAAGTAAGAATCTTCGAATTGGTGCTGTACATAAAACAACCAGATGCCCAGTACGCCTGAAACATAAAGGACCGGGATTTGAATGATTAAGAAAGCTTCCCAGCCAATCGCAAAGATGATCAAGCTGTAGATGGCGAGCACAGCAATATTTGTCACATACGTATTGGTGCGCTCCTTCTTTTTAGCACCTTTCCGGTTGAAACGGTTGGAGACAAGGAATAAGTAAAGCGGTCCTAAACCAAACATGACAATCGGGTTACGGTAAAGGCGGTAGGCGAGTCTTTCTTTCCACGATGCTTTTATATACTCGTCCACGGTCATGACCCAAATGTCACCGGTGCCGCGTTTATCTAAGTTTCCGCTTGTTGCATGGTGAATCGAATGGCTTCGTTTCCACTTATCAAAAGGAAACAACGTAAGAATGCCTGTGATCGTTCCTATGATGCGGTTGGCCTTTTGGCTTTTCAAGAACGACTGATGCGTACAGTCGTGGAAGATGATGAAAAGACGAATGACAAATCCACCAGCAATCATAGCGACAGGAACGGCAAGCCATACAGAGACGGACAGGCTTGCATAGGCCAATACCCACAATAAAACGAAGGGGATGACTGTATTGATCAACTGGCGGATGCCTGCTTTTGTATCAGGTTTCGCAAAGGCTGAAACGCTTTTCTTCAGCTCTCGTTGTTTATCCTTGTTCATAATAACGACTCCTTCATATTTCTTCATGTTACTTATGATAGGAAAAACCTCTTCATTTTATAAGACATAAACGTCAGGACATTTATATGACACTTGTCATGGGTGTTTGTCTTTTCTTAGGAGGTGAATGGTTTAGGAGAATGAATGATTTTGTTGATCTTGCTCATCAGTTGTTGAGATCACCGTTAAGATAACGCTTACAATGTGATATAATGGAAATGATCATTGATACTCTATTATTGGAGGGTTACCCTATGACCAAACGAATTCTCGTTGCGTACGATGGGAGTGACATGAGTAGAGAAGCGGTGTGGGAAGCAAGGAACCAGGCGTGTGAAACTCCCAATAGGGAAATTCACATTGTAGCTGTTGTAAAACCTACAGGACCAGCAACAAACGCTGCAGTCTCTCATAGTATCGGAGACGAAATGGCAGAGAATTTTGCTTCAGAGATGGATGCCCTGAAGGAAGAAATGGCTACATCTGAAGTGGGCGTTATCACAGAGGTGATCATTAGTGATGTACAGGAAAACCCAGGTATTAGTATCTGTAAATATGCGGATGAGAAAGCGGTAGACTTGATTATTGTCGGGAACCGTGGACTTGGTAAAGTAAAAAAAATGCTATTAGGAAGCGTGAGCAATAACGTCGTACAGCATGCCACCTGCCCTGTATTAGTCATGAAATAGAGAAAAAGAAAGCCTGAAGATACTTCTTCAGGCTTTCTTTTTATACCCATAAAAACGTGTACTGCGTAGCCCTCCATAATCTGGTGTACCAGATCTTACATAAATACCCATAAAAACCAAATAAGAGGAAAGTGTGTTCCCGCCGGCGGTCTTTCATAAACGGAGGTTGGTCGCTTTTGTGTTTAAACTATAAAACTGGGGCCTTATCTTTGTGTTTGCTACACGTTGCTGAATGTAAGCGCTATTCGTTACAATTTTCTTAACAGTTCAAACATTATTACTTCCATTCCACCTAACGAGCCCACTTGGTGAATCAATAGGAGAATGATGAAAGGGTGTGGTGATCTTGGAAGCCATCAGTAAGAATTTTTTCTTATACCTTTCCAACAATAAGTTGTTAGATCGCTTTGCTAAGCGCTTTGGCAGTAAATTTGGGGCTGACAAGATAGTAGGGGGAGAAACGTTCTCCCAGGCAATTCCATTAATACAGCAATTGAACCATGAGGGTTTGGTCGTTACGGTTGACCATTTAGGAGAGTTTGTAGACTGTGAGGAAGAATCCAGAGACCGCGCGGGTGAATGCATCCGTTGTATTCAACAGATTGCGAGCAACCAGCTGCAGTCGGAAGTATCTCTTAAACTGACATCGCTTGGACTGGACATCAGTCACGAGTTGGTTATGGAAAATATGGAACTTATTTTGAAAGAAGCCCAGAAGCATGACATTACGGTCACCATTGATATGGAAGACTCGTCACGTTGCGGGGCTACCCTGGACATTTATCAGGAATTGAAAAAGGACTACCCGAACCTGGGTACGGTCGTACAGTCGTATCTATATCGAACCGATGAGGATCTCGATCGACTGAATGAGTGCCAACCTTACTTGCGTCTTGTAAAAGGGGCCTATAAGGAGTCTGGCAAAGTCGCTTTTCCTGAGAAGCATCTCGTCGACGATAATTTGAAGCATCTGATTAAGAAGAACTTGTTGAACGGCAACTACACAGCCATCGCAAGCCACGATGATGCGATTGTCGATTATACGAAGAAGCTTGTGGAAGAACACAACATTTCGAAAGACCGCTTTGAATTTCAAATGCTTTACGGAATGAGAAATCAAATGCAGAAAGATCTTCTCGAAGAAGGTTACAAAGTGAGAGTGTATCTTCCTTATGGAGAAGATTGGTACGGGTACTTCATGAGAAGGCTCGCCGAAAGACCAGCGAACATCGCCTTTGCTTTAAAAGGTGTTTTCAGTAAATAAAACTTCTACACATTAGAAAGGGGAATTTTATCATGGTCCAGCCTTATAAACACGAACCATTCACAGACTTTACAATTGAAGAAAACAAGAAAGCTTTCGAGGAAGCATTGAAGCAAGTGAAAGAAGAATTAGGGCAGCATCATGATCTTCTTATCGATGGCGATCGCATTCGCACAGACAATACGATTACTTCTACAAACCCAGCGGACACGAAGCAGGTCGTAGGTACCGTGTCGAAAGCGAACCAGGATTTAGCAGAAAAAGCCGTCCAGTCAGCAGCGACTGCTTTTGAAGACTGGAGAAAATGGGATCCGCGTGCTCGCGCTGAGCTATTGTTCCGTGCTGCTCACATTATCCGTCGTCGTAAGCATGAATTTTCCGCTTATCTCGTGTACGAAGTAGGAAAGCCATGGAAAGAAGCCGATGCTGATACAGCAGAAGCGATTGATTTCCTTGAGTATTATGGACGTCAGATGATCGAACTGAAGGAAGGAAAGCCAGTTGAGAGCCGTCCTGGTGAGCAGAACCGCTACATCTATACTTCTACAGGCGTTGCAGTTGTTATCCCGCCTTGGAACCTTGCATTCGCCATCATGGCAGGTACAACGGTCGCTCCTCTTGTTACAGGAAGCACGGTCGTCATGAAGCCGGCAAGTAACAGTCCGGTCATTGCTGCGAAATTCGTAGAAGTGCTAGAAGAAGCAGGTCTACCGAAAGGTGTGTTGAACTTCGTACCAGGAAGCGGTGGCGAAGTTGGCGACTATCTTGTCGATCACCCGAAAACGGCCCTGATTTCCTTTACAGGTTCCCGTGATGTCGGAACACGTATCATCAAGCGTGCGGCAGAAATTCAAGAAGGGCAGAATCACCTGAAGCAGGTTATTGCTGAAATGGGTGGTAAAGACACCGTCGTCGTCGATAAGGAAGCCAATATCGAGACAGCGGTTGATGCCATCATCGTCTCTGCCTTCGGATTCTCTGGTCAAAAATGTTCTTCTGGTTCCCGCGCCGTCGTTCACGAAGATGTGTATGACGAAGTGTTGGAAAAAGTAAAAGAACGTGCCGAGAAGCTGACCGTTGGAAATGCATCGGAAGAGAATGTCTATATGGGGCCAGTCGTTGACCAGGGCGCTTATGATAAGATCATGAGCTACATGGAAATCGGCAAAGAAGAAGGACGCCTTGTGACAGGTGGTAAAGGGGACGATTCGAAAGGATACTTCATCGAGCCGACGGTCTTTGCAGATCTTGCTCCAGACTCCCGCATGCAGCAGGAAGAAATTTTCGGACCGGTTGTCTGCTTTACTAAAGCGAAAAACTTCGATGAAGCCATCGACATTGCCAACAATACAGAATACGGGCTGACAGGAGCGGTCATCTCTGACAACCGTGACCACCTGGAAAAAGCGAAATATGACTTCCACGTTGGGAACTTGTATTTCAACCGTAACTGTACAGGCGCCATCGTCGGTTATCAGCCATTCGGCGGATTCAAGATGAGTGGTACAGACTCCAAAGCCGGAGGACCTGACTACCTTGCTCTACACATGCAAGCGAAGACGATCTCTGAAATGTTTTAAAAAAGCCTGAGGCTCTCCCAAACTTGGGGGAGCTTTTTTTTCTTAGACGAACACCGTTCTCTTTTAACTAAAGAAAGGAACAGGATGAGAGTTATTCACAATGCCTTAGATATATTTCTTTTTCTTTCCATCCACAACCGATATAATGGAGGGTAACGATACATGACATTCAACCTACTCGGAAAGGTCAGGATTCCTATGGAAGTCAAAGAATTGATCCTTCAGGCAGAAGATATTCATAAAGCGACAGAGCTGATCAGTTCGAAGTTGAAGAAGCCTGTCATTATTGAAAATAAAAATTTCGAATTGATTGCCTATAGTTCAACGTTTGATGATTTTGATCAGACCCAGCAGAAAACGATCCTTTCGAAAAAATGTCCCATTTTCATTATCGACCGTTTAAAGAAAGAAGGCATCGTCACTCGTCTGGAAAAACAGTCAGATCCTATTCGCGTCCATCCTATGGAAGACCTTGGGTTCCAACAGCGTGTCGTCATTGCAGCGAAACATCTTGGCCATACACTGGGGTACGTGTGGGTTCAGGAGTCAGACCAAGCATTGAACACGGAGGAAATGGAATTTTTAGAAGAAATCAATGCCCATCTAGGGAAATTAATTTATGACCAGTTCATGAAAGAGAACGCCAAAGAGGGTCGTAAAGAAGAGCTTCTCTGGCAGCTGCTTCACCATGAGTATGCCAGTGAAAGCCAGTTTCGTCATGATGCTTCTCTCGCCCAACTTAAAATCCCGAATCGCTTTTCAATCGTCGTCTTTTCTGTGACTGCTCCTCAATACAAGTCGATGCTGGATGACTTGGAGAGCACGGTCAATCGTTTCCGGACGAATCGTCAACTGTATTACTTAAAAACCGAATTTCAGCTGATTCTGTTTATTGAGGGAAGAGAAGCCGACCGCTTTTCATCCAGAGATATCGCGCGTGACCTCATTGATGTCGTAAAAGTGGAAACAGGCGAGGATGATTTCTATCATTTCCTCATTGGTGTCGGAAAAGAATACACGAAGATTTATTATATGCGAAAAAGCTTTCTTGAAGCGTTGGAAGTCATTGAGACCGCAAACTTCATCGGCCCTCGTCCTGAAACGATGCCGCGCGAGTTTTCCAAGCTTGGCTTATACCGATACTTAGCTGCATTGTATGAAAAAAACAGTTCGGAGGATTACTACAGTGAAGATTTGCTGACCTTGATTAAAAATGACACGGCAAAGCAGACGGAACTCCTTTTTACATTGGAAGCTTATCTTGCGAATAACGGGAAAGGAAAGCAGACAGCCAATGAACTGTTCATCCATCCCAATACGTTGAATTACCGAATCAAGCAAATTCAGGAGCTTACGAACATCGATTTCTCTGATTTTAATATGAAGGCCTATTTATACACTGAGTTATTGTTGTTGAATAATGTAGATAGCTATTATGAACGATACGAAGCAGCGGTGCAAAACAAATGACGTGGGTACCTGTCATAGTATCGGCCGGTTTTGCAGGCTGATTGTTGGAGCATCCGTTGTACCGAAATTTACTAATATCATGGCTGAAATAAAAGGAGGGGGCATAGAATATGTCCCCTCCTTTTCCTTATGCTTGGACGGCGCTTTCGTAAGTTTTGTAACCACCGCTCAAGTTCTTAGCTTGATAACCGTTATGGGTAAGGATTCTGGTAGCCAGATAACCTCTTAAACCAACCTGACAGTGTACATAAACAGGACGGTCATGAGGCAGTTCACTCAATCGGTTCCTTAACTCTCCTAAAGGAATATGGATGGACCCTTCAATCGCTCCGTTTTCCCTCTCCTTCTGCTCTCTGACATCTACAATGATTTCCCCTTCTGCAAGGAGGTCCGATACTTCATGGTAGTGAAAAACGGAGACTTCACCATCGATTACATTGGAAGCTACGTAACCTGCCATGTTCACAGGGTCTTTTGCTGATGAGTACGGAGGCGCATACGCCAACTCCAAATCTGCAAGGTCAGCAGCCTTCAAATCCCCTTTAATGGCTGTTGCAATTACATCAATTCTTTTCTCTACACCTTTCACACCGACACCTTGGGCCCCCAGTATTCTCCCTGTGGTCGGATTGAACAGCAACTTCAGGGATACCGGGCTTCCGCCAGGGTAATAGGACGCATTTGATGCCGGATGAATATGAATGGCCTCGTAATCTTTTTGAAGAGCTTGCAAAAGTTTTTCGTTATTTCCGGTAGTCGCAACGGTAAGGTCGAAAATTTTTGCTACGGATGTTCCCAATGAACCTGAATAAGACACAGTTTGACCATGGATATGGTCAGCAACAAGGCGCCCTTGACGGTTGGCCGGCCAGGCAAGTGGAATCATCGCCGGGGTTTGCTGGATATAATCTTTGACTTCAATGGCATCTCCAATGGCGTATATGTGCTCATCCTTCGTTTGGAGGTGTTCATTTACCACGATGCCGCCACGATCTCCGATTTCCAGGTCCGCTTTTTTAGCAAGGTCATTTTCAGGTCGGACACCAATGGACAAGATGGTTAAATCGCTCGCAATGGAACGGCCGCTCTCTAAAAGGATTTTTCTCCCCCGGTCTTCAAATGACTTTACTCCGTCATTAAAGATCAAGTTCACTCCGTGTTTTTTCAATTCTTTATGCACCATGGCTGCCATTTCGTAATCAAGTGGGGCCATCACCTGGCTGCCAAGTTCAACAATCGTTACTTTTACGCCACGGTGAACGAGGTTTTCTGCCATTTCCAGGCCAATAAACCCTCCACCTATAATGACCGCATGTTCTGGTGTTTGATCGTCCACCCATCCTTTAATTTTATCCGTATCAGGAACTGTCCGAAGTGTGAACAAGTTTTCAGCTTCTTCCAAGCCTTTAAAAGGTGGAATAATCGGCTTCGCTCCAGGGGATAAGATGAGTGTATCGTATGTTTCCTCATAGGTTTCACCAGTATCCACTTTTTGAATGGTGAGCGTTTTTCTTTCCCGGTCAATCCCTGTCGCTTCACTAAGGTTGCGGATATCGAGGTTGAATTTCTTGGACATGCCTTCAACGGTTTGAACAAGGAGCTGGTCCCGGTCTTTAATCACTTCTCCAATATAATAGGGCAAACCACAGTTTGCGAATGAAATATAAGGCCCTTTTTCTATCATAATGATTTCATTTTCTTCACTCAGGCGTCTTAATCTGGCTGCAGCCGTTGCACCGCCGGCCACACCACCCACAATGATAATCTTTTTAGCCATCGTAATCCTCCCCCTTATCTCTTAATGTGAAACCTTTCACATTAAGTCTTATCTACAGTTTACTCTCAGGTTCTCAAGAAATCAATATACCCCTATGTGTATATTTTGTGACGAACTTTTTTAATAAAAAGAGGATTCGTGCATGAGGGAGTGCTTACGTTGTAAGATATAGATAGTGGAAAAAGGAGATGGTGTTCGATGGTCGATGAAAGAAAGCTTATTCAGCAGCATTTAGCTAATGAACGTACCTATTTAGCTTGGATTCGGACGAGTATTGCCCTTGTCGGAATCGGGTTTTTAGCTACGACACTCCATGTTTCAGCGCTTCCGATGGCTGGAGATGTGGCGAATAGTCTGGCCATGCTCGTCAGCATTTCCTCATTGTTTCTTGGTGTGATGACAATTATTGGTGCGACCGTGAATTATTATCAAACGCGGAAGAACATCAATGAAAACCGTTTTGTATCATCCCACCGGATTATTGTCTATATGACGTCGGTGGCCTTTTTGCTATTTATTTTGGTGACCACGTATTTATTTTTTGTGTAATTCCTTCTATAAAGAAAAAGCCTCGCTGTCCTGTCAGCGAGGCTTTCTTATATGGGGATTTTTTTAAGCGTTACTGAATTCACCTTCATGACGGGACTTTTTAATGAAAAATGCCATGATGAAACCGGCAACGGCGAAAATCCCAGCAACAATAAAGGAGACGTTCACTCCATGAATCAGACCTGTCACTCCTTCAGAAGGAATGGTTTGGCTTGTCATCACAGACACGAGCATGGCTGTACCCACGGCACCGGACACTTGGCGCATGGTATTGTTCATGGCCGTTCCGTGCGGCATCAAGTGCTGGGGCAGCTGGTTAAGTCCTGCTGTTGTGACAGGCATCATCACCATGGCAATCCCGAACATACGGACACAATTGACGAGAGCCAAATATAGGAACGTTGTTGATGGATCAAGTTTTGTAAACAGAAATGTAGAGACCGAGAGCAGTCCGAGACCGATGATGGCAAGCCAGCGTGCACCGAATTTATCAAAGAGACGACCAGTGATTGGGTTCATGATTCCCATTAACAATGCGCCAGGCAATAACATTAAGCCTGACTCAAAGGCTGTGAATCCAAGCATGTCCTGCATGAGAATCGGTAAAATAACCGCCCCGCCGATCATGGAGATAAAAACAATCATGCCGAGGACAGTTGTAAGAGTAAAGACTTTGTATTTGAAAATACGGAATTCCAAAATCGGTTTTTCTAATTTCATTTGTCGGGTGATGAACAGCGTCAACGTGACAGCTCCGACAACTAGAGAAAGGAGGACCTCGCTACTTAAAAAGCTGGCACTTCCGGCAACACTGAACCCATATAAAATACCACCGAAACCGAACGTAGACAGGATGATGGAGATTGGGTCGACTTTCGGGAACGTTTGCTTCGTTACATTTTTCAAGATGAAGTAAGCGACGATCAAGTCTGCAATTGCAATTGGCAGAATCACGAAGAACAGGCTTCTCCACGGGAACTGCTCAACGAGCCAGCCGGACAATGTCGGTCCGATGGCCGGTGCAAAGGCAATGACTAGTCCGAACATGCCCATCGCAGATCCTCTTTTTTCAATAGGGAAAACGAGGAACATAATCGTCTGCATTAATGGCAGAATAATACCGGCACCAGAGGCCTGCAGGACTCTTCCTGTGAGAAGAATCGAAAAGTTTGGGGCTATTCCGCAGATAAGTGTACCAAAAGCGAATAATCCCACCGCTGTCATAAACAGTCCTCTTGTAGAAAAACGTTCGATTAAAAAGGCTGTAATAGGAATCATAATTCCATTCACTAACATAAAGATTGACTGCAACCATTGTGCTGTATTCGCATCCAAATTCAAATCGGCCATGATGTGAGGCAGGGCAGTAGCTAATAGGGTCTGATTTAATATGGCCACAAAGGCGCCTGATATAAGCACAATCATCAAAGGGACACGGTTAATTTCTTGAGATGACATGATTTAACCTTCTTTCTAAAATACTTAGGCAACTAATTAAATATCATACCATATGAAACGTTTTTTGTTCAGTATTCAGCATATATTTCTTCATTAAAAATTAGGAACCTAAGATTTATTCAGTAAAAAAACAACGCCTGCTAAGGGCAGACGTTGTTGTTGCTTAGGCTGCTTTCTTTTTTCCGAAGTAAAAGAGCCCGAAAAAGATACCGATTGCTGTCATGGCGACCGCTACAATCAGTGTCGGCCATGGCCCGAATTGGGCAATGAACGGAACGGATAAGGCTGTCACAAATCCTCTAGGAAGGGTTCATAAAAGAGCTGTTTGTACCCGAATGCTTCGAATGCGGGGGACTCATTGTCTGGATCGACGACGCGCATCAAAAGTAAGCCTGTTGCGGTAACACCCATCGATTGCCCAAAGTCTCCAATTCCACGCTCAAACCAGTACTGTGGAATCATTCGGGGAGCAAGCACGAGAAATCCGAATAAGTTCCAGGCAATCCCTGCAGCGGCTAGAATGACAAAGGGGACGAGGTATTCGCCGATGACATCAAGCGAAACTGTAGAAATAGCCGTCAAAATAAGGATATCAAGTGCAAGGCCCTGGATTCGGTTAATCATTCTCCGATCAACAAGATTGTACTTGTCCTTTTTGCTGAAAAAGATTTGAAGAGCAATTCCGCCGATCATCGCGAGCGGGAATAATGGGATATAGCTCATAAAATCAGATCCGATGGTGATAGATTCAAGACCAATTAACCCTTGCAACAATAGCCAACCGAGTAAAATAGCGATAAATACAATGGATATATGGAAAGATAACGGTTCGATTGATTCAGGACGTAAGGTCATTTTACCCGCGGGTTCGCGGTTTTGATACTCCATCACTCCACGCTTTCTCAAATCAGAAAAGTCTTCCACATCTTCAATCACTTTCGTCTTCTTGTTACGAACCCCCCAGTTGATGAGGATGATCCCAAAAATAACACCGGACAATACACCGATGGTCGCAAGGCCGATCGCTAAATCGAAAGCTTCTGCAAAGCCGAGCTCTTCGAAAGTGCTTGCCATGCCGGTTGCTGTCCCGTGACCACCTTCAAAAGCAACTTCAATCAAGGCTCCTGACATGGCAGGTAGATCAAAGAATGGAACTAAGATGAGGACGGCAAGGGTGATTCCGACCACATACTGCCCCCAGCCTACCGACCATCCAAGCGCCAGCTGCGGACCAGCGTAAAACCAGATATCTTTTAACTTTGGAATGGCAGCTCCAAGGAAAAGAGCAGCAAATACCACATTGATCATGAGTCCGGGTAGGGCAGACCATACTTCTATAATGGATTCCGTCATGATACCGTTTGAGAAGAAGCTGTCTTCCGGCATGAATTTACCGAGTACCTGGGGACCAAGGAAGAGTGCGATAAACCCTCCGATAATGGATGAGGGTAAGAATAGATTTTGTAGTAACGTCCATTTGACTCGGATGATTTTACCGATCAAAAGGAAGACACCGATTTAAAGAAGGGCGAATCCTATTTCATTCGGAGTCATATGGTCACCTCTTTCTTAAAAGGGGATGTTTTTTTCCCATTTGTATAGTTTTAGCATTTACTCACTTTCCCTTGTCATTGTTTTCTTGAAACTACATTTTCAAGAAAAACTTTGCGATAAATAAATTTTTCATTTCTTCCACTATAGCTCCCTATTCTTGAAGACTCAGTTTCGAGATGTTCGTGTGATTCTGGGGGCTCCGGGAAAAGGTTCGCTTTCCCTCCGCCCCTTTACCTTATAAGTGTCTCGAAACCACTTCTAAAAGGGTCAGCTTAAATGGTTGAAGGAAGTGGATGATTCAAACACCTGTATTCATAAGTAAGGTACCAAATCTTCTCCCCTGGGCTGGCATTTAGTGCGTTGTATCAAGCATTTGCGTATGCTAAACGTCAATGGAGTAAAGTTTATATTATTCACTTCTCATAACCACACAAGCTGATTTTTCTAAGTAGTGGTTTCGAGAATCATATTGGGCCAAGGGGCGGAGGGGAATGGCGAGACTCCTGCGGGAAAAGAGTGCTAGGTGAGACCCCGCAAGGCGCCAGCCTGAGGAGGTTCACCGCGCTCCCGCTGAAAGCGAGTCATTCCCCGCAGCCCCATCCACTCAACAAAAGTCTCGAAACTAAGACCTCCACAATACTGCCATATAGCAAAAAAACCCTCCGTCTGTATAGGACGGAGGGTTTCAGGTTTTAGGATTGGTTTTTTTCTGTTTTGTTAATGAGTGAAGTTCCGACAAGATCGCCGGTTACGTTTAGGGCTGTGGCCCCCATACCGATCAGAACATCAACAGATGCAAGAAGGGCCACTGCTTCCATAGGCAGTCCGACTTGAGAGAACACAGTCGCAATCATGATGATTCCGGCACCTGGAACTCCGGCTGTTCCGACAGAAGCGAGTGTTCCAACAAGCACGATCTGAAGGATGGATACAAAGCTTAATGGATCCCCGATAATATTGGCAGCGAAGACGGCAGATACGGCAATACGAATGGCTGCACCGTCCATATTGATCGTCGCTCCTAGTGGAAGGCTGAAGCCATACAAGCTTTTATTCAATCCCAGGTTTTTCGCAGCATTTAATGTGACTGGAAGCGTACCAGAACTGCTCTGTGTAACAAAGGCTGTTAGCATCGCCGTTCGAGCCTCTTTGAAAAAAGCAGTCGGCTTTCGTTTACTTACAAATAGGAAAACAATATAAATAGCTAATTGTACAAGTAAACCTATATAAAGGACGCCGACGAAGCTGCCTAATTCCAGCAGTGTGTTCGCCCCTTGTGTACCGATTACTTCAGCGATGATTGCAAAAATACCGACGGGGACATATTGGAGGATCCCCTTCATAACGATTAACGTCGCCTCATTCAAACCATCTATGACTTTGTATAAGTGGCCTCCCAAACTTTGATAAGCGTTGGTAGAACGCATGTAAGAAAGTGCTAAACCAAAGACAATCGCAGTGAAGATTATTCCAAGCAAGTTCATTTCTGTTAACGCTGTAAGAATATTCTCAGGAACGATGTTTAAGAGTACGCTCGTGAAGCCGGGGTTTTCAGGAACCTCAACGGTTTCATTACCAAGACTCATCCCTGTACCAGGATTAAACAAAGTAGCCACGGATACGCCTACTAAAATGGCAAGAGCAGAAGTCCCCAGATAATAGAGGAAGACCTTTCCTCCCATGCGTCCTAATGAACCAATGTTCGTCTGATTAATTCCGACAATAAGGGTGAACAGGATCAATGGGACAATGATAAATTTCAAGAGACGGAGCAATAGGTCACCAAAAGGGGCCAGGACAGCTGCGTCTTCTCCGAAGAGGAGACCGGCGGATACACCGAGTATCAAGGCTACGGTGATTTTTTTAATCAATGATGTTTGTGTATAGATTCTCCACAACTTACTCATGGTGAACCCCTCCTTTTCCATAATATTTTAAACAGCATAATGCTGATTGGATTACTGAGGTTTACTAAGGTAAGATAATTCATGTGGACAAGGATGTCAACGGTATTGCTTACCAATTACTCACTCTTAATCAAAGTCTTCCACAAATCCCTTAATTTATCTTCCATATTGTAGAGGGGGATAGTTACTCACATTCCTCGAATGGAAGGGAAGCCTTTCTATAGCAAAAAACTCAGTTATCTTGAAATCGAGCCTTCTACAATCCTGCCATATTGTAAAGTATTACTCAAAGGATAGGTGTTACATACGAAGAGGCTGAGGGTACTACGTTTAAAAAACGAAAAGGAAGTGGCGGATGTGAAGAAAAAAACTGTCGTCGCTCTTGCTGGGGCGAGTGGATATATAGGACAAAACTTGATGGAAAAGCTGAAAGACCGTTCTGACATCATCGCTTTATCGAGGAATGGAGATGAAAAGGAAAATAGTGACCAAGTGACCTGGCGATCATGCGATCTATACTCAATGGCTGATGCGGAAGAAGGACTGGATGGAGCAGATATCGCTGTATATCTTGTACACTCAATGATGCCCTCGGCCAAGTTGACCCAGGGAACTTTTGAAGATATGGATGTCATCCTTGCTGATAATTTCGCACAGGCGGCTAAAAAAAGGGGCGTTAAGCAAATCGTTTATTTGAGCGGGATTATTCCTGAAGACGAACCAGGACTTTCCCGTCATTTGAAGAGCCGCCTTGAAGTAGAAAAGATTCTAGGGGCTTATGGAGTGCCTGTGACAACGATCCGGGCAGGACTTATTGTCGGCCCGAGAGGGTCTTCTTTTCCGATATTGAAGAAGTTAGTCAAGCGCCTCCCTTTTATGGTTCTCCCGCAATGGACGAAAACAAAAACACAGCCAATAGCCTTACCGGATGTAATCGGATCGCTTAATCAAAGCATCGGTGATGAGAGCTTAAAAGGGCGTTCGATAGACGTTGGGGGGCCGGATGTAATGACTTATGAAGAGATGATGGAAAAAGTCGCGGGCGTTATGGGAAGGAAACCTTTTATGATCCATGTCCCTTTTTTGACTATTGATTTGTCTAAATTATGGGTGAGGCTCGTGACGGGTGCACCAAAAGAAATGGTATACCCACTCATTGAAAGCCTTATTCATCCAATGGTTACCCATTCCCAAAATAAAGTGGCCGGAATTAGTGAAGGAAATACCTGCTTCGAGGAAGCGGCAGAGTGGGCACTTAAAGAGGAAGAAAAACAAAACAAAGGGAAACCGATAAGACCTAACCTCCCTGCTATGCAGGATGATGTCCGCTCTGTTCAGCGTATTCCGATCCCTCACGGCCATTCTGCAGACTGGATTGGGAAGTATTATGTGAAGTGGCTGGAAAAGGTATTGAATCCATGGGTGAAAACGACCGTAGATGAAACCCATGGTTGCCAAATAGGGGTGATTTTTAACGATATACCGCTTCTTGAATTCACATACTCTGCAGAGAGAAGTACAATGGACCGTGCCTTATATTATATATCTGGCGGACGGTTGACCAACAAAGAAAAAAACGTAAGGGGAAGACTTGAATTCAGGAAAATCCCTGGGAAAAATGAAGCCATTGTAGCCATTCAT
Organism: Halobacillus sp. GSS1; assembly: GCF_017307035.1. Classification (NCBI taxonomy): domain Bacteria; kingdom Bacillati; phylum Bacillota; class Bacilli; order Caryophanales; family Bacillaceae; genus Halobacillus; species Halobacillus sp. GSS1. Next base: position 179,113 of record NZ_JAFLHE010000003.1, read on the forward strand.
GACTATATGCCCTCATTGCCGTGGTTCTTATATAAATACACCCAGGCTAAAGCTCATTTAATCATCATGGACTTATTCCGCAGGCATTTAGAGAAATGGGGGGCACACGAACCCTCTTTTCAAGTTCATGAATAAATTTGAGAGTTCGAAACATAATAACCGTGTAAGACATTATGTTTTACACGAGGTGATTAGGATGGGCAACAAGGAAAAAAAGCCGGATCGCCAGTTCAAGGAAAGAAAGAGCCATGGCGAGCACCGGAATGGCCGGAAAGCTCAATTCAAAAACCACAGTACACATTTCGGAGAAGTTCCGAATGAGTACATCGACCGTGAGCGTTTGGGATACAACGCTGACGCGTAACCAAATCCCCCATACAGCTTTCATGCTGTATGGGGGATTTTATTCTTATTCAAAACCCATGCACTTCAACTATATGGCAGGATTTTCCCCGACACGCTCACCGCCCGCCCCATGGAAAGCAAACCTTTTCCCGGAGCCCCTAAAATCACACGAACATCTCGAAACTGAGTCTTCAACTAAAGGGAGTGTTTGTGGAAGAAGTAGAATCTTGCTTAACTGTTCGGTCGTTTAAGTCGATATTACTAGAAGAGAGAGTCAACTTAAGGGGGATGAACATGGGTTTATTCATGACAAAGAAAAAAGAGGAAGTTAGACCACTTGGGGTAGGAAATATAGGTGTAATTAACATACCGGAAGATTCTGATCTACATACACAGTTCGAAATGGTTCATTTTAGTGAACAGGATTTGGCGATCCTGCAATCATTAAAGCCAATAATCAGCAATCATATCGATCAAATCGTACCCCGATTTTATAGAAACTTGGAACATGAACCTTCTTTAGAACGGATTATCAATGACCACAGTTCTGTCGATCGTTTAAAACAAACATTGAAAGTTCATATTCAGGAAATGTTCAACGGTACGATTGATACCACCTTTATTGAAAAAAGGAAAAGGATTGCAGCTGTCCATTTGAAAATTGGACTGGAACCGAAATGGTACATGTCTGCTTTCCAGGACCTTTTATTATCGTTCATGGATATTTATGAACAGGATCTTCCACGAGAGCATTATGGGGAGGCCACTCGTGCAACGACCAAAATTTTAAATATTGAGCAGCAGCTCGTACTTGAAATGTACCAGGAAGAAGCAGAGGAACTCCGGCAGATTGAAGTGGAGAGAAGAGAAGAGGCGTACCGTCGAGTGGATCAGTTGTCTGAAGAGGTTGCCGCTGTCTCTCAACAGGCGAGTGCTTCTACAGAACAGTTGACGGAACAGACAGATAAAATTGTAGGGGATTCGAAGAAAGGTTCTCAAGTCGCTCAACAAGTGGAGCAGCAGTCGATGGATGGGAAGCAGCGCCTGGAAATTCAACAAAAGCAAATGAATCAGATTCAGGAAAACATCAATGAAATATCTGGTGACATGGAAAAATTAAAGCATGTAGCTGAGGAGATCAGTAAAATTGTAACCATTGTTTCTTCCATTGCAGAGCAGACGAATTTACTTTCACTGAATGCGTCAATTGAAGCTGCACGAGCTGGTGAGCATGGTGCAGGATTTACTGTAGTCGCGAATGAGGTACGGAAGTTGTCTGAGCAGACTCAGAACTCAGTTGCAGAAGTTTCAGATTTGATTTCCACTACCAGTGGGCAGATTCATAACGTTTCAAGTAACGTTGGAAACATCAACACCATGATTTCTGAAGGTGCAGACAGCATGGGTCAAATCAATCAGTTTTTTACAGAAATCGTATCTGCGATGGGTCAGAACAAGATGTATAATGCAGGGATTGAAGCAGAGCTGGAACAATTCGCTCAGGTGATTGAGGAAATCAATGACGCGGTTTATAAAGTGGCAGCCTCTTCTCAACAGTTGACGGAACTTACAGATTAGATCTGAAGAAGCGAACCAGTGCTTCCTCCTTCTTTGTCGTGAAAAATGAGAAGCCCTGCGCCATTGCGCAGGGCTTCATTCATGTAATATAGAATTAGCGTTGAGGATTGACCTCTACGACTTTTTCTTGAGGTACCGTTGCATTTTCCTCTTCGGAATCTTCTCTAAGCTCGTCCTTCGCTTCTCTGGCTTTATCGCCAACTTCCTGCAGATCTTCTCCTGCATCTTTGGCTGTGTTTATGATCTCTTCAGACTCTTCTTTAATATCTTTCGCTTTATCAGCAATTTCTTTTCCTTGGTTGTTAAATACATCTTGAACAGTTGCAGCTGCCTCACTTACAATGTTCACCACATTGCGGACGCGTGTGACCAGGTCATCTTTTTTCGCGGATGGATCTTCTTTCACTTCCGAAGCATAATCAGAAACCGCGTCTTTTGTGGAACGTGTACCCTCTTTCAGACGTTTTCTTTCTTTAGGGTCTTTAATTAGAATAAAAGCCCCGCCAATTAATGCTCCTGTTAAGATCGCAACAGGCAGTTTTTTGTTGCCTCTTTTTTTAGGTGTTTGTGTTTGTGGCTGCTGGTTTACATTTTGGTTTTCCATTAGGAAATTCCCCTTTCGGTTTTTAAATTTTTTTGAGCTTCCATGCGTAGTTTTTCTTTCGTCGATTGAATGTCTTCATATTGATTTCTACCTGTATTATAAAACTCCTCTTTTTTGCGGTCATACTTCATCTTTGAAATGGATGGTTCCTTCCTCCATATTCTCAAAGCTATTCCACCGAAGAACCCGGCCACGATGCCGATCATCCATTCGAGTGCCTTCATGAGGAGGTCGTCTCCACTTGAGCGGTCTTGAGTGCTTTTCGTTTCTGTGAAAAGTAATAGGTCAAAGCAAGAGCTCCGTAAACGCCGCGCCAACCTTCTTCGTTAATCTTTTGTTCACCTTCATGTGTCGTCTGCTTCAGTGAATATGTCATGTCAACAAGAGAGGACGTAAGCTTCCTGGAAGACTCACCGATATCCCCTACGATATAGAAAAGAGGACTGAGCGCCCGGATCTTTTCATTGACGTCTGCTAATGTATCGTTACTTTGGTGCAGGACACCTGTCGTCTCTTTCATGACAGAATCCAGTTGCTCCGGCAGTTGATCGACTGTTTTTTTAACGCCGCCAAGGACCCCTGCCAAGTTGTTCAATGCTTTTATAAGGAAAATGGAAACAATCGCAAAGGCGATTCCGATAATGAGAACACCGATTCCTAAAAAGTCCATCTGAAAAACCTCTCTTCTTTATTGTACTTTTTTTCTCTTCCATTTCAGGTACAGTTCAATTGCTGCATCCCCCCAACGGAGTGCTTTTGTTACTTTTTCGTCTCTTTCATGAGAAGCATGCGCCACACTCTCAGAAACGCCCTGGATGGACTGGTTCACATGCCCCACCGTTGTACCGACATTGCCGAGGGCATCCATCAGACCATCAAGCGTCTTGGTTTTCGTTTCAATATCTGAAGCGATGTGATTCGTTTTCTTAAGTAAACTTTCCGATTCTGTAGTGATGCCCTGCATTTGTCCTTCGACTTTTTCTAACGTCTGTGAAACGCTCGTCATCGTACTCGATGCAGCTTTCAGTGTTTTCACAACGAAAATGGCTATGAATGCAAAGGCTATCGCGATGATGAGTAAACTGATTCCCGCTAATGACATGACTCTTCACCTCTTTTATGTTTTAAGGATTTCTCTACCTGCTTCCTGCCAATAGAGAAAAAGCCAATGGAGTTTCTACCTCCAGCTGACCCTTTAATTCTTGTAATGCTATACCACTAATCTATTTCAATGAAACACTATACACATTAGAAGTTTATGTGAATTCAAAAGATCGTTCCTTTTCCTTAAAAGGGAAGGAAGGGCGTATTCTTTCTGTATTGGGAAAGTAGAAAAAACATAGATAGAATTGATCCGCTACGCCGTAATTACTTGATTCTTTCCTTTTCATCCCACACCCGTTGACTAAAATGAATCTACACCAGGTACGGAGTGTACTTTTCATCTTTGAAGGCGGAAAACGCTTTTACTATGTAGGGGGAGGAATAAACAGAGGCCCAGCAACTAAACGACAATCACAAAATGAATAATCACTATAAAAGTCCTATATTTGGAATCTTTTGTCTTAGTAAGGTTTTTCCATAAAAGGAAGAGGGAAGTACATATTTATGCAAGCGCTTACTTATAAACGTTGTTATAAAAGTAAGCGGAAATAATGAAGATGTATAAAAATTCGTCACGATTCGACAAAACTTTTCAGAAAATTTTTATTAATAGCAATTGTAAAAGAGGTTTCCTGATTTTATGATGAATATAGGCAAAAACAAAACACGTAAATTTTTTGCATTGTTCATCAACAGAAACTAAAAATCTACTAATTTAAAGAGGAGTGATGGTGTGGTCCAAGATACAACTCTAGAGCATGATATCTATTTATTCCATGAAGGAAACCTCCGTTACAGTCACAGGCTGCTCGGTGCACATCCGGATACGAGAAACGGAGAGAAAGGCATTCGTTTCACCGTCTGGGCTCCCCATGCGGTTCAGATGAGTGTCGTCGGGATGTTCAACGATTGGGACGGCCGGAAGAATCCGATGGAAAAAATCAATGATAACGGAATTTGGATCGCCTTCATTCCGGGTCTTGAAAAAGGCACGATATATAAGTATGAAATATTAACGACGCACGGGCATCTTCAGCTGAAAGCGGATCCATATGCAATCTCCAGCGAGCTTCGACCTGATACGGCTTCTGTCGTCTACCCCTTGGACAATTACTCCTGGAGCGATGGCGAATGGATGAAACAGAGAAAAGCGAAGAACCCCTATGAATCTCCGATGTCCATCTACGAGCTTCATCTAGGTTCATGGAAAAATATCGAACCTGAGGTCTTCTATAATTACAGGGATTACGCCGAGATGGTGATTCCCTACGTCAAAGATTTAGGGTACACCCATATTGAACTCCTTCCACTAACGGAGCATCCCTTTGATCGTTCATGGGGCTATCAGGCGACCGGGTACTTTTCTGTCACCTCCCGCTATGGAACCCCGGATGACTTTAAATATTTTGTCGACCAGTGTCATAAATATGGGATCGGTGTCATATTGGATTGGGTGCCGGGTCATTTTTGTAAGGACGCACACGGGTTACGCCGGTTTGATGGAGAAGCTCTCTATGAATATGCAAACCCTAGTAAAGCTGAGAAAACGCAGTGGGGTACGCTTACGTTTGATTTTGCTAGAAACGAAGTTCAGAGCTTCCTTATTTCGAACGCGATCTACTGGCTGAAAGAATACCATCTCGATGGCCTGCGGGTCGATGCCGTGGCTAGCATGCTTTACTTGGACTTCGGCAAGGAAGATGGCGAATGGGAGCTGAATGAGTACGGCGGCCGTGAAAACTTGGAAGCCGTATCGTTTATCAAAAAAATGAACGAAGCCATTTTTGAGGAAACCCCAGATGTATTGATGATGGCCGAAGAGTCTACATCATGGCCACTCGTTAGTGCACCCACCTATATCGGGGGTCTTGGCTTCAATTATAAATGGAACATGGGTTGGATGAATGACATGCTCAAGTATATGGAGATGGATCCTATTCATAGGAAATACCACCATAACTTGATTACTTTCTCTTTGTTCTATGCTTTTTCCGAGAATTTTGTATTACCGATTTCTCATGATGAAGTCGTTCATGGCAAGAAATCGTTGTTAAATAAAATGCCGGGTGATTACTGGCAGAAATTTGCGAACCTGCGGGCCTTTCTCGCCTACATGTATGCCCACCCAGGGAAGAAACTCATGTTTATGGGAGGTGAATTCGGACAGTTCGATGAGTGGAAAGATTTAGAGGATTTGGATTGGGAGCTATTGGATTATGATTCCCACGCCTCCATATTGGATTATACGAAACAGTTGCACCAATTGTATCAGGATATGCCGGCCTTATGGGAACTCGATCATAAGGAAGAAGGCTTCATGTGGATCGATGCCAACAACTATGAGCAGAGCATCATCTCATTTGTCCGCAACAGCCGTACATCGAATGACCAACTAGTGGTCGTCTGCAACTTTACTCCAGAAGTCTATCATGATTATAGAGTAGGAGTACCGAAACACGGCTCATATAAAGAGATCTTTTCGAGCGACGCGGAACATTTCGGAGGTTCTGGGCAGACGAACGGTCTGCCTTTAGACAGCGTACCTTCCCCATGGCAAGGACAGGATCAGCATATTACCATGACGATTCCCCCGCTCGGTGTGAGCTTCTTGAAAAGAACTTCAGTATCCAAGGAGGAAAATCATGAAAAATAAAGAGTGTGTAGCAATGCTTCTGGCTGGCGGCCAAGGAACCAGACTGAAGTCATTAACTAAACAAATTGCAAAACCTGCTGTTTACTTTGGCGGAAAATATAGAATCATCGACTTTCCATTAAGCAATTGTACGAATTCAGGGATCGACACAGTTGGTGTCCTTACCCAGTATGAGCCCTTAATTTTGAATGACTATATTGGCATTGGGGACACATGGGATCTTGACCGTAAATACGGGGGTGTTTCTGTTCTGCCTCCATTCATGCAGGCAGAAGGTGGAGGCTGGTATACAGGTACAGCCAACGCTATTTACCGTAACTTGAAGTTTTTGAATCAATATGAACCAGAACACGTTCTTGTGCTGTCTGGAGACCACATTTATAAGATGGATTACGGCGCAATGCTTGATTATCATAAAGGATCTGGCGCCGATGCAACCATTTCAGTTATCGAAGTACCGTGGGAGGATGCGAACCGTTTTGGCATTATGAACACGGATGGAGATGGAAGAATTACTGAGTTTGATGAAAAACCTGCGAATCCGAAGAGCAATCTGGCGTCTATGGGTGTCTACATTTTCCGTTGGGATGTGTTGAAACAGTACCTGATTGAAGATGCAGAAAAAGAAAATTCCTCCCATGACTTTGGGAAAGACATTATTCCCGCTCTTCTTTACGATTATAAAAAATTAATGGCTTACACATTCGAAGGTTACTGGAAGGATGTCGGTACGATCGACAGCCTTTGGGAAGCGAACATGGATCTTCTGAAGAGGGAGCCTGAACTGGATTTGAACGATTCAAAGTGGCGCATTTACTCGAAGAACCCGAATCAGCCGCCCCAATATATCGCGCCGACGGCTCATGTGAGAAATGCATTGATCAATGAGGGCTGCCGCATCAAGGGAACTGTAGATACTTCGATTATCTTCTATGGGGTGCATGTGGATGAATCTTCCGTTGTCAAAGATAGTGTCATCATGCCTGATGTGAAAATCGGTAAAAATGTGAAGATTCACAGGGCCATCATTTCGAAAGGAAGCGTCATTGAGGATGGGGCAGTCATCGGCGACCCGTCACCAGAAAGTGAAATCACACTCGTGGCAGATGAAGGCAGTGTCCTTGCCACAAGTTATGCTACCAATAGTTAAAGGGAGGATTTTATGGATCGTATAGCAGGAATCATAAACTTAGATCACGAACAAGACATGTTGGATGAGTTGACCTATTTCCGTTGTGGCGCAGCCGTACCATTTGCGGGACGTTACCGGATGATCGACTTTGCCATTTCAAATATGACGAATTCCCGAATTGAATCCGTAGCGGTATTTGCGCGTAGGAAATACCGCTCCCTGATGGATCATTTGGAGCAGGGGAAAGCTTGGGACTTGGACCGCAAGCGTGGCGGGCTGTTCATCCTTCCTCCAGACTGGAATGATCCAACAGACATTTCACGTGGCGATTTGCAGCATTTCCACAACAATATCGATTTTATCAATCGTACGTTAGCCAACTATATTGTTGTCTCAGGTTCACAGCATATCTGCAACATCAATTATCAGGATGTGCTGCAAGAACATAAGAGTTCTGGTGCAGATGTTACGGTTATCTACAAAAAAGTGGATGAACTTTATCCCGAGCACCAACGAGCTCACAAGCTTGACGTGGATGAAGACAACCGGGTGACAGCGATCCACAATGATCATAGCAATAAGAATGTGTACATGGATATGTACATCATTGAGAAAGATCTCTTATACAACTTGATCGAGAAGTGCATTGCCCATGGATGCTCCCACTTTTTCTTAGACGGGATTAAAGCGAAACTACCTGAGATTAATATCCATGCGTATGAATACCATGGTGGTCATGCCCTGGTGAACTCTGTTGAAAGCTACTACCGCAACAGTGCGAAGCTGTTGAATCCCGAAGATCATGATGAGTTGTTCAAAGACGATGCTCCCGTGTTCACTAAAGTTAAAAATGAGGCGCCTTCCAACTATACCGTTACTTCCAACGTTTCCAATACGATGGTCGCAAATGGATGTGTTATTGAAGGTCATGTCGAAGACAGCATTCTCTTCCGTGGTGTGAAAGTCGCTGAAGGAGCCGTCATCAAAAACTCAATTATTATGCAACGCTGTGAAATTGATAGCAATGCCGTTTTAGAAAACGTCATTCTCGATAAAGATTGCAACATTTCAAACGGAAAGACATTAATCGGTGCTCCAGAGAAGCCGTATGTCGTAGCAAAAAGAAGAACAATGTAATACCCCCATGAAGGGACTGTCCGGATTTCATCACTCTGACAGTCCTTTTCATGTAATCAGCTCATTCGTGATGTTTTGAACATGTTTTGAACGAATAAAATTAAAGGAGTGGGTAAAACGTGAATGTTTTGATGATTGGTTCTGAGTGTACCCCTTTTATTAAAACAGGTGGTCTGGCTGATGTTTTAGGTTCTCTACCTCATGCCTTAAAAAATCAGGGCGCGGATGTCAGGGTCGTCCTGCCGAAATATGAAAACATGGATGATCACTGGAAAGAACAGCTGGAACATCTGGGTGAAATGAATGTACAGCTTGGCTGGCGCAGTCAATATGCTGGAATCGAATATATTAAATATGAAGGCATTCCTGTGTATTTCATAGATAACGAGTATTATTTCAAGCGTTCTAATTTATACGGATATGATGATGAAGCGGAGCGATTCGTATTCTTCAATCGTGCCGTGATGGATTGGGTCTGTGAGATGGACTGGACGCCTGATGTTTTGCATTGCCACGACTGGCAGACAGGGTTGATTCCGGTTTACTTACATACCCACTATAAGGAAGTTGAAAAACTTCAAGGTATGAAAACCGTTTTTACCATCCATAATTTGAAGTATCAAGGCGTATTTGCCCAATCCGTGCTTCATGATTTGATGGACTTTGATGAGAATATGATGACAGAAGATGCGTTTGAATTTTTCGGGGACATCAATTTCATGAAAGGGGCCTTGAATTACGCGGACTTCATTACAACGGTCAGTGAAACTTACGCAAAAGAGATTCAAACGCCTTATTATGGGGAAAACCTAGATGGAGTGTTACGAAAACGTACTGATGAATTAATCGGGATCGTCAACGGCATCGATGATCAAAACTATAACCCTATGAAAGATGATGCCCTGGCGTTTCCTTATCGCAGTTCTTTAATCAAGAAAGCCCAAAACAAAATGTGGCTGCAGGCGGAGCTTGGTTTGCCAGTCAGAAAAGATGTTCCAATGATTGGCATCGTTTCCAGGCTGGTGGAGCAAAAAGGATTCGATTTGATTGGTCGGGTCATCGATGAGTTATTACATGACGATGACGTTCAGATCGTCTTACTTGGTACAGGAGAATACCAATATGAACAAATGCTCCAGTGGGCCCAGCACCGACACCCAGAAAAAATGTCTACGAATATTCGTTTTTCAGAACCTTTTTCCAGACAGATTTATGCGGCGAGCGATCTATTTCTCATGCCGTCCCGTTTTGAGCCATGTGGCATCGGCCAGTTGATAGCTTTACGATATTTGGCTGCTCCAATTGTAAGAGAAACGGGAGGACTCGCGGACACCGTTCAGCCATATAATGAAGAGACAGGAGAAGGGAACGGATTTACGTTTACCAACTACAACGCCCATGACATGCTGTACACCATTCGCAGAGCTCTGGAATTCTATCAGGAACCTGCTGCTTGGCAGAATCTTGTGAAGAACATTTGCAAGAGTAAGTTCACATGGAAAAACTCTGCTGATCAATATATGGATCTTTATCAATCCATGTTTCGTTAGCAGGGGTGATAGGAGGAACCTTCATGGTGATGTTCAGTGACAAAGAAGAATTCAAGTCAGAGTTCAAAGCGCAGTTAGAGAGTAAGTTTGGTAAGACCATAGACACAGCATCCGAATTCGATACGTACCGGGCGCTTGGGGCTTTGATCCGTGAGAAGATCAATAAAGATTGGCTGAAGACGAACCGGGAGTACAAAACAAATAAAACCAAGCAGGTGTATTACTTTTCCATGGAATTTTTAATGGGACGTCTGCTCGGCAATAATTTATTGAATTTAGACGTACTTTCGCTTGTTGAAGAAGGATTAGCGGATCTCGGGCTGTCTTTATCGGAACTCGAAAAAAAGGAAAGTGATGCTGGTCTTGGTAATGGCGGCTTAGGACGATTAGCTGCTTGTTTTCTTGATTCCCTTGCTTCTTTAGAATTAGCTGGGCATGGCTATGGTCTCCGGTACCGATATGGAATGTTCGATCAGCATATCATTGATGGAAAACAGGTGGAATTCCCGGATTATTGGCTTTCAAAAGAATTCATCTGGGAGGTCCGTCGCCCTGAAGATGCGATTGAAGTTCGCTTTGGTGGAAATGTGTCATCGACAAGAGATAAAGATGGAAAACTCCATTTCAAATATGAAAACTATGAGCCAATCCAGGCCGTCCCTTACGATGTACCTGTTGTCGGTTACCATAACGATACAGTGAATACCTTAAGGCTCTGGTCCGCTGAACCCACGGTGGAGGATACGATGACAAAAGCGGAAAAGGAAGGGGTTTTTGGTCACTTTTTAGATCATAAGCGATCCCTCGAATCCATCTCGGACTTCCTTTACCCCGATGACTCTACAGAGGAAGGAAAGAGTCTTCGTTTGAAGCAGGAATACTTCTTAGTGTCCTCTGGCGTGCAATCGGTTGTGCGATCGTTTGAAAGACTGGGACTTCCATGGTCCTCGTTCCCTGATAAGGTAGCGCTTCATATCAATGACACACACCCGGCGCTCGTCATTCCTGAACTGATGAGGATCCTTATGGATGAAAAGGGGATTGGCTGGGAGGAAGCATGGGAGATTACACAGTCTTCTGTTTCCTATACGAATCACACAACATTAAGCGAGGCTCTCGAATCTTGGCCGGTGGGGCTTGTCCGTTCATTGCTGCCTCGGATTTTCATGATTATCGATGAAATCAATGAAAGGTTTTGTCAGGGTTTATGGAAAACCTATCCTGGTGAATTCGACCGAATCGCTGATTTAGCCATCGTAGCGGATGGGCAGGTAAAAATGGCCCATTTGAGTATTGTCGGGAGTCACAGTATCAACGGAGTCGCGAAACTCCACACGGATATACTGAAGGAACGTGAAATGAAGCGCTTTTATAACACATTTCCTGAGCGCTTTAATAATAAAACGAACGGGATCACCCACCGTCGCTGGCTGATGCACGCAAACGGTCCGTTGAGCTCTGTCATCACGGAGGCTATTGGTGAGGAGTGGATGAAAGAACCGAAGCAACTGAGCCGCTTGCTTGATCATAAAGATGACCTGGCTTTTCTTGACAAGCTCCATGAAATCAAGCAGGAGAACAAAGTAAACTTCGCGAACTGGGTGAAAAACACACAAGGGATCACCGTAGATCCAAACTCCATCTTTGATGTTCATATCAAGCGACTGCACGGGTATAAACGTCAATTGCTCAATGCCCTTCATATTATGCATTTATATAATGAATTGAAATCAGATCCGACGCTTGATATTGTTCCGAGAACCTTCTTTTTCGGAGCAAAAGCAGCGCCAAGCTATCACTTTGCAAAGAAAGTGATTCAACTTATCAACCGTATCGCATCGGTGGTCAATAACGACCCTGATGTGAAGGATTATATAAAAGTGGTCTTCATACCAAACTACTCGGTTTCCATCGCAGAGAGAATTATTCCAGCGAGCAATGTCAGTGAACAAATTTCAATGGCTACAAAAGAAGCTTCAGGAACAGGGAACATGAAGTTTATGATGAACGGAGCATTGACCCTTGGAACCATGGATGGAGCCAATGTGGAAATTCATGATCTTGTCGGAGATGATAACATTTACATTTTCGGTTTAACGTCTGATGAAGTGTGGGACTATTATCGAAACGGATCCTATTCTTCACGAAACGTTTATGATAATGATGAGCGTGTCCGTCACATCATGGATGAGCTCATTCATTACAGCCCGTTCTCTAAAGGAGAGACCGATTTTCAAGAGATCTATGATGCCTTATTAACCTATAACGATGAATACTTTGTGCTTAAGGATTTTGCCAGCTACGTATTAGCTCAGAAAAAGGTGAGTCAGGATTACCAACGCAAACGTCAGTGGAACTTAAAGAGTCTTGTCAATATCTCTCAATCCGGAGTTTTCTCAAGTGACCGGACCATTCAGGAATATGCCCGCGATATATGGGACATTCAACGTGTGAAGGCGTTGAAGTGAGGTACTATTTAGGGGGACGGATGTGTGAGACAAAAGGATATGTATCATAATAGTTTTGAAGAATCTTATCGAGAGCCTTTCGGTGCAGCGCCGAAGGGTTCTCCTGTTACGCTCAAAATTGACATCAATGACCGGTACAGGGTTTCCCACGTTATCCTTCACTACATCTTAGACCGTACAGACGATGAGAAGACGAAGGAGATGGACCTCTGCAGTCAGGAACATCAACAGGTATCTTATGAAGCTACCATCCGGATGCCTGAAAGGCCGCAGCTCATCTGGTATTTTTTCGAAATCATTCTAGAGGAACAGACCCTTTATTATGGACGGGAAAGAAGCTACGAAAGCGGAGAGGGGAAAGTGTACGATCATATCCCTCCCTCGTGGCAGATTACGGTGTACGACCCTTCATATAAAACACCGGATTGGTGGAAAAACGCGACGATGTATCAAATCTTCCCGGACCGTTTTTATACGGCAGGAGAGCTCGAAATGGAGAAAGCACCTGAGACGAGTTTGGTGCATGCCCATTGGGAAAACGATCCGGTCTACATTCGAAATGAACGGGGGGAAGTCATTCGTTGGGACTTTTTCGGCGGAAACCTAAAAGGAATCACTGAAAAACTTGATTATATTGAAGGTTTAGGGGTATCGGTTATTTATTTGAATCCGATATTCGAAGCGGAAAGCAACCACCGCTATGATACAGGCGATTACCACAAAATCGATCCTCTCCTCGGTACGAAAGAAGACTTGGAAACATTGATCAAGGAAGCGGCTGATAGAGGTATTGAAATCATGCTGGACGGGGTTTTTAGTCATACTGGAAGCAACAGTATTTATTTTAATCGAGAAGGAAAGTATGATTCTCTCGGCGCGTACCAATCTAAAAATTCCCCGTACTACAGCTGGTACACCTTCCACCATTATCCGGATGAATATGATGCCTGGTGGGGCGTCGGGACGCTTCCGACATTGAATAAAGAAAATGAGGACTATCAGGATTTCCTCATCCATGATGAAGAGAGTGTCATTAAGACATGGCAGCAATCAGGAATGAAAAACTGGCGCTTGGATGTAGCTGATGAACTGACTGATGATTTGATCAGCCAAATCTATAGTCAGTTGAAGAAGAAAGATGAATCGAGTGTCCTCCTTGGGGAAGTTTGGGAGGATGCTTCTAACAAAACAGCTTACGGAAAACGACGGGACTACTTCTTGGGTGGCGTTCTTGATTCCGTGATGAACTACCCCATGCGCCGATTGATGCTGGACTTCATGAAGGGTGAAATGGATGCATATACTGTTCACCGCCGACTTATGACGTTAAGCGAACATTATCCGAAAGAGTATTTCTATGCCGTCATGAATATGCTTTCCAGTCACGATGTAGAGAGAATCCAAACGATGTTGGAAGACTATCTTCCAGATGATTTTAGTCAAGAGGAAGCAGAGAAACTCATCATCAAGCAAATCAAATCTCTTAGTCTATGGCTCTATGCTTTTCCGGGCGTGCCTTCCTTGTACTATGGAGATGAAGCGGGGGTGACGGGCGGAGCTGACCCTGATAACCGCAAACCATATCCTTGGGGTCGGGAGAATGAAGAACTGCTGGATTGGTATAAAAAAATCGGAGAGTGGAGGAAAGAGCATACCGCTCTCCGGACCGGTCATTGGAAGTCTTTCACCTTGGACAAAGATGTGATCGGTTTCGAACGCTGGACAGAAAACGGTGTGGACCATTTTAATGAAAAAACAAGTGATGAGCGAATGCTTTATATATTCAATCGGAATACAAGAAAGAAAATAGAGATCAATTTGCCAATACAAAAAGGGAAGTGGCAGAGCCTGGAAAACAAAAAGCGGATTTTCAGTTCAAAAAACAATGTATTAACCATAGAACTCGACCCATGTGAAGCTATGTTATTACGTTTAATGAAATAGGAGGGATACCGATGGGTTTTTTAGATGGTCTGATGGGAAATGCCAGTCAGGTGGATGTCGATAAAATTGAAAGAGAGCTTGAGGGCATTCTTATTGAAGGGGAAAACGTTCAAAGCGGGTACAAAGTTCTGAGAGATTCATTCATTTTCACAGACCGCCGCTTACTGCTTATCGATAAGCAGGGCATGACGGGGAAGAAGGTCGAATACCATTCCATTCCTTATAAAAGTATCACTCACTTTAGTGTTGAGACAGCAGGCAGCTTTGACCTTGATTCCGAATTAAAAATTTGGATCTCTGGAACGAATGAACCGATTGGGAAACTCTTCAAAAAAGACAGCCCAATTGAAGAAGTCCAACAAACCCTCGCCACCTTCGTATTATAAATGTTTCACGTGAAACAATTCTGAAAATAAGCCCGGAATTAAGCATCCGGGCTTATTTTTTATGCTTATTGTTCAACTATATGGCAGGTTTCTTGAAGACTCACTTTCGAGACTTTTGTTGAGTGGATGAGGGCTGCGGGGAATAGCTCGCTTTCCGCGGGAGCGCGGTGAGCCTCCTCGGACTGCGTCCTGTGGGGTCTCACCAAGCACTTTTTTCCCGCAGGAGTCTCGCCATTCCCCTCCGCCCACTAACCAAAGAAGACACTCGAAACCACTACTTAAAAAATCAGCTCGTATAGTTATTCAGAAGTGAATGATATAAACTCTACCTCATAGACGTTTAGCAAACGCAAATGCTTGATGCAACACACTATATGCCCGCTTAGGGAGAAGAATTGGAACTTTACTTATGAATACAGTTGTTCTAATCATCCACTTCTCTCAACCACTCAAACTAACCCTTTTATAAGTGGTTTTGAGACACTTATAAGGTAAAGGGGCGGAGGGAAACGGTGAGACTCCTATGGGACGTGTGGGACAGGTTAGACCCCGGAAGGCGTAGCCTGAGGAGGCTCACCGCCCGCCCCATGGAAAGCGAACCTTTTCCCGGAGCCCCTAGAATTACACGAACATCTCGAAACCGAGTCTTCAACTAAAGGGAGCGATAGTGATAAAACCACACTAGGAATCTGAAAATTCCATATATATTTGAATTTTTGGTCTGATTAGCCCATCATAAGTAATAGATATATACTGTTAAACAACAATGAAAGCGTTATCAAAACGAGGTGTGGAAATGAAGCTTGAATTGACTCATAAGCAAACGACAGGCTTAGTAATGACAACACAAATGCGTCAAGCAATCACGATGCTTCAATGGACCTCTGCTGAAATGTGGGAACATCTCCAGCAGGAAATCCATGAGAACCCCATTTTAACGTTAGAAACCCCAAGTATGATTCCTTCCCATCGTCATCATCGAGAGGCCTATCATGATCCGATCGACCAAATCGTACCCGATGAAAAAAACTGGCGTGATGGACTGGTGGAACAAGCAGGATGGTTGAAAGTGGACCAGTCATTAAAAGAGACGCTCCTTTTTTTAATTGATAGTTTAGATGAACGCGGGTTTTGTACAATTTCTGAAGAAGAAGCGTCACTTCAAACCGGTCAATCACTGAACACGACTAAGCGGGCGAGACGCCTGTTATTACAGTTTGAACCGATGGGTGTCGGTTGTTTGAATTTTAAAGAGTTTTTACTCTTCCAGGTAGAAAAAAAGCATCCTGATTCTTCCGTTTTAGCTGTTTTGATCGAAAATCATTTAGAAGACCTAGCCAATCAGAACTTTAAAAGGGTAGCTTGTGAACTGGACATAGAGGAATCGTGTGTTGTCGAAGCTTTGGAAGTTATCCAATCTTTAGAACCGCGTCCGCTGCTTCCGAATTATGGACCCAAAAACATCCCGCCGATGCCTGATTTGATACTAGAAAAAAAAGACGGGGGATTTGTGTTGCGTGATCCTTTTTCTGTCAGGGGTCAAATCCAGTGGGATGAGCAGCTGGTACGTATGTACAAAGAAGGAAAAGAAGCCCATGAGTATTTGGACGGCTGTTATAAAAAAGCGCGCTGGCTTCTGCAAAGCATAGAGCAGCGGCAGAACACGATTTTGAAAGTGGCGGAAGTGATTATCAAGCATCAGAGCGCTTTTTTGGATGGTGGTTCATTGAGGCCGCTTACTTTAAAAAAGGTGGCAAAAAAGCTGGGTGTCCATGAGTCTACGGTCAGCCGGACCGTGGCTAACAAAGTCTTGCAGACCCCAAAAGGATTATACGAATTAAAGAGCTTCTTTGTGACGGGTTATCAATCTTCAGATGGAGAAGAAGTCTCTTCTCAACACATTAAAGATTTAATAAGAGAGATGATTCAAAAAGAAAATCCACTGAAGGCTTTGTCTGATCAAAAGATGGCAGCAGAGTTAAAGGAAAAGCATAACGTGAAAGTGTCGCGCCGAACCGTTGCCAAATACCGCGAGTCTCTCAATCTCCCATCCTCATCCAAACGAAGAGCATCGGCACGTGAAGGAGATTCTCCTATTCTTCTACATTCCTAGGTTAATTCCCTGAGAAAAGGGGGATAGTCTAGTAGAAGAAGGATGAGGAGGATTCCCTTGTGAAAAATTTGATATCCTATGTAAAAGATGTGATTTCTGAATTTCAAAAAGACAACATCCCCCTGCTTGGTGCAGCGCAGGCATACTATTACTTATTAGCCATCGTTCCACTTTTAATTCTGGTATTATCCATTCTCCCCTATTTGAATATAGACGCTGAAACAGCTATTCAGGCGATGAGCAATGTCATACCCAGCGATACAGCCCAGGTGTTCAGGGAAAACATTGTCGCTGTGGTGGAGCAGCCAAGCGGTGGGCTTTTGACTGTAGGTATTTTAGGAACGCTTTGGTCTGCTTCTAATGGTATCAATGCGTTCATCCAGTCCTCGAACATGGCTTACAACGTGGAAGAGACAAGGTCGTTCATTAAAGTGCGTCTTCTTTCCATTGTATTGACCATCGGGATGATCTTAGCGATTATCGTCGCACTTGTTCTTCCTGTATTCGGCCAGGTCTTGATTGATATGATCAACCTGCCTTCTCAAACAGCCGTACTATTGCAAGTGTTGCGCTGGACGCTGAGTATCGTGGTTATTGGTGCCGTTCTCATGGCACTTTACCACTTCGCGCCAAATAAGAATATTCCCTTTAAACATATCCTTCCGGGTGCGGTAATCACGGCTATTCTCTGGCAGTTGATTTCTCTTGCTTTCTCTTTCTATGTTAGTAATTTCGGCAATTATTCTGCCACCTATGGAAGCCTCGGAGGAATTATCATTTTAATGTTATGGTTCTTCCTTACAGGGATCATTTTAATGGTAGGAGCGGAGATTAATGTCATATACCATCGTCGCCATGGGGGAAGCAAAAAGAAAGCAGCTTAACTTTTTTTGTTAGAAAAGAAGGTTCCGTGCCTCAGAGGAGGAGGGCGGAACCTTCTTCAATTTTGACTCCCCCTCATTAGACTAAAATTGGATGGGGTGGTTTTCAAGCAATTCCGTTAATGTAGGTCTTTGATGGTTGTTTCTTCCCTTCACCGGTGTTGCTTGAAATAGAGATTCAAGAATGGATTCCTCGGTGGCTTCTCCAACAGCACGGAAAGCTTCGTCTATATCTTCTTCATGGATAGATGAAAAAGATAACGGACCCTCGGTTTTTTCGTGGGGGATGGTTGTAGCGGTCGAGAATCCGAGAACAACATCACCACTTCCATTTCCAACCATTGACCCGGTCTTCGATAATCCAGTCACCGTTCGTTTACATATTCTTTTCAATTGCCGTTCTGACACGGGAAGGTCTGTAGCGACCACAATCATGATGGACCCTCGATCTTTTTCTTCCTCAGATTGAATATAGTTCTTCAATTGTTGTCCAACCGGTTGACCATCAATCCTAAGATCGCTCAGTTTACCGAAGTTTGTAAGGGTCAGAACACCTATTGTATAAGAACCGTGTGCAAGCTCCACCTTCCTGGAAGAAGAACCGATTCCACCTTTCAATGAATAACACAGCATCCCGCGACCTGCTCCGACACACCCTTCTGTGAAGTGGTCTTTGGCATCTTGAATGGCTTGTAAAACATGCTCCTTCGTAACTGCTTGCTCCCTAATATCGTTGATATACATATCGTTGCATTCCCCAATGACAGGGTTGACTGTCCCTGTGGTCCGACCGACCTCCTGATTTCGCTCAAGAGTGTAAGCAACGAGTGCATCATATGCCGCTCCTACACCGAACGTGTTGGTCAATATGATGGGGGTTTCCAATGTTCCCAGTTCTTCAAGTTGAATTGTTCCCGCCGTCTTGCCAAACCCATTGATGACATGAGCCGAAGCTACCGTTTTATTTTGAAAAAGGTTGCCCTGGTGCGGAAGAATGGCAGTAACTCCTGTCTGTACATCATCCCTGTCTAATGTATAATGGCCGACCGTCACTCCGGGTACGTCGGTAATTTGATTTCGATCACCTACAGGCATAGATCCTATGATGATGTCGTTCTCTCGGGTTGTTTTATTCATTGTTACACCTCCACATGCTCTATTCGCATTAAAGCATGTAATTTCCTTCCTGGTGTATGTTCATACAAGCAAAGGATTTTATATGCACATTAAGATAGATAAGTAGATTTATTTTTGTATAAAACGAGTATAAGAGAAAAAAATTCTTCATTTTTTTTAAGTTTTTTGTTTGCGCTTACATCCTTTTAATATTCGGGTTTCTAATGAATTTGAATTGTCGCATTATCTTGAAAATTCAGCGCTTGTCCGCTTTAAGAGCGTGATTCTCAAGGTTTTTCATGCTATACTAGTAAGAAACTGAAAAGACAGAATTTTTTAATTTTTGCCTGTAACCTACAAGAATATGTCCGCTAGGGGGAAAAAATATGCAAAAACACGGATATCCTGTTCCGCAGGGGCTGTATCATCCGGAAAATGAGCATGAAGCTTGTGGTATCGGAGTGATCGCCAACATCGATGGAACGAAGAGTCACAGTATCGTAGAGAATGCCATCACTATTCTATGTAACTTAGAGCACCGTGGTGGACAATCTGCTGATGTCAGTACAGGAGATGGGGCCGGAATACTGACGCAGATCCCTCATCATTTTTTTGAAGCACAATGTGAGAAGGAAGATATATATTTGCCTGAAGCCGGCAAATACGGCATCGGCATGATTTTCTTTCCGGAAAATCATGAGACTAGAACAGAATGTATGCAGACTTTTGAGCGTATTGTCGCAGAAGAAGGACAAGAATTTTTAGGCTGGCGTACGGTTCCGGTAAATGATTCGTTCGTTGGGGAAGATGCGAAGAAGACCAAACCATTTATTCGTCAGGCTTTCGTTGCTCCATCTGGAAATGTTCAAACACAAATGGACCTGGAGCGACGCCTGTACATCATTCGTAAGCGAGCGGAAATCGAGATTGCTGGAAAAGACGGGTATGATGACTTTTATATCAGCAGTTTGTCATCGAATACGATCGTCTATAAAGGGATGTTGATTCCTGAACAGCTGGATTCCTTTTATATTGATCTGAATCACCCGGATTTCAAAACGGCCCTCGCTTTAGTACACTCCCGCTTTAGTACGAACACCTTCCCGAGCTGGAAACGTTCGCACCCGAACCGATTCACTATTCATAATGGAGAGTTTAATACATTACGAGGCAATGTGAACTGGATGAGAGCACGCCAGGAGCTTTGCAACTCGGAATATTTCAGTGAAGAAGACTTACAGAAACTTCTTCCTGTCATCGATTCTAACGGTAGTGACTCTTCCATGTTTGATAATGCCTTTGAATTCTTATACTTGTCAGGTCGTTCACTCGCTCACACCGCTATGATGATGGTGCCCGAGCCTTGGTCAAATGATGAAACGATCCAGGAAGACAAGAAGAATTTCTATGAATACCATAGCTGCTTAATGGAGCCATGGGACGGGCCTGCTGCCCTTGCTTACACGAATGGAAAACAAATCGGTGCCTGCCTCGACCGTAACGGTTTGCGTCCTGCACGCTATTACGTAACAAAAGACGGAATGATTGTCCTTGGTTCTGAAGTGGGTGCTCTTGATATTTTCGCTGACGACATTTTGTATAAAGATCGTCTCGCGCCAGGAAAGATGCTTCTTGTTGACCTTGAAGAAGGGAAAATCATTCCTGATGATGAAATCAAATTGCAAATTGCTCGTGAGAAACCATATAAAGAATGGATTGAAGAGAACAAGTTTGATTTAGAAGACCTTCCTGAACCGTTGACCGAACACCGTCCGGTTGAAAACTTGATCGACCAGCAGCTTGCTTTCGGTTATACAACAGAAGAATTAAACAAAATCCTTCTGCCGATGGTCAACGATAAAAAAGACCCCGTCGGTTCGATGGGATACGATTCACCGCTTGCTGTGCTTTCTAAAAAACCACAATTGCTTTACAGCTATTTTAAGCAGTTGTTCGCCCAGGTGACGAACCCACCCATTGATGCCATTCGTGAAAAGTTGATTACAATGGTGGAAACGACGATTGGAGCAGAGGGGAACCTCGTCGATCCAAAACCAGAAAGCTGTCGTCAGATCCGACTGCAGACGCCTATTTTGACTAACCGTGAACTTGAACAGATTCGTCAGCAGGATGTGGAAGGGTTCGCAGCACATACGCTTTCCATTCTTTTCGATGCCAAAGAAGGCGGTTTGAAACCTGCACTTGATCGTTTATGTGAAGAAGCGGATGCTGCTGTAGAAGATGGTACGACGCTGATTGTCCTATCTGATCGTGGAATCAGTGAAGAGTATGCAGCCATTCCTTCTCTCCTTGCCGTATCCGGTCTGCACCATCACCTCATCCGTAGAGGGACACGTACGAAAGTGAGCCTGATCATTGAATCTGGTGAGGCGCGCGAAGTGCACCATTTTGCTACACTCCTCGGTTATGGAGCGGAGGGAATCAACCCTTATCTTGCTTATGAATCTTTGAGGGATTTGATGGAGCGCGACCTGCTTGAAGCAGAGTCTCATGAAACAGCTGTGCAGACGTATATCCATTCTGCAACGGACGGGATCATTAAAGTCCTTTCTAAGATGGGGATTTCAACCATACAAAGTTACCGTGGCGCACAAATTTTCGAAGCGGTGGGTATCCATAAAGATGTTATCGACCAGTATTTCACTCGTACAGCTTCCAGACTCGGGGGCATCGGACTTGATATCATCGAAAAAGAAGTGCTTATGCGTCATGAAGTGGCCTACGGGGAAACGCGTGGATCAAACCGTACACTGGAAGCTGGTGATGAATACCAGTACCGCCAGAACGGGGAAGATCACCAGTACAATCCGCAGACGATTGCAACATTGCAGCACGCCTGCCGTGCGAATGACTATGACCTTTTCAAGCAATATTCCAAGATGTTGACGGATGAAAAGAACAACCTGCAGTCTCTCCGTGGATTGCTTTCCTTCAAGGATCGCCCATCCATTCCTGTGGAAGAAGTAGAGTCTGTCGAAGATATTTGCAGACGATTCAAAACGGGAGCGATGTCTTTCGGTTCCATCAGTGAAGAGGCTCACGAAGCCTTAGCCATTGCGATGAACCGTATCGGAGGCAGAAGTAATTCCGGTGAAGGTGGAGAAAATCCGAAACGATTCACTCCTGAAGAAAATGGTGACTTGAAACGTAGTGCGATTAAACAGGTAGCGTCCGGCCGTTTCGGAGTGAACAGCCATTACCTTGTCAATGCGGATGAAATCCAAATTAAGGTCGCTCAGGGTGCGAAGCCGGGAGAAGGTGGTCACCTTCCAGGCAAAAAAGTATATCCATGGGTAGCAGAAGTCCGTGGTTCCACGCCTGGTGTTGAATTGATATCACCACCACCGCACCACGACATTTACTCCATTGAAGACTTGGCTGAGCTGATTTATAACTTGAAAAATGCCAATCCAAAAGCTCGTGTCAGCGTGAAGCTTGTTTCCGCTGTTGGCGTTGGAACAATTGCTGCAGGGGTAGCAAAGGGACGTGCTGATCTTGTCCTAATCAGTGGCTATGATGGAGGCACCGGTGCGGCACCAAGAACAAGTATTAAGCATACCGGCCTTCCTTGGGAAATCGGTCTTGCGGAAACGCACCAGACGCTGGTTCTTGACCGTCTGCGTGATCGGATCGTTGTTGAAACAGACGGGAAAATGATGACAGGACGTGACGTTGTCGTTGCCTCCTTGTTAGGAGCGGAAGAATATGGGTTCTCGACTGCCCCTCTCGTCGTCCTCGGTTGTGTCATGATGCGTGTCTGCCACTTGAACACATGTCCGGTCGGTGTAGCGACCCAGGACCCTGAACTTCGTAAGAAATTCACAGGGGAAGCGGATCACCTCGAGAACTTCATGCGTTTCATTGCACAGGAAGCACGTGAACTCATGGCAGAGCTTGGCTTCCGTACAATCAACGAAATGATCGGTCGTACCGATGTTTTACAGACGAACGAAGCGATCGACCACTGGAAAGCCAAAGGCGTTGACTTGTCAGCCTTGCTGTACCAGCCTGATGTCCCTGCCGACTATGGTCGCTTTGCAGTTAGAAAGCAGGATCATGGCCTTGAGAAGACGCTGGATATGGAAGAGTTGATCCCGCTTTGCAAGAAAGCCATTGAAACAGGTGAGCCGGTGGAAGGCACAGGATCCATCCGTAACATTCACCGTGTAACAGGTACGATCCTTGGTAGTGAAATCACACGTCGTTATGGAGCAGAAGGACTTCCGGAAGACACGATCAAGTTGACCTTCAAAGGTTCCGCAGGTCAAAGTTTCGGTGCCTTCATTCCTAAAGGAGTCACCCTGCGTCTTATCGGGGATTCCAATGATTACGTAGGAAAAGGTCTGTCAGGTGGTAAAATCATCGTCCATCCATCACCACGGTCATCTTTCGTACCGGAAGAAAACACGATTATCGGAAACGTATCCTTCTATGGTGCTTCAGCTGGAGAAGCTTACATCAATGGTCTTGCTGGTGAACGCTTCTGTGTCCGTAATAGTGGAGCGGACGTAGTGGTCGAAGGTGTCGGAGACCATGGATGTGAATATATGACAGGCGGGAAAGTCGTCGTCCTTGGGGGCACAGGGCGTAACTTTGCGGCAGGAATGTCCGGAGGCGTCGCTTACGTGCTGGATGAGTCTGAACTGCCTTTTGATACAAAATGCAACAAAGAATTAGTTCACCTGCAGCAGTTAGCAGATGCCAATGAAATTCAAGAACTTTATGACATGATCGAAAAGCATGTTTCTTATACAAACAGCCCACGAGGTGAAAGAATCCTTGCTAATTGGAGCGATTATGTATCCAAATTCGTCAAAGTGATTCCTAGAGATTACTTGGCGATGCAGGAACGAATTAAGAATTTAAGAGAAAGTGGTCTTGAGAAGTTTGACGCGGAAATGACCGCTTTTGAAGAACGCAACAAACCGGTAGCAACAGTCAAATAACGAAGAAGGGGGAGATCTGATGGGTAAGTCTACTGGATTCATGGAATACACACGCCAATCCACACCTGAGCGCGATCCTGAAACAAGAATAAAAGATTGGGAAGATTACAAGCTTCCCCTTTCAGATGAAGAAGCACAAAAGCAAGGGGCACGCTGCATGGACTGTGGCGTTCCTACTTGCCATTCCGGAATGGAAATCAACGGCATCACGAGCGGTTGTCCTGTTTACCACCTCATACCTGAATGGAATGATCTTGTATATCAGGGGAAATGGAAGGAAGCCCTTGCCAAAGAACACGAAATGAACAACTTCCCGGAGTTCACAGGTTTTGCCTGTCCTGCTCCGTGTGAAGGGGCTTGTGTTCTTGGGATCAACGAACCACCTGTAGCTATTCGTAGTGTAGAGAGGTCTATTATTGAAAAGGGATTTGACGAAGGGTGGGTAACTCCTGAACCTCCTGCCTATCGTACAGGTAAAAAAGTAGCAGTCGTCGGGTCAGGCCCTGCTGGTCTGGCCGCGGCCGCACAGCTGAACAAAGCGGGCCACTGGGTGACAGTATATGAGCGTAACGATCGTGTGGGTGGATTGCTCACCTATGGAATTCCTGAAATGAAGCTGCCTTATTCCGTCGTTGAACGACGCGTGAACATTTTGAAAGAAGAAGGCATTCAGTTTATGACGAACACAGAAGTTGGTCGTGACTATCCCGTCTCTCGTCTGAATGAGGAGTATGACACGGTCATTCTTTGTGGAGGTGCCACAACACCAAGGAACCTGGAAGTAGATGGACGCAACTTGAAAGGCATCCACTATGCAATGGACTTCCTGCACTCCAACACGAAGAGCCTTCTTGATTCTGAGCATGAAGATGGAAACTACATCAGTGCGAAAGACAAAAATGTCATCGTGATCGGTGGCGGGGACACAGGAACTGACTGTATGGCTACATCCATGCGTCACGGCTGTAAGAGCCTGACTCAGTTTGATATTTATGATAAAAAAGGCTCTACTCGTGACAATGAAGTGAACCCATGGCCACAGTACCCGGTCATCCACCGCGTGGAGTACGGCCAAAAGGAAGCAGAGGCGAAGTTTAATAAAGATCCACGCGCCTATGCGGTTATGACGAAGAGATTCGTCGGGGATGAGAACAATCGTATCAAAGAAGTACACACGATTGACGTTGCTCTTTCTTACGATGAAAAAGGAAACAAAGTCCGTACTGAAATTCCAGGAACCGAAAAAGTATGGGAAGCAGACCTCGTACTGCTTGCGATCGGTTTCAGCGGTCCCGAACAGGATCTTATTGAAAAGCTTGGCATCGAAACGACCGTACGTTCCAACGTCGCTGCCCAATACGGGAAGTACACGACGAACGTTGAAGGTGTATTTGCTGCCGGAGACATGCGACGCGGGCAAAGTCTGATTGTTTGGGCTATCAACGAAGGCCGCGAAGTCGCACGCGAATGCGATCGATACATGATGGGAGCATCCCAGCTGCCATAAATATAATTAACCCTCTTAGCCACCTCTGAAACAGAGGTGGCTTTTTGTGTTTACTAAATATAGGTTGGAGGTACGAGAAGTTGATCCCTATCTATTTAATATAGCCATTTATATTTAGATTTCCTTCGTTATTTACGAACATCTTCCGACAAACTACTTTTTCAGGAAAGTAATTGTGTGTTTATTCTGTCGAATCGCCGGGTACGTAGATTGTAATGTTTATTTATTACTTACCATTCTAAGAAGTGGTTTCTTAAGGAGGAGCTCAATGAGTAAGAAAAGGTCAAATAAAGATGAGCAGTTGGATCAGTTCCGAGTGGATGACTCCGGCAAACATATGACGACGAACCACGGAGTCAAAGTTTCAGAGGATGAATTTTCATTAAAAGCTGGTGTACGTGGTCCTACCCTGCTAGAAGACTTTCATTTTCGTGAAAAAATGACTCACTTTGACCATGAGCGTATCCCTGAGCGTATTGTTCACGCGAGAGGGTTCTCAGCACATGGCGAATTTCAATTATATGAATCGCTTGAGAAATATACGAAAGCTGACTTTTTAAATGATACATCAAAAACTACGCCGACGTTTGTAAGGTTTTCCACAGTTGCTGGTTCCAAGGGTTCTGCAGAAACGGTGCGTGATGCACGGGGATTCGCAACGAAATTTTACACAGAAGAAGGAAACTATGATCTAGTCGGAAATAACATACCAGTCTTCTTTATCCAGGACGCAATTAAATTCCCTGACCTTGTCCATGCAGTCAAACCTGAACCACATAACGCTATGCCGCAGGCAGCATCCGCCCATGATACGTTCTGGGACTTCGTGGGACAAAACCAGGAGTCTGCTCATATGGTCATGTGGACGATGTCTGACCGTGCCATTCCTAGAAGTCTGCGTATGATGGAAGGCTTTGGGGTTCACACGTTCCGTTTAGTCAATAATGAAGGAAAGGCGCATTTCGTTAAGTTCCACTGGAAGCCTCTCCTTGGCACACACTCTCTTGTATGGGATGAAGCACAAAAGATTAATGGTAAAGACCCTGACTTCCACCGAGGGGATCTTTATAACTCCATAGAAAACGGTGATTATCCTGAGTATGAGCTTGGAATCCAAGTCATACCTGAAGAAGATGAATTTAAGTTCGATTTTGATGTCCTTGATCCAACGAAGCTGTGGCCGGAAGAAGACGTTCCCGTTCAAATCGTCGGTAAAATGACGTTAAATCGTAATGTAGATAATGTATTTGCTGAAAACGAACAGGTGGCATACCATCCAGGAAACGTCGTACCAGGGATCGACTTTACGAATGACCCGTTATTGCAGGGGCGTTTGTTCTCCTACACGGATACGCAGTTGATCAGGCTGGGTGGACCGAACTTCCATGAACTTCCAATCAACCGCCCTGTCTGTCCTTTCTTTAATAACCAGCGTGATGGCTATGGCCGTCAAACAATCAATAAAGGGCAGGTCAGTTATCATAAGAACTCACTTGCAAACAATACACCAACCCCGGCAAGTGAAGAAGAAGGTGGCTATTCCCACTACCAGGAAAAAGTGGAAGGTCACAAGATTCGTGCTCGCAGCGATAGCTTTAAAGATCACTTCTCTCAGGCCACCTTGTTTTGGAACAGCATGAGTGACCATGAAAAAGAGCATCTCATCAATGCGTTCAGCTTTGAACTCGGAAAAGTGGAAAGCGAAGCCGTTCGTGAAGAAGCAGTGAAAATGTTCGCTAACGTAAGCCTTGAGCTTGCTCAAGGATTTGCTAAAAATATTGGAGTTACTCCTCCACAGAGCGGAGGATCAGATGTGAAGAAATCTTCTCCTGCTCTTAGTCAGGCAAATACGGTTCACAAGCCGTCTACTCGTAAAGTTGGCGTCATTTTAGCTGGCGGATTCAACGGGAAAGACGTCACTCAAGCATTGAAGGGGCTCTCATCAGAAGGAATCATGACTGAAATCATTAGTGATAAGCAGGGAATGGTCAAAGGAGACGACGGTTCAGAAATGAAAGTCGATCACACCTTCCTTACTACTGATTCTGTTCTGTATGATGCGCTGTACGCGGTTGGTGGAAGCGATGAGGAAGAAGCGTTCAAGAAGCATGCCTCTCATTTCCTTAACGAAGCATTCTCTCACTACAAACCATTGGGTGCTACTCACAATGCAGTGCAGTGGCTGAGCGATAACAAACTCGCCGACCACAGCGGTGTCGTAGCTGCTGATGATGTCAAAGGCTTTACAGAAGATTTTGTCCAGGCAGTCGCTGCTCACCGCCACTGGGATCGTCAATTAATATAACAACAACCCCTGCTGGCCTTGGATAATTCCAAGGTTTGGTGGGGATTTTATTTTACTCTTATAGGTGCTGGTTGTTCATCTTACACGAAAGCATTTATAAAATATTAAGTGGACCATAGACCAAAAGCCATTGATTCATGAAGTTAGGTCCTGCCCCGAAAGGGAAAAAGGTACGATTTTTTGTATAGTTTGTTTAAATCTCGTGAGGATAAGGGAAAAGATAAATAAATACAAAAAGACGAAGAGGTGATTCCATGATTCGTACAATCTTAATGATCATCGGTTTAATCGTAGTGATTAGTTTCATCATTTCCCTGCTATAATTTTTATTTTCCTAAGACCAAACCAAAGTGGCCGGTATTCCATAACTGGCCACTTTTTATTTTTAAATTTCCATAGACTTTGATTTGTGCTTCCAGCCAGAAGTTATTAAAGTATATGGCGGGATTGTGGAAGACTCAGTTTCGAGATATTTTCCCGGGTTCGTTGCCTTAGCGGAGCATCAGGGGTGGTTGGGAAGCTACTCGCTTTCCTGTGGGGGAGTAGCGAGCTTCCTCGGGCTACGCCCTGCGGGATCTCGCCGATCTCCTTTCTCCCACGGGAGTCTCGCAGCTTCCCAACCACCCCATTCAAAGAGAGGGTAAACGAACCCCTTCACCAAAGTTGGATGGTCTTCCACTATCCCGGTTGTTGTAGGCATAAAACGCTCTGTCAAGCTTTCAGGGTTCAAGCACCTCGGCTTGGGAGTATTATCCTTATACTCTCATCAAATAGAATAGCTGATTATTCATGAAGTGGTTTCGAGACACTGATATAGCAAAGGGACGGAGGGGAATGGCGAGACTCCTATTTTAAGTGTGCAGGCGCCTCGATCAGCGGCGTATGGACTGGACTGAGCTGGCGGAGATAAAGGAAACACGGAGAACGAAGTGATTCGATGTTGACTTATCGTACAGAAGCGAGGGAAGTCTCACTAGCCGCTAGGCGCCGGAACCGGATAACTAGGAGGAAAAAAGTGCATGGTGAGACCCCACAGGACGCAGTCCGAGGAGGCTCACCGCGCTCCCGCGGAAAGCGAGCTATTCCCCGCAGCCCCCATCCACTCAACAAAAGTATCGAAACTGAGTCTTCCACAAACGGGAGCTTCTGTGGAATGGAAGAATTGCCTATGTTTCAGTCGTTGAGAGAATTTCGGTATAATGAGAGCAAAAGGATATAAGGAGGCCCAAAAGATGAAGGAAGCCGTTGAGTTACATAAAGATCAGTTTATTGAAGAATTAAAACAGTATTTAAGCATACCGAGTATTTCTTCCTTGTCTAAACATAAAGAAGACGTTAAAGAGGCGGCGGATTGGACAGCCGGGGCTTTGGAAAAAGCCGGCATGGAGAATGTGGAGGTCATCCCTACAGAGGGGCACCCGATTGTTTATGCGGATTGGCTTCATGCAGAAGGAAAGCCCACGGTTCTTGTGTACGGCCACTATGACGTACAGCCGGAAGATCCCCTCGACTTATGGGAGACACCGCCATTTGAACCGGTAATTAGAGACGGGAAAATTTTCGCCCGAGGAGCGACGGATGATAAAGGTCAACTGTATATCCACATCAAAGCTGTCCATCTTCTTATGAAAGAAAACGGAGAACTTCCAGTTAATATGAAGTTTGTCATTGAAGGTGAAGAGGAAATTGCAAGCCCGAACCTTGGTCCTTTCATTCAGGAAAACGAGGAAAAGCTGGCATGTGATGCGGTAATCATTAGCGATACGTCCTTTAGTGAGAAAGGACAGCCAGCCATTTGTACATCTTTACGTGGGGCTTTAGCCATGGAGATGACTGTGAGAACCGCAAATTCAGATTTACATTCAGGTACCTATGGTGGGGGCGTACCAAATTCAATTCATGCCCTCGTCCAATTGTTGGATTCGCTGCACGAAGAAAGTGGCCGTATAGCCGTTGAAGGTTTTTATGAAGGCGTTCCGGAGCCTACAGCTGCTTTAAGAGACGAAGTAGCGGAAGTCCCATTCAATGAAGAGCGTACAAAGCAGGAACTTGAGCTTGATGAACTTTTCGGAGAGGAAGGGTTCACTTTCCAAGAGCGCGTCGGCATTCGACCTACACTTGAAATCAACGGGATTACAGGAGGATTTCAAGGCGAAGGGTTGAAAACGATTGTTCCTAAAGAGGCGAGTGCAAAAATCAGCTGTCGTCTCGTTGGTGAGCAGGATCCCCAGGCGGTATTTGAGGCGATCCAACGTCATGTAGCTGACAACCGGCCGGCAGGTGCGAAGGTTGACCTTCATCAGTACATTAAAGCTGACCCAGTGGCGATTGATTCAAGTAATCCTTATATTCAAAAAGCTGCAGATGCATTTGAAAGTGTGTATGATGTACGCCCTCACTTTCCTAAAGAGGGCGGGTCCATTCCAATTGTTGAAGTTTTCGGTCGTGTGTTAGATGCGCCGGTCGTTTTAATGGGCTTCGGACTTCCGACGGAAAATCTGCATGCACCGAATGAACATTTTCATCTGGAGAATTTTACGAAAGGGATGGAAACGGTGTGTAAATATCTTAAAGAGTTATAAAGGAAAGGCTGAGAATGCAGTTCTCAGCCTTTTTTATATGCAAGAGCAAGAATGGACTGAATGAAGGGCCCTTTTTCCTTTGTGTAGACTGATCTCTCTTCTTTATAGGCTTCAGCTAACTGTGTTTTTATAGATTCATAGGCTTTGGCAGCTTCCGAGTTCGTACGTAAGAAGTTACGAAATGTGATTTTCTCTTCCCATTCGGTGCCTTTCCATTGACAGATGTGCAGGTGGAAGGTGTCGTTCGTATCGGTTTCTTTTTTGAAAAAGCGCCGGGTCCTTAATTCAGGCTTAGGAACGTATTCATACCCTGCTTGTGCAAGGGGCTCAATGTAATAGGAGAAATCATCAAGGTTTTCTATCCCTAATAGAATATCAATAATGGGCTTTGCAGAAAGGTTCGGCACAGAGGTGCTTCCGATGTGCTCGATGGGAATGTCCGGATCACCAAGTTGTTGAAGGATGAAGCTTCTTTCTCCAGCGAAAGTTACCGGCCAGTTGGGTTGATATGAAGAAAGTTGTACATGGTCTTGATGCTTCGGTTTATCACAGGTGAAGCATTTTAGTGTTTTGTTTTCCGACAAGACGCCATTCAAGAACCCATTTTCACAATAGATCGTTGTACCGCAAGCAGCACACGTGCCGACTTTCTCTTGCATGATGGTCACTCCCCTTCCTCTTAGATTTTGGATAAGTCTGTCTTTTTTTGTCAAAACGAAACGGTAAAATGTTAGAATAGTAGAAAGATACTAGTTAGGAGGATGATGATGGAACAACTACAGAAGCCGAAAACGTTCGGTGAAATATTAGACCATACATTCAGTATATCAAAGAAAAACTTCGGACCTTTATTTCTGACGTTACTCATTATATTTGCCCCGCTCTACATATTTGATTACTTATTCATGGTTTTGAGCGGAATCAGTCTGTTTCGTGAGTCGTCAGGGGGAGGGTTCGCAGAAGGGGTCCTAAACAATCTTGATACGGCAGCGGCTACCCAGGAGCTTGTAGCCAATAATCTTGGGATGGGTATGGAAATACTTTACTTGCTTGTTTCTACTGTTCTCGCCATTATCATTTATCCGATAGCCCAGGCATCGGTCATTGTTGCGACAAGTAAAGCACTTAAGGATGAAGCCTGGTCGAAAGGACAGGCGATTAAAGGAGCGTTCTCGAGGTTTTGGCCGCTCGTCGCAAGTACAGCTTTGGTAGTAGTCATATTCGGAGCCGCCATCTTTACCGGTTTTCTTCTTTTTGGTGTTTTAGGAGGCGTCAGCTTTGCGAGGGATGGGGTTGGAGTCGGTTTCATCATGTCGATCATCCTCGGTCTCGTATTTTTGGGAGCAATCGCTTTTTTTATGACCAAACTGAGTATGTTTTTCGGAGCTATCGTATTCCAAAAGGTCGCCCCGGGTTTTTCAAAAAGCTGGAAGCTGACGAAAGGTCGCTTCTGGTCAACATTCGGATTATTCATCGTCTTTTTCATCATCACTATGCTGCTAACTTCCGTAATGGAGGGGGTTTCTGCTCTTCTTTTAGGTGGCAGTCTTTTTGGGCGAATACTGACAGACCTTGCCTCCATTATTACGACACTGTTTATGATGGTCGGTTATACGGTGCTGTTTTTTGACTTGAAAACAAGGAACGAAGCGGATGATTTAAAAGATATGATTGCTTCTTACAAAGAATCATGAACGTAGGTGAGTCATGTGAGCCAATCAACTGAAGGAAAAGAACAACTGAAGGAAATACTCGAGCGTCAGGAATACCAAGCGTATGAGCAGGAATCTCAGACAGCGAGTCAACACCTTTTAGATATCGTCACCGAATGGGTGAAAGAGATGCTTGAGGCTTGGTTTCCTAATTTCCAAGTCTCTGATTCTGCCATCAATGGCTGGATCTATTTTTTTGGTTTCATCGGTATGGGCCTTCTCTTATTTCTTGTCATTAAACTTGTGACAAGGCTCTCCGGTGAGAAGAAGCTGTCGGAAAAACGTACGTTCAGCATGACTTCAGACTTGGCATGGTCATCAGAAAAACATGTGCAGGAAGCGGACGCCCGAGCTACAGAGGGGCAATTTTCTGAAGCGGCACGTCATGTGTTCCTGGGCATGCTGCTGGATTTTGATAATAGAGATCTTGTTGAAGTGAAAACATGGAAGACAAACGGTGATTATGAAAAGGAACTGCTCGACTCAGATCATAGGCTTGTCGCTGACTTTTCATTTCTTGCGAAGACTTTTGATCAAATCACCTATGGAAACCGGATCCTTCAGAAAGAAGAGTATGATGAATTCCGCTTACGGGCGTTACAGTGGATGGACGAAGAGGGGAGGGGAGAAGCGTGATGACTACGAAGAAAACGTGGGTTTGGATCACTGTCATCTTTGCTCTTCTTACGTTCATTATTTATTGGCTCTCCCAAGGACGTCCAGAACCCTACCCGCCTTATTTATCTGAATCCCCTTCGCAGACGGGAGTTAAGGCCTTTTATACACTTCTTGATGAACGAGGTGGGGAGCCACTTCGCTGGGATAGTGAGCCGGGGCGACTGCCGGAAGAAAATGGAAATAAAATCCTTTTGATGATTGAGCCATTTTCCACCGTCAGCGGAGCTGAGATGCGTCAATATCAAGATTGGATGAAAAAGGGGAACAGGATCTGGCTGGTGAAAAACAATCCTGTCGGTTATTTTGATACCCAGGTAGACTATGGGGTTTTACCTGCAGGGGAAACGACGGTGGAGGATGAGAATGGTCGTACATACACCGTTGAGATTCAACAGGAGCACCGGCTCAAGACGAAGGAGTCGGATGAGGTCCTGCTGAGTGATGATCAAGGTGTGCTGGCTTTTGAGCGCTCATATGGAGAGGGTGCGTTGATTGTTGGCATGAATCCGGATTGGTTCACAAATGGATGGATTACAGACCATGAACATTATGAAGTGATCACTTCCATATTAGAATCAGGAGCAGGATTCAGCAGTATTTGGTTTGATGAATATATCCATGGACAGGACGGTTTTTTTTCCGGGGTGGACGTCTACCCGAAATGGCTGGTCGTTTTTGTTCTTCAGCTTGCTTTGTTCGTGCTTTTCTTTTTATGGATGCAGGGGAAAAGATTCGGGCCGTCCTTCATGCCGAGAGAAGCGGTCGTGCGGTTCGGGGATGAACGCTTGCGGGCATTGGCTGCCTGGTACCGAAAAGGGGAGTTTTATAGAGAGTCATTAGCTGTTCAGGAATCTTATATACGACAGCTGCTGCAGGAGCGGTTTGGCGTATCCTCCCAGGCATCCTGGCAGGATATTCGTCACACGCTATCGTATCGGCTGAGTGACGAGGATTATCAGGATTGGGATAAATGGACGAGAACCGTGGAGCCGTTGGAAAACTTGACCGATGTAGATAAAAAGACATTTGTAGATTGGTCACATACGTTCGATCAAATGAGGAAAGAGGTGCAAGGGTCATGAATGAAAAATTAACAGAGTTGATACAGTCCTATGAGCAAAGGGTTTATGGGCAGTCGGAAAATGTTCGCTTGATGATCGCATCCATTCTTGTTGGTGGACATGTGTTACTGGAAGGTGTTCCTGGTACCGGCAAAACAAAAATGGTCCGAACATTAGCGAACCTTCTTGGAGGCGACTTCAAGCGGATTCAGTTTACGCCGGACCTCTTACCGAGCGATATAACAGGAAGCATGATCTATAACATGAAAACCGGTGAGTTTGAGACGATGAAAGGACCTGTGTTTACAAACGTTCTGCTTGCTGATGAGATTAACCGGACCCCGGCGAAAACACAAGCAGCCCTGCTTGAAGCGATGGAAGAAAAACAAATGACCATTCAGGGAGTGACGTACACACTTCCGGCTCCTTTTTTCGTTGTTGCCACCCAGAACCCGGTGGAGTTTGAAGGGACTTACCCACTACCAGAAGCGCAGCAGGATCGCTTCTTGTTCAAATTACATATCGAATTTCCGTCCATGGAAGAAGAAGTAGCCGTACTTAAGCAGGCGATACGACCCAAACAAGAGGAATCTGTTCACTCACTATTGACGGTGGAAGAGTTCAACAGAATAAGTCAGGAAATATCAGGCATTACGATGACCGACGAAATGTACGGATATATCATGTCGGTCGTTCGGAAGACGCGTGAAACGGAAGCGATCCGCCATGGTGCAAGTACTCGGGCAGGTATTGCGATTGCAAAGGCAGCGAAAGCGTGGTCGTATCTGGAATCGCGGGACTATGTCACCCCGGACGATGTTAAGAAGGTGGCGGTCGCCTCCTTGAGACACCGGGTGATTTTAGCACCGCATATGGAACTGGAGGGAGTGACCCATGACCAAATCATTCAAGAACTTGTGGGATCAGTTCCTGTTCCGCGATAAAGGGATTGTTCCAACCAAGCGTCTGCTTGTCCTTATACTCGCCTTATCTTGCGTAATGATTTTACTAACATGGACAGGTCTTTCCTGGCCTTTCATCATTGCGACGAATGGGGCCAATTTATTATTAAGTTTGGTTGACCTTACTTTTTCACCTAAACGAAAAGAGCTTCAGGTTCACCGAGTAATGGATGAAGAGATGGAGCGGGGGATTGAAAATGAGGCTTCACTGGTGATTAGAAATGGTTCTGAAAAAGGGATGAATATGAGAGTCATCGACCACTTTCCGCAATCGTTCAGCCAGCCTTTTCCTTTGAAAAAAGAGATCCTTGGACATGAAGAAGCACGGATCACCTATACTTTTCAAGCCGCTCAACGAGGAGACTACACGCTTCCTCACCTTCATATTCGCTATCGTTCTCGTATTGGTTTATGGGAAAAGCAGATGAGGGTGGATCAAATCAAAAACGTGCGGGTCATTCCGGATCTCACAGAGAGCAGAAACTTCCTGGAGGATGCGCAGCGGTTCCTGCTTTACGAAGGGACACGATTGAAGAAGCGTCAGGTGGGCACCGGAGAGTTCAGCAAAATCCGTTCGTATGTCGTGGGAGATGATATTAGGAAAATCAATTGGAGACAAACCGCTAAAGTTCAAAATCTGATGACCAACGAATATGAACCAGAGCATGGAAAGATTGTTACCTTATTGATTGACTGTGGGCGGATGATGGGCGTGGAGCTTGAGGAGAATAACCGATTGGAGAAGTCACTCGAGGCTGTGATGACGGTGGCCACCGCTGCTTTAAAGCGTGGCGATTACGTGGCGGTTCTCGCTTTTTCAAAACACGTTCATGTGTATGTTCCTCCAGCGAAAGGGATGGCGCATATGCAAACCATCCTGAAAGAAATTTATCATTTGAAAGTTGAAGGATACGAATCGAACTATACAGCTGTGTTCCAACACTTGCAGAAAGTACAAAACAGGAGGAGTCTTCTGCTGTTGTTTAGTGATGTGAGCACTTTTCTATACGAAGAAGCTGCGTTGCATTACTTACAACGGTTGCGGCGTTCGCATTTGTTCTTAATGATTGGAATTGAAGATAGAGTCATCGATTCCCAGATAAGAAGAAAGCCTGAGGATGTACAAACCACATTAGTGAAGACGATGGCTCAAAAGCATGTGTTGGATAAAAAGCAGGAGTTGAAAAAGTGGGAGCGACAGGGTCTCCAAATGATTGAGGCACCGGAAGAGGAACTGGCGACAGCAGCCGTTTCCCACTATATCAACATTATGAATCGCGGACTTCTCTAGTTCTACCAGCATGGATCTTTCCAATAATGACGTATGCCAAAAGTCCGAGGAGAGTAATGAATGCAAATGCATACTTCGCTTCAAAGGATAAGCTGGATGGCGTGATGTAGCCTTCTACAATTCCTGCGATGATGAAAAGCGGAAGTGTTCCAATCAGCAGCAGAACGGATTGGTAGGCATAGGTTTTTAATTGATAGCTCCGTGTTCGTTTGCCGGGAACCCATAGCTTATAGCCCATTAAAAGACCCGCACCGCCTGCGATGAAAATGGCTGTAAGCTCGATAATTCCATGGGGGACGATATAGGCCCAAAAGTCATAGGCTCTTCCATGGACCATGAACAAAGCGGCCAGGGCACCGACGATGATTCCGTTGTAGATGAGGAGATAAACCGTCAGTAACCCAAAGGTCACGCCCCCGGCAAAAGCCAAAAAAGCAACTTGAATATTATTGGTCATAATTTCTGCTGACATGACAGGAGAATTCACCCCGCCATCTTCGCTTCCCAGCCGGCTTGGGTCTACCGCTTGTGCGATGGAATCAGGCAAAATCGTGTAAAGGCTCATCGGATCCTGGTAGACAGCCAGAAAAGCAGCCAAACCACCTAAAAAGAACAAGAACATGCTGATGACAACAAACTTCCATTGTTCGCTGATGAGTGTAATGAATGAACTTCCGAACATGCGCTTCACTTGTTTCCAATTCGACGTGCTTTCCTGGTAAAGCATATTATGGGCCTTTGTTACGAGGTCATTTAAGTAATCGGTTGTTTCTTCTTCTGCAAAGTATGTTTGACTGTAGGCAAGGTGCTGCGTGACTTTTTGGTACAGGCGCTGAAACTCTTCTATATGTTTAGGAGCCCAATGACGTTTGTTCTTATGTAACAACTGAATCAGTTCTTCTAAACGCTTCCACTCTTTACGATGGAGTTGGACAAAAGATCGATAATTCATGGCTTCACCTGCAATACGGTAATTTTTAACATTCTATTTCTATTATAGAAAAACAAAAGACGTATGGGAACCCATAAGAAAGGAGGAAGAAAATGGAGGAAAGATGGAAGGTGAAAACCCCTGAACATGTGACTTTGAATTTTCAGTTGGCGGGTTTAGGAAGCAGGGGAGCGGCTCAAATTGTCGACTCTATTCTTTTAGCCTTATTATATAGTGGAATGATTGCGCTGCTCATTTTTACAGAAAATCAATTGGACTTCATGTTGGAAGGCCGCGGGTGGGTGATTGCTTTTGTTATCCTTGTCTTATTTGGCATCCAATGGGGCTATTTCTTCTTATTCGAATGGTTCAGCGGTGGGAAAACCCTTGGTAAAATGATGCTCGGCCTCCGAGTCGTCAAAGAAGATGGAGGAAAAGCAACCGTCCTATCCATATTAATTCGAAATTTGTTACGAATCATAGATATGCTTCCTTTCTATTATCTGATCGGAATGGTAATGGTTTTCCTCCATCCCCAGCATAAAAGACTTGGCGATCTTGTCGGCGGGACGATCGTTATTCACGAACGGAAAAAACAACGTTCGAAAAAGAAACAGAAACAGACCCTCGTGGAAAAAGAAATCGAAAACCGTGATCTGAAATCGGGTCAACTAGTCATTGGAGAATGGGAGAGACAAAGCGTTACGAAAAAAGATTGGGACTTATTGAAAACTTATGTTTATCGTTACCCGACTTTGAAACCTGAGGAAAAAAACACCATGACCAGGGAGGTTGCTGAGATTCTTCTTCCTAAACTCGGGTTAGAGGATGGAACGAAAAGTAAAGATGAGTTAGCTACTCGACTTTATGCTGCTTATATAGAGTTAAGAGAAGAATGGGAATTTCATTTATAACAGTAAAACACAGCCGAATTTCCGGGCAGGGGGCGGCTGTGTTTTTGTGTGTAAAAGAAAGGTTATTCGTTGCTCACCTCTATGTATGCGTTTGTATTTGTAAGTATTTAAGGGAATATACAAGGATTAATAAATATATATTTACTTCAGTGTATAATTTGGTATTATATACTAGGATTTAATAAAATAAAGGCGAATA
Source organism: Halobacillus sp. GSS1 (assembly GCF_017307035.1). Classification (NCBI taxonomy): domain Bacteria; kingdom Bacillati; phylum Bacillota; class Bacilli; order Caryophanales; family Bacillaceae; genus Halobacillus; species Halobacillus sp. GSS1. Next base: position 217,233 of record NZ_JAFLHE010000003.1, read on the forward strand.
AACGGGCTGAACCATAGGTGAGGTTATGTTTGTTCCTACCTGAAAATATAAAAGGGAAAGGGGATTACAGCTTATGCTTACATCTCTTTATATGTTGTCTCTAACCGTTCTGCTTACGTTCCTTATATTATATGCCATTGATAAAGTTGCCCGTCGCTTTAAGAAAATCCAGCACCCTACAATCCAGCAAGATCAAGTTCCAGCTGATGTTGATTTCAGCCACCAGACATTCAAATAAGTGCTTTAACAAGAAGTGGCCCTGGATAAAAAGGAGCCACTTTCTTTTTGGACAGAACTAAAACCACATGACAGATAAGCTCCCTTTAGTTGAAGACTCAGTTTCGAGACTTTTGCTGGGTGGATGGGGGCTGCGGGGAATAGCTCGCTTTCCGCGGGAGAGCGGTGAGCCTCCTCGGACTGCGTCCTGTGGGGTCTCACTAAGCACTCTTTTCCCGCAGGAGTCTCGCCATTCCCCTCCGCCCCTTTGCCATAGAAGTATCTCGAAACCACTTCCCGAATCATCATCTATTCCGTTTGATGGAGTATCATTATAAACTCCCATGCAGAGACACTTGAACCCTGAAAGCTTGATACAGAGCGTTTTATGGTTACAACAATCGAGGTAGCAGGATACCATCCCCTTGGGAAAGGGGTTCGTTAGCCCCTTCATCTGATGGGGTGGTTGGGAAGCTGCGAGACTCCCGTGGGAGAAGGAGATAGGCGAGATCCCGCAGGACGCAGTCCGAGGAAGCTCGGCGCTCCCCCACAGGAAAGCGAGTAGCTTCCCAGCCATCCCTGACTCTTAACCGGGCAACGACCCCGAAAACATCTCGAAACTGAGTCTTCCACAATCCTGCCATATACTTTATCAACTTAAAGTATTGCTGGGGCAAGGGTTGTCTTTGGTAGAGGGGTTTACGTTTTGTTAGGTACCTGTTTGTGGTAAAATAGATATGTTTACATAAAGAAAGCTTCCAACTAAAACAAATACGTGTTCTATATATTTTTTAGTACAATTCAACAGATGGAAAAGGGGATATCTCATGGCGAATAAAGCGGTTGTTCTAGGAGCGAACTATTATATTGGGCTGAGTACGATTAGATGTTTGGGTATTCATGATGTCCATGTTGCAGCAGTGGACTATGACTGGGAAGGTGCCTACGGACTTGAGTCCAAATATTGTTCAGAAGCATTGATCGGGCCCCACTATAAGGAAGATCCAGAAGGTTTGAAGACTTTCTTGATCGACTATGCCAAAAAGCAGGATGCTGCTCCTGTACTGATTCCGACAGCCGATCCATATGTGGAATTCGTGGATGAATATCTGCCGGAATTAAGGGAATATTTCCTTATTCCTCAAACGGAACAAGGGTTATATACTAAGATAATGGACAAAGGCACTCTTCACACACTGGCATCGCAGCATGGAGTGGCTGTTCCGGAAACGGTTCAAGTAGATGATGAGAAACTTGTGCAAAGAGTGGAAGAGGAAATCCAATACCCTTGCCTCGTAAAGCCGGTGGATTCACCAGCTTTTGTATCCAAGTTCAGAAGGAAGCTTTTTAAGGTTCATAATAAAGAAGAGTTAATAGAAAAAGTGGAGCAAGCAAAAGAAGCGAATATAGAAGTCATCGTCCAGCGCATTATTCCAGGTTTTGATGACCATATGTACACGTTTGATGCATATCTGGATCAAAATTCTAAAGTTACGCATTGGGTGACCTGCCAAAAACTTCGTCAATTTCCAGTGAATTACGGGGCATCTGTTTACACTCAGCAAAAATATGTGCCGGAGCTCTATGAACTGGGGGCGAAGTTTTTAGAAGGAATCGGATATAAAGGTTTCGCGGAAATAGAATTCAAAAAAGACGCTGAAACCGGCCGGTACTATTTGATTGAAATTAATGTTCGTATTACGAATTTGAACCATCTATTACAAAAAACGGGCATCAACATCCCTTATATCACTTACAAAGAGTTGATCGGGGACCCGGTGGAGCCGAAAGCAGTGGAAGAGGATCAGAATCTCGTTTTCTGGTATGCCTATGAGGACCTTCTGGCAGTCAGAGAATACATCAAAACAGGACAACTCTCTCCCCAAAAGGTTTTGAAATCTTATTTCAGACCGAAAGCTCATGCTATCTGGGACCCGAAAGATCCAAAACCAGCATTCTCCTTTGGGAAGAAGTTGGCGAATCTCGTTGTAAATAAAGTAACAAAGAAAAACAGGTAACCTTTTTTTCGTCATGCTGCTGAGAATACAGATAGCGGACAGTAGGAAATGCTAACCAATAAACGAACAATATGGACGGAACGAAATTGAATTCCATTGAACAGGCTAATACAATGCAGGGAAGGTAGATAAGAATGGCTAAATTGAAAGAATTATTATCATTCATCCATATACTGGAGTCATGGAATGACAGGGACCTGGACGTCCGAGGACTCGCATACAATTCAAGAAATGTAGAACAGGGGGATGTGTTTGTCTGTATTAAAGGCTTCAAGACAGATGGACACCGTTATGTGGCGGAAGCAGTGAAAAATGGAGCGGCTGCCATTGTGGTCGAGGATTATCAGTCCGGGTGGGATGACCTTCCACAATATCAGGTTAAAGATAGCCGTCGTGCTCTGGCTGCCCTGAGTGATGCATTTTATAATCATCCTTCAAATGCTATGAAAACGATTGGAATTACAGCGACTAATGGGAAAACGTCCACTTCATTTATGACGAATGCTATTCTCGAAGAGCATGGACTTAAAACAGGCTTGATCGGAACAGTCGTGGTCAAGTTCGGTGACTACTCCGAGCCTACAAAACTTACGACACCGGAGTCACTCGACCTGCATCATTATTTTGCCCAAATGAGAGACCAGGATGTGTCCCATGTGACAATGGAAGTTTCCTCCTCAGCGCTGGATTTAAGCAGAGTGGGTAGTGTGGACTTTGATATTGTTACATTAAACAATATCAGCCGGGAGCATATCGACCTGCATGGGTCTTTTGAAGAATACTTCAATTGTAAAGCAAGCCTCATTCGCAATGCGGGTGAAGATAAATGGGCTATCCTGAACCTTGATGACCCTTATTCTGCGTCGTTGATCGACGAAACGAAAGCCAATTTGCTCACATTCAGTGTAGAAACAGGTGATGGCGACCTGGTATGTAAAGACCTTGATCTTACCACAGGCCGCGCGAAATTCACGGTTGAAATCCGTAAGCCATTTACTGTTGAAGGTACAACATATGAGCCGCAGGAGTTCTCTATTGAGCTTTCGACGCCGGGATATCACTCCGTTTATAATTCGATGGTAGCCATTGCTGCAGGGTTGTTGAATGAGATACCGGTTTCAACCATTCAAGCCGGACTCAAAAGCTTCGGTGGTGTAGAGAGACGCTTTGAAATGGTGTTTGAGGATGATATTAAAATTTTGGACGACCATTTTGCCAACTATGGAAATATCAACGTCACCTTGAACACTTTGCAGCAAATGGATTATTCAAGCCTTAAGCTCGTCTACGCAATTCGTGGAAGTCGTGGAGTTACAGTCAATAGAGAAAATGCAAAAGCGATTGTGGAATGGGCGCCTAAGTTGGGGCTGACTGAAGTAATTGCGACCCTCAGCCAATCGCATGTGGATGAAAAAGACCGGGTGACCGAAGAAGAGCTGCGTGTCTTTCAGGAAATGATGGAGGAAGCAGGCATTCATGTAGACTTGTATAAAGAGTTGGATGATGCTATCCACCATGCGCTCTCAGAAGCTGAAAAAGACGATGTTGTCTTGTTAGCAGGATGCCAGGGGATGGACCCAGGAGCAAAAATCGCCTTGGAGCAGTTGAACAAGACACGTCCGGGAATGGATGAAGAGAAATTGTTCAAGCCATTGAAAAACAGAGTAGCAGGAATCCTCTGATTAAACCGATACAGCAAGAGCCCGGTCTTTCGTTAGGAGGCATAACAGTGAATGATAAAATTATCGGCATACTCGGGGGAATGGGACCTGAAGCAACGGCCGAATGTTATATGAAGATCATAAGAGCGACGAATGCAAGTAAAGATCAAGAGCATTATCGAGTGATCATAGACAGCAATGCGAAGATTCCGGACCGCACTGAAGCCATTTCAGGAAAAGGGGAAAACCCTGTTCCTGAAATGGTCCACGCGGCTAAAAATTTAGAAAAACTCGAAGTGGATGTTGCGTGTATTCCTTGTATGACCGCACACTATTTCATCGAAGAAGTTCAGAAGTTCGTGTCGTTCCCATTATTGAATGCTTTCTTGGAATTGAAGAAATTCATTCAGGAACACTATCCAGCTGTTCATAAAATTGGAGTGCTTGCCACAACCGGTACTTTGGAAACTGGACTATTCAAGAAGTATTTCGATCATCTGGAAGTGATTAATCCTACACCCTATACACAAAATGAAAAAGTGATGCGTGCCATTTACGGTGAAAACGGGATTAAAAGTGGGAATACGGATGGGGAACCCCTTCAACTACTAAAAGAAGCATCCCAGGAACTCTTTGACAATGGGGCAGAGTTGATTATTTCAGGCTGTACAGAGATCGGTCTCGTATTAAAGCCTTATCACCTGCCTGTTCCGCTGATCGATCCTATGGAAGTCGTCGCAAACGTAGTCGTAAAAGAAACTGTTTATCAAAAGTCATGAAAAGTGTCCCTCCTTCTTATATTTGTAACAAGAACCATTATTCAGGAGGGGGCAGATCATGTCCAAAAGCGAGTTTGAGAAATTTTTGTCAGATTCCTTCAAAGAGGGGATTACCTTCAGAGAATTAAGGCTTTCTGAAAAAGAAGTATCAGATTTGATGTCTCATTATCCTTCAGCCATTATTAGAAGAACGAGTGAAGTCAACGATGCATTAAAGAAATCTTGGTATGAAGTCCATTTATCACCGATGCATAGAAAACCTGAAAGTTTGGACTCCATACGTCAAGAAAATATCCGGCTCAAACGTGAGTTGGAAATCCTGAAGAAAATGAAAAACTAAGCACAATAAGACAATTCTAAAAGGATTGTCTTATTTTTTTGTCTATTTTTGGGGTCAGAGTTAGCTGTATCCCCCATGGAAGTGTACACAGTTTCAATATTTTGAACTTAGATAAGCAGGTGTGAAAATAGTAATGTTTTCAATATAAGAATGGCCCCCGCACAATCAAAGAAAAACTATTGTGTTTGGTTCTATAAACCTACAACTTTATAACCATCAGATTTCTTTTCGTATGTGTATTTTGTCGAAGGAAAAGTCAAACATACGTGTGTTTTGTTATGATTTGAAACATAAATGTAATAATAATTTGTCTTTATTTAGCGAATATCTTTGATATAATGAGGTAGGAAAATGCAACAGACGACTTAAAGTACATACAACAGACAACATAGATTCACAAAATGAGAGTTTAGTAGGAAGTGATATAAATTGTTCGATCTGCATCACCGCAGTCCAGCACCTTATGTTCTGAGGGATACCGTTCTATACAGTAGAGAGATTGAACGGTTAACACGGGGTGACCAGCACTATGAAATTTAAGACATTTGGTCGCCACGGAAAAGAAGGGGTTAAAAGCCTAGCTAGAAACAGGTGGATGTCAATAGCCTCTATTTCAGCTGTGACAGTAACCTTGTTGCTTGTTGGAGTTTTTGCCACACTGCTATTGAATTTAAATGATTTTGCATCACAGATTGAAGAAGACGTAGAAGTTCGCGTCTTTATAGATGTCACGGCGGAAGATGAGAGTCGTGAAGCCTTAAAAGACAAAATCGAAGAGGTGTCAGCTGTTTCATCAGTAAAGTTCCAATCCAAAGAAGAAGGGTTGGATAAACTGATCGACAGTCTCGGCGATGATGGAGAAGTATTTGAATCCTTGAAGGATGAAAACCCTCTGAATGATGTTTACATCGTCAAAACAGCTGAACCTGAAGATACAATAACAGTGGCACAGACGATAAATGACTTTAATAGTGTAGCCAAAGTTGAATACGCCAAAGAAACCGTTCAGCGTCTCTTTAGTGTTATGGATGTGGCTCGTAATGTAGGCCTTGCGATTATCGCTGGTCTCCTATTCACTGCCATGTTTTTAATTGCAAATACGATTCGCATTACAATTGTTGCTCGTAAGAAAGAAATTGAAATCATGAAAATGGTCGGAGCGACAAATTGGTTTATCCGCTGGCCTTTCCTTTTTGAAGGCTTGCTGATTGGTCTTCTTGGTTCACTCATTCCAATTGCCATCGTTGTGTTTGGGTATGATTACCTTTATACAGAAGTGACTACAAGATACCCAACATTGTTCATTGAATTGTTGCCCGTCTATCCATTCGTGCTGAAAGTATCCGCACTATTGATACTGATGGGGATTGTCATCGGTTTATGGGGAAGCTTTACGTCCATTCGTAAGTATTTGAAAGTATAAATCTATTGAACTGCCAAAAATAAACAGGTAAGGATTCGGGGGAGGAAGAAAGTTTGAAGTTGAGAGTTTTAGTAGCCACTCTGACCGTCAGTCTTATTCTATCCGGTTTTCCACTCTATTCTCAAACAGTTAACGCAGAAACAAATAAGGAGAAATTAGAGGAGAACCGTTCCAAGCAGGAAGAAATTGAAAAAGAGAAACAAGAAAAGCAGGAAGAAATTGAAAAGCTTAAACAACAGCAGGAAAAAGTCAACGCAGAAATCGCACAGTTGGACAAGCAAGTGATGGAAGCGATGAATAAGATCGAAACGAAAGAGAAGGAAATTGCCACAACGAGAGAAAACATCGAGCAATTAAAAGCTGATATTGCAGAGCTTGAAAAAAGAATTGCTGAACGAGATGAACTTTTAAAGGATCGCGTTAAATCCATGCACCAAAACGGTGGAGCGATTGATTACCTGGATGTTCTTATGGGCGCTGAAAGTTTCGGAAACTTTTTAGAGCGTGTCATGAGCCTGAACACCATCGCTACACAGGATAAAGAAATTTTGGAGCAGCATAAAGCCGATAAAGAAGAAGTTGAAAAGAAAAAAGCACAAGTTGAAGAAGAATTAGCTTCTCTTGAGGATAAGCTCCAAGAATTAGAAGCGTTGAAACAGGGACTCGATCAGAAGAAGCAAAAGAAAAATGAATTGATGGAGAGTCTTGAACGAGACGAAGAACTTGCGCATAACCATGTAATGGATATTGAAGAAGAGCAGGATACACTTGCTGCGCAGGAAGCTGCCATCCAGAAAGAAATTGAACGTGAACGTGAGAGAAAACGTAAAGCGGAAGAAGAAGCTAGAAGGAGAGCAGCCGAAAAAGCGGCCGCTGAAAAAGCAGCTGCTGAGAAGGAAGCGAGTGTTTCAAACACAAGCAGCAGTGACTCAAGTTCTAGTTCTAAATCAACTTCAAACACAAGCTCGTCCAACGAGTCATCCTCTTCCAATAGTGGATCCTTATTCAGTTGGCCGGCGAGTGCTCCAGTCACATCTGAATTCGACCGTAACCGTATCCATCCAATTACAGGTGTTCCAAAGTTGCACTCTGGAATTGATTTGGCTGCCGGAGGTACGATTCCAATTAGCGCCGCAGCGGATGGAACAGTCATCCGTGCCAATTATTCATCAAGCTACGGAAATGTGGTTATGATCTCACACCGTATGAATGGACAAACGTTCACGACGGTATATGCTCATATGAGAAGTACGCCTGCCGTTTCTGCAGGACAGTCTGTTTCTAGAGGTCAGTTCCTTGGGAACATGGGTACTACAGGGGCTTCGACCGGACAGCATCTGCACTTTGAGATCCATGAAGGCAGCTGGAACGGAGCACGTTCTAATTCCGTAAACCCGCGTAAATACTTGCCATAAAAATAAAGCGTAAGAAAGACCGATGGAGAATCCTTAGGATTTTCCATCGGTCTTTTGTATGTCTACCCTTAACAAATTTCCTGAATCGTTGATCATGGATTTATTCAAAAGAGAATCTATGTAGGTACAGCAGGAATCTATTCGATGGATGGAAAATTAGATCTGCTCCCAGTTAATTAGTGTATCCATGGAACGAGTTTCATGCGTTACAGGAAATGTATGATGAAAAGTAGCTTCTAAGGAATATCTTCCCCTAATCTAAGTTCAATACCTGTTACCATTCCTCTCTAGCCCCTGTGAGCTGTAAGAGCTGTGTTACCATGTCCTAAGGTTAACTAAACTGATTTGTTCATCATTTTAACACCTTAAGACAGGTTTTCTTGCTTCCTGAAGACACAGGAAGCACAAGTTGAACCTCATGAATTTCAAAGGTGGTAGTTTCGTGGAAATCTTGTTTATAGCTAATATGGTGTGCTTTTTTTCTAATGAGTTATTCACATGTGCATAACTATTTTAAGTTTGACCGGATATTTTATCCGCAGTTCTTCTTCTCTTCAAGCTTTCTATGATTTTTTCTAGTTGGTATGAGATATTAAAGCATGAAGTAGAAAGCTGGCGGATAAGAGTGAGAAAGCCAGCGTCTTACTTCATAAGGTTGACTTATATTTAATATACGTTTGAATCACCGTTTTTTTGTGTGAGTTAGAATCTCTGGTGTGTATGGGAAGAGGAGCTGAATGTGTGAGGTCTTCGTTGCATAGTGGACAATGCCATGTTCCATTACTACTACTGCTGAATGAGGATCTATGACATCGAGTGCACAACTTTTTTATCATGAAGAGGTCTCCCTTACTAGGTCTTTTGTTCTTTATAAAGAATTAATCTACTCTATTATACTGCACAAATGTTATATAACAAGTATTATTAAGAACAATTGTTCATTATAGATTACGAAATATCGTATATTAGTCCTCTTTTTTTTGATATCATGACCGTAACATACGTTCGGTGTTATAATTAAAGAAGATCATTCTTCATGACCAGTCTTCCAGTTTATCGTATATATATGAAGGAGGAAGAGGATGAATAGAATGAAGCTGATTCCTTACAGAATGGATGCAATTCTGGACACGACTAATGAGGTCCCCAAAGGTGTGCATATGGTGGAGGCTCAAAGTTTATGGGATGAGACGGACCAGGGGAAGGGCAGCGTGGTAGCTGTTATTGATACAGGCTGTCAGTGTAATCATCCAGACTTACAAGGGCAAGTAATCGGAGGTCGCAACTTTACGGATGATCATGATGGAGATCCTGAAAATTTTGAGGACAATAATGGTCACGGGACTCACGTTGCAGGTACCATTGCTGCAAAAGAAGATGGCAAAGGTGTTGTTGGCGTTGCACCTCAGGCGAAGTTACTTATCCTTAAGGTGCTCTCAGAGGAGGGGAGTGGGCAATATCAGTGGATTACAGAAGCCATTGACTATGCTGTTCAATGGAGAGGGGAAAACAACGAGCGTGTTCGAGTGATCTCCATGTCCCTTGGAGGACCTGATGATACACCAGACCTTAAGAATTCGATTTTGAATGCTGTTTCTGAAGGGATTTCTGTTGTATGTGCAGCAGGTAATGAAGGTGATGGACGTGAAGATACGATGGAATATGCTTATCCTGGTGCCTATAATGAAGTCATCCAAGTGGGAGCTGTAAATGAATCACGTCGCCTAGCCTCATTTACAAACACGAATGACCAAATTGATCTTGTGGCTCCTGGAGTTAACATCCTCTCTACCTATCTTGAAGGTAAATATGCCCGATTATCAGGCACATCCATGGCAACTCCCCATGTTTCTGGTGGTCTTTCTTTAATCATCCCTTTAGTAGAAAAACAATTTCAGAGGAAGATGACCGAAGCAGAAATTTTTTCACAGCTCATCAAACGGACAACGCCATTGGGCTATTCTAAAGTCGCTGAAGGAAACGGCCTGATGACCTTGTCATTAACAAAGAAATTAGAAAAATTATTCAGTACCTATATCACGTAATCTTATGATCTGAAGAGAGAGGTTTTAAACCTCTCTTTTTTTTATGTAATCCAAGCCCATCTTATAGAAAAACGGCAATAAACTAAGTCCGTGATTTTGTGTCAAACAGTGTATATTTATGTTGGAAAATCATATGTGTACAATTATGAATACAAGTGTACAATAATGTTTATTTGTAAACAAAGTTGAATACAATATGTTTACAATTATGTGTTCATGTACTCAAACATGTACACATACTGTCATATAAACATGTGTGCGACATTGTGTGCATGTATACAAAAATAAAGGCAAGTACACAATTATGAACACGTAAAAAGGCGCATTGACTATTTTCTGATTGTTTAATAGATTTAAAGGAAGGTGAGGTCAAATCTAGCAAAAGAAAAGGAGAGCTGTGTAATGACGAACTCTAGAATTGCAGCTGTTGATGTTGGTAACGATGCCGTGAAGGCGAACTTTGGAAAATTGGAATCTTCTCTATATATTCCTAACGTGGTCGCTAGAGACCTTGAGGACCGTCCAGTTATTGGGATTGAAGACTTAGATGATAAGGATCCACTCGATAATCTACATATTCGAGTGCATTCCCCTGCTTTACGGGAGAACAATGCTATCTATCGTGTAGGGAATTTAGCTACGAAAACGACAAACTCTGCGGAGTTGGATCCTGGAAGTTATAAATCAGAAGAAGATCAAACATTGATTATGCTGTTTGCATCTCTTGCTATGGATGCTGTTACTGGAAAAGATGCGCAATCAGCAAAAAACAATGTGATCGAAGCAAACTATACACTTGGTACAGGTTTACCTTTACGTGAAGTAAAAGAAGGCAAGGATGTGGGCTACCGCTCTCAACTTCTTGGTTCAGTACACCAGGTTGAATTTTTAGTCACACCTAAGTATCAAGGGATGAAAGTGAACATCAAGTTTGATGAGGTCAAAGTTTATCCAGAAGGATTTGCTGCTTATGTGAACCTTGTCATGGACAATGATTTGAACATTATTAATAAAGAGTTAGTAGATAAACAAATTCTGATCCAGGACATTGGTGGTCTTTCTACGGATATCGCTGTTATTAGAAACCGTAACGTGGATGATGACAAAGCTCAGGGATTCAACCTGGGAGTATCTGAGTCCTTGGAGATGATTCGTGACGAAATTCTTACGAAGCACGGAGTAGAATTGGACAGTCGCCGTGATGTTGTCGATATCATTACGCGCAAGAATGATCGCCATCACATTATGGTTCGAGGAAGCCGTACAAATGTCCACGACATTACGGACCGCATTCTGCTTGAACTGGCGAAAAAACAATATCGCTATTTAAGAAATGTCTGGCAGAAAAATTCCCAGTCCGAAATCTGCTATTTCGTAGGTGGCGGTTCTGCTGTCTTGAAAGATTATATTAAGACATTGAATAATAAACTGGATGGCTTTAACATTGAATTCTTTGAGGATGAGAATGAGAGCATCTGGATGATGGCCAATGCTTATTATAAGCTCATTTCTGACTACATTCGTAAGAATTCGAAGTTAGAAGACAAGTCTAATAAAAAAGTAGAACAAAAAGCTGGATCTTCTAAGTAAGGTGATTAGATGAGTTCTTCTAGAAAAAGTGTGGAGAGGGGCCAGTCGATTACGTTCCGGGTCCCCTCGGACACACCTGATCATTTATTAAAACAGCTGTCCCAGTTAAAAGAGAAGGAACGAAGAAATTTTTCAAGTAAGATTGCTCAGTTTGTCCTTGAGGGCGTCAATCAGTCCTTAACGAAAGACAAGGAAACCGTAACCATCCCACTCCCGAAAGCACTTACGAAAGAGCAGAAAAGTTGGATTAAGCACGAGCACTCAGAAGCTCTCATCGGCAGCATCCTTTATCAACTTATGATGGACCCTGTCAGAGCAACAACTTTACTTGCATCGCTAAACAGCAATGCCTATCACATTGATGATGCACTATATCTTCAAGAAGAGGCGGCTACACAGGAAGAACCTCAGGAAGTAGAGTTTCCAACAGAGGTTGAACCTGAGAAGGAAAAAGCTGTGTTGCCTGAAACCCCACTCGATTTGGATGGAGATGATGACCTGGATGATTTGGATTTGGACAATCTCCAAGCTGATTTTCAGGAACAACGAGATGAAGAGGTTCAGGAAGAAGATGACGATGATCTGCTTGGTGACTTTTTATCCAGAATGAATAAATGATCATAAGCCCCTCGTATAAGCGGAGAGGGCTTATTTTTATTGGATAAATTCCCAAAGGTCTATTTATTTGGATAAAATTTGAAACGATTACCCGGCTTTGATCGTATATGTACCCAAACAGTCGGAGGTGTTGGTATGGAAATGGTACTGGAAGTCAAAAACTGCAGTGTCGATATCCAGAAAGAAAGAATATTGAAGGATGTCAGTTTTCATGTGAGAAGAAAAGAAATTGTGGCATTGGTCGGTCATAATGGGGCTGGAAAATCAACATTGATGAAAACGATGATCGGCTCGCGGGATAAACTTTCTGGTACTTTATCTATAACTGGAAATGATCAGGATAAGCACTACAAAGCGTATAAGAGGAATTTTACATACATACCTGAAGAACCGCTTTTGTTCAACGAATTAACTGTCTATCATCATTTTAAACTTTATCAAAAGAGTTATTCGGTTCCTGAAGACGTCTTTGAGAACCGTGTGCGAACTTATACAAAAGGGTTTGAATTGGAGGACAAGCTGGATGAATACCCAGAAGCATTATCCAAAGGGATGAGGCAGAAAGTCCAGACGATTTGTGCTCTCCTCCCTGATGTTCCTGTCTTATTCATAGATGAGCCGTTCATGGGCCTCGATGTTTATGCAGGGCACTTTCTTGAGGAAGAGTTAGTAAGAAAAAAAACTCAGGGAGCCAGTATCGTATTGACCACTCATCAACTGGAAAAGGTGTCTGAACTTGCCGACCGCTATGTCATGCTGGTCGAGGGGGAGGTCTCTTCTTCAGGGGATGTGTCGGAATTTCACGAGTTGGAAAGAAGGTCGACATGATGGAGCCTATGACGACATATTCAGTGTATAAATGGCTGAGAAAGAAAAGAAGGAAGAAGAAGTTCGATCTGTATAAACAGACCTACCATATGATTGTTGATCCCGTCATGGTTTTTTATAGTGGATTGTTCGTCATTTTTTGTTTGTTCATCGGTTATGAGTGGCTGCAACAGTTAATCCCTCTTTTAGATGGAAGGGGGACGTTCATAGGTCCTTACGCTTTCTTTCTTCCTTTTTTGGCAATCATTAGTGCGTCTGTTACTTCTTTTACAGATCCTGGTCTCCGTTTTACATCTTCAGAACTTCAGCTAAGTTTCTTGCCTCACTCAAGAAAGTGGATGCTCACCTATTTGTTTTTAGAAAAGAACATCTTTCAACTCCTGATTATCATGGTTGTCCCTCTACCATTTGCACTTATCTTAATGTCGTGGGAATCTGCCGCTCTATGGTTATCCCTTCTACTTTTAAGTTATCCATTGTCTTTATGGATGCAGTGGAAACTGTTTTCCATGTCTTCCGTTTATAAAATGAGCGTTTTCTTATTCAGCGCAGCTTTGTCCATTTTATTTTTACTGGGCTTTCCTACCCCGTTCCTCTACTTAGGCTTATCCGTGCTGGTTTTAGTAATTATCATACGTAAAGAAGAGGTGGACTGGGGGAGAGTCATTGATATTAATGATGCGCACGTGTGGAATATGTGGTTGGTCGGCTATTTCACTGAGGTGAATATTAAGCCACCAAAAAGATTCGGGATCACCAAGTCGATTTGGAGAAAGAAGAGAGGGCGCCATTATTCTGTACAGCATCTGTATGGACGGATATGGACCGGGTATCTTCAAAAGTCTGCAGATATAATCTGGAAAACGGTCCCGACTGTCTGTTTGATTATTCTTGTAATTCCGCTGAGGGTCGATTGGATGTTAGTGTTTACGCTTCCTATAGCAATTGTTGTTTACCATGAAGTAGCTGGGGGACTTTTTTCTGATGTGGAAAATGTTTTCCATTCCCTGCCGCTGGAGGAGGATAGCTGTAAGAACAGCTATGTGAAATGGGCGTATGTCGGGTTCCTGCCTTTGTTCATCTCCTTTGGCAGTGTCCAAATCCTTCTTGGTGAATCATTGGTGGTGATGGGAATGCAATGGATCGCCATCCTCTTGTTCGTATATGTAGACCTTCGACGGGTGATTAGCGAACGCTTGATGATGGTCCAAAAAGAAAACTTCTACCGTGAAGATTGGAGAAGAGTGGCAGGTTTGATATTCCTGGGGGCCGGTGTCTATCACCCTTTGTTCTTAATCGGAGTTCCGCTTGTTGTTTTAAAGCAGGGAAGATGGATTCGAAAAGCAATCATTTCATAAAAAAGATCCTCTGATTCATAACAGAGGATCAATCCAAGCGGTTATGCTCTGCGAACGCAATAAAAGATTTTTCATCTTCAATTAATCCGCAAGCTCCGCATTGGACTTTTACATGAGGACCTTTGTAGGACATATGAAAAGGGTCCATGTTTTCTGAGGAGTAACCCTCATCTTGTTCACCTGTTCTTGGGTTCATTTTTACAGCTTTCGCTTCCTGTTCGATCAAATTAAAACGAGAACGATTCGTTTTACAGTTGGGACATAGATAAGGCTGCATGTTTGTCCACCTCCATTTTTACGTTTCCCATGTTTTCAAGAATTATGAACAGGCCCCCTAAAAATCAGGGAATGCCCTAATATCCGTTCTGTCCTTTTGAAGGTATGATGATACTAAGATTACGTGTGATTGAGGTGGAATAGGATGAAGGAGACAATGAAAATTCCAGCGGATGAAATCATCCATATGTATGAAACGATGTTATATGATTTATCATATGATCTGCATGAAAGGTATAGTCACCTTTTAACAGGACTGCTCCATCAAATGGACCAGGAGGGAAGCTCATCAAAATCTGCGCTTTTACTAACTCACATCATTGATGATATGAGAAGTAAATCGAATGAGTCCACCCCTCTATCTCTTGCTAAAAGGGGTGTGGTTCCTGCGATAAAGCAATTTAGTAAAGAAATAGAAAATCGTTTTGGTGTAACGGTAAGACTTGTGACTGAAAGAAGCTCATTTTCTATAGATCATCGGATTTTATTCCGGTTGATTCAACAAACCATCCTTTTGATTGTTGAGAATGCAGATACAGATACGATCGACATTCATATGGAAGAGGAGTCGGTAACCTTCCAATTCCTGTCTCCCCATGACCGGATCGAAGTGGATGAAAAGGGTTTTCTGCGTCTTATACAGAAAAGAACAGGTATGGAATTAAAAATCGAACAAAGGTCAGGGCAGTGGTTCTGGATCTATTTCAAGAAGAGGGGGGAATGAGGATGATCTCCATTGTAATCGTGGATGACCATGCCGTCGTCCGTTCTGGATTACGGATGCTTTTGAATGCGGTGGATGACTTTGAAGTCGCAGGTGAAGCTTCAGAAGGGGATGAAGCTTTTGCTCAAGTAGAGGAAAAACATCCGAACGTCGTCTTGATGGATTTGTCGATGCCGCACGGAAAAGACGGTTTATCAGCGACTTCAGAAATAAAGAAACAATTCCCTGATACACATATCCTTATTTTAACGATGCATGATGATGAAGAGTATTTGTTTCGGGCGATTGAACTTGGCGCCTCCGGGTGTATTTTAAAGAATGCCCCTCATGAAGAACTCTTAAAAGCCATCCGCCAAGTAGCGGAAGGGGATGCTTACCTTTATCCATCAGCCACAAAGCGGTTGATGGAAGACTATATGAACACACTGAAAAATGGTAAAACGTCTGACTCTTACCGTTTACTGACGGACAGAGAGCGGGAAGTGTTGGCGTTAGTTGCGAAAGGGTTCGCTAATAAGGATATCGCTGAAAAGCTGGTCATCAGTGTTAAAACGGTCGAAGCTCATAAGGCGCATGTGATGGAAAAATTACAACTTAAAACCCGGCCTGAGTTGGTAGAGTATGCATGGAAGAAAGGGCTGCTTGGATATTCTCTATAAAGGGGCTGAACGTGTGAGGCGATCATTAGAAGAATTATGTGCAAAAGTTTCTGCAGATACAGATGCATCCTTAGTTGCTATTGCCGAGTTTCATTCACCTTCTAAGGGAATCAGGTGGACGTATGCTGATCGCCCGGTAAATGAACGGTATAAGCGAATGAGTGTCATGTACGGGAAAGGGGTAGCAGGCAGGGTATTACAAACAGGCACAGTTTTTAGATGTGAAAATGTTGAAGATCTGCCTCTGCCGCTCAGAGAGTATCCCATTGTATTATCTGAGAGAATTCGTGCTTTTGTAGCCATCCCGGTCATCACCCCTTCTCTTTTTGGCGCCGTTCTTTTCATCGCCTATCGTTCATCCCACCCTTTACCAGACAAGAAGTTGTGTGACCGGTCGGCATCTACTATACAAGCTTATTTTCAAGAAAGGGAGGCGGTGGAATGAAAAAAGAAACGCTCTCACCTATTCTTCCTGGCCGAAAGGAAGGATTTTTGATTGTAAGAGAAGACGGCGTTGTTACGTCTTTCAATGGTCGTTCAGAGGTTTTGTTTCAACGGAGTCAGGAGGAGGCAGTGCTGGAAGATTTGTTTCTCTACCTGTCCCTCGAGGATCTACATAGTTGTGAAAAAGGTGTTCTTCTTGAACATTACATTACCCCTAAGGGGGAGAACCCTTCACCGGTTTTCTTAGTTGTTCACGATTCGGTCGTGTCAGGTATCCGCTATTTTTATATTACAATTCAAAACCTTGCGGAAAGAAGTACCTTTGATCGTGAAAGTTATGAACCATTCAAAGAGCTGCTTGATATTAAGTATGCGTTGGACGAATCTTCCATTGTCGCTCTTACGGACAAAAGGGGAAGAATAAGGCATGTGAACAAGAAATTTTCAGAGATATCGAAGTACGATGTCGAAGAATTAATTGGGCAGGACCACCGTATTTTAAACTCCGGATATCACTCAAAGGGTTTTTTCAAAGAGCTGTGGCGTACAATCGGCACCGGCTCCGTATGGAAAGGGGAAATCCGAAACAAAGCAAAGGACGGATCCTTTTACTGGGTAGATACAACCATTGTTCCTTTTCTGGATGAAAAAGGCAAACCTTATCAATATTTGGCCATACGTAATGAAATCACGGAGCGCAAGCGTGTAGAACAAGAGCTCCAACATATGATGACAAAAATCATTGATGTGCAGGAAAATGAGCGGAAGCATGTATCGAGAGAATTGCATGATGGTATTGGCCAAGAGCTATATAGCCTGCTCATTACTGTTCAAAGGCTTGAAAAAGAATACACGCACCCATTAATTGACCAGATGAATACAGACATCAGTCAATTGATTCAAAATGTAAGGGATATGTCCTGGGAACTCAGGCCGTCCGCTTTGGATGAACTCGGGTTAATGCCGGCATTACGCTCGTTTATTAATCGACTAGAAAAATCATATGGTTTGAATGTGACATTTCAGTCAGACGTCCGCTGCCGGTTATCGCCTGATGTGGAAACAAGTATTTACCGCATCATCCAGGAAGCGCTGACTAATGTAAGGAAATACGCGGATGTAGAGGAAGCGAAGGCTTCAATCAGAGAGGAAAGAGGGGTTCTTTTTATTGAGGTATCGGATGAAGGAAACGGGTTCACGGTTGGGCGCTCCAATAAAGGTGTGGGACTGTTCAGCATGGAAGAAAGAGCTCGAGCCGTCGGAGGCTCACTCTCGATCACATCTGCCGAAAACAATGGAACTACAATCAAAGTGAAAATCCCTTTAGAAGCCTGAGAATAAACCAGGCTTCTTTTTTTATGTCTCTTTCCTTTAATGTTTTTGTATTACGGCTTATTTAAATGAGTTATTCAGCTTTATGGCAGTTTTGTGGAAGACTTAGTTTCGAGACTTTCCAGGGTTCGTTGCCCGGGTTGAGCGTCAGGGTTGGCTGGGAAGCTACTCGCTTTCCCGCGGGAGTCTCGCAGCTTCCCAACCACCCCATTCGATGTATGAGTGAAACGAACACCTTTGCCAAGTTGGAAGGTCTTCTACTATCCAACTGTTAGGGGTGTAAAGCGCTCTGGATCAAGCTTTTCCGTGCTGGGGGAGGTGTTCTATCATCCATTTCTCATAATCAAACGAGCTGACCATATAGTAGTGGTTTCGAGAACCTTCCATGGTAAAGGGGCGGAGAGGAATGGCGAGACTCCTGCGGGAAAAAAAGTGCAGGGTGAGCCCCCACAGGACGCAGTCCGAGGAGGCTCACCGCGCTCCCGCGGAAAGCGAGCTATTCCCCGTAGCCCCCTCCACCCAACAAAAGTCTCGAAACTGAGCCTTCAACTAAAGGGAGCGTTTGTTGAATTCAGTTTTAATAAGCTTAAAAAGATGGAATAGGGGATTTTGCTTTTTAAGATGAGGGGATTCCCCGATATTTTATTTCCCATCCGATCGATACAATAGAACTAGATCAAATGAAGGGAAGAGAGGGGCGGGATGGTTATGAAAAAACAGGAGGATCAAACAGATTTAAAGGGGACCCTTGTGAGTGTTCTGGCCGTTGGGGCCATCATTATAGTCATGTGGGTGAGCATCTACTTTTTATATATCCAGAGGTTATAGGAGGGGAAGGGCATGCATTTACACAAATACGAAAAGATCTGGCTTATTTTCGGAATTACGGCACTCATTATCTTTTTATCTGTCGTTGGCGTAAGCGCCTTCCATCAGGGACATACACCTTCGGGAGGTCATATGAAAATCGATCCCGATAAGGTTTCTGAAACGGCCCCTTTCGATCAGCCGGGGGTGCACGAGAAAGAAGATGGTACCTATGAAGTGGTAATGGTGGGGAAAGCTTTCGGGTACGACCCTGGAAAAATTCAAGTACCTGCAGGGAAAGAGGTCATGTTTACGGTTACAAGTTCAGATGTCGTTCACAGTTTTTCCGTCGTCGGAACAAATGTGAACATGATGGTGGTTCCGGGGGAGATCAACCATAAAAAGCATACGTTCCAAGAGCCTGGTACGTATCTGGTCATTTGTAATGAGTATTGTGGATCCGGCCACCATTTTATGAGTACAGAAATCGAGGTGGTTGAACAATGATAATGGGACAAATAGCAAAGGGAGAACGGAAACTGGCTCTTGCGAACTTAGGTTTCGCTTATGCGGCTTTCTTAATTGGGACACTTTGTGGTCTTCTTCAGGTCTTTATAAGAAATGACGCTCTAACGTTGCCTGGGTGGCTGGATTATTACCAAGTGTTAACGGCTCATGGACTATTGCTTGCTATCGTTTTCACGACATTCTTCATTTTTGCCTTTTTTCAGGCCGGGATGAGTCGATCAATTGGGTCATTCGGTCCTAAAGTCCTTTTTTGGAATTGGATTGGCTTTGTTGTAACGTCATTAGGAACCCTTCTGGTTGTCATCATGGTGATCGGAGGCCAGGCTTCAGTCCTCTATACCTTTTATGCCCCTTTACAGGCTCACGGCCTGTTTTATGTAGGCCTTGCCTTATTTGTCATCGGTACGTGGATCCAGGGGTTTGCTTTAATCGGTCACTACCGGGTATGGAGAAAACAAAATAAAGGAGAACTCAGTCCGTTATTTGCGTTTATGACGGTGGCTACGATTATTCTGTGGGTTATCGCCTGTCTTGGGGTTGTAGCATCTGTTCTCTTTCAGTTTATCCCATGGGCCTTCGGCATGGTGGACGGGATCAACGTCGAATTGAGCCGTTCCTTGTTCTGGTATTTCGGTCATCCACTCGTTTACTTCTGGTTACTTCCTGCGTATATGGCATGGTATGTAATCGTACCGAAAATTCTCGGAACGAAGGTTTTCAGTGATTCGCTTGTACGGTTATCGTTCGTTCTGTTTATTCTTTTCTCAATTCCTGTCGGTTTTCACCATCAGTTGACAGAGCCAGGGATCGCAAGTTTTTGGAAGTTTCTACAAACAGTATTGACGTTTATGGTCATCATTCCTTCTTTGATGACAGCCTTCTCTATGTTTGCCACGTTTGAGTTACGGGGCAGGGAGCTTGGAGGAAAAGGTTTGTTTGGATGGTTCCGGAAGCTACCATGGAAGGATGTTCGGTTCACCTCTATCTTTATCGCCATGGCTTTCTTTATTCCTGGTGGAGCAGGCGGAATCATTAATGCAAGCTTCCAGATGAATGAAGTGATCCACAACACACTATGGGTCGTGGGCCACTTTCATATCACGGTCGGGACACCTGTGGCCATGACCTTCTTTGGTCTGACGTTTTGGTTGATCCCGTACTTGACTGGAAGACGTTTTACGAAAGCTCTTCAAAAGCTCGCTTTTATTCAAATCATTTCATGGTCAGTGGGGATGCTTCTCATGAGTACAGCTCAGCATGTATTGGGGTTGATGGGCGCTCCGAGACGTACCGCCTATACAGGATATGCTCATGATGATGCACTTGCGTGGTTTGATGGTATTTTATCCAATCATGTGACGATGGCTGTCGGTGGATCTATTCTCTTTTTGTCGGCCTCGCTGCTAATATTCATTGTCATTCAATTGTGGTGGGTGGCACCTAAGGCTGACGCTCATCAAGCAGAATCGTTTCCTTTAGCACCCAGCGACGCTACGGCTACACCAAGATTTTTGGAAAACTGGAAGCTTTGGATCGGAATCGCTTTTGTACTCATCGCTGTTGCTTACACGATTCCTTTAGCGGATCTTATCCAACATGCACCACCGGGTTCAGGAAGATTCCAAACCTGGTAGGAGAGGGGGGATACTATGTCATTCGCATTTGCATTTACAGTCGCGTGCATCCCGTTGTTCATTATTGTTAGTACTATTCTTGTAGATTTACAAACGGAGGAATAAAAAGAGAACGTCGTGACTACTCACGGCGTTCTTTTCATTTCCCAGGAAATATGAAATTACGAAGCTACTGGGTGCCGGTCTTCTTTAATGTATCTTGCCTGAATCAGTCGTTTTCTGACGATGATGCCAATCCAGCTGGCAAGAAAAGCTTTAATGAGTCCGACAGCGATAAAAGGATAGACGCCAGCGGCAAGAGCCTGGTTCCAGGTCATATCAAGAACAAACTTTAACTGGATCGTTCCACATATTAACGTAATAATCATACCTGTCACATTCGCAACGATGGCCATAGGTAAGTTAAAGGACGTTTTCTCTAAGATATAACCGGTGAAGAATGCTGTGACAATAAAGCCGAATATGTAACCACCAGTCGGCCCAGCCAGAACTTGAGCACCGCCACTGAATCCTGCGAAAACAGGAAGTCCGACAGCCCCTAAAGCTGCATACCCAACCATCGCAACTGCACCCTGCCTGCTTCCTAGAATGGTAGCTGTGAGCCCGACAGCTAATGTTTGTCCACTGATGGGTACAACCGGAAGAGGGATTTCGATTTGAGCCATAATGGCTGTCAGTGCCGCAAACAATGCTCCGTTTACAATGAATCTCAATTTCTTACTTTCTGGTGACATATTTTACACTCCTTTGTTAACCCTTTATACATATAAGTTAACATAAAACAGGTAAGCATATTAGAAAATTCGAAACATTTTTCTTGAGAATAGGAAAAATGGGGGGAGCATAGGTATTGAGCTTCATTTTTACTTAACTATTCATTGATATAAACGGTCCAAATGTGTCAGAGTTTTTAAACTATCTCTAAGGTGGTACAAAAAAGATTTGAGATGAGGTAGAATAGGGTAATGTAAAATTAACGGAGGTTTTACAATGTTTACAAACAATAAATATATTAATAAAAAAACTGGTTTAAAACTACTAGTCTACTTATTTGTAATCGGTCTTTTTTGGTTGAAAATGAATTATATACAAACAAGCATCTTTTCACTGAATGTGGAGAATTCCAATGAAGCAAACATTCTGGCATTCAATCCACTGAGCAGTATCTTTCTCATCTTTGGACTGGGGATTTTGCTTGCCGGACGTCGGGGGATGTTCTTTTCCTATATCTTAGGCTCCATTCTTTTATACGTAAATGTTCTCTTTTATAGAGAATACAATGATTTCATTACGATCCCGATGTTAAACCAGGTAGCAAACCTCGCGGACCTCGGAGGCAGTATCACGACGATTATGAGTCCGGTCGATGCTTTGCTGTTTGTCGATGTTCTCATTGCAGCTTTTCTATTATTCTACTTGAAACCCTCACGCTTCCAGGTATTCAAGCCAAAGCGCTGGGAGGGTATCGTTCTTGCTATTGTTGCTATTCCTTTGTTCATGATTAACCTGCAGTGGGCAGAGCAGGAACGAACAGATCTCTTAGAGCGTACGTTCGATCGTAATATGCTCGTTAAGTATATTGGTGTCATCAATTACCATGTCTATGATGTGGTGTTGCAGGGTAAAACCGAGATGAAAAAGACGCTGGCGGATAGTAACGAACTTGTACCGGTCATCAACTACTTGAATGAAAATAAATCGGAGGACAGCGATCGTTTGGAAGGTGTCGCAGAAGGTAAAAACGTCATTGTACTTTCTCTTGAAAGTACACAGACCTTCGTTGTCGACAATACGTTGCACGGCGAAGAATTGACTCCTTACTTCAATGACCTGAAAGAAGAAGGAATCTACTTTGATAATTTCTATCACCAAGTGAAGCAGGGACGTACGTCAGACTCTGAGTTTTTACTTGCGAACTCCATGTATCCATTGAACCGCGGCGCGGTTTTCTTCACTCATTCATCGAATGAATATGAAGGACTTCCAGGTTTACTTGGAGAGAATGGTTATTTTACCAACTCCATGCACGCGAATGATAAGACATTCTGGAATCGTAATGTGATGTATGACTCCTTAGGCTACGATGAATATTTTTCCAAGGAAGACTATGTGGTCACCCCGGAAAAATCTCATGGCTGGGGGTATTTGGATGAATACTTCTTCGAAGATTCATTGAGCAAGATGAAAGAAATGGACAAACCTTTCTACTCGAAGTTGATTACGTTGACAAACCATTATCCATTCACTCTTCCTGAGGAACAAAAGCTCATCGAAGAAGGAGAGACGGGCAGTGGTACGTTGAACCGTTACTTCCAAACCATACGTTATCAGGATGAAGCTTTGAAGAAGTTCGTTGAAGAATTCAAGAATTCAGAGCTTTATGATGATACCATCCTCGTCATGTATGGTGACCACTTCGGAATTTCTGAAAATCACCAAAAAGCGATGGGTGAGTACCTGGATAAAGAGATTAACGACTACGAACAATTTCAGTTGCAGCGTGTTCCGATGTTGATTTACGGAAAAGGAATTGACGCTGAGAAAAACCATACGGTTGGTGGTCAAGTTGACCTACGTCCAACATTGACCAATTTGCTGGGAATTCAAGATGATAACCCTATACAATTTGGACACGACCTTCTTGATAAGGATCGCCGTCAATTGATGATCACTCGTGATGGTAACTTTGCAAGCGAAGAATATGTAGGTATTCAAGGAACTTGTTATGATCGTGAGACAGGAGAAGAGCTGGAAGCTGATCTTTGTAATGAAGGGTTTGAGAAGGCCCAGGAGGAATTGGAGATGTCTGATTCCATCATCTATGGTGACTTGCTGCGTTACCTGGATGAAACAGAGATGGTCCAAAGCGAGAGTACTGAACCAAACCAAAATAAACAAGAAAAATAAGCAAAACCCTCTCTCCTTTAAAGGAGAGAGGGTTTTCTATGTGGTGGTACCTATCATGGAGGACAGTGGACTCTAATAAGGCCCTGCTGATCTAATCCAGCTCACTTTTTTTATTCTTAGAGAAAAACGTGTAGAGAATGTAAATGACAAAGAATATGACGACGGCTAATTTCCCCGTTCTGTAACCAATATCCCCTGATATGAAGTCATAAATGAAAAAACCAATTAAAATCAACCCGGCCATGATGAAGATGAATACCTTCCATCTTGAGCTCATCTCTTCCCTTCCCTTCCCTTCCCTTCCCTTCCCTTCCCTTCCCTTCCCTCCTATCTCTTTATTCTGTACCCATCCCTCTGTAAATTAATCCATTTTATGTAAAAATAAACATTGAAAATAAAGCTTGGAGAGAGTGTGGTAATGGGAAGGATCCGGAATTCAGCATAGATAAAGAGCAGACACTTCACAGTGGTCTGCTCTTTTTGTATGCCAGTATTAAAAGATATCCAGCCAGACTTTGATTGTTGTCCCCAAGATCAATAAGGCTAGGACGGTCTGTAGGATCTTTGTATTTACTTTTTTACCAGCCATCGCTCCGAGTGGTGCAGCAATCAAACTTGCCACAACCATAATCGCTGCAGGGAAGTATTCGACCTGCCCTGTCGTCACTTTTCCGACTGTTGCTCCAATGGATGAAATCAACGTAATTGCAAGAGAAGAGGCAATGGTCATTCTTGTCGGTATCTTAAGCACGACAAGCATGATTGGTACTAACAAGAAAGCTCCTGCCGCACCGACAATTCCTGCTCCTACTCCTACGATAAGAGCTAGAATAGCAGCTAGAGATTTGTTAAAGGTGACCTCATCCAACGGCTTGTCATCAATACCTTTTTTCGGTACGAACATCATCACCGTCGCAATTAACGCAAGAATTCCGTAAACAATATTGATGCCGTCCTCAGACATGAACCTTGATCCATATCCACCTATAAAGCTGCCGATCAAAATACTGACACCCATATATATAATGAGCGTTTTGTTCAGGTATCCGCCTTTACGGTAGGCCCATACACCACCAATGGTTGCGAAAAAGACCTGCACAGCACTGATGCCGGATACTTCATGGGCAGTGAAAGCTGTAAAGCCTACAAGAGGCGGAATATAAAGAAGCATGGGATATTTGATGATGGAACCGCCGATTCCGAGCATTCCGGATATATAAGAACCTATGAAGCCGATAAGAAAGATCGTAATGATTAGTCCGAATTCCATAGTCTGTCAACCTCCTATAAAAAAGGGAACCGCTTCAGGTTCCCTTTATTCCATAATGTTTTTAATCAGGTGAATCCTGATTATTCTCCTTTTTTAATCCAGAACTTGAATACGCCATTGTCTTCTTCTGTTTGTAGAAGTTCATGGCCACCGGACTTCGCCCATGCGGTCAAGTCTGCTTTTGCTCCTTGGTCTGTTGCGTGGATTTCAAGAACTTCTCCAGCTTCGATGTCTTTCATCGCTTTCTTTGTTTTCACGATTGGCATTGGGCAAGCCAGTCCTTTTGCATCAAGTGTTTTTGTTACGTTCATAATTGAATACCTCCAAATGTTAAATGATTGATTAGGGAGAGCCCGCATTCCCCGGGCTCATGAGTTTTTATCTTACGGCACAACGGTTTGGGCCGATTTCCATTTCACGCTGTTCTTCATTGTCCGGGCTGATTTTACCCATGTTTGTTTCACGGATTTCCTGATAAGCATTCGGTTGAGGTGGCAGATTCTCTGTCACCATTTTTCTGAACTCCTCTTGATCATCGATGTTCAAGCCGTGGTTCTTTTCAAAAAGAGTACCCAGCTTTTCAGCGACGGTACCGTCTTCGTTCAACTCATCCATGATCATGAAGTGAGCAGGAAGGACGATCAGCTCGTCAGAAAGCTCTTTATATCGTGTATAAAGGGTTTCTCTCAAATCCATCACCCAATCATCGGCCTTACCAGCAAGGTCTGGACGTCCGATAGAGTCGATGAACAGGATGTCGCCTGTCATCAAGTATTGATCATCCACGACGAAAGAAGTCGATCCTTTCGTATGGCCGGGAGAATACAACGCATGAATATCGATGTTCGTATTTCCTACAGTGACATGGTCTCCATCACGAAGTGGTTGGTAATCGAATGTCACTTCACCAGCATCTTCTGGAGGCAGCCAGTACGTCGCACCTGTTTGTTCAGCGATTTTGCGTCCACCGGAAATGTGATCGGCGTGCAGGTGCGTATCGAAGACGTTAGTGATTTTCACGCCAAGTTCTTTAGCGAAATCAACATAAACATCTGTCATTCTTGTAGAGTCGATGATTGCTGCTTCCCCGTTAGATACAACCATGTAGGAAAGGCAGCCTTTACCGATACGTACGAACTGATATAGCTCGCCGCCATCTTTAAGGTCATTGACTTTGATCGGCTCCAAGTGCTCACTCCAGGCTTTCATTCCGCCTTCTACGGAGTAAACATTTTTGAATCCTTCTTCTACAAGCATTTCAGCAACCATTTGGGATGATCCGCCTTTGGCACAAACGACTGCAATCTCTTGATCTTTTGGCAGTTGATCTGCGATTTCTTCGACACCATCAAGGAGATCGAAATAAGGAACGTTCAAGTAAGAAAAGTTGTCGCCTTCGATTTTCCAGTCTTGGTACGCATCTTCTGTTCGTACATCAAGAAGGAATAGCTCTTCATTGTTCAACACTTTATTAGTGATTTCTTTTACCGTCATGTTTTTAACAGCCATCTTATTACCTCCTAGGGTATTAATTTTAGTAAAAAAATATAGAATTAAAGCTTCGTCGTTTCGCCATCCCAGCCACTCATGCCTGGAACAACATTGTAAACATTCTCAAAACCTTTTGCTGTCAGCTTTTGTGCAGCAAGATCACTACGGGTTCCGGTGCGGCAAACGATATAAACGTTTTTCGTACGATCCAGTTCGTCTGCACGCTTCTCAAGTTCACCAAGTGGAATAGATGTTGCTTCAGGGATATGCCCAAAAGCATATTCAGCAGATTCGCGCACATCTAAGACAAGGACGTCATCGTTTTTGCGAAGTGCATTCAAATCTTCATTATTTACAACATGCGGGTGTTTTTTTTCTTGCTCTTCTTCGCTGCTTGATTTGCGGACATAGTGCTTGAGCACGTCTCCCTCTTCGATCGTACCCAAGTACTGATGACCTGCACTTTTCGCCCATGCTTCAAGATCTGCTTTAGATCCTTTATCAGTGGCTTGAATTTCAAGGACCTGCCCAGCATCAATGTCCTTCATGGTTTTCTTTGTCTTCACAATTGGCATGGGACATGCTAATCCTTTGGCATCTAACGTAAGATCTGTTTTCAGTTCCATTCTTACATTCCTCCTCTACCCTTATAGGGGGATTTATTTCGTTGGACCTTCCCAGCTCATCATGCCGCCTTCCATGTTCGTCACATCGAATCCTTTATCTTCAAGAATTTGTGATGCACGGCCACTGCGGCCACCGGAACGACAAACCATGATATAAGATTTATCCTTATCCAATTCATCTGCGCGCTCTTCGACAGTCCCTAGAGCGATGTGTTTCGCACCAGGAATCATTCCTTCAGCGACTTCCTCGTCTTCACGGACATCGATAATGTTTAGTTCTTTACCTTCAGATAGTTTTTGTTCTACTTCTTTAGCAGTCATTGTTTTCATAAATGATACCTCCTAATTAGATAAACAGGTTAACATTGCCGTCTTCTGCATCTGCAAGGTAGGCAGCAACGCCTGCGTATTGAATGTCATCAAGCAATTCTTCTTTTTGCAATCCTAGTAGGTCCATCGTCATTGTACATGCGACCAAGTTGATTTCCTGTTCTTGAGCCATATCAATAAGATCAGGCAATGGCATCGCATTGTGTTTTTTCATAACGTCTTTGATCATCTTAGGACCGAATCCAGCGAAATTCATCTTGGAAATGCCCATCTTATCTGCTCCACGCGGCATCATTTTACCAAACATTTTCTCCATGAAGCCTTTTTTCACTTGAATGTTTTCATCCTTACGTAGAGCATTCAGCCCCCAGAATGTGTGGAAAATCGTAACTTCGTGATCGTAGGCGGCTGCTCCGTTTGCAATGATATAGGCAGCCATTGCTTTATCATAATCCCCGCTGAATAAAATAATATTCGTCTTTTTTGTTTCAGACATGTTTCATCCTCCTAATAGTATATAGTTATACGTGTATGGGTATATTTTATTGTAAAAAAATTTATCTGCTTTTGACAAGCAACTGAACAGCTTCGTTAATCGAAGCTTCTTTGTTTTCCTGATCGTCAGCATCCTGGATGCACTCCACAAGGTTGGAGCTTACCACGAGCCCGATCGCACGGTCAATCGCGCTTCTGGAAGCGGAAAGCTGCGTAATGACATCTTTGCAGTCTTTATTTTCTTCCATCATTTTCAAAACGCCTCGCAACTGACCTTCTAGACGTTTCACTCTGTTCTTCATTGCGTCATTGTATTCCATCGAATTGACCTCCCTTGTGAAGTTTTTTTCTGTCGCTGTTGAACAGTACATGACTAATAATATACCCCGTTAGGTATAATGTCAACACCCCGTCACGTATTTTTTGGATAAGGGGCCATACCCCGTGTAAAGCTAAGGGGGGAGGTGAAGAATATGGAGATGTGGATGGATACACTCAAAGTGATTGGAAGGATATTGACCATCTTGCCCTTACTTTTAGGGGTCGGCTTGTTCATGGGGAAACGATCGATTGGAGAATTGCCTGTCTTCGATTTTTTAGTTGTGCTTGTTTTAGGTTCTGTGGTCGGGGCAGATATTGCCGATCCAAAGATTAATCATATACATACGGTTACAGCAATTATTGCCATTGCGCTTTTACAAAAGTTCGTTGTATGGCTGAAGCTTCGGAACAGGCAAATAGGAAAGATGCTGACGTTTGAGCCGACAATTGTGGTTTTTGAAGGGGAAATGGTGGAAGAGAACATCTCCCGTATCCATTATTCTCTTGATAACATAACTCACATGCTCAGAGAACAGAAAGTATTTGCTCTGAATAGTGTCGAGCTTGGAATCATCGAACCGAATGGACAGCTATCCGTTAAACTGAAAAACGCTAATGAAGCCGTGACTCGTGCAGATATGGGTTTTTCATATAGGGGTGGGGGTTATGATATCCCTCTAATTATGGATGGTCAACTGCAACCAGACCTTTTAACTCGAACAGGGCGGGACATGGAGTGGTTACATACGAACCTGGGTACCCACAATGTATCGGATGTCTTTTATGGTGCGCTTACGAGCCAGGGGGAATTCCATTTCACATTAAAGGATAAACAGACAGAGCCTTTACCTCCCATAGAACATTGATAGATTTTGGTAAGAAGGTTAAACGGAATCCTTGTTAATTAAAATTAAGAAAGAGCCGCTATAATTAGCAGCTCTTTTAGATGGTTAAACGCTTTGATCCATGCATTTTTTCAGTCGGTCTTCAATGTCACTTGCCATCTCTTGGATATTATCATCCTCAACCATTTGAGTAAGAGAGGTAGGTTTAGGCATACCGATTTTCGTTTTGCTTCCATCTTCATAGACAACCATCTTACACGGGAGGAAATAGCCAGCCATAATGTTTTCATTTAACACGCGCTGCGCCTCTTTAGGGTTACAGACTTCCAAGATTTTAAATTCTTTTTCAAATTCCAGTCCTTTTTCATGAAGCTTATCTTTGATGTCAAAGTTCCATAACACGCCAAACTTTGCTTCTTTCAAATTAGCCTCAAGACTTTCGATCGCTTCATCCATACCTTTGTCCGTTTCTACCGTATAGTGAAACATGAAATACCTCCTTGAAAATAAGTTCTCCTTATCCATACCCATTAAGGTATGAAATTAATCATCAGATCGGAGTGCTTTTTCCTCTATGAGGAAGAGGGGGAAAACAGGTTTTTGAATTTAAAACTACTGGAGCATCCACAGGTAGTCTTTTGAATTGTGTATGGAAGTTCCTTATATTAAAATGGGTACATTAGAGAGAGGACGTGAATCACATGACAAAAGACATCAAATTGATTGCTCTGGACTTAGATGGCACCACCGTCAATCATGAAGGAAAAGTATCCGAGGCAAATAAGGAAGCTATAAAAAAAGCGAAGGAAAAAGGCATCCACGTTGTATTGAGTACAGGAAGATCTTTATCCCGATGCCGTAAAATCGCTGAAGACCTCGGTCGTTCTTCCTATATCGTTACGATTAATGGTGGAGAGATTTATGATCACGAGTTTAACCTCGTCGAACGAAATGAGCTCGAACATAAACATGTGGAGCGTCTATGGGAATTGAAGAAAGAGCATGGACTCTATTTTTGGTCCTCAACCGTGCAAGGCTTGTACAATAGCCAAAATCCATTCGACCAGGAGATTGTAGATTACGATTGGTTGAAGTTCGGCTTTGATATACAAGATGATGAAGTAAGACAAGTCATTCTCGATGAAGTCAATGCGAATGAAAACCTGGAAGTCACAAACTCCAGTCCGACTAACATAGAAATCAATCCTGTAGGTGTAAATAAAGCAGCGGCTCTCATGAAAGTCTGCCAGTGGCTTGATTTAGATATGGATCAGGTGATGGCTGTAGGCGACAGCATGAACGATATCGCAATGATTCGCGAAGCAGGTTTCGGCGTTGCGATGGGGAATGCCCAGGAGCCAGTGAAAAAAGAAGCAGACTTTGTAACAGCGTCTAATAAAGAAGACGGCGTCGCTTTTGCCATTGAAAAAGTCATAGACTAACTTAAAAGAACCAGTCCAAACCGGGCTGGTTCTTTTTTATCTACTGTTCCATTAAAGCTCCCTTTAGTGGAAGACTCGGTTTCGAGACTTTTGTTGAGTGGATGGGGGCTGCGGGGAATAGCTCGCTTTCCGCGGGAGCGCGGTGAGCCTCCTCGGACTGCGTCCTGTGGGGTCTCACCAAGCACTCTTTTCCCGCAGGAGTCTCGCCATTCCCCTCCGCCCCCTTGCCAAGGAAGATGCTCGAAACCACTACCAAAAGGTCAGCTCTTATAATTATGGGAAGTGGGTTATAGAACACCTCCATAACACTTAAAAGCTTAATCCACAGCGGTTTATACCTCTAACAGTTGGATAGTGAAAGACCCTCCAACTTGGTTCATGGGTTCGTTTCTCCCTTACACTGAAAGGGGTGGTTGGGAAGCTGCGAGACTCCCGCGGGAATGGATTGGCTGGCGAGACCCCGCAGTGCGTAGCACGAGGAGGCTTGCCGTCATCCCCGCAGGAAAGCGAGTAGCTTCCCAGCCACCCCTGGCGTACAATCCAGGTAACGAACCCTGGAAAGTCTCGAAACTGAGTCTTCAAGAAACCTGCCATTTAGTTTAATATCCAATTTTCGCATTGTGATGGATGGTTATAGTCATGGACTATGTCGAAATCCTTCTAAATACATAAAAATGTAAGCGTTTTCTGTTTGTGGCAGGAATGGGAGGAGTAAAGAGAGAATTACATCCATTAGCGAAGAATGCTCAGGGAGGAAGATTATGAAGGCATCATACATAACAGAAGAACATGAAATACTCCGTCAGTCTTTACGGAAGTTTTTAGAAAAAGAAGCTTATCCTTATTACGATGATTGGGAAAAGGCAGGGGAAGTTCCCCGGGATTTCTGGAGAAAGCTTGGAGAACAGGGATACCTATGTCCTTGGCTCGATGAGGAATATGGCGGTTTTGGAGCAGACTTCGGCTATTCAGTTGTCATCAACGAAGAGATGGAAAAGGTAGGGACGGGATTGATTGGAGTTGGTTTACACAACGATATAGTCGTTCCTTATTTGGAAGCTTATGGAACAGAAGAACAGAAGAAAAAATGGCTGCCAAAATGTACAACAGGAGAATGTATTACCGCAATCGCGATGACAGAACCGGGGGCAGGATCGGACCTTGCTTCAATAAAGACGACAGCTATAGAAGGCGACAAGGGGTTTACGATGAATGGGGAAAAAACGTTCATTACGAATGGAATTCACGCGGATTTGGTAGTGGTGGTGTGTAAAACGGATCCCCATGCATCTCCAGCGTATAAGGGGATTAGTCTGATGGTCGTTGAGAGAGGCACTTCCGGTTTTTCCCGAGGGAGGAAGCTCGACAAGATCGGCCTGAACAGCCAGGATACTTCAGAATTGATTTTTGAAGATGCAGCCGTTTCCAAGGATAACCTTCTGGGTAAAAAAGGCGAAGGTTTCTATTATTTAATGAACCAGCTGCAACAGGAGCGCTTGATCGTAGGTATTGGTGCCATTGCGGCATGTGAACGGATGCTTGAGTTGACGGTTGATTATGTGAAGGAGCGCAAAGCTTTTGGGAAGTCCATTGCCTCTTTTCAAAATACTCAATTCAAACTCGCGGAACTACAAACGGAAGTGGAAATCGGGAGGGCATTCCTGGACCGTACGATTGAGGCTCACATGAATGGTGAGGACGTTGTGAAAGAAGTGTCGATGTCCAAGTGGTGGACGACCGACCTGGTAAAAAAGGTAGCAATGGAATGTATGCACCTTCACGGTGGATATGGATATATGGAAGAGTATGAAATTGCGAGAAGGTTCCGTGATGCACCAGTCACGGCGATTTATGCGGGATCCAATGAAATTATGAAAACAATTATCGCCAAAAAGATGGGCTTAATATAGGAGGGAAATTTATGAATGAAGTAGTCATCGTAGAAGCAGTAAGAACCCCTGTGGGTAAAAGAAATGGAGGTCTCAGCGAAATTAGGCCGGATATTCTCTTAGCAGATGTACTAAAGGAACTGGTCGAACGGGCTTCCCTCGACCCTATAGAGGTGGAAGATGTTATCGCTGGCTGTGTGAGTCAGGTGGGGGAGCAGGCAGGGGATATTGCTAGGATTGCTGCCTTGACTGCTGGATTCCCAATGGAAGTGCCTGGAGTAACACTCGATCGGCAATGTGGATCGAGTCAACAGGCGATCCATTTCGCTTCACAAGCGATTGCGTGTGGGGACATGGATGTCGTCATTGCAGGCGGCGTGGAAAGCATGTCACGAGTGCCGATGTTCTCAAACATGCAAGGGACATCTTTCAACGAACGGTTGACGTCAAAGTACGAGATGATTAATCAAGGTCATTCAGCAGAAAGAATTGCAGACAAGTGGCAGTTGAGTAAGAAAGAGCTTGATGCTTATGCAGCGGAAAGTCATCGTAGGGCGCTAATGGCCATCGATGAAGGCCGGTTTGAAAAAGAAATCATGCCTGTGACCACGGCTGGTTCCAGGGTAATCAAATCAGATGAAGGGCCAAGAGCAGGTACGTCAGTTGAAACCCTCGCCACTCTGAAAACCGTTTTTCAGGAAAACGGAAAAATCACCGCAGGAAATGCGAGTCAAATTAGTGATGGAGCTGCAGCTGTGCTTTTAATGTCACGGAAGAAAGCAGAAGAACTGGGGGTGAAGCCTCGCTTTCGTATTGTCTCGAGAGCTGTCGTCGGTTCCGACCCGACATTAATGCTGACAGGTCCGGTTCCTGCTACATATAAAGCTTTACAAAAAGCCGGGCTGAGTCTTGAAGATATCGATCTTTTTGAAGTGAATGAAGCCTTTGCCCCTGTGCCTATGTTTTGGATGAAAGAGACGGGGGTGTCACATGAAAAGCTGAATGTGAATGGTGGAGCCATTGCGCTTGGTCACCCGTTAGGTGCTACCGGAGCCAAGCTTATGACCACCCTCGTTCATGAATTAGAAAGGACAGCAGGTAAGTACGGGCTGCTTGCCATCTGTGAAGGACACGGAATGGCGAACGGCACGGTAATTGAAAGGCTGGAGGGATAGCGATGGATTCTAAAAATGTGGTAGCCATTGTGACAGGCGGGGCATCAGGGCTCGGAGAAGCGACGGTAAGGAAGATTGCAAGAAATGGCGGGAAAGTGGTGATTGCAGACCAAAACACAGACAAAGGCGAGGTACTTGCAGAAGAATTAGGCTCTTCTGTATTCTTTGCCAAAGTGGATGTTACCTCCGCTGATGAAATTGAGCACATGCTCCAAGCGGCTGCCGAAATCTTTGGTCAGGTAAACACCGTCATCAACTGCGCTGGCATCGTAACAGGTGAAAAAGTGGTTGGAAGAAATGGGCCGCACCGACTGGAGTCTTTTTCTAAAATCATTGAAGTGAATCTGATTGGTACATTCAATGTTATCCGTCTGGCTGCTGAAAAAATGCAGAAAAATGAGCCAAATGAATATGGAGAACGTGGAGTCATCATTAACACCGCTTCCATTGCGGCTTATGAAGGTCAAATCGGTCAGGCGGCTTATAGTGCGTCTAAAGGTGGCGTCGCCGCGATGACGATGCCGCTCTCAAGGGAACTTGCCCGTCACGGCATCCGTGTAATGGCTATTGCACCAGGGTTGTTTGAAACTCCAATGTTTGAACAGCTCCCTGAAGAAGCGCGGAGTGCCCTGGGTAAAGCTACACCGTTCCCTTCTCGATTAGGAAAGCCTTATGAGTATGCGAAGTTAGCTTTAAGCATCTTAGATAACCCGATGCTTAATGGGGAGGTGATCCGTCTAGACGGAGCGATTCGATTACAACCCAAGTAAAGTTGACCAGGCAGGTCTGATCCCCGTACTTAGAAGGTAAGGAAAGTGCGCTTTATTTTTCACAAAGAATAATCTGGCTGAAGCACTCCAATATTTGATCGTTCAGTAAGCTCAAGGTGGATCGAGCACGTTGGCAAATAGGATTTTATTAAAAATCAAAAGGAGTCGATGAGGAATGGGACCAACACTTAGGAGTATGTTTGAGCATACGGTGGCGAAGTACGCGGGTAAAGAAGGATTGGTGGATCTACGGCTTGGTACACGCTGGACATACGGAGAATGGGACCAGGAAGTCAACCGCACTGCGAATGCGCTGAAGGCCTCAGGGGTGGAAAAAGGAGATAAAGTATCGACGGTCCTTTTTAACACAGCTGAATATGCGACGGTGCTGTTTGCCTGCATGAAGATTGGAGCGGTATTTAATCCGGTCAACTTCCGTCTCATGGAAAAAGAAATCGAGTTCATTTTAAAAGACGTTGATCCAAAGGTGGTTGTGTTTGAAAAAGCGACGGCTGCTCAAATCGCTCCAGTAGCAAAAGAGATGACAAGTATTGAGTTTTGGTCTATCGACGAAGAAAACCTGCCTTATGCGATGAACTATTATGAACGAATCGATGGGGTGACAACCGAACGACCACTGTGTGAATTGGACGAGAACGACCCTTATGCCATCATGTACACTTCTGGAACGACGGGGCTTCCGAAAGGGGTCATCCATACGCATAGAGATATGGTCGATCAAGCGCTCATCATGACCGCTTGTTTGAGACTGACAGAAGATGATCGTGGATTGACTGTCGCGCCGATTTTCCATTGTGCAGAGCTGCATTGTGCGTTCTTCCCGAGAGTGATGATTGGGGCGACAAACGTTCTGCTTCACCACTTTGATGCACCTGAAGTAATTAAAACGGTCAGGGAGGAGCAGGTAACGTCCTTCTTTGCAGCTCCAACGATGTGGAACATGATGCTGCAAGAGGAATTCACGAAAGAGGATTTCCAGACGTTGAGGCAAGGCCTCTATGGAGGAGCACCTATGGCCCCGGCTTTGACTGTGAAGCTGCATGAATCCTTAGGTGTCCAACTTCTTCAGGCCTACGGTATGACGGAGATGGGACCTGCAATTACCGCCCTTACTGAAGAAGAACAGGTCACGAAAGCAGGGTCGGCAGGCAGAGTGCTGTTGAACCATGAAGTGCGAGTGGTGAGAACGAATGAGCATGGTCCAGCCGAGCCTGAAGAGATATGTAAGCCTCACGAACTGGGGGAAATTATCGTACGGGGGCCCAGTATGATGAAGGGGTATTACAATAGGCCGGAAGCGACAGAAGAAGCCATGTACAAAGGTTGGTATCATACGGGTGACATTGGATCGTTCGATGAAGAGGGATATCTCTGGGTCAGTGACCGTGTGAAAGACATGATCATATCCGGCGGTGAAAATATCTACTCAAGAGAAGTCGAAGATGCTTTGTTCGATCATCCTGCAGTCATGGATGCAGCTGTTGTTGGTGAACCGGATGACTTGTGGGGAGAAAGGGTGGTCGCCTACATTGTCAAAAAGGACAGTGGCGTCACCGAACAAGAACTGGATGAGTTCTGTACTTCAGGAAACAGGCTTGCCCGCTACAAACGGCCGAGACGTTATGAATTTGTAGATGAACTCCCTCGTAACGCCAGCGGAAAATTACAAAAGTTCAAACTGCGTGAGCGAAGCAAAACATTATCAGAATAAAAATATTATAAAAGGCTGCCGGTGACGACCGGCAGCCTTTTATATGCATATAACTGGCTATTCAATAAAATATTCCTTCAATTTCCCGGGCAATATTCGACAAGTTATTGAAGCAATTGCTTCAATTTTTGAATGGGCTGCTGATCCCTGGCCTGTTCATACATAGAAAAAGGGCACCCATATTGAGCGATTCGGTCAGGTATTGTATGAATCGTAAACGATTCTGGTTGCAAACCTTCTGCCACCTCTACCCAATGAAGCGGGGTAGCGACAGTTGCGGCTTCAGTAGCTCTTGTTGAATACGGGGCAATGATCGTTTTGCCTTCTGCATGTTGAACATAGTCAATATACAGACGATCTCCGCGATTTTTCTTCAAGCGTTCTATTGTAAAAAGATCGGGATTTTCGTTGACAAGAAGTTTCGCCAACGTTTCGGTGATTTTCCTAGTCTCCTCATAGCTTAAGTCCCCCTCGCGAATAGGTATATGAATCTGCATGCCTTTATTTCCGGAAGTTTTGACAAAGCTTTTGACTTCAAGTTCGTCTAGAAGATGCTTTAATAATTGGGCAGCCGTAATGGCCTTACTGAAATGACTTCGATCTTTCGGATCCAAATCCAGAACTATTTCATCGGGCTTTTGACCACCAGCCTTCTCAAAGGGGATATGGTATTCCAATGCACCCTGGTTGGCAAGCCAAAGAAGAGAGTGAAGGTGGTCGCAAATGATAAACGGCTCTCCATTCTCCATCCACATTTTCAGGAAATCCGGGGCATGGTCGGGATAATGTTTTTGGTAAAAGGATTCTTCGTAAATCCCATCAGGGTAACGGATCAATGTTAACTTCTTTTCCTCTAGGAACGAGATCATGTGAGGTGCTAATTGACGGATGTAAACGAGAAAATCCTGTTTAGCAATACCCTTCCATAAAGGTTTATCCAGATTGGTCGGCTCAAAATCAGCAGGAAACAAGGAAAGATCCCACTGTTTCTTAGATTCTGTGCAATCTTCAGGAGTAAGGTCAAACCGGAATTGGTGGAAGAGGGGTTCACGAAGTTCCCCTTCCTCTGCATTTAGACAATGAACATCTACACACGTGCCGGGGTCTAAATGCCATGTGTCCTTTTTCTTTCTTCCATGTTCTTTGAAAAACGTACGGAGTGTCTCACTTTCTTCATCTGTCAGTCCATGTTTAAACTTTCCAACAGGGAGAGGGCTGTCGTCTTTATATAATCCTATATCGTAATACCCGTTCTCAGAGTCGTACTTTAGTAAAAAGCCGGAGACTGTCCTCCATTGTTTCCATTTCAGCCACTGTCTTACGCGGTCACCAGGCTGATACTTGCTCTTTTTCATTTTTGCAATGATCCCCTCAGCTAAGTGCAGCTCAGCGATGGTTAGGATGTCCTCTACTTCCTCATATACATCAATACATTTAATTTGGGGGTGCCTTAGCTTTCCGATAAGCTTCTTCAAGTTTTCTTTTCTTGTTAATAGAGGAGTAGCGCCTTTTTCAATTTTGTCAAAAGCCATGAAGGTAGCGGGCCTTCGTTTAGAAGAAGCCTTTATTTTTTCTTTACTTCGCATTCTTCCTCTTGTTTGTAAAGCTTCAAAGTTTGCCTGATAGGGAGTATTCAATAGGACCAGTTCGCCATCAAGTGTAATAGGGAGGAGGCTTTTAGGAATATCCACCTGAACAATTTCAGGAAAACGTTCGCTCATATCTTTTCCATTCCGGCTCCAAAGCTTGACCCCTTCTACGCTTGCTTCGAGAATAGCCCTGAAACCATCATACTTCACTTCATATACCCACTCATCTCCCTCCGGCAGTTCCGTCGTCCCTGTCAAAAGCATCGGCTTCATTTCCTCATCTCCTTTCTATTCAGCTTTCTTCCACAAAAGCTCCCTCTAGTTGAAGATTCAGTTTCAAGATGTTAGTGGGAGCTTAGGGGCTGCGGGAAAAGGTTCGCTTTCCATGGGGCGGGCGGTGAGCCTCCTCAGGCTAGGCCTTCCGGGGTCTCACCTGTCCCACACGTCCCATAGGAGTCTCACCGTTTCCCCGCAGCCCCATCCACTCAATAAACATCTCGA
Organism: Halobacillus sp. GSS1; assembly: GCF_017307035.1. Lineage (NCBI taxonomy): Bacteria > Bacillati > Bacillota > Bacilli > Caryophanales > Bacillaceae > Halobacillus > Halobacillus sp. GSS1. The sequence goes on from NZ_JAFLHE010000003.1 coordinate 255,311, forward strand.
AACTGAGTCTTCAACTATGCTGCCATTTAGTTAGAATAGGTTAGGCTTTTTTATGTAGTTTATCCATAGAGGAGAAACATATTTTTCGTGGATCTCGTGAAACCTATAGGAAAAAGGAGTGATCGGGATGCACACGATGTGGAAAGGGACCATCAGCTTCGGACTTGTGAATATTCCGGTGAAACTGCATGCTGCAACAGAGAATAAGGACATCAAACTGCGCCAGCTACATGAAGAATGTAAATCACCAGTCGAATATGAGAAACGCTGCCCGGTATGTGATCGGGATATTGAGAGTGAAGAGATTGTCAAAGCTTATGAATATGCGAAGAACAAGTTTGTCGTTTTAGACAAAGAAGATCTGGAACAGTTGAAGAAAGAACAGGAAGATAAAGCGGTCGAAATCATTGATTTTGTTAAATTGGAAGAAATCGATCCGATTTATTTTGAGCGGAGTTATTTTATTTCTCCAAGCGAGGGAGGATCAAAAGCGTACAGCCTCCTTCGTCAGGCACTTGGTGATACGGAGAAGATTGGCATTGCTAAAATCATCATCCGCTCCAAGGAACAACTGGCGATTGTCCGTGTTTATGAGAATACGCTTGTCATGGAAACCATTCATTATCCTGATGAAGTCAGGTCTGTCCAGGATGTGCCGAATGTTCCTGAAGAAACAGAGTTGAGTAAGAAAGAGTTGAGTACGGCGGTGACGTTGATTGATCAATTGACGGCAGAATTCGACCCTGAGAAATATAAAGATGAATACCGAACGGCGCTGATGGAACTGATCGAAGCGAAGAAAAACAATGAAGAAGTTACAACGGCCAAAGACAAGCCGAAGCCGGATAACGTAACAAATTTAATGGATGCATTGGAAAAATCTTTGGAGAAAACAAAAGGGTCCAAGAAGAAGAAAACAACGAAGAAAAAGACGACCACATCCGGTAAGAAAAAGACGTCCTGACAGGGTTTTACCGTCTATAAAACCTCCTTCTGTAGTATAATGTAGAGGATAGGATTAAAGTTCGGAGGGATATGATGACCGTACGTTCTGAGGAAGAAGTGGAATTACTTATGCGTCCGGCCCTGGCTTCTCTTGCTGTCGAGGGAGACCGCTTGAGCAAGAAGCAGAAACTGCTTGTGAAAAAGTGCCTGACAGGGGAGATCTCTCACGAGGAATTCGTAACCCGGGCGTTGGAACTGGCTCGTCATGCCTAACACTAGGTATGGGAATGAAAAGTCGAAGTATTGTTATCCGGGGTCAAATGTATTAATCAACCATTTTGACATTAAGGATGAGAAACAACTGGCAGCCTTGGAGTCGATGTTTACGGCGCAAAGGCTTGCTGAGCTTCAATCAACCCCGATTGATGGGGATTTCGACTTGCGCCACTTACAGAAGATCCATGCGCGCCTATTTTCAGATCTTTATCCTTTTGCTGGAGAAATTCGAACAGAGAATATTACAAAGGACGGATTTTCTTTTGCTCAAGCCAGGTTCATACTCGATGCGGCAGAGCCCATATTTCAACAGATGATGAGAGAAGATTGGAAAAGTATGAACAGGGTTCTGATTGTAGATAAATTGGTCTATTACATGTCAGAAATTAATGTGCTCCATCCTTTTAGAGAAGGAAACGGGAGGAGTTTACGGGAGTTCATTCGATGCGTAGCTTTGGAAGCAGGATATCGTTTGGATTGGTCCGTAGTACCACCAGAAGCCATCTTTAAAGCGAGTGTGCAATCTGTCAAAGATGTAAGCGCTCTTGCTCAGGTTATTAGTCAATCCTTAACCAACTACCAGAAACCTTCAGCCTGAAACAGGGCTGAAGGTTTTTTTATGAAGAACGAGGAGTCCACTTGAATAAAAAAAGCACAGCCGGGCCAAAAGTTGGAACTACGATTCGAATAGGAAGTGGTCTAGGATGAGGTTTTTAGGGATAGGGGATAGTGGCTTACCTAAAACAAGTCAGATGGCTAAGTCATCTGACTTGTTTAATCTTTTATTGAGATCGCCGCGCGCCAAAGAACGGCGGCCTTTCACCAAAAGAATACGGCTTTGAACCTAACTAGTATTTTATCTCTTTAAATATAAGAGGTTGTTCCACTATAATAAAAATAACTGAAAATTCAAAACTTAGACTCATCTAAATTCTAGAAGGAGGACGTTATGATGACCAGCCTTTCCTTCAGAGAGGTATGGGAAGCGAAGAGTCGCATAGCTTCGTTTGTCCAATCCACTCCTATCCTTTATTCAGAGCCTCTTTCTGAGCGTACCGGAGCACGTGTTCACTTGAAACTTGAACATACCCACCCTACGGGGTCATTCAAGCTCAGAGGAGCAGCTAACAAAATTCTATCTCTTCCCGAGGAGGACTTAAAGAAAGGGGTAACTACCTTTTCAACGGGTAATCATGGGATCTCTGTTGCCTATATAGCAGCACAATTAGGAATTCCTTGTACAGTTTGTATTTCGAATCGTGTTCCGGAGGCTAAGGTTAACCGGTTGAAAAAGCTGCAAGCTGTGGTTGAAGTCGTCGGGCACAGTCAAGATGACGCAGAAGCAAGGTGTACGGAATTGGAAAGAGATGAAGGGATGACCGTGATCAAGCCTTTTGACGATCGGGAAATTATCGCCGGCCAGGGCACGATTGCGCTTGAGATTATGGAGCAGTGTCCGGATGTCGATGAGGTCATCATTCCCTTGTCCGGAGGAGGACTGCTGTCCGGGGTTGCTTTTGTTATGAAATCTATTGAACCTTCCATACTAGTAACGGGTGTGACGATGCAGAAGGGAGCGGTCATGCAGGAAAGCCTCGCCAAGGGGAAACCTGTCATCCTCGAGGAGTCTTATACCCTGGCTGACAGCCTGCTTGGAGGAATTGGGACAGAGAATCGTTACACTTTTCCCATGACGAAAGCTTTTATGGATAAAGGAGTGCTTGTGGAAGAGGCGCATATTGAAGAAGGGCTGATCTTCACTCTCGAACACCATAAGATGGTTGTGGAAGGAGCAGCGGCCACAGGGATTGGCCACTTGCTTCATTGTAATGCTCTACAAGGAAAAAATGTCGTAGTCGTCATGACAGGAAACAATATCGATCATGAAGCGGTTACAAATCTTTTGGCTAAATCGTAATTGGGGGAGGAGTGGAGATGGGGGTTGCGGTGAAGGAAGTCTTAAAACTTCCCGTTCTCGAAAAAGCGAAAGTGCAGACAGAGGTGTATCATCGCCAGGTAGACTGGATCTCCGTGATTGAAACACCTGTGGAAAACTTTGTAAGAAACAATGAATTTGTGTTAAGTACAGGGGTTGGGTGCGGAGAGGATGTGCTGGCACTAGAAGAATATGTGAGGGATGTCATCCGTTCGGAAGCATCTGTGCTGGCGTTTGCCACAGGGCGTCATCTTTATAAAATCCCGGATCGGGTGTTAAAACTTGCGGAGCAACATGAGTTGATTGTAATGGAAATTCCATGGGAGGTCCGTTTCGGAGATATTTTACAGGACGTTTTACGATTGATTAATGAGGAGAACCGCCAAGAGCAGCAAAGGACGGAAGAAATACGACAAGAGTTAATCAACTGTGTTCTAAACGGAAAAGGACTGCAGGAGATCACATCCATCATCTATCAGAACACAGGTATTCCAACCGCGATCAGTGATCACAACAAACAGATCCGGGCGAATCAGTATTTTGATCGTTACTACATCGATGTCCTGAATGGGCATGAGCTTTCACAGGAAGGCACCCTTGTAGAAACCGAAATGGACAGTGAGCACCCGCTCCGCCATTACATTGAAACCTATGAAATCGGTGATCAGAAATGCTACCAGCTTACCATTTTATCGAACTATAAGAAACAAGGATATATCCTCTTTAAGCCAAAGGAAGATAAGGAGTTAACCTGGGTGAACCTTCATATCCTTGAGCATGCGCTTACCGCATGTGCCTTATATTTCGTAAAAGAGAATGCCATTGAAATGACTGAAATCAGGCTTAAGGATAACTTCCTGCTGGATTTAGCCAAGCGGGAGAGGGAGATGGACAGAGCTCTTTTATCAAAAGCACAGCTGCTTGGTTATGACCTGGAGAAGCCTTATATTTGTCTTGTCGGCCACATCCGGTTCGTTCAGCCGGAGGAGGAGCGCACCTCTTTAACGATGCCTCAGGTCAAGTCGTCATCAATCAACAGTCGGAATTATTACATTCAGAAGGAAGTCACACATGCGGGAGATGCCCTGCATAGGAGGACGATGACCACTTTTGATGAAGGGGAGGTCATCGTTTATTTGGAAACAGACCGGCCGGATTACGGAGAAACCGCGAATCAGTTTCTTGACCTGATTGAGCGGAGACTTCATGAGTTGTTGAAGGGGATTACGATCAGCTGGGGGATCTCCTGCCATAAAGGGGGGTATCAGGTTTTTCATAAAAGTTATGAAGAGGCGGAAACGGCACTGAAAATCGGTCAGCAGCATGAAGAAGGGGAGCGGACGTTTTTCAGTGATACACGGATGAATCGCTTGCTCATGGCTCTTTCTCATGAAGAAGAAATCGGAGCAATTGTCTATGATACGTTAGAGAAGCTGATTGATTATGACCAGAAACGGCAGACAGAACTCATTCATACGTTTATGGTCTACAACAAATACAACAGCAATGTCAGTCAGACCGCCCGTGCCCTGAATTTGCACCGTCAATCCTTGCTGCATAGATTGAGGAACATTGAACATTTGACTGGGCTTTCCCTGCTCAATGCGGACGATCTTTTTTTGTTGGAGTTGAGCGTCAGGTTGTGGCTATTGAAAAAGGTGGATGCATAGAGCGCCTCCTTTTTACGGCGCTCTATTTTTCATCTTTGACGGTCGTTTTCCATTCGCCCTGATTGGTCCCACGTCGATCCAGCTTGACGGTCCACTGGTCGGATTCTTTATCAAAAGAAAGCAGAGAAACTATCAGCACATCGGCCTTTTCCGGTTCTTTTTCAGATAATGCTGTAGAAAGAGCTTCAGAAGCTTTTAAGTCTGCTCCCTCTACTTCACTCATTTCAAGCTCCTGGACTTTTTCAGCGGTGGCTTGTTCAGGGTAGGACTCAGCGATATCCCCGTCTACCCAGACCTCGACCTGTTTGCCGACCCATAGACCTTTAGGAGCTCCGGATACCCACATGGCCCTTCCTTCCTCCCCTGACCCATCATCCATCGGTGTGACAACCAGAATACTGTCCTCATCCTGATCCATGACAAACCCGCTCATGTCCGGGTCGGATACTTCTGCTTCCACTTCCTTCTGGTCTACTTCCTCCGTTTCTGACAGCCCACATCCACTAAGGCATAAAGAGAAAAACATGAACATACCAGGCATCCATCTCATTTTCATCATTCACACACTCCTTATCTTCTTAATGATGACGTTTGAACGGGAGCAAAAGTTTCACATGACAGAAACATCCAATTTTGTTATGATGAAAATCACCAAGCGAATAAGTTTATGAAACTACTAGGGGAGCCTGAATGGGCTGAGAGGAAAGCGAGCGAGCTTTCTGACTCTTACAAACCTGATCTGGTTAATACCAGCGGAGGGAAGTAGTCTGACGATACGTGTATCGGCTTACTGCATACCAGGCCAGGTCCTCTAAGGATCTGGCTTTTTTATTTGCCTCCATTCTTCTCCCGTTTAGAAAGGTGGTGAAATATGAAAAACACAAAGCTACTCACAACGATGGCTGTGCTTGTGGCGATCGGGACGCTCGGGGCGCAATTCCTTTGGTTCCCGGCCGGTATTGCGAAAGCTTATCCTGTCCAGCATGCGGTTAATGTGATTGCGGCGGTGGTGCTTGGCCCCGTGCCGGCGGTCATGATTGCTTTTGTTATCGGGCTTTTACGTTTCTTATTAGGGGTCGGCACCTTTCTTGCTTTTCCGGGCGGGATGTTTGGTGCATTATTGGCAGGGATTTTTTACAGGATGTTTGAAAGAAAAAGTTCTGCGGTGATTGGTGAAGTGCTCGGTACTGGAGTCATCGGAGCTTTGGCATCTGTCCCGATCGCACACGTCTTGATGGGAAGTTCAGCTGGTGTTTTTGCATTTGTTCCTTCTTTTGTCGTAAGCAGTGTCTCGGGGGCTTTCATTGCTGCCTTCATTTTATCACGAGTGAAAGTTGAAAACATGATCTTACAACCATAATACACGGAAACTGCTAGGGGCGCGAGTATTCGCTGAGATAAGGAAACATTCCTTGGTCCCTCAATACCTGATCCGGGTCATGCCGGCGGAGGGAAGTAGTAAGAATCCCCTTCTGTCCTCTAGTAGCTTCCGAGAATAATAGGAGGCTCTACCATGTCTTTTTCCAAACAATTAAGAAATGAAAATCAGGATATCTATCAAAAAATATTCACTCATCCCTTCGTCCAGGGGATCGGGAAAGGAGAGGTATCAAAAGAAGCGTTGATTCATTATATCAAGGCTGATTATGAATATCTGAATGCTTTTATGCATGTGTATGGAATCGCTATTTCCAAGTCCCCTTGTAGAGAAGACATTCAACTGTTTAATAAGCAAATCGATTTTGTGTTGAACAGCGAGATCCATCCTCATAACAATTTTTGTGAACAGATTGGCGTTTCCTATGAAGAGCTTCAAGGGTATCCGTTGCCGCCGACTGCTGATCACTATATAAAGCATATGCTATTTCATGCCCATAATGGGGGGATCGGTGAAATATTAGCGGCCTTGCTTCCATGCCCGTGGACCTATTATGAAATCGGGGTCGAGCTTAAGAACCACTACCAGCCAGGGGTTGACCATCCTTTTCTCCCTTGGATCGATTTTTATGCCGATGCAGAGGTGAACAGTCTGACGGCGGTGTTATGTGAGCGGCTTGATCAGTATGCTGCACAAGCGTCTGAACTAGAAAAACAGCGGATGAGAGAAGCTTTTCGTAAAAGCTGTCAGCTGGAATATGCTTTTTGGGATATGGCTTACACACAAGAACAATGGCCTTGTGAAAAGGAGGTTGTGAGATGAGACAAGTATCATGTGCGCTGACAATTGCAGGGACTGATCCGAGTGGTGGCGCGGGTATACAGGCAGACTTGAAGACGTTCCAGGAATTGAAGAGTTACGGGATGAGTGTTGTAACTTCAGTCGTTTCCCAAAACACGACAGGTGTGAAGGATGTTCATCACCTCCCGGAAAACTTCATTAAGAGTCAACTGGAAGCTATTTCTGAGGATATGCCTGTTCATGCACTGAAAACTGGGATGATTGCCAATAAGGGGATGATGAAAGTCATCAGTGAATGGTTGAATGAAGTGGCTGCTCCTTACATCATGGACCCTGTCATGGTTGCCCAGAGCGGGGACCCTTTGATTGAAAAAGAAGATCAACGGTATTTAAAAGAATATCTTGTACCCAGGACATCACTCGTCACTCCTAACATCCCTGAAGCTGAAGTCCTTGTCGGAGGAAAAATTAAAACAGAAGCAGATATGAAAGAAGCAGCCGAAATAATTGTGAAAGATTTAGGTGCAGGAGCGTCTCTTGTCAAAGGGGGCCATCTCGATGGAAGAGCGGTTGATTTTCTATATGATGGTGGACGTGTCTATGAATTTGAATCTGAACGGATTAATTCTTCAAATACGCATGGCACAGGGTGCACGTACTCAGCAGCCATTACGGCTTACCTGAGTCAGGGACACGCTTTGCCACAAGCTGTCAAAGAAGCCAAATACTTCGTAACAGAAGCGATTCGCCACTCCTTCGACTTAGGAAAAGGAAGCGGACCGACCAATCATTTTGCTTTACGTGAGGAGGTTTTCAACAAATGGCTGTAAGTGTTATCGAAAGAGTAAGAACACAGCGCCCACTGATTCATCACATCACGAATTCAGTGGTGATGAATTTTACAGCGAACGGTCTTTTAGCTTTTGGAGGATCGCCGATCATGGCCAATGCCACACAGGAAGTGGCGGATGTCACCCGATTGTCTCAAGGACTGTTATTGAATATAGGAACGCTTCATGAAGAACAGGTGAAAGCCATGATCCTTGCTGGGAAAGCTGCAAATCAAATCGGCATTCCTATCGTCTTCGATCCTGTCGGCGCTCCTGCTACTCGTTATCGTTCAGATGCATGTCAGAGGATCTTGCAGGAGGTGACTCCGACGGTTATTAAAGGGAATGCCGGAGAACTTGCCCATCTCATCGGTCTGAATGTGGAAACGCAAGGCGTAGACTCCACAGGAGCAGCTGATTCCGAAGCCATCGTCCGCTTAGTAGCGGAGAAATATCAGACTGGAGCCGTCTGTACAGGAGAACAGGATGTCGGATGTATCGATGGGGATGTTTTTGTCAATGAAACAGGACATCCTCTCCTTGCTCAAATTACAGGATCTGGCTGTTTGCTTGGTTCTTTGCTTACAGCAAGCTTAGCGGTAGAAGGAAGTCCTAAAGAGAAGGTGCTGGCAACATTAAGCCATTATGGACGGGCGGCGGAACAAGCAGCAGGTCAACCTGATGTCAAAGGACCAGGGACATTCATACCGCGGTTTGTCGATGCTTTAGCAAGGGGGGAGGAGGCATGAAAGCTTCTACCCTTCGAAAATACTTCGTCATGGGCAGCCAAAACTGTGCCAAAGATCCTTTGAGTATTTTGGATGAAGCGATTGAAGCTGGAATCACGTGCTTCCAATATAGAGAAAAAGGAGAAGGCGCTCTAACTGGAGAGGCGATGTACAGTCTCGGTCATAAGCTGCGTCAACGTTGTGCTGAAGCGGGTATTTTATTTATTGTTAACGATGACATCGAACTTTTTGATGTGCTTCAAGCTGATGGAATACATGTGGGGCAGAGTGATCGAAGTGTGAAAGAAATTCGTTCAAAATATCCTGATACAATCATAGGGTTATCGGTATCCGATCGGACAGAATTAGAACAGAGTCCTGTCCATCTTGTCGACTATTTAGGTGTAGGTCCGATGTACAGGACAATGACGAAGAAAGACGCTAGCCCTGTAGCAGGACCTGACTGGGTCAAGGTCGTCAAACGTGAGTATCCAAGCATACCTGTAGTCGGCATTGGAGGGATCCACCCTGAAAATGCTGGAAGAGTAATGGAAGCGGGAGCGGACGGTGTCGCTGTCATTTCAGCCATTACACACGCCCCGGACATATCGTCCGTTGTACAAGCGATATGAAGCAAAAAGGAACTCATGCCGAAGCATGAGTTCCTTTTATGCTGGGGAGTGGATGTGGAGTCCACTTGACCCCTTTACTTTTTTCACCCGGGGTTTTTGTTGATGCAACTATTAAACCTAAGACGTCTACCAATCAAATTCGTTCACAATCCATATAACAGCCCTATGGCTGAAGATATGTAGGACCTAGTACCTGAAACGACTGACTTGTTCCTGAAGATTGCCAGCTTCTTGAGCTAATGTTTCACTCGCAGATGTAATTTCCTGGATAGATGCATTTTGCTGCTCTGTCGTAGCGGCCACGTGCTGGGATTGTTCTGAAGCCTGGACAGCGAAGTTCTTAACCGCTTCAAAAGACTCTACGAGACTTTGAATATGATGAGTCATCGATTGGATGGATCCCGTGATATCGTTCATCCCTCCAGACAGATCATGGACATCTGCCGTAATCGTTTTAAACGTCTGCTCAGCTTCTCCGACCACATTCACACCGGATTTGACAGCATCATCACTTTTATTCATAAACTGAACGGCTTCCTGGGTTTTTTGTTGGATATCATATACCAGCTGCATGATGTGATTCGCCGATTGACTGGACTGCTCGGCCAGTTTCCTTACTTCTTCGGCTACTACAGCAAAACCCTTTCCATGCTCACCTGCCCGAGCTGCTTCAATGGCCGCATTCAACGCGAGCAAGTTCGTCTGTTCAGAGATATCTGTAATCAGAGATACGATTTTGCCAATTTCATTGGATTTTTTCTCGAGAACCTGAATTGTACCACTTGTGGTATTGGTATGATCGTTGATTTCATGCATTTGCTGTAGGGCAGTATGAATAAGCTTCTCTCCTGATCCGGATGTTTCTGCGGTCTGATTCGACTTCGCTGAGAGGTCGATCATTTGAGTGGAAATGATTTGAATATTTGATGATATATCATGAATCCATTCGGATGATTCATTGGCATTGTCCATCTGTCGATCAGATCCTGCCGCTACTTCTTGAATAGCTGTTGTTACTTGTTCTGCCGCAAGTGAATTTTCTTCCGCGTTGGCGTTCAATTGTTGGGAAGCAGCTGCCACTTGTTCTGAAGAAGCAGAAACAGACTGGATCAGCGCCTTCAGGTTGTTTTTCATTGTATTGAAATTTTCCACGAGCACGCCTATTTCGTCCTTGTTCGACACTTGAAGGTCGGCTGCAGTGAAATCTCCTTCAGCAATCCTTGTAGAGTGGTCAGATAACTGTTTGATCGGCTTTGTTAAGCGATTGGAGAAGAACCATATGATGATGGCACCTAAAATCAACGATACTCCAAGCGTGATTAATAATGTGTTTAAGATCTGACTGGCTCCGCTGTTGAAATCCATCATGTATGTGCCTGAGACGACAATCCAGCCCCAAGATGGCTCGTAAAGGGAGTAGGATACTTTAGGGGCAACGGTATCAGGATCCCCCGGCAACGGCCATTCAAAATAGGTGAAACCGCCTCCGTTGGTTCCATTTGCGATAAGCTCCTGTGCGACCATGACTCCATTTGAGTCTTGGGATTCCCATATATTTTCCCCTTCAAGGGAAGGGTGGGCTAATTCGGTTCCCTTTTCATCCAACACGAAAAAGTAACCGTTTTCACCAAGGTCAATAGTTGAGCTGATCGGACGAGTTCCATCTTCCTGCATGGGTCCGAGGAGTTGTTCTTTTACTGTTTCTTGTGCTTCTTCCAGGGAGAGGGTCCCTGCCTGAACCGATTGATTAGCAATTTCAATCATGTCCACCGCTTGTTCTACACTGTTTTTTAGGTTTGTCTTTCCAAGTTCATCAAGACTCCCTTTACTAGACTGGTAGCCGATCAATCCAATAATTAATGACGGGATAGCCAAAAGCAACAATCCCATAATGAATACCTTTGCCCGGATTGTCCGGTTCATTTTCCAAAAGCTTCTCATACTCCAAACCCCTTCTTCTGTGTCTTTTCTCTCTTTTCCTTAATATCGGAAGAAGGGGGGTGGATTTATATACGTGGCACAAAATTTGTAAATGTTTCGTGTAGTAAGTTTAAACCTTGCTTTGCAGACTGTCCCCAGGTTGAAGAACCGGAATTTCGATCTGAACCGTATCTGGATATTTAATGCCAGCGCCCGTATTAAGTACGACCACTTCATCCTCTGCGGAAATCCAATTTTCTGCTCTTAACTTTCTGGCAGCTGCAAATGCTGCAGCTCCTTCTGGGCAGACGAAGGCCCCTTCTTTTTGAGCGATCCTTTTTTGTTCCTCTAATAGTTCAGTGTCGCTGACGGCTACCGCACATCCTTTTGTATCATAAAGGGCGTCGAGGACGAGGAAATCTCCAATTGCTTTTGGGACATTGATGCCGAATGCAATCGTTTCAGAATCATCCCAGAATGACGATTCTTTTTGTCCTTCCTGCCATGCTTTCACAATCGGCGCACAGCCTTCGGATTGGACAGCTACCAGTCTCGGCATCCGGTCTTCGGTAATCCACTCAAGCTTTTGCAATTCTCTCAGTGCTTTATGAATGCCAATCAATCCGACACCACCACCTGTAGGATAGAGGATAATATCTGGAACGTTCCATCCTAATTGTTCGGCAATCTCAAGCCCCATCGTTTTCTTTCCTTCAATTCTGTATGGTTCTTTTAGTGTGGACACATCGTAGAGTCCTGATTTTTCTACAGCTTCCGCCACGATTTTACCTGCATCGCTGATGAGTCCGTCGACGAGAAAAAGGTTGGCCCCAGATAAGGCACATTCGTTCCGGGTAATTTTCGGTGCGTCGACGGGCATGACGATGGTTGATTCCATCGATGCTCTTGAAGCGTATAAAGACCAGGCGGCACCGGCATTGCCATTGGTCGGCATGGCAAGTTCTTTCACTCCCAGTTCTTTAGCTTTTGATACGCCGACCGCAGCTCCTCTAGCTTTGAACGATCCAGTAGGGATGATCCCTTCATCTTTCATATGCAGTTTGCGGATATTCATATCGGCCTGAAGAGTGGGGAGGGGAATCAACGGACTCATGCCTTCCCCCAAGGAAGTTTTGTATGTAGGGTCTTGGAGTGGTAATAGTTCATGGTAACGCCAAAGGTCGGGTGCTCTTTCTTGCAACTGCTCAGGAGACCACGACTCTTTCAGATTGTCTAAATCATAGCTTACGAGTAAAGGAGACCCGCATGTACAAAGATGCTGAGGTTCACTGGCTTTATAGGTTTCCTCGCATTTCGGGCAGTACAAATGGGATAAGTAACTGTATGTCATCTTCATCCTCCTTCTATCGGGTTAATCGTATCTTAACATAAGGTTGATAGAGAGGTTAACGACGACATTGTATTAAGGACATCCTCAAAACTTCATACACTTTTTACATTACAAGAAAAAAATTCTTTGAATACAATGAATGTATAGTAATTTAAATATTCAGACAAATAGCGCGGAGGGGATGAAATGGTTCTTCCTTTTGACATTTTAGAGTATCAGCAGCGTTTGCAGAAAACGAAGAAACGAATGGCTGACCAAGGAATTGACGTGCTTTTGATTACAGACCCGGCAAACATGAATTACCTTTCTGGTTATGATGCCTGGTCTTTTTATGTACACCAAATGCTTGTGGTTATCATTGATGAACCACAGCCGCTGTGGATCGGTCGTTACCAGGATGCGAATGGGGCTCGGGTGACGACGTGGATCTATGATGAGAATGTCATCGCCTATCCGGATTACTATGTCCATTCAAATGTTTATCACCCGATGGACTTTATGGCAGATATTCTGCTTCAAATCGGTCACGGAAATAGGAAAATAGGTGTTGAGAAGGATCATTACTATTTTACAGCGAAGGCTTTTGAAAGATTGGAAAGAGGACTGCCGAATGCAACCTTTCAGGATGCGACATTGCTTGTGAACAGCGTCCGTATCGTCAAGTCGGATCAGGAAATCGAGTATATGAGACGGGCAGCGCAAATTGCGGACGTAGCGATGACCAAAGGGGTGGAAAGCATTGACCCAGGCGTCAGGGAATGTGATACGGCAGCTGAGATTTACTATCACCTGGTAAGGGGGACGCCGGAGTTTGGTGGTGAATACCCAGCAATTGTTCCACTGCTACCGACCGGGGATCATACGTCCATTCCCCATTTGACCTGGTCAGACCGTCCTTTTGTCAAAGGCAATGCAGTAATCGTCGAACTGGCCGGGTGCTACAAGCGATACCATGTCCCTCTTGCCCGTACGGTTTCCATAGGAGAACCGAATGAAAAAATGAAACAAGTCGCCCCGGTCGTTTTGGAAGGGATTCAGAATGTCCTCGACTTTGCAAAGCCTGGAGTGACTTGTGGAGAATTGGAAGAAGTGTGGAGGAAGAGCATTAAGAAACATGGGTATGAAAAAGAGGCGCGCTTAGGTTATTCCGTTGGCCTCAATTACCCACCAGATTGGGGAGAGCATACAGCGAGCATTCGTAAAGGAGATTTGACTATCCTGGAACCCAATATGACGTTCCATTTGATTCCGGCGCTATGGTTCGATACGGATGGAATTGAAATCAGTGAAACCTTTAGAGTCACGGAATCTGGCAGTGAACGGTTCACCACCTATCCGCAGGAGTTAATCATTCGTGATCATATGGATTTGAGCGGTCAAATCAGCTGAAGGAGTGATGGGAAATTAGACTCTATGAACGGAAAGACATTGAAAAAGTGATTCGTCTGGATACCGAACTTATAGACAGAATCGAAACAGCCTTCACCTCACTAGTAGAAAAAGAAACAACGATGCCGCCCATCATGCGTGTGGATGTGCCGGACCATAACGGCGAAGTGGATATTAAGTCCGCCTATATTAAAGGTGAAGACAGTTTTGCTGTGAAGCTGTCTTCTGGTTTTTTTAATAACCCTGCCTTAGGAATTCCGAGTGCGAATGGGCTGATGATTCTCATCAATAGTCATACAGGAGAACCACTGGCGGTCTTGGCCGATGAAGGCTGGTTGACAGATTTGCGAACGGCAGCTGCCGGAGCTGTGGCTGCAAAATATGGAAGCAGGAAAGACAGCCGGGTTGCAGGGATCCTTGGTACAGGAGCTCAAGCTCGTCTCCAGCTCCAAGCACTTATGTTGGTTCGTCCGATTGAGCATGTGTTCGTTTATGGGAGGAGCCCTGAAAAAACTCTGCAGTATAAACAAGAAATGGAGCAGAAACTGGGGATTAATTTGATCGTTTGTGATTCAGTGGAGCAAGTGGTAGGAAAAAGCGATCTCGTGGTAACAACGACACCGTCCAAAGAACCATTGATCTATGGGGATTGGGTAAGACCGGGACTCCACATCACCGCTATGGGTTCGGATGCAGAACATAAGCGGGAACTGGATGCCACAGTTTTGGAAAGAGCGGATTGCATCGTCTGTGATGTGAAAGCTCAGTCCGCCCGTTTGGGAGAGCTGCGTATGTCACCGAATCAACTGGATCGTGCGATAGAGCTTGGGGTAGTCACAAGTGGAAAACGATCGTTCCGCCAAGCGGATGAGGACATTACGATTTGTGATCTGACAGGCACGGGGGTGCAGGATACAGCTATTGCAAGACACGTATACCATCAACTATTAGTTCGGGAGGGCGTTACGGATGAAAGACGCAAAGTTTAGTACCAAATCAATTTGGGCCGGTGAGAAAGAACAACTCGCTTTTGGAGCGACGCAAGTGCCTGTCGTTCATAGTGTTTCTTTTGGTTATGACGACATGGACGAATGGTATGAAGTAGCGGTTGGCAATAAGCCGGGTCATATTTATGGACGAAACACAAATCCGACCGTTCAGGCTTTCGAAGAAAAAATTCGCATTCTAGAAAATGCAGAAGCGGCTACAAGCTTTTCCACTGGGATGGCGGCAATCAGTAATACGCTTGGCACGTTGCTATTCCCGGGTGACCGGGTGGTAACCATTAAGGATACGTACGGAGGAACCAATAAAATCTTTACAGAATTCCTTCCCAAACAGCAAATGGAAGTCGTATTGTGTGAAACCGGAGATCATGAGGCACTGGAAGCTGAGGTAGCTAAAGGCTGCAAAGTGCTTTATTTGGAAAGCCCGACGAACCCGACGGTGAAAATTACGGATATCAGGCGGCTGGCTGCTGCCGGCAAAGCGGTAGGGGCAACGGTTGTTGTTGATAATACATTTGCTACGCCTGTGAATCAAAACCCATTGGATCTTGGAGCGGACCTTGTCATCCATAGCGCAACGAAATTTTTAGGCGGGCATGCCGATGCTTTAGGTGGGGCGTTATGTGGCAGGAAGAGCCTAGTCGACGCGGTATATCACTACAGAGAAATTAACGGAGCCACCCTCGATCCAATGGCTGCCTATTTGCTTTTAAGAGGCATGAAGACACTGAAGCTTCGTGTGGAACAGCAAAACCAAAATGCTGCAGCGATTGCGGAACATTTACAAACCTTCGAACTCGTGGAAGAAGTTTTTTATCCAGGACTGCCTTCTCACCCACATCATCAAATCGCAAAACAACAAATGAAAGGGTTTGGAGGGATGCTCAGCTTTGCTGTGAAAGGCGGAGTAACCACTGTACGGGACCTTTTACCGAAGCTGCAGTTCGCCAATCGCGCTGCCAATCTAGGGTCAGTGGAAACTGTTGTTGGACCTTCAAGAACGACAAGTCATGTGGAATGCACCCCGGCAGAGCGTGCAGCTATGGGTATTCCAGAAGGCTTGATTCGTTACTCCGCTGGCATTGAAGATATCGAAGACTTGAAAAATGACCTTTCACAGGCTTTCCAATCGTTACACACTTATGTGAAGAAGTGAGGAGGGAAGATGTGAAGACCGAAAAGTCGGATCTCACCTTGCGCTCAGACCAGATTTTTGATGATTTAGTGGGGTGGCGGAGGGACTTCCACCGCTTCCCTGAACTCAGCTTTCAAGAAAAACGAACAAGTGAAAAGTTAGAAGAAATAATAGAAAGCTTCCAGGCATTTGAAATCGAAAAGAATGTCGGAGGCTATGGGATCATTGCCTCCGTCAGCCACGGGGAGGGACCTGTTGTCGGGATTCGTGCAGATATGGACGCCCTTCCGATTACAGAAACAACGGGTGTTTCCTGGACTTCGCATAACCCTGGAGTCATGCATGCGTGCGGGCATGATGCACATATGGCTATCTTGCTCGGCATTGCAAAGTTGTTGGCGGAGGATGCAAAGGCAGGCCGTTTTCAAGGAACGGTCAAACTGATTTTTCAGCCTGCAGAAGAAAGTTGTGATGAAGCAGGGGAAACGGGAGCGATAAAAATGCTGGCTTCCGGAAAAATTCAACACATGGACGCCATTCTGTCCCTGCATATGTGCCCCTGGAGGAAATTCGGAGAGATTCAATGGAATGATGGACCAAGCATGGCGAACAATGATGAATTTCATTTGAGAATTGAGGGAAGCGGCGGCCATGCGGGATATCCGCAACACGTGAAAGACCCAATATGGATGTCGACTTATGTGTTGCAGGCGTTATACAGCATAAATGGTCGAAAAGTGAATCCCATGGACGTCGGCACCATCAGTGTTGGGCAGGTGCAGGCCGGAGAGGCCAGCAATGTTATTCCAAGCATTGTAGAGATTCAAGGAACTCTAAGATCCTATAAAGATGATGTAAGGGAAATGTTAGGCAATGAAATCCGTCAGGCGGCTAAAATCGTCTCAGCGCTCGGCGGGAAATATTCACTTCACATCCATCACGGGGAACCCTCATTGATCAACGATCCTAGAATAAACCGGATCATACACGAAGCTGCATCCGGGCTCAAAATGCATGAAGAGCCCTTTGGCATGGGGAGTGAAGACTTCAGTCATTTCACTAGAAAGATACCAGGGGCGATGTTTTTTCTCGGTTGCGGTCTGGAAAGGGAAAGGAGCCTCCATCAATCAGATTTTGATATTGATGAACGTTCAATGACGATGGGTGTGCGCGTGCTTTTGGAGAGTGCTTACTTAATACTTGACCGAGGAGGAGTCCATTGAGTATGAAAATAGCCATGATTGGATTTGGAGGCGTAGGTCAGGCGTTTGCGGAAATTGTAGAGGAAAAGCATCAGGAACTTCAGCAGAACTACGGACTTGATGTGGAAATCGTGGCCATTTCGGATGTCATGAAAGGATCCATTTTTCAACCGGATGGACTGAATATTCCAAGGGTACTGGAGTGTGTGAAACAAACGGGATCTGTAGAAACTTATCCGTCATCCAGTCAGACGGTTAAAGGGTGGAACAGTGTCGAAACAATAGAGGAATCACAGGCGGATGTCATTATTGAAGTCACTTACACCGATGTCAAAACCGGTGAACCTGCGCTTACTCACTGTCATCGTGCTTTTGAAACCGGTAAAAGTGTCATAACGACTAACAAAGGTCCTGTCGCTCTCGCCTATCAGGAATTGACCGAAAAGGCAAACGAACATGATGTGTTTTTCGGATTCGAAGGAACAGTCATGAGCGGAACACCTGCGCTAAGGCTCCCACTGGAAACTCTGGCTGGCAATGAAATCAAGGAAATCAGAGGGATATTGAATGGCACGACCAACTATATCCTTACCGCTATGGAAAGTGGAATGACATTGAATCAAGCACTTGAAAAAGCACAAGCACTCGGTTATGCCGAAGCCGATCCGACGAGTGACATTGAAGCCTACGATGTCAGGTATAAAGCGGCTATATTATCGAACCATGTGTATGGGGTTCATCTGGACCCGGATGACATTTTCTGTGCCGGGATTACCGGTTTAACAGTAGAAGATATCAAAGAAGCGGAAAAGGCCGGTGAAAAATGGAAGCTGCTTGCCCGTATCTCTCAGAATAACGGATCGGTGAAGGCGATTGTACGACCGGAACGTGTG
Organism: Halobacillus sp. GSS1; assembly: GCF_017307035.1. NCBI lineage: Bacteria > Bacillati > Bacillota > Bacilli > Caryophanales > Bacillaceae > Halobacillus > Halobacillus sp. GSS1. The sequence goes on from NZ_JAFLHE010000003.1 coordinate 273,404, forward strand.
AAAAAGGATGATCTCCTAGCTCGTGTGAATGGTGCAACCAATGCAATTGTTTATGAATGTGATCTTTCCGGTCCCATCATGCTCACAGGTGCAGGAGCAGGGTTGAAGGAAACAGGGTTTTCGTTGTTAATCGATCTGATTCATTGCCACAAACAGAAGCAGGCAGCCAAAATCGGAGGAGGGAGTCACTCATGACCACGAAGGTTAAAAGCTATAAAATGCTGATCGGGGGAGAATGGCGGGAAGGGTTACACAGTTTTGAAGTAAGCAACCCGCAGAACAATGAAGTGCTGGCCACGGTCCCCTCTGCCACGAAAGAGGACATGATCGAAGCTATTGAAACCGCAGACCGCACTTTTCGAATGAGAGACCCCATCCCTACCCATGAACGCATCCATATACTTAACAAAGTATCTGAGTTTATGGAGAGGGATCATGAAGCGTTTGCAGCAACCATCGCACGTGAAGGCAGTAAAACAATTACCGAAGCACGTTCAGAGGTCTCACGAGCTATTCAAACCATTCGGATCAGTGCCGAGGAAGCGAGACGTTTGAAAGGAGAGACCATCAATTTCGATCAAAATCCAGGCAGTGAAAAAAGAGTCGGGTATTATCAACGTTTTCCTTTAGGTGTTGTAGGAGCCATCACTCCTTTTAATGATCCACTCAATTTAGTTGCACATAAAATAGGTCCAGCTATTGCTGCAGGGAACGCGATCGTCGTCAAACCAGCCTCAGCTACGCCTTTAAGTGCGTTGAAGTTAGCGGAATCCTTCGTAGAAGCTGGATTACCTGAAGGTTATCTATCCGTGGTTACCGGGTCAGGAAAAGAAGTCGGAGATTCACTGGTTACTCACCCGGTCGTCAAAATGGTTTCTTTTACGGGAGGCTCTGATGCCGGAGAAGCTATCACGAGAAAAGCAGGAACCAAGAAAATAAGCATGGAACTAGGATCAAACTCACCAGTCATCGTCCTTAATGATGCAGACCTTTCCAAGGCTGTTCATGCGTGCTGTTCGGGTGCTTTTTCAGCGGCAGGGCAGAATTGCATCGGTGTTCAAAGAATCTTTGTGGGAAGAGAACTTTATGCAAGTTTCCTCGATGGACTTGTGGAAGCCGCTGAAGCCCTGAAGGTCGGCGATAAAATGGATGAAAGAACAGATATAGGTCCGATGATTAATGAAAAAGAAGCGGTCCGTGTATCCGAATGGGTCGAAGAAGCATTAGCAAAGGGAGCACAAATAGAAACAGGCGGGGTCCGTGACGGAGCATATTATTCTCCAACGATTCTTAGCCATGTTCCGTCAGAAGCGAAAGTGATGTCAGAAGAAATTTTCGGCCCTGTGGTGATTGTAAACCCTGTCGCTGATTTAGAGGAAGCCATTGATCAATCCAATGCTGTTAATTATGGTCTCCATGCAGGAATTTTTACAAACGATATCAATCAGGCTTTTAAAGCCATAAGAAAAATGGATGTAGGTGGAATTATGATCAATGACAGCAGCGATTATCGAATTGATGAAATGCCGTTTGGAGGTACGAAGGGATCCGGTATCGGACGAGAGGGCGTACGTTTCAGCATAGAATCCATGACTGAACAAAAAGTCGTATGCTTCCATCTTGATGATTAGAAAAGCCGCTTGAGACCATCCATTTGTGTTTGTCATTCATCTGGTAGGGGAATGCCTTCACAAAGGAGGTAATGGAATGGCACAATTTTATGTGAATCAGAACCAGCAGACTGGTGGCGAACATGAAGTGCATGTTGAAGGTTGTGATTTTATGCCTTTTGAGCAGAATTTATTGGAATTAGGCGGCCATGACGATTGCGCAAACGCACTTGAGGTTGCCAAAAATACTTACGACGAAGTCAATGGCTGCAAACATTGCTGCCCCGACTGTCACACCAAATAACCTTCTCAAAACCTGAACGGTCCTTAAAGGAACCTTCAGGTTTTTTATTTATTTCACTATATGGCAGGATTGTGGAAGACTCGATTTCGATATGTTTGTGTGGATTTAGGGGCTCCGGGAAAAGGTTCGCTTTCCGTGGGCGAGTGATGAGCCTCCTCGAGCTAACGCTCTGCGGGGTCTCATCTACCACGCACTTCCCACAGGAGTCTCACCGTTTCCCTCCGCCCCGTTGCCATATGAGGTTCTCGAAATCCCTCTTATATTACCCTGCCTAAAACTGTTATAAATCCTGCTTAAACCGCATTGATATAGGATTCTTAACCATAAAAGCTCCTATTGCTGGAAGGTAGTTTCGAGAATTTCTTCCAGCAAGTGGGCAGAGGGGAATGGCGAGACTCCTACCTTAAGTGTGCAGGCGCCTCGATCAGAGGCGAGGGAAGTCTCACTAGCCGCTAGGCGCCGGAACCGGATATCTACGAGGAAAAAAGTGCATGGTGAGACCCAACAGGACGTAGTCCGAGGAGGCTCACCGCGCTCCCGCGGAAAGCGAGTCATCCCCCGGAGCCCCTAGAATGACACGAACATCTCGAAACTGAGTCTTCCACAAACGGGAGCTTATGTGAAATAAAGAGGGATTGGTGTGGTGAACTGGTACTTCTTCTCAGGGATATTGTTTGCTTTGATGCAAATAGTAAACGTGAAGATTAATCCTGAGGAGGATGCATGATGAAGAAAAAATGGTTTATTCTATTCGCAGCGCTCATGATGATTGCCATGTTAGCTGCTTGTAATACATCGGAAGAACGTGCGCGTGAAAGTCAGCGTAACAACTTGAATCAAGTCAGTTTTGGTCCAGAAGACCAAGGAATGCAAGGGAACGGAAATCAACCGGGAGAAATGGAACCAGGGGCATATGGTCAAAACCGCTTTGATGCCAACATTCCTTTTGAAGGCATGAACCCAAGTGGAACAAACAGATCCATTCAAGGTCCATACTTTTTTGACCATGATGGCCGGTACACTCAAGATCCACAAGGTGGAGACCAGGCGCAACGACAAAACCCTGATCAAGCTGAGCAAAATCGTGATAATACTGCACGAGAGAGCGATGAGGCAACGGGTGACTTTCAACAACAGGTCATTGATTTGACGAACAAAGCTCGTGAGAAAAATGGCCTGAAACCCCTTAAAAATAGCAATGAAGTTGAAGAAGTAGCTCAAACGAAATCTGAAGATATGGCGAAGAACGATTATTTTTCCCATACTTCTCCAACTTACGGAAGTCCTTTTGATATGCTGAGGGAATTTGGAGTGGATTACTCCACAGCAGCTGAGAACATTGCTGCAGGCCAGCAGTCTCCGCAATCGGTTGTCGATGGCTGGTTGAACAGTTCAGGTCACCGTAAAAACATTATGAATAAGAATGTGACGCACATTGGTGTCGGATATGCGAAAGACGGCAACTACTGGGTACAAATGTTTATAGCAAAATAAGTAGATGTGACGCTTGGTGATCATCAGGCGTCATGTTTTACATATAAATCAAGGCAGGGGTAGAGAATGAAGAATATTTGGATCCTGGTCATGGTGTTCGCTGTCATTCTGGCACCTTCGGACCTAGCAGCTTTTAAAGAAAAGAGATTGGTCGCCATCGGAGATTCCATTCCATTTGGTTACAACTTAGATGAAGATAATAGTAATCCTCCAAAAGAGTCGTTTCCATCTCTAATTGGAGTGAAAAAGGATATAGAAGTGACCAATTTGAGCATTCCCGGCCTGACATCTGCTGAATTGTTAACAGCTGTGCAATCCAATGATACCTTCAGAAAAAGTATTAAGAACGCCGATTATGTCATTGTGTATATCGGTGGCAACGATTTATTGAATGTCGTCAAAAAGAATGGGGGGCTGGATGGTTTGAAAATGGAGGAGGCTGCCCCGGTTATTCGAGATCTCATTTATAATGTCTATTCGACCATTCTTGAGATTGACGAATTAACGAGCGGGAAGGTCCTCGTCTACAACATCTACAATCCTTATCCAGCTGCCGGTGATCAGTTGAACACGCCGCTCGCTTATATTAACCAACAGTACGCTTCCTTAATCAAGCTGCTGAAACACTTTGCTTCCGTTACACTTATCGATGCCTATAAAGCCTATCATGGTCACCCTGAGTACATCATCAAGGGGGATGTCCATCCAACGGCAAAAGGTCAGCAGGTACTGGCTAAAATTGCCTTGAAACACATGGATTAAGACAGTGCTGGGTGTGGGTGTTTCTAACCGATTTCATGTATAATGAGAATAGGTTATTTGGAGGTGTCTTACATGGTTAAGTTTGGAATTATAGGAACCAATACCATTACAGAAAAATTCATAGAAGCAGCGAAACAGCATGACCATTTCACATTACAGGCCGTATATTCTCGTACAGAAGACAAAGCAGCCGCTTTTGCATCCAAACACGGTGCACGGGAGACTTACACAGATATAGAAAAGATGGCCTCAAGTTCAAATGTGGATGCGATTTATATTGCGAGCCCGAATGCCTTTCATGCGGAGCAGGCGAAGACGATCATGAGGAAAGGAACGCACATCTTATGTGAAAAACCGATGGCTTCTAATCAACAGGAAATTGCTTCGATGATTGAAGTAGCCAAAGAAGAAGGCGTTGTGTTAATGGAAGCAGTGAAGTCTACACTCATGCCAGGTTTTTTAAGCATACAGGAACATCTACATAAAATCGGCAAAGTGAGACGTTTTGTAGGAAACTTCAGTAAGTATTCCTCTCGTTATGATGCATACAAAAGAGGTGAGGTTTTGAATGCCTTTAAACCTGAACTGTCGAACGGTTCCTTGATGGATCTTGGTATTTATGGAATTTATCCGATGGTCGCTCTTTTTGGTGCGCCCAATCATGTCCAGGCTAGTGCCGTGTTTTTGGATTCTGGTGTTGATGGTCAAGGAAGTGTGGTAGCAGCGTATGATGACATGGAGGGAGTGGTGGTGCACTCCAAAATCGTGGATTCTCATGCTCCTTCTGAAATTCAAGGGGAAAAAGGTACGATGCTCATTCCCAATATTTCGGAGCCGAAAGATATAAAAATCATGTATAGAGATGGATCCATAGAAGAGCTTATTTTCGAAGATGAGTTTTCACCTATGTATTATGAAGCGGCTGAATTTATTAGTCTGGTGGAGAAGGGAAAAAGTCGGTCGGAGAATAATTCGTTGGAGCATACGCTGATAACAGCGAAAGTCATGGAGGAAGCCCGGAGGCAAATCGGCCTGGTTTATCCTAATGACCGCTCTTAGGGTCCTGCGGAAAGAGGCACTCACCGGCATACGTGCCTCTTTTTTTTATTGTTCTTTTAATTGATTCGTTACGTCAGGTAGACTTTCTTGCTGGTCCGCCCTCCGCTTATGGTGGATGCCCCATTCGTTCATCTTCTCCAGGAAAGAGGCTGTTGTCCGCCCATAAGGCGTCACACGATACTCTACTCTGGGAGGCACGGTTTCATAATCGATACGTTCGACCAAACCATCATGGATGAGCTTCTTTAACTCTCTGGCAAGAATTCGGGAAGAGATGTTTCCATCAAGGGACCGCCGCAGTGCATTAAAACGCAGATGATTTTCGTGGATGAGTTTCCAAAGAATTAACCCTTTCCACTTTCCGCATACCACTTCAAGAGTAACATCAAGGCCGATCCCATCTTCCTTCATCTGTTTTCACCTCACGTTATTTTTTTGTTGTTTGTCCTTGTTTCTGCATGGCTTTTTCGTAGCCTTCCAATATCCCCTGGGCATACACTTTGTTCAATACAGTCATGGTCTGAGGGATGACGTTTTCTTCTTCCGATTCCGAGACTTGATTTAACAAGTCCACGAGTTCTAACAATTCTTCAGAAACGGGGAAAATCGGTTTTATGTTGTCCATAAATGGATCACCTTCCTGTGTGTTCGGGAAAATACGATTACTATAATTCTATTTGCTTTTTATACGGGTAACAAGTACTTACATAAATGTGCGTGTACATTGCCTATTATGACTTAAACGATTGTGAATAATCAACATGTAAGTCCGTGTTTTTGGCTCAGTGGCGCACATCAGGAGAAGGGTTAGTATTATACAAAAGTTATACTGAAATAGCTGGACTTGTTATTTTTGTATAACTAAATCGTTCCAGAGTCTCAAACTATGCAAGAACATCACATTTTAATCAATGAAAGACATTCCGGATCTGTATAACAGGTCTATAGATTTGATCCACGTTTGGAGGATTTTGTATGCGTGCAATTTTTTCTTATACCTTTCCTTATAAAAGGTCTGCATCAATCGCCCTTCTTCTTATGTTCATAGAATTATTGGTTGAACTGGCTCAGCCCATACTCATGGCTAAAATCATAGATGATGGAATCATAGCCGAAGACTTTAACGCCGTTTTAATATGGGGCTGCGTGCTTTTGGGTTTATCATTGGTCGCCTTTACCGCCGGTGTGACCAACTCTTTCTTTGCTGCCGACCTGAGTCAGGGGGTCGGTTATGATTTGAGAAACGATCTATTTGCTAAAGTCCAGGAGTTTTCAGCCCGTCATTTCCAAAACGTTACGACTCCGAGCCTGGTCACAAGAATCACCAATGATGTGATCCAGATTCAAAATTTACTGTTCATGTTTGTGAGGATTGGGCTCAGGGCTCCGCTTTTCATCATTTTTGCTTTAGTAATGGCCTTTACAATTGACGTGGAACTTGCACTCTTTCTACTGAGTAGTGTACCTGTGTTTTTATTGTTTTTATTCTTCCTTCTTACAAAAGGAATCAAGTGGTTTAAGAAAGTTCAGCAGAGACTCGATGGGCTCAATACGATCATTCGGGAAAATATCGCTGGAATTCGCTTGATTAAAGGTTTCAATAGAAAAGAACAGGAAGAGAAAAGATTTCAACAGGCGAATGAATCGTTGGTTCTTCAGAATAAAAAAGCATTATGGCTCATGGAAGTGGCTATGCCTGTGGTCATGCTTGGAATGAATATCGTCATCCTGGTCCTCCTTTTTGCTGGCTCACAAATACTGAGGAATGCAGGCTTGGAGGCGGGTGAACTGGTCGCTATCATTAACTACGCGACAAGAATACTGTTTACTTTTTCTATTTTCACATTTTTGATCATGGTCATCTCACGGGGGCAGGCCTCGGCTGAGAGAATCACAGACGTGCTGCATCAACATACAGATGAGGATACATCAGGCGAAGACAAAGAGTTGGAGGGCGCGGTGCGCTTCCGCAATGTCTCTCTTCAAAGAGGTGGTTACACTGTGCTTAGAGATCTGAACTTCCATGCCATGCCGGGAACCACTGTCGGCATTATCGGAGAAACGGGTGCCGGAAAAACATCTTTGCTTCATTTAATACCCCGATTGTATGAAAAAAATGCAGGCCAACTCTTTTTGGATGGAGTGGATATCGAAAATCTCCATGTGAAAAAGATAAGAAAACAAATCAGTCTCGTCCCCCAAGAAGTTCATTTGTTTTCAGGGACGGTAAAGGAAAATATTGCCTGGGGAAAAGGGGATGCGACATACGCAGAGGTTGTGAAAGCGGCTAGGCAGGCGCAGATTCATGATTTCATCGCCGCCTTACCAAACGGTTATGAGACACAAATCGGACAAAAAGGGGTCGTCTTCTCTGGGGGACAGAAGCAGCGTCTCTCGATCGCACGAGCCCTTGTGCGCCAACCACGGATTTTGATCTTGGACGATAGTACGAGTGCGCTGGATGCTCATACCGAAAAAAGGCTTTTACGCAGTTTGGACGACCAGCCATGTACCGTGTTTCTTGTAGCTCAAAAAGTCAGTTCAATCCAAAAAGCAGACCTCATTCTAATCCTTCACCAAGGGGAAATCATCGCCCAGGGTACGCATGACGAACTGCTTCAGCAAAGTGAATATTACGCTGAAATCCATCAATCCCAACAAGAGGGGGTTACGTCATGAGTAGACATTCTAAACCCAAAATGGGCCATCCTCACGGGCTTGGTTCAAAACCTCCGAAAGTTGAAAACCTCAGGGGGACACTTCGTAGAATCTGGCTTTACATGGCGGAGGAAAGAGTAAGGTTTATTATTGTATTGGCTGCGATCCTGGTCAGTTCCTCTTTGTCTTTACTGGGTCCTTATCTTCTGGGACTTACGGTTGACATGGTCATAGAAAGTCCTGAATCAGATACCCTTCTTATCATGCTGGGGAGCTTGTTGATTGTCTACTTGTTTCATTCTCTTTTCCTCTGGCTGCAAAACTATTGGATGATCGGAATTGCTCAAAACGCGGTCCAGTCAATGAGGTCGCAGCTTTTTTCGCATGTTCAGCTGCTCCCTGTTCTTTTCTTTCAAAAAATGCAGCAGGGGGAGTTGATGAGCAGGCTTACGAACGATATTGAAAACGTAAGTCGGACCTTGAATACAGCAATCGTTCAATTCTTCACGAGTTTATTGACGATTATCGGTACATTGATCATCATGCTTTGGTTAAGTCCTATGCTTACACTGCTGACCTTGACCATCATTCCTGTTATGTACTTTGGGATGAAATGGATTACAAACCGAACGGGTCCCTATTTTAAAAAGCAACAAAAGGACCTTGGTGAAGTAAATGGCTATGTAGAGGAAATGTTCTCCGGACAGTCCATCATCAAAATGTTTTCCAAAGAAGAAGATGTCATTAGTGAGTTCGGAGAAAAAAATAAAGCATTACGAACTTCTGGATACTACGCACAAGTGTACACAGGTTTTATTCCAAAGCTGATGAACATGTTGAATAATGTAAGTTTTGCGATCATCGTCGGAGCAGGCGGGATTCTTGCTCTCAATGGCTCGATATCAATAGGGATCATCGTCACGTTTACCACTTATTCCCGCCAATTCACACGCCCGTTAAACGATCTTGCCAACCAGTTCAATATGATTTTATCAGCCGTAGCCGGGGCAGACAGAGTATTTCAGGTCCTTGATGAAAAAGAAGAGAGGCTGGACGAAGACAAGGCACAGGACGTTTCAGAGATCCGGGGCAATATCCGATTTGAGCATGTCGATTTTTCTTATGAAGGAGATCAGCAGACGCTTTCGGATATCACTTTTGAAGCAAGAGCTGGACAAACGGTAGCACTCGTAGGCCCTACAGGTGCAGGGAAAACGACAATCATTTCTTTGCTGTCACGATTCTACGACCCGGACTCAGGTAAGATCCTGCTGGATGGCGTTGACCTGAAAAGCGTGAAAAGAGACAGTCTGAGGAGCAGGATGGGGGTAGTCCTGCAGGATGCCACTATGTTTCATACGACCATAAGGGAAAACATCCGTTACGGTCGACTGGATGCTACAGATGCTGAGGTTGAACAGGCTGCCAAGTCTGCTATGGCCCATGAATTCATAACTCAGCTGCCAGACGGATACGATACGACCCTTGATTCAGATGGGAAAGGGGTAAGTCATGGACAAAGACAGTTGCTTTCCATTGCTCGAGCCATGATTGCAGATCCCTCCTTGTTGATATTAGATGAAGCGACAAGCAGCATCGATACAGTTACAGAAATGAAGATTAATGCCGGACTCACCAATTTAATGAAAGGACGGACGAGTTTTGTCATTGCCCACCGTCTGCATACCATACGCTCAGCTGATGTTATTCTCGTACTCAAGAGTGGAAAGGTCGTTGAAAAAGGAGATCATCGGACACTTATGGCGCATGGCGGGGAATATGCAGCTCTCATTCGAGCTCAAACATCGGATAAGAATCAAAGAGGGTACGGTTAAGTCTCACACCTTCGCCCATCCAGTCGCATAAGATGAGGAAAAGGGAGGGGTGACCATGTCACTAAATCAACCGTATCCTTACTGGACCGATCTGCCTTATGCGGGCGAAAGCCACCCACCATTAACGAACGAAGGGGTGGAGTTTGAAGCCGGGAAATGGAAGACCTATTTTATTGAACACAGCCGCAGGTACGGGTTTAAAACGTTGGATGGGACTCCGATACGGTTAGCTATCAAAGATCCAGAAACCATTGACTGGCATAGGGAACTGAAGGTCGTCAAAGAAACTTTAGCTCATTTGACAGCGGATCAAAGGAAGATAGCTGTGTACTGGGGAGAGGGGGCAGCATCAAAACAATGGCTCCCTATCGTTGACCGTCTGATTGATACTTATGGTGTAGAAGCCCCAAGAGCCGCTCGCATTTTAGGGGCTGTTTTCAGCGGGATGAATGATGCCTTCGTTGTGTGCTGGTCATTGAAATACCGCTGGCTGGTACCGCGTCCCAACCAGTTGGATCCTCAATTACGGACTGTTATCTGTACACCGAAACATCCTTCTTATCCATCCGGCCACGCAACGATTTCCGGGGCTGCAGAAGTTATCCTCAGTTATTTCTTTCCTGCAGAAAGAAGAAAACTACGGGGACTGGCTGAAGAAAATGCTCGCTCAAGGCTATACGCCGGCGTACACTACCCTGTGGACAATGACGAGGGGTTGCGCCTGGGCAGGCAAGTCGGCCGTATCGTTATAGAAGAGTTGAAGAAAGATTATGTCGAAGACCAGCCGCTTGACCGTCCGTTTACAGAATATCGAAATGCAGATATCCACCCTTCCGACTATAGGCAGGCTATCCCTTTTAAATTTGACCAAAAATGTGGTTCCTTGCTACTTGACTCAACGAACCCTGAAGAATCTTCGTCTTATACGGAATGGATCGACCCGAAAATATTCTATTGACCAAAAGAACCACGCCTCAGGTGTGGTTCTTTTATTCTGTATAATGGCAGGATTGTGGAAGACTCAGTTTCGAGACTTTCCGGGGATCGTTGCCCGAGTTGAGCGTCAGGGGGTGGTTGGGAAGCTACTCGCTTTCCTGTGGGGGAGTGCCGAGCTTCCTCGGGCTACCGCCCTGCGGGATCTCGCCGATCTCCTTTCTCCCACGGGAGTCTCGCAGCTTCCCAACCACCCCTTTCGATGTAAGAGAGAAACGAACCCCTGTACAAAGTTGGATGGTCTTCCACCGTCCAACTGTTAGAGGTATAAAGCGCTCTGGATCAAGCTTATAAGTGCTATGGAGATATTCTATAATCCCCTTCCCATAATCATACGAGCTGACTTTTTAATAGTGGTTTTGAGAATCTTTCATGGCAAAGGGGCGGAGGGGAATGGCGAGACTCCTGCGGGAAAAAGTGCATGGTGAGACCCCACAGGACGTAGTCCGAAGAGGCTCACCGCGCTCCCGAGGAAAGCGAGTCATTCCCCGCAGCCCCCATACACTCAACAAAAATCTCGAAACTGAGTCTTCCACAAACGAGAGCTTTTCTTTAAAAAGTAGACAAGTTTTCGGTGTCCCTTTGCATATAAATGAACTAACGAAAGATAGGAGGGGTATGGCATGGATGCGTGGATTTTGTCTGCACGAAAAGTCGGCCTGCTTTTAGGTGCCATTATTATCGCTTTTGCTGCTTACTTTATTGGGAGCTTTTTCTGGAAAGGAGCCATCTCGACATCCACAGAGCCTGTGAATGGAGAACCCAGGGTCATCAACCTGGTGACAGGTGAATTTAAGGCGGAGACGGCTGATGGGAAAGAAATTGAAGCTTATCGTTGGGACCCGGGGACGATCTTTGTGGAAAAAGATGAACCTTTTAAACTGAGTATTTATGGAGTGAATGGAAAAGAACATCCTTTTTACATTGAAGGCACGGATGTCAAAGGCGTGGTTGAGCAAGGCAAAGAGACGGTGGTAGATCTTCAATTTAAAAAAGAAGGCATTTATCGTCTGATCTGCACAACTCATTCTGAAATCGCTTCGGATGGTCCAATGATCGCATATATCGTTGTTGATTAAATAGCACAGAGGGACGAGCTTATCGTTCCTCTTTTTTGAGCCTCGTTATAAAAAGGGGGGAGGATTTGGTTGGGTTAATTGCAAGCTCTATTCTGCTAGGACTATCCATAGCAGCACCTGTCGGGCCGATCAATATAGAAATCATGAGAAGAGGTCTTACCTATGGGTTTTGGTCTGCTTTTTGTGTAGGACTTGGAGGAATGTCTTCCGATTTGTTGCTCATGGCGGCTATGTTTTTTGGAATGGGTATATTTTTAACGTGGACATGGGTGCAGGTTGCTTTAATGCTCATTGGCTGTATCGTCTTGGTTCATGCAGGTTGGACGAGCCTTTCCGCTAGAGAAGAATGGAGGGTGGAGGAAGACTATGAACGTCGCCATAAAGGCCAAGCTTTACTCTCCTATGTTAGAGGAGTAATTATTGCAGGAACGAATCCAATGAATCTTTTGTTTTGGATCAGTATCTATGGATCCGTGTTGAGTGGTGCTCTACAGGAAGAAAACATGTTTCGATCGTTTATCATCAGTTCCATGGTTTTTCTTGGAATTGGTTTGTGGAATGCCAATTTAGCATTTTTTGTTCATTTTGGGAGGTACCTCGTAAATTCTTCACTATTGAAATGGGTCCAGGGGATAGCGAGCCTGATTCTTATCTATTACGGCCTCAAATTCGGCTGGATTGGAGTAAATGTCCTTTTTAAAAGCTTATCAACGTAATAGACACAATACCCACACCTAAATAATTAAACAAAATGGCAGGATTGTGGAAGACTCAGTTACGAGATGTTTCGGGGGTCGGTGCTTGGTATGAGCGTCAGGGTTGGCTGGGAAGCTACTCGCTTTCCTGTGGGGGAGTGGTGAGCTTCCTCGGACTACGTCCTGCGGGATCTCACCTATCTCCTTTCTCCCACGGGAGTCTCGCAGCTTCCCAGCCAACCCATATGATTAAAGTGAGAACCGAAACTCTTTGCCGAGTATGAGTGTCTTTTACAAATCCTGAATCTATATTAACAAAGAGCTCTATAACAGCCTTTATCATTCAGAATAGTGGTTGGAAAGTGCATATTGATTCACTTTCCCTAGGAGTGAAAGCTTCCTTTTCCGGAAGTGGTTTCGAGATACTTATATGGCAAAGGGGCGGAGGGGGATGGCGAGACTCCTGCGGGAAAAAAAGTGCAGGGTGAGACCCCACAGGACGTAGTCCGAGGAGGCTCACCGCGCTCCCGCGGAAAGCGAGTCATCCCCCGCAGCCCCAATCCACTGCACAATCGTCTCGAAACTGAGTCTTCAACTAAAGGGAGCTTTTGTGAAAAAGGATAAATGTAAGGTTGAAAAAGGAGTCCCTGCTAGTTAGGGACTCCTTTTTTAGTAGTGAATGTAAATTGGCGATGGTCGCTTGAGTCATATATTAATAAAATCACAGGATATTAATCAAAGACCTAAGATGCATTCGACTCTTTTATAATTCTATTGATTTCATTCTTGTAAAGGTCGGAGCGTCCCCCGAAGATGGCTTGGATATTGTGGTCCACTTTAACAACCCCTGCGGCTCCAAGTTCCTTTAAGCGGTCTTCATTAATTTGACCTACTTCAGAAACTTCCACACGCAATCTTGTAAAGCAAGCGTCGACGTGCTTCAAGTTTGATTCTCCACCAAGAGCTTCCATGATGGCAGCAGCTGTCTCTTTCGTTTGACTACCTTTGCCGCCTTTCTTTTGTTCGTTGAAGTCTTTACGTGTGTAAAGCTTGTTCTCTTGTCCTCCACGACCTGGTGTAGCGAGGTCCCATTTTTTGATAGCAAAGGAGAAAGAGAAATAATAGATGACGAAGAATACAGCACCTGCGACTAGGTTTATCCACCAGTTTCCGGTACCCGGAAGTGCATTGACGAGGATAAAGTCGATTAATCCAGAACCGCCTGCCCAGCCGAGGTGAACATCAAGCATGTACATCACGGCAAACGAGATCCCGGCAAGAAATGCATGAAAGACGAACAGCAATGGCGCAACGAATAAGAATGTGAATTCGATCGGCTCTGTGATTCCTGTCAAAAAGGCAGTACCTGCAGCAGCAATGAGCATCCCTTTCACGACAGGCTGATTCTTCTTATCTGCTCGGCGGTACATCGCGAGCGCAGCTCCTAATAGTCCGAACATGATGACAGGGAATTTACCTGCCATGAAGCGGCCGGCTGTAACTTCGACCCCTTCCGCAATCTGTGCAAGGAAGATGTACTGGTCACCGGACACGGCACTGCCAGCTACTTCTGTCGTCCCGCCTAGAGATGTCCATAGGAAGGGAGCATACCAGATATGGTGCAGGCCTGTTGGGATCAATGCACGTTCTAAGAAACCGTATAGCCCGATGTATAAGGGGTTTGTCGCGCCGTTGGCGATGACGTTGGCAACAGCGTTAATGCCCCCTTGAATCGGTGGCCATACAACCATCATTGCCAAAGCAAGGAAAATAGACGAGAAGACCATGGCGATTCCAACAGAACGGTCACCGGCAAAAAAACCGAGCACTTCTGGAGGATCAAACTCATGGAATTTGTTATAAATCCAAACAGCTAAGAGACCGACGACAATTCCGCCGAGGACACCGGTTTCCAGTGTCGGGATACCGAGTGCCATGCCATATTCTCCACTTTCACTGACCATTTCAGGTGTGATACCTAAGGCGAAGGAGATGGTTTTGTTCATAATGATATAACCGAGCAGGGCAGCTAAGGCAGCAATTCCCGAGCCCCCTGTTAAGCCGATGGCAACACCGATAGCGAATATGACAGCAAGGTTGTTAAAGATACTGATTCCGATATCTGACATACCGTTACCAATCAGTTGAATGATGTCATTCTGTAGAAAAGTGAGTGAATCAGCGAGTGGTCCTGTCAACGCAGCTCCGAATCCCAGCAATATACCGGCAGCGGGGAGCAAGGCGACGGGAACCATCAGTGATTTTCCGAACTTCTGTAAGCTTCCAAAGTATTTCTTCACTTCTGATCCTCCTTTATAGGGAAACGCTTTCTTATTTGATGGAGAGGAGACCCCGGAATGGGCTGGGGTTCCTATGGGTTATTTTGATGTCACAAGCTGTTTGTTGGCATGCAATTCAGGCCAGTACTGTTGATTCGCCTCAATCATGTCATCCAAAATTTTGCGGGCGCGAGGTGCGTCTACAACTGTACGGTTCAACGTCAGCGCCTGCAGCGCTTTTTCATAGCTGTTTTCATAGTAGGCATCAACGACCAGTTTCTCGTATGCCAGCTGCCCTTCGATCAACCCTTTATAGAAAGTAGAAATGTTTCCGACGGCAAATGGCTTTGGTCCGCGGCTGGTAATCATCGCAGGAACTTCTACCATCGCATCGTCTGGAAGGTTGGCGATCGTACCATTGTTTTCAACCATGACGATAAAAATGTCTCCGTTATTGTAAGCCATGGATGCGGCTACACGGATCATGTAACGTCCATGAATGTCCACTTCAAGTTCAACGTTAGCCGTTGTATCATCTGCAATGATTTGATCAGCGAGGGTGTGCACGCGTTTTTCACGGCCATTGATGACTTGGCGGGCACGTGTATTGGTCACGTCTTCTTTTTCTACCATTTGAGAAGGATAGAGATAATATTGCAAGTACGTGTTCGGCAGGTATTCAGGGAAGTCTGTCACCATTTGCTCTACCTGCTTGAACGTTTTGATCCAGGAAGGGTCGTTGGCGATCTCTGCATCTTCAGGAATAAAGCCGTCTTCTGTGATGGCTCGCTTGATCGTGTCTGTGTGATCAATACCGTCCTTATCAAGGATTTTTGTGAACCAGCCGAAGTGATTCAGGCCGAAGTATTCAGGGACAAGGTCGAAGACGTCTTTTCCAAGGATCCCTGCGTAACTGACCATGATTGCTGCCGGCATATCGCAAATGTTCAAAAGCTTTTTATCTTCTGGGAACTCACGTCGAAGTGCTTCTGCGACAATCGCTGCCGGGTTGGTGTAGTTTAGGATCCAAGCATCAGGAGAATAATGACGGATGTCGTTGACAAGGTCGATCATGTCCCCGATGGAACGCAGTCCGTAAGCCATTCCACCTGGTCCGCACGTTTCCTGGCCGACGGCTCCATGGTTCAAAGGAATTTGCTCATCCTGCTCACGCATCGCAAGACCGCCTGTCCGAATTTGAACAAAAACAAAATCTGCGTTTGTCAGAGCTTCCTCTTTATCTGTTGTGTAATGGAAGCTTTCCAGTTCAGGGTACTTTTCGCGA
Source organism: Halobacillus sp. GSS1 (assembly GCF_017307035.1). NCBI lineage: Bacteria > Bacillati > Bacillota > Bacilli > Caryophanales > Bacillaceae > Halobacillus > Halobacillus sp. GSS1. Next base: position 289,457 of record NZ_JAFLHE010000003.1, read on the forward strand.
AGGATGATTTCTGATGCTTTCGCAATCTTCTCTTGACGTTCAGCATTGGTGTCGTAAAAAGTAATCGTTTTCAATGGAAACTGTTCTTTTTCTGCAACAAGACTCATGATCATCCCGATAGTGTAGGTGCTGCCGCCACCGACGACGACAAGGTTTTGTTTTTTCATATTTTAGACCTCCAGTAAAGGTATTATATTTGTTTTATTTTTAACTTAATATGAATATAATACATATTTCTGAAAGCGTCAACATTTGTATCGTATTTTTTGCAACATTTCGTTATAATGATGGTAGAGATAGGTGTTGGACTGGTTTGAAATGTGGGGGTGGAGCGCCACATTCCCACATCACACAGGTCACTAGTTATAGGAGGAATAAAAATGGCTGCGCCTTTGTATCGTAGAATTGCTCAACAAATCAAAGAGGAAATCCAATCGGGAATATGGAAAGAAGGGGAAGCAATCCCAACAGAAATGCATCTTTCAGAAAGATACGAAGCCTCCCGCGTAACAGTGAGACAGGCCATCAAAGGCCTGGTCGAAGAGGGGCTTCTTGAGAAGGTACAGGGGAGCGGTACTTATGTGAAAGAGCAGAAGATTGAACACAACATTTTCGAACTGTTGAGTTTCACAGAAGAAATGAGACGTTTAAATAAAGAACCTGTAAACAAAATCCTTCATTTTGAATTGAAAGAAGCGGATGATCATGTGAAACGAATGCTCAAGCTTGCGGACGGGGATAAAGTGTTTTACGTCCGCCGTCAGAGACTTGTCGATGATATTCCTTATGTCGTTGAGGATACGTATTTACCTGTTTCCATGTTTCCGAACCTTTCCTATGGGATTATGGCCGGGTCGAAATATGATTATATTGAGGAGGAGGTTGGGATGAAGATTAAAGACAGCTTTCAGGAAGTCATCCCGATTCTGCCTTCTAAGGATATTGCAGAAGCACTTACGGTCGAGGATTCCATGCCGATTTTAAAGATTCAGTTGTATAGTGTCTTTGTGGATGGAACGATTTTTGAGTACAGTGAAAATTATTTCAAGAGTGATGAATACAAATTTACGCTTAGGGCTTCGCGGCCTTGAACTGAATCAGCTAAGACGATCCTCGAAAAAGCACAGCAAAAATGCCTGTGCTTTTTTATTTGTGCTCTTCATGTAACAGAGTTTCGATTTGATGCTTTTTACGAACGATCATGTTGGAGTTTCGTTTGGTTCTTGGATTTGATTAACAATCCTGCCCAAACAATTAAAGGAATGATCAAGCCATGCGTAATGGCATACGGGAACCATGTTTCATTGATAAAGGTCTCAAAATAAGCAACATCCGGGTAGGCGATGATGGATAATACAACCATTCCCATACCTAAGGGAAGCAACAAAGGACGGTGGTCTTCCATAGTTAGAAATTGAGCTATTCCTACAGTGGTTGAATAATAAAGGATGACCATCTTGAAGAAGATTGTAATCATCCAAATGATGGCTACCATAATTTCCAGTCCTTCTAAAAAACCGGCGATATTGATTTTTTGAGCTAATTTGTAGCTGGGATAGGTGTTCAATGCCGTTAAATCGCTTCCTAAAATCAAGATACATAGTAAGGTGATTAACGTTAAGACAGCCCCGCCAAGAAAAGTCCCTAACAGCCAGGCTTTTTTCTTAGTTTTTCCGTCTTTGACATAAGGGATGATCATAAGGAAAGTGACCATCTCTAATAGCGGTGTACCGATCACGAAAGTCGAGGTGTTCAGTACAGGAAGGATTCCATTGCTGAGAACAGGCTGCAGGTTTTCCATTTTTATCTGGGGAGATAAAGTGATCGTAAAAAAGAACACCAGAAGGACCACCCATGGCACAAACATTTCTGAAGATCGTCCGATGGCTTCGAGCCCTAGATAAGCCCCCCATATGACTACAATTAGAAAAAGAATATGGGTGAATTGCAAAGGTGTTTCTGGAATGATTTGGGTGGTCATGAAGTCGCCGATGTTTCTCAACACAAGGGAGGCCAGAATATAAAGGAAAGAGAGGTAGAAAAAAAGCAGAATCCTCCCAAACCATTTTCCGTATACAGCAATGGTGGCCTGTACGAACGTTTGTCCTTTCATCAGAGTTGCCATGTGGTTGTATAACATCACAAGGAGCAAGCCAGCTGCGATTGATATGATAATGGATAGCCAGGCATCCTGTTTCGCATTAGCCGTGAGCGGGGTAGGTACGATCAGAATAGAGCTTCCCACGGAAAATAAAATGACGAGAAACATAAACTGCCGGGGGCTGATCTTCTGATTATCCATTTTTACACCTCTTATTCTCATCAATTAGAATCCAATCATTTTATAGAACCTTTGAATAAGGTCTAGCGGATTAGGGAGCTCAACATTCAGACTTTCCGAAACACTAAAGGTCGTGAAGAAAAGGAGGAATATCACAAAAAACCAAGCATCTTTTTTTCTGTTTTTCTTGTACATCTTGGGAAATTCAAACATGAATATTCCGATTGCTATAACAATTATGGCAGTCATAGACCACATGTGAATCCCGCCTATTCTTCTTTTGTAATGGGTTGAGTTGTATTCCCTTTTCTTCTAATTTGTGCTTTGACTTGAATGTCTACCTTTAATTCTTTGAACTCGCTATTCCAAGTGTTCTCCACAGTCTTCCAATATTCAGGATTTTTTCGGTAAATGAGATTCCCGAAACCGAAAATATCACTTCCGAAGTTTTCCTGGGCTGCTCTGATGGAAGCTTCCATATTTTGTTTAACTTTTTTTTCAACTTCTTTATTAATGGCTTCAATGGATTCTGCTTTCGTAAGGTCGATGGGGCAGTCTAATTCGGTTACGTTGCCCTCTAATTCTAATTCGATCAATACAGCAGGCTCTCCGCCTTTAAAATTCGCTTTTAAACGGCTGTCTGTCCGAAGCACTTCAACATTTACAAGTCCTTTATCATTACAAGGGTAAGAAACAGTCGTACTTTTCATATCGCCTGTAATATAGTTAAGGCCTTTGCTTTCTTCCGGTGTTAACCAGCCGATTAGACGATCTTTTTCCATAACGGCCAGGTTATCAACTCTTAGTTGTGTAGGGGCGTCAATTTTTTCAATGTTTTCGATTGATGTACCGGTGTCAGCGTCTCCCTTGATTAAAAGTCCCGGCAGGACTGGGCTTTGTCCTTTGCTAAGAATTTGAGAGATCAGTTGGTCAATGACGATTCCTTTGGAACTTCCCTGACTCCTCTCCACAGCTTCCATGGTATGCATCAGTTTATTAGCAGGGATTTTTTCATAAGGAGTAAGGACTTTCAGGAGTTCTTTCACTCCAGTATCCTTGGCAATCGTTACAAAAAAAGCGGTGCGGAATTCATGGTCTCTATAAAAGATGTCTAGCGAGGGGAGGATACCTTCCTCAGCTAAATTATTGCCGATTACAAGAAGCCGTAATTGGGAGAGGTACATCTTCCTCGGAGACTTTTGGGTCATATTTCGAAAAGCCTCGAAGACAGAATCTCCTGTTGATTCGTAAATTGAAACAGGAGGTCTTGTTGTTGGTGCATCTGTCGCAATTTCGGAAGGGTTGATAACTTGAGTGATCAATAGAATTTGATCGTCCTCTGTTTTGTCCAATCCAACAGCTACGACAATTCCAAGGTCATCTAATTCTTTGCTATTCCAACAACCAGAAAGAAGAAGGAGACTGATAGCCACGAAGGTCGCTTTGACATATATATTTCTATACATCGCCTTTATCTCTCCTTTGATTTAGAATCGACACGCTTCTGGTTGTTTTTCGTGAATAAGCTTGGCCGCGATAACAAACCCCAGTGTGGTAAACGGATCAATACATCTTTCTGGTCTCTCGGGATCATAGGTGCGAGAGGTGCCATATAGGGCTTCCCGAACGAATTCAAACTGCATAAGTGAAAAACCATGGCAATCATACCTAAAATGATACCGAACAGTCCGAAAGTGGCCGCAAGGATCATCATTGGAAAACGAAGGATTCTGATCGAAATCGCCATATTATAAGCGGGGAACACGAAACTGCTGATTGCTGTGATGGCTACTACGATGACCATGGCAGGAGAAACAAGACCCGCCTGGACAGCTGATTGACCGAGTACGAGTGCCCCAACAATAGAGACAGCTGAACCTACGGGTTTTGGCAGACGTATCCCGGCTTCCCGAAGGACTTCAAAAGTCAACTCCATCATTAAAGCTTCGACAAAGGCTGGAAAAGGAACCCCTTCCCTTTGAGAAGCAAGACTGATCAAAAGCGGAGGGGGGATCATTTCCTGGTGGAACGTTGTAAATGCAATATATAACGATGGCATAAACAAGGCCACTGAAAAACAAAACAATCGAAGTAATCTCACAAGTGTTCCGATATCTGCTCTTTGGTAATAGTCCTCACTGGACTGCATGAAATTCACAAAGAGAGCAGGCACTAAAAGGACATTCGGCGTACCATCAATCAGGATAGCAACTCTGCCTTCCAATATCCCCCCAGCAATGGCATCCGGCTTTTCTGAATTATAAACCGTAGGAAACGGGGAGTACTGAGCATCCTGAATGAATTCCTCTATATAACCACTTTCTAAAACGGCATCGATATCAATTTGGTCCAGTCGTTCATTCACTTGTTCAATGACTTCTTTTTCAGCTGTACCTTCTAAATAAACCATGGCAACATCCGTACATGTTTTCCTTCCGATGGTTTTGGCTTCGACTCTGAGGTCAGGGTCCTTAATTTTTCGTCGTAACAGAGCCGTATTGGTCCGGATCGTTTCAGTGAAAGCTTCTTTTGGACCGCGGATGACGCTTTCTGAGGTTGCCTCCTGAACCCCCCTGTCACTCCATCCTTTTGTACTTATAGATAAAGCTTTTGTTTCTTTATCCAGGAGCAGAATGGTGTCACCTGAAAGTAACTTCTTCAATAGCTCATGCTTGTCTTCTACTTCCGACAATTCACCAATGGGAAGGTTAGCCTTTTTAATGGACTCATATAGATGGTGTGTTATAGGGCGTTTTGCAGGGATCTCAAGCATAAGAGATTCCAAGATAAAGTTTTGCACGGTATTCTTATCTACGAGACCATCCATATAAAGAATGGCGGCAGATGTCTTATGAATGGAAAAAAGACGGGTCACAAAGTCTGAGCTGTTTCCAAGTGTTGTGCGGAGATCGTTCACATTATCATCCAATGACGAATGAAGAGGCTGAGCATCAGGGGGGGTTATATGATTTGTTTTGTTACCCTTCAAAAGCTCACACCTCCGTTGTTTTTCATTAGCATGTTCATATATTGGAAATTTATGAAAGGTATATTCACTTTTTTAGTGCTACATCATCCTGCAAAAGGGTTTTTTGGGTGGCAGGGACTGTAGGGGTGGAATATGGAGTGAAAGAAATGGGTTAAAAAAAAGACTGCTCGAAAGAAGAGCAGTCTTTTGCTATGGTTTATTCTTTTACAGCACCGGAAGTCAGTCCCGATACAATTCTTCGCTGGAACAATAACACCATGATGACAAGAGGGACCGTAACAATGACGGTAGCGGCTGATATCTCTCCCCATGGAATGGTGTACTGGCCCTGAAACATCGCAATGCCGACGGGTACGGTTTTGTGGCTTTGCGCGGTATTGATAGTGAGTGCGAAAAGAAATTCATTCCACGCGGCGATAAATACAAGAATGGCTGTTGTGAAAATACCAGGTACCGCAAGCGGCAGGATGATACGGAAATAGGTCTGCATCATGGATGCGCCGTCCATTTTTGCAGATTCCTCAAGGTCGAACGGAATCTTACGGAAAAACGTGACGAGCAGCCAGATCGATAGAGGCAGGGCGAACGTTGTGTAAGGAATGATCAATCCCAGGTAGCTGTTCGTCAGTCCGATGTTTTTTAGAAAAATGTAGATGGGGGAAATGGTCGCGATCTGAGGGAACATGGATACAGATAAGACAACCCCAAGAATGACCGCTTTTCCTCGAAAGCGCAATCTGGCAATAGCGTAAGCAGCGAAGGCCGCGACGAACACCGTATAGACTGTGGTAATGGTGGCTACGACGGTACTGTTCCATAAATAAAGCAAGAATGGGTGATTCGTAAAGACAGAAACATAACTATTAACGGTTGGGTCAGTGGTGAACCAATTGAACGCAGCTGGACCGAAGAGCTCTGACAAGGGTTTGATGGAGCTCAAAAGAATCCAGAGGAACGGAAACATGATGATAAAGACGAAGGCAGCCAGAAAGATATAAAACCGTACGCCCGCTTGTTTTTTCACTGTACGTTCACTCCTTTACTTTTTCACTCCGTCTCCGAGTAAGTCGGAACCGAGGAATTTAATATAAATGGTAGAGATGATCGCTACACAGATGAAGACGATCACAGCAAGGGCTGAACCTTCCCCGAAGTTCGTCTGTGTGAACATGACCTTATAGGCGAGCATCGATATGACTTCGGTCGAGTTCGCCGGTCCTCCACCTGTAAGTACGTAGATCAAGTCAAAAACACGGAAAGCATCAAGCGTCCGAAAAAGCAGAGCGACGAGTATCGCAGACTTGATCAAAGGGAGGGTAATGGTCGTAAACTGTTTCCATTTGCTCGCACCGTCAATGGATGCAGCTTCATATAGGGAGGAGGGAATCGTCTGCAGACCTGCGAGCAGTAAAAGCGCCATATAAGGCGTCGTTTTCCAAACATCAGTAAGGATGACAGAAGCCATTGCACCTGCTTGTGTAGTAAGCAGGGTACTCATGCTATCCACAATACCGATATCAGAAAAGAACTTCGCAATGATTCCGTTCTGCCCATCATATAAAAACTTCCACATCATAGCGGATACGGCTGTAGGAATGGCCCAGGGAATTAATATGGAAGCCCGGACAAGACCACGTCCGAAGAAGGCTTTATTGATCAAAAGGGCAATGGCCATTCCGAGAACTAATTCAAAGCCGACAGACACGGTAGTGAACAGGAAGGTGTTCCCGAGAGATCTCCATAATCGTCCGTCTGACAAGTTTTGTTTGTAATGGGAAACTCCTATAAAATTCGGTTTGACGATGCTCTCGTTCAGCCCATCGGCTAACCCGGTTAACCGGTTGGCGTTCTGTAATTGATCGTCTGCAGCAAGTTCACCCAACCGCTCCTTAACGGTACCGAATGTTTCTTCAAAGTCCTGCCCGAACTGCCGCTCAATCTCAACGAATTTCAATTCATCACTCGGCACTTCAAAGTTGAATAAAATGTCATTCACCTCTTCGTACCGTTCTGCTATGTTTTCATCCTGTAAAAGTTCTTCATCGTATTTTTCTATGTTCGATTTGATCTCTGTCAGCTCTGTGGATACGTTCCCAGAGGCTTCTTCAATTTCGTCGTCCAGAGCTGTGATCAAAAAGGGCTGGTGGTTCAGGTAGCGTTCTAAATCAAGGCTATAATCTAAATGAATACTGGATTTTGTGGGCTCATTTAGTCGATAATCGAAAAGACTGAAATAAAAGGATTGGATAACAGGCCAAATCGCAATCACTAATATGAGGATTAATGAAGGGGCGATGAGGAAATACCCAAGCCTTCGCTCTTTCTTTTGAGAGTCATTCAAGTTCTTGGCCACGGTTTCGTTCCTCCTTTAATTCATAGAAGGTTCAGCCTCCAGGGAAGATTCCCTGAAGACTGAAAGGCAGGCTACTGCATGACGCCTTGCAATTCGGTTTCCATCGTCTGAACTGCCTCTTCTGGTGTCATTTCCCCAGCAATTGCTTTAGAAATGTTGATCTGAAGAATTTCAGATACTTCCGGATAGTTTGGTGCTACCGGACGGGAAACAGCTGCTTCCAATGCATTCTGGAAACCTTCTTCAGCGAAGAACGGGTTGGCATCCAGGATTTCCTGATCTTCAAAAAGCTCAGGAAGAGTAGGAGCCAGTCCACCATGGATGGCAGAGATTTTCTGGCCTTCTGGTCCTGTCATGAATTTCACGAATTCCCATGCTTCCTGCTTGTGCTCAGAGAACTTGTTGATCGCTGTCATCCATCCACCTAGAGCGGCAGCACTTCCGGCATCTCCTTCAGGAAGGGGAGCGACACCGACATTACCAACGATTTCAGATTCATTCTCATCATTCGCCAGGTTCCACTGGTATGGCCAGTTACGAATATAAGGAGATTGTCCTTCGATAAACGCCGTATGGGACTCGACTTCTGTGAATGTATTGATGTTGCCAGGTACGAAATCCGATTGTGCTACTTCTACCAGTTTGGAAATTCCTTTGATGGTTTCAGGGCTGTTGATGGCCACTTCACCACTTTCATTCAAAATCTGTCCGCCATACGCAGCGATGAACTCGACCGCGTTACATACAAGCCCTTCATACTGTTTGGCCTGCATCAAGTAACCGAACTCTGTTCCACCTTCACCGTTATTGGTTTGAGCGGATTCAATCAGCTCATCCCACGTGCCAGGAACTTGATCTTCACCAATGATGTCTGTGCGATAGAAAAGCATACCTGTATCAATGAACTTAGGCATTGCCCATTGTTTTCCGTTAAAGTTGGCAGCGGATAATGCTCCCTGGTTGTAGCTGTCTGTATCAATGCCTTCCTGCTGAAGGAAACGGTCAAGTTCCTGAACGTAACCTGCTTGGGCAAATTCCGCCGGCCATATAACATCAAGGTCCATAACGTCGATTTCGGAGCTTTCCGCGTTAAGCATCGTCACATAGGCATCGTGCTGTTGTCCTGTATCAGAAGGCATTTCGCGGAACGTCACGTTAATGTTTGGGTTCTGTTCGTTAAAAGCTTCGACAAGACGTTCGGTTGCTTCCGTTGAATCTTGCCCTCTGGCATAAACGATTTCAACCACTTCACCTGAAGCCTCTGCATCTTCATTATTTTCACCGCTTTCTTCACTGCTGTCTGATTCGGTGATTGTATCGTCACTTGAAGAATCCTCTGTTCCTGATGCCCCTTCGTCCGAGCCGCTGCATGCAGCCAATGCCAACACCAAAATCAACAGCATGGACAGTAACCAATGTTTTGCTTTCATTCCATTACCTCCTGTAAGTAAAAAATGTTTTATTCCACAGCACTCAATGATTTACCTGTAGTCGATTCACGCACAATCAACTTTAGGGGAAACTCATAACGCTCTTTTTGTGGCTGTTCTCTTATGTTGATTTTTTCGACCATGACTTTGACAGCTTGTCTTGCCATTTGATCAATCGGTTGTTCGACTGTAGAGATTTTCGGATCCATAATTCTTGATATGACTTGATTATCGAAACCGATAACAGCTAAATCCTGAGGGACTTTCCATCCATGGTCTTTCGCACATGTGATGATTCCTGCAGCAACCTCATCGCTTCCTGTGAAAACAGCGGTCGGAGGATCATCCATCTTACGTATTTTATTGAATACATCCATCCCATCTCTAATGGAGTAGGCATTATAAAAACTGTAAGCTTCATCATAAGGAAGTCCATGCTCACCTAAAGCTTGATCAAATCCCTTTCTCCGGTGATTTGCTACCATACTCTTATGACCGCCGGAGCAGTAAGCGATGCGTTTATGACCCTGATTAATGAGGTGGCTCGTCGCGATGTAGCCACCATACACCTGGTCAAGCTTAATAATCGGGATTTTAGCGGATTCTTCAAACTCATTGCACATGATTAAAGGTCCGTAATTTAAGTAATCAGCGATGATTTCCCACTCATTCTCATAAGAGGTCATGATGATGCCGTCCACTTGTTTTGTCTTCAACAGTTCCAAGTGTCCGACTTCAGTTTCAGGAGAATACATCGTCTGACAAATCAATAGCTGAAAGCCTTGTTTGGATGCTTCTACTTCTATGGATTCAACAAGTTGGCCGAAAAAGGGGTTCATTAATCTTGGGACAATGACAGCGATGATCTTCGTCTTTTTATTTCTTAGACTGCGGGCGGAAGAATTAGGGACATAACCCAGGGTGTTCATGGCGTGATAGACTTTTTCTTTCTTGGTTGGAGAAACATGGGGGTAATGGTTGATCACTCTGGATACGGTAGATTTAGAAAGACCAGCGAGCTTGGCTACATCATCAATGGTTACCACTATCAAACCTCCTATCCTAGTTATCTTTTGAAACCGATTTCAAAAAAGGGGGGAGAGTGCGGTCATACTTGAAGTCATGGAGTGACTCTTTTGAAAACGTTTTCAAAACATGGTTAAATTATATGGGATGTATAGACATATGGCAACACCATTTTGAAAATATTCTGAAAAATATGGCAGCTAATCTTGGTGGTAGGAGGTTGAGGCTTTTATATCAAGGGGTTAAAGGTTTGCGGAAATAGATCATGTCCATCCCTCTTATCCCATTTTCATAAAAAGGACCTGAGTATTGTAAGAAGAAGTCATGATGAATCTTGTGAAACCGGAAACCTGCTTTCTGATAGAAGGCTAAATTTTCAATACTAGAATTAGAAGTTCCGACAAGCATTTCTTTGTACCCTTCCTGTTGAAAAAGAGTACAGGACGCCTGGATCACTTTTTTTCCATATCCTTTTCCTTGGAAGGCTTCCTGTATGGCGATGTTTTTGATTTCTACCGTGTACTCTTCAGGAAAAACGAACAAACAGACACCAATATGTACACCATCCAGATCAACGGTATAGAAAACACCATCATCGATATAGCTTTCGATTATGCTTTCAGATTCATCAGCTAACAGAAGGTCTGCCATGAAACGGCGTCGGTTGTTCGATTCCACTAAGTGAATGGGGTTCATAAGATCCTCCTCTTCGTTTTCGGCTATTATCGTAACGATGTGGTTATGATAACATAAGGTCAGTACATCTTTTTCAGAAATCGGTCATTTTTCTGAAAAGATATCATCTATTGAGTGGAAGGCTCAGGGTGGTTTATGCGGGATGAGGAGACCCTTTCCCTAACATTTGAGCAACGTAACATAAAGGAGTCGTCGATGATGGAACAAAGAGAAAAGATTTACGATTTGATCGGAGTAGGTGTGGGACCTTTCAATTTAAGTCTGGCTGCTTTGCTGGATGAAATAGACGAAGTTGAATCCCTGTTTTTTGAGCAGAAGGAGGCTTTCGACTGGCACCCGGGAATGTTGATCGAAGGGACAAAGATGCAAGTCCCTTTTATCGCTGATTTAGTAACAATGGCAGACCCTACGAACAAATATAGTTTCTTGAACTACATCAGTAAAAATGAGCGCATGTATCAATTTTACTTTTTGCAGCGGCTGGATATCCCGAGAAGAGAATACAACGATTACTGCCAGTGGGCCGCCCATCAGCTGGACAGCTGCCGATTCGGGAGAAAAGTTACGAATATAAAGCATTACAAGGATAACGAAGAACTTTTCAAAGTTGAAGTGACGAATGAGGAAAGCGGGAAGAAGGAGGTTTATCACACGAGGAATTTAGTCATGGGAACAGGCAGCGTACCTGTCATGCCACGATCTTTCCAAGATGCCTCTTCAGAGGACGTTTTCCATACAGCAGACTTCCTTCCGAATCAGGACCGCTGCCGTAAAGCGGACTCGATTACCGTTGTAGGCTCCGGCCAAAGTGCTGCTGAGACTTTCCGCGAACTTTTGAAAGGGCAGCGCGATTGCGGCTATCGACTCGATTGGATTACACGGTCTGCGAGTTTTGAATCAATGGAAGAATCTAAGCTTAGCCTTGAGCACTTTTCACCGGATTACGTGAAATATTTCTATCAACTTCCGCAAAACCAGAAAGATGAGATCTTTGCTAATCAAGGACTGTATTATAAAGGTATCAGCAATCATACAATCAATGATATCTATAACCTTCTTTATGAATATTCAGTCGGGCAGGAAGACCTGAATGTGGGACTGCAGGTACTTAGTGAAGTGAAGGATGTCCGTCCAAAAGCAGCGGGTGGTTATGAGCTCGAATGTTACCACTATCAGAAAAAGGAAACGTTCACTCACGAAACGGACCTTGTCATTGCAGCCACTGGTTATAAGCCTTTTGTTCCAGACTTTGTCCACCACTTGGAAGATTTTCTTGAATGGGATGAAGAAGGAAGGTACAAGGTGACTGCAGATTATCGGCTTGTCACAACCGAAGAGACAGCGAATGAAATCTATGTGCATAGTGGGATTTCCCATACCCACGGTGTCGGTTCCACCAACCTTGGGCTGTCGATCCATCGGAATAAAGTGATCATCAACCACCTCGTGGGACGCGAAGTTTTCTCAATGAACGAAAAAAGCATATTCCAGTCCTTCGACGTCTAATCATCCACACCCCAGCCGCTGACGGCCGGGGTGTTTTTTCATGGTTTATTAAATAGAATGGCAGGATGGCTGAAGACTCTATTTCGAATGTTTTCGGGGTCTTTTGCATTTGAACACTTTCCTGTGAGAGAGCCGCCAAGCCTATCTTCTTCTCTGGCGGGAGTCCCGCATCTTCCCAACCGTTGTTCCATAGATGTGAAAACGCTCTCCCCGTGGAAAGCGGACTGTTGCCCGGTACGCCTATCCACCTATCAAACAACTCGAAACGGAGTCTTCAAGTATAGATAACTTTTGTATGGGGGATAGAGTAAGGGCTACTGTTGATAATGTGTATAAAATTGTGCATATGTGAATAAGAAGAGAACGTAAGAGAAGGGATTACCACTTATCCACATGTGTATAAACGATGTCCTTTTAAAAGATTAATCAATCCGTTCTCATTAGGAATTATTGAGATTATCCAGTGTTACCATTAAGAATCTGTAAAACTAACAAATTGTGATGGGAATCTATTGACATCTGGACGCTAAGGGTTAATAATATTGTAAATATACAGATGAAATAATAATTATACATAGAGGTGGATTCAGAGTGAAAGCAGGGATCGTAGGCGCGACCGGGTACGGCGGGATTGAATTGCTCCGCTTATTAACAAATCATCCACAAGTAGAAGCGATAACCTTATATTCATCTTCCCAGGCTGGGGAGAAATTTGACGACATTTACCCTCAATTTCAAGGATCAGAATCCTATGTGTTACAAGATTTAGTGCCAGAGAAGATGAGGGAGGACTTGGACGTCGTTTTCCTAGCGACGCCGTCTGGGGTTTCAAGTAAATTGACACCTCAACTGCAGGGCGGCCTTGCCAAAGTCATAGACCTTTCTGGTGATTTAAGGATTAACGAGCCCGCATCTTATGAGCGGTGGTATAAAAAAGAAGCAGCTCCTGAGGAAACGTTGGAGAAAGCCGTCTATGGTCTCCCCGAGTGGAATCAAGAGCGAATACAAGAAGCAGATCTTATAGCCAACCCTGGGTGCTATCCAACCGCGACATTACTTGGTTTGGGACCAGTAATCAAAGAGGGGTTGGCGAAGCCGGACTCCATCGTCATAGACGCCAAGTCAGGAGTCTCAGGAGCAGGGAAAAACCCAAATCCCATTACGCATTTTGCTCATGCCCAGGAGAATTTCCAAATCTATAAAGTGAATCAACATCAGCACATTCCGGAAATTGAACAACAATTGTCCATTTGGGACGATCAAATGGAGTCTGTCACCTTTTCCACTCATCTTGTCCCGATGACAAGAGGAATCATGGCGACCATTTATCTTCAGCTAAAAGAAGAGATGAGTGAAGAAGATTTGCGGCAGAAGTTTAAGAGCTATTATGAGGCGCGGCCTTTCGTCAGGGTCAGGGAGCCGGGTGGGTTTCCTTGCACGAAGGATGTGTACGGCTCTAATTACTGTGACATCGGTCTTACCATTGATGCACGGACAAACCGGGTCACGATCGTAAGCGTCATTGATAATTTAATGAAGGGGGCGGCCAGTCAGGCGGTCCAAAATATGAATCTTGTATTCCAATATGATGAGAGAACAGGGCTTGCACCACTCCCTGTTTATCCTTAAAGAAGAGAGGGAGAGATGGTTTGATACAAGCGAAGAATACACAAACAATCGAAAAAGTAGCGGATGGTTCCATTCTTACGCCAAAAGGATACAAGGCAGGTGGAATTCATAGCGGATTAAGATACCGAAAAAAGGACTTCGCTCTTCTCATGAGTGACCGACCGGCTTCTGCAGCGGCTGTGTACACTCAAAGCCATTTCCAGGCTCCTCCTTTAAAGGTGACGCAGGAAAGCATTGCGGAACAGGGGAAAATTCAAAGTGTCGTAATCAATAGTGCAGTCGCTAATGCGTGCACAGGAGAAGAAGGCCTGGCTAATGCTTACGAGATGCGTCGTATGATTGCAAAAAGGTTCGGGATGCCGGATGAATACGTAGCTGTAGCCTCTACGGGCGTCATTGGACAACAACTTCCGATGGAAAAAATAGCCCACGGCTGTGAAAATGTAGAACCGACAGAAGCAGGGTATAAAGATTTTCAGCAAGCGATCCTTACGACAGATACTTGTCAAAAGCATGCGTGCTACCAGGTGCAGGTGGAAGGGAAAGTTGTCACCATCGGTGGAGCAGCAAAAGGGTCGGGGATGATTCACCCGAATATGGCGACCATGCTTGGTTTTATCACGACGGATGCCACCATCGAACCTGATGATTTAAAACGTGCATTAAGCCCATCTATTGATAATTCCTTCAATCAGATTACCGTTGATGGAGAGACTTCAACGAATGATATGGTTCTGACGCTTGCGAATGGAGAAATAGATCACGAACCACTGACAGAAAATCACCCGGATTGGGAAGCTTTTCAAACCGCTCTTCAACTTGTTTGTGAAGATCTTGCCAAACAAATCGCCAAAGATGGGGAAGGGGCTACCAAGCTGATTGAAGTGGAGGTCACTGGTGCCCGCACAAATGAAGAAGCGCGAGTGATCGGAAAGAAAGTGGTCGGTTCGAGCCTGGTGAAGACAGCTGTCTACGGGTTGGATGCCAACTGGGGAAGGATTGTCGGCGCCATCGGCCATAGTGATGCAGAATTAGATCCGAATCAGTGTGATATCTACATTGAAGATCAACTTGTATTCAGTAACGGGACACCGTGTCCATTTTCTGAAGAACAAGCAACCGAAGACCTGGACAATGAAAAAGTAAAAATAATCATCCATCTCCATGAAGGAGATGGGGAAGGCACGGCGTGGGGGTGTGACTTGACTTATGACTACGTCAAAATCAATGCAAGTTACAGAACCTAAACCGATTATTGTCATAAAACTCGGTGGAAGTATGCTTGATCAACTCACTGAAGACTTTTACAGTAGCTTTCAAAAACTGCAGGAACACTATCAAATCATTATTGTGCATGGTGGAGGCCCTGCCATTACAAAGTTACTGGGGCAGCTGAATATTGAAGGTGAATTTTATGATGGATTACGAAAGACGACTCCAGAGACGCTCGAGGTTGTAGAAATGGTTCTTGGGGGTTCTGTGAATGGCAGGATTACAGGTCATCTTATGGAGAAGGGAGTCTCGGCTATCGGAGTGAAAGGGTCTGAAGCCGCGTTGCTGCAAGCCGATTACCTGGATAAAGAAAATCTCGGTCTTGTAGGAGAGGTAAGAGATGTGAATCCGTTGCTGCTCCATAAGCTTCTTGACGAAGGGTACCTTCCGGTGGTTGCGCCTTTTGGAAGAACCGATGATCATCAAACGGTAAATATTAATGCTGATGTGGCTGCGGGTGCTATTGCTACAGCTGTCGGTGCTGAAAAGCTTCTTTATGTTACGGATGTCCCAGGTATCCTCGTTGAAGGTGAAGTCCTGGCATACACAACACCCGAAGAAATCGATGGAATGATCGATCAGGGAATTATCTATGGTGGAATGATCCCGAAAGTTCATTCTGCAACGGAAGCTTTATCCGACGATTTAGAAGAAGTGCGGATTGTAAGTGGAGACCAAGCCTTGATGGAAGGTGATGCATTGAATGGTACCTCCATTAGAGCTAAAAGAAAGGAGACGGTATAGTGAGCTTATTTCCTACGTATAACCGCTTTCCTTTAACGATTGTATCTGGAAAGGGAACGAAAGTGACCGACGATCAAGGGAAAGATTATTTGGACTTTGTATCAGGGATTGCTGTATGTAATCTCGGTCATCGCCCTCCAGAAGTTCAGAAAGCGCTGGAAGAACAGTTGAATCAAGTATGGCATGTATCCAACCTGTACCAAATTCCTGTCCAGGAAGAGGCAGCGGAATTGTTGTGTGAAGCCTCTGGCCTACCGTATGCTTTTTTCTGTAACAGCGGGGCAGAAGCGAATGAAGCGGCAATTAAACTTGCCCGTAAACATACAGGAAGAGAGAAAATCATTACATTCAAGCAGTCTTTCCATGGACGGACCTTTGCTACCATGAGTGCAACAGGTCAGGAAAAGATTCATGATGGATTCGGTTCCCTGCTTCCGACGTTTGAATACTTCCCTTATAACGATGTGAAAAGTATAGAGGAAGTTCATGACGGTCATGTGGCTGCGATTATGGTCGAAGTCATCCAGGGAGAAGGTGGAGTCGTACCGGGAACCAAAGAATTCCTGAAGACGGTGGAAGAAAAATGCCGGGAATTAGGTGCCCTTTTGATTATCGATGAAGTTCAAACCGGAATCGGGCGTACAGGAAAAGCTTTCGCCTATCAACACCATGGACTGGATCCTGATATCGTGACAGCTGCCAAAGGATTGGGAAGCGGATTTCCTGTCGGGGCTATGATAGGGAAGGCTGAATTAAAAGATTCCTTCACAGCTGGATCTCACGGTTCTACGTTCGGTGGGAATCCGTTAGCTTCAGCGGCAGTGAAAGCGACCCTTGAAAAAATCTTTGTTCCTGATTTCCTCGCTTCTGTTACGGAGAAAGGGACAGCATTTAAAGATAAGCTTGAAGATTCATTGGCCCCCTTTAAAAGTGTGAAAGAAGTACGTGGGCAAGGTTTGATGTTGGGGATTTCCATATCCAGTGAAGCGATTCAAATCGTTCACTCATTGAGGGGAAAAGGACTTCTAGCTGTGGTAGCTGGTCCGAATGTTTTGAGGCTGCTTCCTCCATTGACTGTGGAATATGAGGAAATGGACCAAGCTGTTGCTTTAATTACCGAAGCGATTCAACAGTACGAAGACAGTCTTCAAAAAGCATAAAAAATGTATAGGCGGTGATGTTCACAGTCGTGTTCAGCACCGTCTTTCTCAAAAGTTAAATGTATAAAAATACGCAATATATAATAAATATTCATTTTATGGGGTGATGGAATGAAAGGGTACTTATGTTTACAAGACGGAACATCATTTGAAGGGAAGGTTTCACAGCACTTTGATCGAAGCGTCCAAGGGGAGATCGTCTTCTTCACCGGCATGACAGGATACCAGGAAGTGCTGACCGATCCTTCTTATAAAGGGCAAATTGTCGTATTTACGTATCCATTGATAGGAAATTACGGGATTAACGAGGAGGATGGAGAAAGCCAAGAGATTCAAGTAAGTGGTGTGGTCATGTACCAATGTGCGGAAACTCCATCACATTTTCAGACTAAGAAGTCATTAGGAACTTATCTGGACGAACAAAATATTCCATACATGACAGAAGTAGATACGAGAGAAGTGACCAAGGCCATTCGTGCAGAAGGCACCCAGCAAGCCGCCCTTTCTCTCGAGACAGATTATCTATTCAAGCCGACAAAGACCCATCAGATTCAGCAGGTAAGTGGTGAAACAATTGATACTTATGGAGAAGCGGGGGTGCATGTGGCACTCATCGACTTCGGTTGGAAGAAATCGATTTTGAATGCTCTTCTTGGAAGAGGTGTCCGCGTCTCGATCCTTCCCTTCTCCAAAATTGGAATGCTGGATACGCTTCAACCAGACGCTATTGTACTATCGAATGGACCAGGGGATCCAAAGGACACTGTCGACTTTTTACCGCATTTGAAAAAGGCTTTGGAGAAGTTTCCGGCCTTTGGAATTTGTATGGGGCATCAGGTCATTGCTCTTGCTTTTGGAGGGGATACGACGAAGCTGACATTCGGTCATCGCGGCGCGAACCATCCGGTCAAAGACGTGGTATCAGGAAAAGTGTTTCTATCCTCACAGAATCATAACTATGTGGTCAAAGAAGACAGCCTGAATGGGACGCCGCTCGTAACAAGGTTTTATAACGTTAATGACGGTTCCATCGAAGGATTGATGCATGATAAGAAGCTAATTATGTCCGCACAATTCCATCCGGAAGCCCATCCCGGACCGAAAGATGCGGAATGGTTGTTTGATCATTTTCTTACACTGGTGAAGAACAAAGGAGTGAAGACACATGTCTCGTAAAGTATTAGTCATCGGATCAGGTCCGATCATGATTGGGCAGGCAGCAGAATTTGATTACTCAGGGACGCAAGGTTGTCTCGCGCTGAAAGAAGAAGGGTGCGAGGTTGTTCTTGTCAATAACAATCCGGCAACCATCATGACAGA
The DNA here is from genome assembly GCF_017307035.1 of Halobacillus sp. GSS1. Lineage (NCBI taxonomy): Bacteria > Bacillati > Bacillota > Bacilli > Caryophanales > Bacillaceae > Halobacillus > Halobacillus sp. GSS1. Next base: position 307,863 of record NZ_JAFLHE010000003.1, read on the forward strand.
CCATGACGTCGCGGATGTCGTGTATTGTGAACCATTGACGGTAGAAAGCTTAACAAAAATCATAGACTTGGAAAAACCGGATGCGCTCCTTGCCGGGCTCGGGGGACAGACCGCTCTTAATCTAGCTGTTGAACTGGAAAGAGAAGGCGTCTTGCAGGAGTATGGCCTTGAGTTATTGGGTACCAGTGTGCATTCCATTCAAAAAGGGGAGGACAGAGAATTGTTCCGCGGGTTGATGCATGAATTATCCCAACCAGTCCCTGAAAGTGAAGTGATTACGACGATCGAGCAGGCAGAAGCTTTTGCTGAAAAAGTCGGGTATCCGATCATCAGTCGACCTGCTTATACGCTTGGAGGGCGCGGGGGTGGAATCGTTCACAGACCAGAGGAACTGGAAGAACTAATTGCGACAGGGCTGAAAGCGAGTCCGATCCACCAGGTCATCGTAGAAAAGAGTATCGCAGGTTTCAAGGAAATTGAGTATGAAATCATGCGGGACCACAACGGAACATGCATTTCTGTTTGTAATATGGAAAACTTCGATCCTGTGGGGGTGCATACGGGCGACTCCATTGTTGTTGCTCCCTCCCAGACATTGTCGGATAACGATTACCAAATGCTCCGAACCGCGGCGTTCAAGATTGTTTCTGAACTCGATGTCATCGGTGGTTGCAATGTTCAATTCGCGCTTGATACAGATAGTCGTCAATACTATGTGATTGAGATTAATCCGCGCGTTAGTCGTTCATCAGCCCTGGCTTCGAAAGCCACGGGGTATCCGATTGCAAAAATGGCGACCAAGGTGGCTCTCGGTTATACGCTCGATCAGCTTGAAAATCCCCTTACTGGATATACGTACGCAAGCTTCGAACCGGCGCTTGATTATGTCGTTGTTAAATTCCCGCGCTGGCCGTTCGATAAGTTTTCAGAAGCCGATCGAAAGCTTGGGACGAAGATGCGGGCAACAGGGGAAGTCATGGCTATCGACCGGACCTTGGAAGGGGCATTTCAAAAGGCCGTTCAATCCCTTGATACGAACATCCCCAACATTCAGAACCCTTGGGATCACCTGGAGAAACCAACAGACTTGCGTTACTTCGCTATTCTCCACCTCTTAAGACAAGGAGAAAGTTGGGAGACGATAAACGAAAATACGAAGATTGATCGCTTCTTTTTACAGGTGCTGAAAAACCTTGTCGATTTAGAAAAGTGCCTGCAGCAGGAGACACTGGATGAAGAACTTCTGAGAAAAGTGAAGGTTTGTGGTTTTTCAGATCAGGAGATTGCTCGCCTTGCTGGGATATCTGAAAAAGAAGTGCAAAAAAAGAGAGAAGATTTCGGGATTCTTCGTCAATTCAAGCTCGTCGATACATGTGCAGCGGAATTTGAAGCAGCTACGAACTATGTGTACAGCACATTTGCAGGTGTAAATGAAATTCCCCCACTTCTTGGGAAGAAAAAAGCGTTGATTCTTGGATCCGGCCCGATACGAATCGGGCAGGGAGTTGAATTTGATTATAGTGCTGTGAAAGCTATTCAAAGTCTCCAAAACCAAGGCTGGACGACGATCATGGTGAACAACAATCCGGAAACCGTCAGTACGGATTATGAAACAGCGGATCGCCTTTATTTTGAACCGATTCAAAAAGAAATCATAACATCCATCGTTGATCATGAAGATATTGACCTTGTATTCACATCATTTGGCGGGCAGACAGCCATCAATTTAGCTGCTGAGCTAGAGGCAGAAGGGTTGCCGCTTGCAGGAGTCGGTACGGACGTTCTGGATGCACTCGAGGACAGGGATAAATTCTATGCGGCTTTAAATGACTTGAACATCCCATATGTGTCAGGAACCACTTGTCATACAAAAAACGAAGCTCTAAAAGCGGCAGAACATTACTCTTTTCCAATTCTTTGCCGCCCGTCCTATGTCATCGGCGGTCAGGGGATGGTCATAGTCAAAGATATGAGCGAATTGAAACAGTCGCTTCAAGAAGCGGATGATCGCCATTACCCGATTGTTCTAGACACCTTTATGCAAGGAAAGGAAGTAGAGGTGGACCTCGTGTCGGATGGTGAAAACCTCTATCTTCCTGATGTCATTGAACATCTGGAGCCGGGAGGTGTGCATTCCGGAGACAGTATGGCCCTTTTTCCATCTAAGCTTGATGATGAAGTCAAGAAGACCATTGAGTACTACAGCCATAAAATCGTACGCCATTTTAATTACAAAGGAATCATGAACATCCAGTTTTTACTGAGTGGAGAAAACGTGTATGTGCTGGAAGTAAATCCGAGAGCGAGTCGGACGGTGCCGATTGTGAGCAAGGTGGCAGACGTTCCCCTTGTTGATTTAGCTGTACGTGTATTGGCATCCGGTGAAGTCGATTTGCTGTCCATTCCAACACCAGTGTTTGAGCAAACAGCCGTGAAATATCCTGTCTTTTCTTCCTATGCCTTGACGGAGGTCGACCATAAGCTTGGTCCGAATATGAAGTCAACGGGTGAGGGGATGTGCCTTGGTAAGACCCCAGAAGAAGCACTGCGAAAAGTGTTCTCCCATTTACCGAATGCGCTAGAAGTAAGAGATTCCTGCTTTGTCGAAGGGGATTCTACTTTTTCACTCAAGGAATTTGACGAGTGGCTCAAGGTTGAGGAAGCATCCATTTATCTCAATGATGGATCAAGTTCACAGGATAGCGAACGCAGAATTCAGGCTGTGAAAAATGGAATGACAGTTTTCAGTGAGAAAGCAACGTTCGATGCCTATCTTCAATCATTGGCTTGTAAAGATTTCAACCCTGCCCCTCTGCCGGGTAATAAACGTGAAGGAGTGCAATCGTAATGAATTTGATGGAACAAATGTACACAACAGATGGTTCAATGCATGGGAAGGACGTCTTGACTTGGCTTGATTATAATCAAGCAGAGGTTTCTCAATTGTTAGCGCAGGCTCAACACTTAAAAGAAAATCCTTATTCCCAATCCTTAAAAGGAAAAAACCTGGCGATGATTTTTGAAAAATCTTCGACACGGACACGGGTTTCTTTTGAGGTGGGTATGGTCCAAATGGGCGGCCATGCCCTATATTTGAACACTAGAGATATCCAGATCGGCCGCGGTGAAACCATTGCCGATACGGCTCAGGTACTTTCTGGGTACGTTGACGCAATCATGTTCAGAACCACATCGCATGGGAAGTTGAAGGAGTTAGCTGAATACGCCTCTGTACCTGTGATCAACGGCTTATGTGATATCTATCACCCGTGTCAGGCTTTAGCAGATATCTTCACCATTTTAGAACTGAAAGGTCGCCTGTGCGGAGTGAAGGTTGTTTACATCGGTGACGGAAACAATGTCGCTCATTCACTGATGATTTTAGCTGCTATGATGGGTATGGAAATGGTTGTCTCAGCCCCGGACGGCTATCAGCCCGATCCTCTGATTACCGAGAAATCACAAGCGCTGGCGAAGCGGTATGGCGGATCCGTTGTACTGGAAAAGAATCCAGAAAAGGCCGCGAAGCAAGCGGACGTCATTTACACAGATGTGTGGACAAGTATGGGGCAGGAAGAGGAGAGTGAAAAACGCTTGCTGGATTTCAAAGACTACCAAGTAAATGAAGCATTAATAAGCAAAGCTAAATCGAATGTCTCCTTTTTGCATTGCCTTCCTGCCCATCGAGGGGAAGAAGTTACAGCAGGTGTCATTGACGGGAATCATTCGGCGGTCTTTCAGCAGGCTGAAAATCGTATGCATGTTCAAAAGGCCATTTTACAAGCGGTTGTCGGTTGGAAGTGAATTTATGAGCATAATTCTAACCAAACCAACAATAGGATATAGGAATAGGACCTCATAAATAAAATCTTGTAAAAAGAAGGTCGAAAGGCTACGAATTTCATCGAACACACAAATTTTACAAGGAAATCTAGGATCGATGTGGAAGTAGTTAGGGAGAATATTCAAAACCAAAAGGAGTGGCCATGCAATGAGTAAGCAATTGACAACCGCTGTGGAACCCCAGGTTGTTCGCAGGTCCAATATCAAGGTCGTCGGCGTCTCTTGTCAAACCATGATGGACGAACGGGAAATTAAAATTCCGAGGTTGATGGAGCAGTTCCATACGACCAATCTGCCGAAAGTAAGAAACAGAGTCAACGCACCACGTTCCATCGGAATGTTCGTTGATCCGCCAAATTGGAATGAGATGACCGATGCTTTTTATTGGATTGCTGCTGTAGAGGTCGATAGCTTCGAGAAAATTCCGCCAAACATGATTACAAAGACCATCCCTGCTCATACGTATGCCATGCTTGAATATGACCCTTCCGTGCATGACTTCAATCCGTACGCTTATTTGCATAAGTGGATAAAGGACGAAGGTTATCAGGAGGTGGAAGGATTCGGTTTTGAAGAATACAAACCCTATACAGGTGCTGAAACGAGTTACCGTCTATTCCTGCCTATTAAATAATGAAAACAAGGAGGCATGCCATGGTGTCTCCTTGTTTTTTTATGGTCTCCGATTAAGAGTTTATATAGTAGTCGTTCATTTTTGAACCCTCCGGCCACACTCTATCATAGTTTATGGGTGGGAATAAGGTGCGGATGAAAAAAACACTCCCTGCTTCGGCAGGGAGTGTTTCGTTGTGTTTAAGCCACATTTGAATTAGAGTTTTTCTCGCTTGTTTTTGACCTGAGGCCCCATAAGAAAGGAATGGCCAGGAGAAGAATGATGACTGCAAAAATAGCAATATTGGAATCAATGAGATTGATGATGTTCCCTAAGACGACTCCAACTACACTAAAGTCAGCATCTCCAAACGTTGTTCCCTGGAAGCCTAAGGATCCTAGTACCGGCAGCAATAGAGCCGGAAGGAAGCTGATCATGACACCATTGGCCATCGAACCGATTACTGCTCCTCTTCGACCGCCGGTAGCATTACCGAAGACTCCGGCTGCGGCCCCGGTGAAGAAGTGGGGGACCAACCCTGGAACGATGACTTTCAAACCGAGTAAAGGTAAGAATAACATGCTTACAAGTCCGGCAATAAAGCTGGATAGAAATCCGATAATGACGGCGTTCCCTGCGAAAGGGAAGATGGCTGGAGCATCAAGGGCGGGTTTAGCATTAGGGACAACTTTATCCGCAATCCCTTTGAAAGCAGGAACGATTTCTCCAAGGAGCATGCGAACCCCGGCTAAAATAATATAAACCCCAGCTGCGAACGTAAGTCCCTGCATGAATGCGAAGACTAAAAAGTTCTGTCCGGCACTCAATTCACCTTCAACAAACGCAGGTCCAGCTGCACCTGCAACAACGAAGAACAGAATGATCATTGTTAACGACACGGAAACGGAGGTGTCTCTCAGAAAACCGAGTGATTTTGGTACCTTAATTTCTTCTGTTGATTTTGACCCTTTTCCAACGCGCTTCCCTACGAAAGAAGAGACCAGGTAGCCGATGGAGCCGAAGTGGCCGATGGCGAAATCATCGGAACCGGTGACTTTTCTTGTGAAAGGCTGTAGCATGGCAGGGAAAAGGACCATTAATCCTCCAAGGATAATAGAACCTAGGATAATCAGGGAGATGCCTGAGAAACCACCCGTGGATAAAATGACAGAAATCAGGCAGGCCATGAACATCGTATGGTGTCCGGTTAGAAAGATATACTTAAAAGGGCTGATTCTTGCAAGAATAATATTGACGACCATTCCGAATAACATGATCATCGCCGTTTCTGTCCCGAAGCTTTCCTGAGCAAGGGCAACAATGGCCTCATTATTTGGGATAACTCCATCTACAGCAAAGGCTTCATTGAACATACTGCTGAATTGGCCCAGGGACTGTACGAGAACATTCGCACCAGCCCCGAGGATGACAAAGCCCATTACCGTTTTAAGCGTTCCAGAAACAACATCCCCTGTATTTTTGCGCTGTACCAGGAGTCCGATCAGGGCAAATAAACCAACAAGGATCGCAGGTGTACCTAAGATGTCTTTCATTATTAAATCAATCATGGGAGACGCTCCTTTTTAGTTTAATAGGGTGACTGAACTTTATAGATTCTGCTCTTCCAACGCTGCACGAAGTTCGTTTTTATCCATAAGGTTCCTTAATTTCACGACATTTTTCTTTCCGTCTTCCAGGCTCTCTACGATATCTTCAGACCCTAGATAGACATCCGCTTGTTCTGTCTTGGCTGTTGTTAAATCCGTGTGAGAAACTTCTGCTTCTTTCCCCATATCATTCAACGCTGCTTTAATGTTCATCTCCACAATCATGCTGCTTCCTAAACCGTTTCCACATACAACTAATACTTTTTTCATTTCTAATTCCTCCTCTTTGATTTTAAACTTCTACTGCTTGATTAATCAGGTCAATGACCTGTTCAGTTTCTTCTGCAGAGATTAAACGCTCCACATGTTTTTCATCTGATAACAGTTCTGTGAGTTGTGCCAGGGCTTTCAAATGGGTTTCGTTATCAATGGCTGCCAGTACGATGACAAGTTGAGCCCTATGTTTTTCTTTATCTGAAAAATAAACGGAGTCTTTTAGTCTTAGTAAACTCATGCCAAGTTGTTCCACGCCTGCTTCAGGTCGTGCGTGGGGGATGGCAATACCCGGCGCAATGACAATATAAGGACCTAACTCGTTTACGTTATCAATCATCGCCTGAACGTAGTCGGGGCTAATATACTGCTGATCAATGAGTGGCTGGGATGCCACTTTGATGGCTTCTTCCCAATTCTGGACCTTGTCTTTCAACTGTATCGTTTGTTCTGTTAATAATTCGTTGAGCATGGGCTTTCTCATCTCCTTTGTATGCGGAGTCTTTTGTTCGAGAAGGTATGACAATTCTCTTTTCAATTCGTCCTTACGATGAATTGTCGCGTAGCGTTCGATGACTTGAATGAATGGGTCACCTGTATCAAGATCTGTCGTACTCGAACCAAAAAGTTCATTCATCCGTTGAATGACACGCTCCTTTTCAACATTCGTTAAAATCGCGGGAACATGGACAACGGGTATATCTTTCGTTTTTATGAACTTTGTTGAAAAAATGACATCCGCCTTGTGATCGTTCCTTTGATACTCTCTCATGGAGAGGGTATCTTTGATGTTCAATCCGGCAATTAAATTTTCGAGTTGGGTGCGCAACATATTGGATGTACCAATCCCATTTTCGCAGACGATGACAGCGGTAAGTTTTGTTTCTACCTGCTTCTTTTCTTTCTTGAGCCATCCCCCGAAATGTAAAGTGATGTAAGCGGCCTCCTCATCGGGAATCTTTTTCCCGACATAAAGCTCCAGGTGCTTCATCACCCGTTTGGTCAGGTGAAAAATATCAGGGTAGGTTTCTTGAATCGTTCCCGCTAAGTCATTAGCGATTTTCACTCCATATTTCAACCGGTAATAGGTTGGCTTGATATGAGAAATCAGGTTTTCTGAAAGTCCTTCTTTATCGTCAAACACAACGCAGGAATAGAGTTGGAAGTCGTCAATCATCTGATGGACGACTTCTTTCAACCCGGACAATTCCCGTTCAGAATAGCGGCTGAAGTCATCATGTTGAACTTTCGATCCCAGCAGGTTCATGGTAATGAAACAAACTTCATCCTCAGGGAAATCGATCTCCCACCATTCTTCAAGGGCAGTGGTGATGAGTAAAGATCCCTGGTGAGCTTTGGTCTGCTTGAGAACATGCTTTTCTGCTGGCTGGACAGTGATGTACTTTCCATCCTCGATCCGTTTTGTAATCATTAACACTTGGAAGGATAGGATTTCCACCATTTCATCTGTCAGAGTCAGCCCTAACTCCTTTTCAGCTTCAAAGAGAATTTTCTTCACTTTGCGCCTCTGTTCCGTTTCCTGGGACCATGTGTCGGATTCGGGCTGAATCATCTGGTGAACTTTATTTCTGACGTTTTGCCAATCCGGTTGTGAAAAGATCGTAGCCAAAATATTAGAAAGAACGGTTCTCTTCATATCCTCAGGACCGTTTAATCGGTAACCTATATTTTTTTTGTAGTAGAGCTCGAGTCCCATCTCTTGAAACTCCTGCTTAATCGCTTTAATCATTTTAGCGATTGTGCCTCGGCTCATGCTCGTCAGGTCCATGAAATGCTGCATAGAAGCCTTTTCTTCTTCCAATAGGATTTTAGCTTTGATGAGAATTTCGCGTTCCTGTCTGGACAATTGATACTGCCAGTCATCAAAACTCTTGTCCTGGTTATCCTTCAAATGCGCTTTAGATGAAGAAGGTAAGAATAATCCCTTTCCATGCTCGCTTTGAATGGGTTCCAGATGATTGGCAAGCAACCAACTATTGATTTGATCGATATCATAGTAAATGGTCCGTTGAGACACTTTCATTCTGTCGACTAAATCCTTCGTGGGAATGGGATTGGTTGATTGTTGAATCATTGATAATAAGTGTGCACGTCTATTATCCAATACCATCGGGGTCCCCCTTGTTCAACCTTATTGGTGCATTTTTGCAAAAGTATAAACATTCTTTTGTTTGATGATCATCTTATGGGACTAGTATAAACGCTTATGCGGGGTTATGTAAGGGGTTTCAGTGTATGGTTTTTGTAAAACATAAATTTGCAAAAATGAACAGTTGTAATATTTAAGGAAATAAAATCAAACAAAAGAAATAAGCCCCAGATAAGGAAGGGGCTTATTTCTTTTGTTTGAACTATAAAAAGAAAGACATACCGAAGTAAAGAAGAGCAGCAAAGGAAGCAGCAATAAGAGCGGGCTTCAGCTTGAACCGAGCATATTTAATCGGATTCAAATTTAGAATGCCGGCCGTCGTATTTGTATCATCACTCAAAGGGGATGCGAATGCCCCAAATGTACCGCTGGCAAAAACGGCTCCGATGACAATGGGCAGGGAACTTCCTGCTACGGTCGCAATCGATATCCCGACAGGCATGAGAATTCCCCATGTTCCCCAGGAAGAGCCGATGAAATAAGAGAGGCCACAGCCAACGACGAATAAAATGACGGCAACAAAACCAGAAGGGATCCAGTCAAAAGACTTGGAGATGGTATCCGCGAAATTTAACGCTTCGGATCCACTGCTCAACCCCCATACCATGGCTAGAAGAACAATGACACTCATCATCTCGTTTCCTCCATCAACCAAGGTGTCCATCATTTTCTTGAGTTTCTCATTACGGAACTTCAAATAAACAACGAAGCCGATCAGGGTAAGTACAACAGCCAGTACCATGGCATCAAGGACATTGGCATTAATCAGCGCGTCAAATCCGGACTTTCCATCTCTGACCCCGACCATATACATGAGGAAAAAAGTAAGGAGAATCACACTGAACAATGGAACAATCAAGTGCCAAGGCTGTGCAGGAAGGTTTTTCGTAACAGCTGGATGACAGTCTTCCCATTGGTCATCATCTTCTCTTTTTTCTTGATCCATGTTCTCTGCGTCAGTGGCAGGCTTTTTATTCTTATGGAAAAAACTCATATAAAAGCCGACAGCTAACATGGAAAAGGCGAAGAAATTGAATGGAATGCTGCTGATATATAAGGAATATGCGTCTCCTTCCGTGCCTGCCTGCTGCAAGGACAGTTCAATGACCGAAGTCATATATCCAACAAATGCTGTCGCAATGGGAATTAAGACGACGAGAGGAGAGGCTGTTGTTTCGATGACGAAACCCAACTCCTGTTTGGTCATTGGAATGTTCCTTCTCAATGCTTTCATTACAGGTCCAATGGTAACAATCCGGAAGCTCGGTGCACTGAAAGTCCCTAATGAAGACAACCAGGTGAGGATGAACGCCCCTTTTTTGTGGTCAATCCTCTCCGTTGCTTCTTTAACGAATCCTTTGATGCCTCCTGACATTTTTACAAGTCCGATTAAAGCGGAGAAGGCATAGAGAAAAAGGATAATCTTCAAATTGGCTTCATCCCTCAATCCTTCAATAATGAAACCTAAGGCTGTCATCATCCCTCCCAGCCAGTGTGGGTCGATGATGTAACCGGCCACGACAACAGCGAATAGTAAACTTGGAATGACTTGTTTGGTCCATATTGCCGTAACAATGACCACGATGAAAGGAATGACGGAAACCCAATCCATAAACAGATCCCTCGCTTTTCTGGAGTGCTTCCTTTATCTTGTGTGTGTTTTGCCAGGATATTCTTGTCATGTGAAAAAGGACTCGGGGCGTGGAAATCGAATATAGGGGGAGAGCTTTTAACAGAGGAGGATACTTATGACTTTTATGAATCAGTCCGTCATCATCGAAAAACCTGTAGAAGAAGTTTTTAAAATGGCGACAGATTTCAACAACAGCCCTGAAATTATGGAAACAGTCATCGATGTACAACTTTTGAGTGAGGGACCTGTTAAAGAAGGGTACAGGTTCCAGGAAACTCGGGAAATCAGAGGCAGAAAAGCTCGCTCAATCATTGAGGTCACCGACTTTGAGCCCAATCGAAAATACTCTGTCCGCAGTCATCAGCATGGATTGGATTTACGGTACCATTATGAATTCGTACAAACGTCAGAAGGGACGAGGGTAGACTTCCAAGGGGAGCTTTATACGGAAGGCTTCCGAAACAAATTGATGAAACCACTCATCAAACAGATCATAAAAAAGGAAGATCAAGATCACCTTCAACATTTGAAGAAGTTTATCGAATCTTCTTCTTAATGGTGGTATAATAAGAATAAGCTATGGATCATGTATGAAAGGCCTCTCCATTATCCAATATGGAAAGAGGTCTATTTTTTATATAAAAAAATCCATCTTCAACTAAATGGCAGGTTTCTTGAAGACTCAGTTTCGAGACGTTTGTTGAGTGGATGGGGGTTGCGGGGAATGACTCGCTTTCCGCGGGAGCGCGGTGAGCCTCCTCGGACTGCGTCCTGTGGGGTCTCACCCTGCACTTTTTTCCCGCAGGAGTCTCGCCATTCCCCTTCGCCCCTTAACCAAGTATGGTTCTCGAAACCACTACTTAAAAAACAGCTTGTATGGATATGAGAAGTGAATGATTTAAACTCTACCTCGTTGACGTTTAGCATACGCAAATGCTTGATAGAACGCACTATATGCCCGCATAGGGGAGAAGATTTGGAACCTTGTTTATGAATACAGGTGTTCGAATCATCCACTTCCCTTAATCATTCAAGCTGACCCTTTTAGAAGTGGTTTCGAGACACTTATAAGGTAAAGGGGCGGAGGGAAACGGTGAGACTCCTATGGGACGTGTGGGACAGGTGAGACCCAGGAAGGCGTAGCCTGAGGAGGCTCACCGCCCGCCCCATGGAAAGCGAACCTTTTCCCGGAGCCCCTAGAACCACACAATCGTCTCGAAACTGAGTCTTCAAGAAAAGGGAGCTTTAGTTGAAGGGTGGGGTGGGTAATAGAAGAATATTGGGAATCTAAGGATATACGGAAAGGAAAGATTATAGATGACAGATAGTAATCCATCGTGGTTTGGGGAATTGTCCCCTTCTACGAAAGAGGCATGGCAGGTTTCAGGATATGAGAGTTTGACGAAAGTTCAAGAACAGGCCATTCCTTTTATTTTAGAAGACAAAGATGTAGTGGCGGAAGCTCCTACAGGCAGCGGAAAAACTTTGGCTTATTTACTACCACTGATTGAAAAGGTGGATCCTGAACAGAAACATACACAAGTGTTGATTATGGCATCTTCTCATGAATTAGTGATGCAGATTCATCAGGAGGTCCAGACTTGGACAAAAGGAAGCGGCATTACCAGTATGACGATGATTGGCGGCGCGAATATTAAGCGCCAAATGGACAAGTTGAAGAAAAAGCCGCACATCGTTGTGGGTACCCCAGGTCGTGTGTACGAATTGATACAGAAGAAAAAACTGAAGGCACATGAAATCAAAGCAGTGATTATGGACGAAGCGGATCAACTGCTTGTTCCAGAACATATCCATACGGTTGAAGATGTGTTGAAAAGTACGATGCGTGATACGCAAACGTTGTTGTTTTCAGCCACACTGCCTGATGAGGTTATTGAAATAGCTCAAACATTCATGGATGAAGAGGCAGAAGTGATTCGGGTTACAGAAGAACTGAAGAAACCAGACGTGACTCACACGTATATTGTTTGTGAAGACAGAGATAAAATAGAGACATTAAGAAAACTGGCCCGGATGGAAGCATTCAAAGGTCTTGCATTCATGCAGGATATTGCCAAGTTGAACGTCATGGCTGAGAAACTAACATATAAACACCTGGATATCGGGTTGTTACACAGTGATGCGAAAAAAGAACAACGGGCGAAGGCGATTAAGGAATTCCGAAAAGGGGAATATCCATTACTACTTGCTACAGATGTGGCTGCCAGAGGACTGGATATTATCGAAATTAACCATATCATCAACCTTGATGTTCCTAAAGATATGACATCCTATATCCACCGTGCAGGTCGGACCGGACGAATCGGCTCTCAAGAAGGAACAGTTGTTTCCCTTGTGAATCCTGTAGAAGAGAAACGTTTGAAGAAGTTTGCGCGTGATTTAGAGCTGCCCCTCCATAAAGCGGAGATTTATAAAGGGAAGTTAAGAGTCGCCAAGCGTTAAATATTGCCGTTTGCCTTTGAAGCGATGCCATGGAATACTGGGAGAGAGTACTTCTAGCCTGAAGTGAGGAGAGAATTGCCATGATTAAAAAGTTCTTTCTCTTTCTTGTGGCCTTGTTTGTGATCATCGTCATTGCGACACCAGTTTCTGCCCAGGACTTTTGGAAAGAAGGTCCCCGGGCTTCCTATGAGAGGGTATCGCAACATGTGCAGGGCTTAGTAGAGAATACAGATATAAAAAATGAGTTTCAGAATTTTGCAGTAGATGTCCAGTCGTTCTTTAAGTTCCTTGAAGATGTGGAATGGAAATACCCGGATGCCCCTCCAGAAGAGCAAGAATCCCCAGATCGCACGACTGAGCGGGTATCAGAGGATTCACTCTCCGGCTATGAACTGAAAGAGTTCGAACAGGAGGTTGTGGCTCTGGTCAATAAAGAACGGGAAGAGCGGGGACTTGAGCCATTAAAAACCCATAATCGTTTGAGCGCATTAGCCAACGTAAAGTCACAGGACATGGCTGACAAACGCTATTTCAGCCATACTTCACCAACCTACGGCTCGCCCTTTGAGATGATGGACGAATTTGACTTCCGTTATCGGGCAGCGGGTGAAAACATAGCCGCTGGCCAACGGTCACCCGAAGAAGTTGTAGAGGGATGGATGAACAGTGATGGCCATAGAGCCAACATCCTCCACGAAGACTTCACCCATATTGGTGTAGGATACATGGAAGGTGAAGGGCCATATAAAAGATACTGGACACAACTATTCATGACCCCTCGTTAATTAATGAAAGCCGGGTTCCGACACACAGGAATCCGGCTTTTTTTATATTTGCAGGGCAGGGATTTTAAAATATCAGGATTCCGAAAGAATGTAGGAGTTCATTAGTTTTTGGAGACGGATTTGAAATATCCTCTGACATTAACGGGGTCTGTCTCTTTCTCGGCTTCAGCCCACTCTATGATTAAGGAAAATAACTGGATGATCATGATCATCACACCTGTGTACAAAAAGGCCTCAGTATCCGTACCTTCACGGAAAAAGAAAGAAGCTTCATGATAGAGCACAAATAATATAGAGGTCAGCATTAAGTATAGAAAGCGTCTCATGTAGTTTTGGAGCTTGATGAAGGAACATTGCAACAGTAGAGGTGCCCAGTAAATAAAAGACCCGAATCCTAAAATAAACAGGTGAACAAACTCGTGGAGAGAAAAGTGAAAGGTCAAATCGAAGCTCACGAGTGCGCTCATTACGAAGGTGGTTGAACTTAAAAGGGGACGGCGGCTTAATTTTATTATCCAGCGGAGGCTGGAACGGAACCAAAGTTGTTTGTGATTAGCATAGAGAATAAGAGCAGGGGCTAGTCCAAAGCAGATGATACTCCTGATATATTGAAAAGGGGTGGGCGATAAAAGGTGATGGATAACCAGAGCAGTGAGAATGAACAGCGAATAAAGAAGAAGTGTGAGGGTGGACTTTTTATAGACCTTCATTTGGGACTCATCTCCTAAAAGCTTTCGATTCATTTACCCTCCCCATATTCAAATAAACCTATGTAGAAAAAGATTTCCATTACAGTATGTGAAATCAAACACAGCCGGTTAATATTTGATCCGTGAGGCATGGTGAATAATTAAGAAAAATGCAAAAAGTCTGTATATAAATGGAAGGGGATGATGATCTAGTGTTATAATTTTTAAGTTATAACATTAGTTTCTAGTTCTTTTCACCTTATTATTAACAGGAAAGAAGTGCTTACATATGAACGCCATCCATTCCTTGATTCATCAACCATCGTTATTTAAAAACTTATTTGAGCATTTAAGTGATGCGGTAGCCATTATCCAAAATGTAAAAGGGAGGATGGTCTATACCTATATCAATGCAACGATGCAGCGAGTGTATGGGGACCTTCAGGGATGTGCATTAAATGACCTTTATTGTGAGGCTGAGTGGAGCCATATCGCGGAGACGATGGAAAAGGCGGACAAATTCCCTGAAACGATCGTTGAGAGCTCTGGCCGTTCTCCAAACCCATTTCAAATCCCATATGGTATACAATCGATAAAGGTTGAGAATGCTTATCTTCTATATATAAAAATGGGATCCGCCCAAACATTGAAACTGATTGAAGAGAAAGAACGTCAACGCAAAGAGAGTGATAGTCGTTATGAATCGGTAGTTGAAACTTCGCCGGACTCGATATTTCTCCATGATAAAGAAGACCGTATCATTTATGTAAACCGAGCAGGAATGGACTTGCTTGGGGCGGACAAAGCTATAGAATTACTTGGTCAGGATATAAAGAAATTCCTCTACAATGAATCCCTTGAAGATGTAAGAGAACGCCTGAAGACTTTATTGTCAGGGGGATATGTGAAAGGACCGATTGAACGTCAAATTAAAAGAGTGGATGGATCGATCATTGATGTTGAGCTGCATGGAGGTCTTGTGGAATACCACCAAGTCAAGGCGGTCCAGACGATTTGCCGTAACATATCGGAACGAAGAAAGCAGCAGCATCAACTAGAGGAAATGGCTTATCATGACCAGCTGACAAAAATCCCGAACCGGCGATACTTTTTTGAAAAGTTGGAGGATGAGCTGAAACGGGTGGACCACCGGGATTCGATCTTTGCCTTACTATTCTTTGATTTGGATAATTTCAAACAGATCAATGATCGCTATGGACATCAAATCGGTGACGAATTGCTTGTCATCTTTACGAAACGGCTCAGCCGGGAGTTAAGAAAAACGGACACGCTTTCTCGCCTGGGTGGCGATGAATTTGTTATTCTTTTATCAGGGTTAGCTGACATCAACCACCCGCGTCAAGTGGCCGATCGAATGCTGGATCGTGTACTCCGACCGATCCACTTGCAAGGATGTGAGATTGAAATCAGTGTGTCGATTGGAGTGTCTATTTATCCTGAACATGGGGTGGGGCAAGGAGAACTTCTCACAAACGCTGACCGGGCTCTCTACAAGGCGAAAGAAAATGGAAGAAGTTGTGTATCGGTTTATACTCATGGTTCATGAAAGGAGAATCAGTCATGGAAATCCAAGAACTTCATCAGTTTGATGCCGTCGCATTAAAAGAGAAAATAGAAAGTAAAGAATTGAACATATCAGATGTTATTCATCACTATAAATCAGTCATGGAACGTAAGAACCCTGAATTGAATGCTGTGGTTCACTACATAGATGAACCTGTTAATACAACCGGATATTTTCGGGGCCTTCCTTTTCTTATCAAAGATTTAAATGCTGTCCAAGGACAGCCGTTATCCTACGGTTCAAAGATAATGAAAGGTTTTGAAGCCAATGGGGATGATGAAATAGTGAAACGCTTCAGAAGGGGCGGACTTACCTTTATTGGGAAAAGTAATACACCTGAATTCGGTTTCACGCCTGCTACGGAGTCTGTTCACCTAGGGTTCACGAAAAATCCATGGAACAAGAAATATTCACCTGGAGGTTCAAGTGGAGGAGCAGCTGCAGCTGTTGCATCCGGTATGGTCCCTTTTGCACATGCCAGTGACGGAGGGGGATCGATCCGCATCCCTGCTTCCAACTGTGGTTTGTTCGGGTTGAAACCGACGAGGGGGAGGACGCCTTTTTCCATGCATCTGAACAGCCTTGCCGTCAGTCATGGGGTGACAAAATCAGTAAGAGACAGCGCCGCACTCCTAGACCTGCTGGAAGGACCACAAAAAGGAGATCTCTTTGCAACCCCGGCCAAAGGGGGGCCTTATGATCGAATCTCTCACGAAGATCTCGGGTCCTTGAAAATTGCGTATATGGCAGACTTCGGAGAAATGATGCCTATCCAGCAAGATGTTCAACGAGCTATTCGTCATACGGCGGATCTCTGTGAATCGCTCGGGCATGATGTAGAAGTCGCCTATCCCGATTTTGATCTCCATCGTTTCATGGATGCGTTTGTTACAGTATGGGTCGTCGGTGGTGCTTTAGCTGTTAAAGGGGCAGCAAAAATGAATGGGGTCAATCTTGACGATCAGCATTTGGAGAAAATGCTTTCGACATTGATAAAAAAAGCGGAAGGCTACACCGCAATGGAATACGAGCAAGCACGCATGTTTTTGGCGACGGAGAGTGTGAAGTTTCACTCGTTCTTTGATCAGTATGATGTGCTGTTGCACCCGGTTAATTCCAAGTCTGCTTTACCTTTAGGATGCTATAACGGAGAAGAAAAAACAATTGATGAGATATTGGCTGTATCTGCTCAATATGCCCACTTATCCCCAGTGGCGAACGTAACTGGCCAGCCTGCCATGAGTGTTCCTCTTTACTGGAATGAAGAGAATATCCCAATTGGTTCTCACTTCACTGGGAGGTTTGGGGATGAACGTAAACTGTTAAAGTTAGCCGCCCAGCTCGAAGAAGCACGACCATGGTGGCACAAATATAACGAGATCATCTAAAGAGAACCCGTAGCCCCTGCAAGGGGACTACGGGTTCTTTATCTAAGTCCCTTATTAAACATCGTGGGAGTCTTCCACAATAGGCAGCGTTAGTTAGAAGTGTTTGTGGAGCCAGTCTATGGCTGCTTTTTCAACGTGGTTCAGGTATCCCTCAAAGCTGTGGGGCGCTCCCTTAATTACAGTCAATTGTGAGGAGGGCGGGAGCCATTTCATTCCTTTTTCAGTTAAAGGCAGCAATATCTCTTCTTCTCCTTGATCACCATGCACAATCAAGACAGGACATTGGATGGAGGACAACAACTTCTCCTGATCTAGTTGTTCAAAGTCTACTAACATTTGTTTTGATATCACAATCTCTTCACGGTAAGGGTCTTGTACGGGGTGACTCAGATAACCGGTTTCTTTTAGTTCCTTTAATTGAGCGGAAGTGAATTCTTCTGTCCAATCGTATCTAACAGGGCCGGTCCCTGCTCCTGTAAGGATCATGGTCTTAATGTAATTGGGTTGATAGCTTTCGAGGCAGACGCGTGCTCCTAAACTGTGGCCGTAGAGAGCAATCTGAGTAAACCCTTTGGAAACAGCATGATCGATCGCGGCTGTAAGGTCGTTTACTTCATCTTCAAGGCTCAATGGTCGGTTTTCACTTTCCCCACAACCCCCGAAATCGAATCGCATCACATGGTATCCGAGGTTTTGGAAGCATTCTGCAAATCGATCGAATCGACCGTGCGATGAGCGATTGGAACGAAATCCGTGGCACATGATGATCAGTTTGTCATTTGTCCCTTTCTGAAGGACGCCTCTTAGCTTCAATCCTTGTATATTACGAAAAGTAATCCTTTCCATTGCCTTCCCCCCTAAGCTTATTCTAATAGCTTACCATAATATGGAGGGTGAAGGTTTTAAATTTAAACGTAATTTGAATTTCTTTTTAAAGTAAAATTTGTTGCTTTTGAAAGTAATCAAGATTACTATATAAGGTAATAAGGAGGGTGATGATGGAATCTATTCACTTGAATGTCGCACTTTTAAGAAGGCGTGTGCCGAACTTAACGAAAGCAGCAAGATCGGTCGGTTTACGACCTGCAACAGTTTCGAATCTTTGTACGGGTAAAATTGCGCTCGGAAGAACGGAAGTACGAACGTTAGTCGCTTTGGCAAGCTTGGCGGAATGCAGTGTAGATGAACTGATTATCAGAGGGGAGAAATTCGAAATGATTGAAACAGGAATTAAGACGATCGACTTGTTTGCTCCATTGGCTAAAGGTGGAACAGCTGGCCTAGTAGCAAGACCGGGGATGGGACAGCTGGTGGTTTTAGCGGAAATCTTTTATCGTTTGAAAAAAGAAGGATGCTTCATCGTCATGCTTCAGCCGGAAGGAGATCATCCCGAGGTTTCAGACATTACAGCTGATGTAGATTCCATACACCTCACCATAGAAGAAGCGGAAAAGGCTGTTGTTGAAGCATCGAAAACGCAAGAAGTCATTTTTGTCTCTGATCGTTCTCATGTGCAGAATGGAAGTATCTATCAGCTACAGGAAAAATGGGCAGGGGAGGCTTCTGTCACTACATTTCTCGTCGATTTGAAAGGAGAAGCTGTGGACGAAGATTTGCCATATGGACCTCTTGAGACCTTATGGCAGTTTGATATGGATTTATCAGCACGTCATATGTATCCGGCTATCCATCCGATCTATTCCACATCTTCCGTTTTAGAAGGAGCAAACTTGGATCAGGAGCATTTTTTAACCCAACAAAGAGCACAAAAGCTGTTGCGCCGTTATCGTGAACTGAAATCTATTGTCCGGGCGAGTGGGATGGACCCCTTGTCAGAGGCGGATACGCAGCTGTTCAAGCGTGGAGAGAAATTGGAGTCTTATTTAACTCAACCATTTTTTGTAGCCGAAGCCTTTACAGGTGTGAAAGGCACTCATGTTCCAATGAAAAAGATGCTAATAGACGTAAGGAAAATTACAGATGGGAGCTACGACCACAAAAAGGTTGAAGAATTCAGCATGGTCGGCAGCCTGGACTGATTTCAAATTGGGGTGATCTGCCAGCTTCTTTAGGTTAAACAACTGGAAGAAAAAAAATTTCATAAAAAAACGTTTACATGAAAAAAGACAGTTTTAACCCGGATTTAGCGGGGAATTTCCTGAAAATGTTCTGATACAAATCATTTTCAGGAGGTACCCCACATGACAAAGGGAAAAAGTATACATGCATTAATTATTCTTATGTTTACCCAATTCATTTCGGGTGGCGTAACCAATACAAAGGGGATTGTACTGGATCAAGTAGAGAAGGACCTGGGGTTGGATATGAGCCAATTCGGTCTTGTTGTTCTCATTTTCCAACTTGGCTTCACGCTTGCCAGTGTCGTTATCGGTTACTACACCGATAAGAAAGGCTTGCGGACGATGACCATCATCGGTTCCATCATTATGGGTCTTGGATTTCTTGGTACGGGACTTGCGCCTAATATCATGTTCTTCTTAGGTTTCTATATGATTGTAGGGTTCGGATTAGGAGCGCTCGGTGTCGCTTCCAACGCGATCGTTCCCGCCGCTTATCCGGAAAAACAAAATCAGATGTTCAACCTTGCGATGGGAGTGTATGGGTTAGGAATGGTGCTATTTCCACAATTTCTAAACTACATGTTCCAATTTGCCTCCTGGCGTTATTTTTATATAGGGATTGCCGTCAGTTTAGTAGCTGTAATCATCTATATTACCAGCGTAGCTTTTCCATCAGGGAAAGCAGAAAAAATTGATTTAAAAGCATTCATTCCGATGCTGAAAGACGCTCAGTTTGTTTTTCTCATGATCTTTCTCGTCTTCCAAGTATCGGCAGAAGTCTCGTTCATGAATTTCTTCCCGACGTACTTGAAGTCGCTGGATCTTGGCGGAATGTCAACGTCTAATAAAGAGGACATGGTAGCCACCATCCTGTCTGTCTTCTCCATCTTCTTCATGGCAGGACGTCTAGGTGTGGCCTATTTGACCAATTGGATCAATGAGCGCATCATCTTAATTACATTTTCTGCCGGCGCTCTGTTGATGGTAGGTGCCAGCTTCTTAGTCGCTGAGAATTTCCCTTACCTATTCGCAGGGGCAGGGTTATTCTTCTCCACCTTGTTCCCTACTGCCACAGCCTTTGGTACCCAGCTGTCTAAAACAGGTGGTTCAGCCCTTGGACTCATTTATATCGCGGCAGGTATTGGTGGCGGTATTGCTGGTTACATCGTCGGACTAGCTTCTGAAGCTTTCGGAATGGCCGGTGGTTTCAGTATCGTTATTGTATTTCTTGCTCTTATGTTTATCACAACATTCTTCCTCAATAGTAAGAAGTCAACTCAGGCTCAAGCATAAATGTAAGCACTCCGTCTTTTTTGACGGAGTGTTTTGTGAGCCGCGATGATCTAACGCAAATGAAATGGTTTACTAACATCCTGTTATAAATTTCCTTCATCTCTTGTAAAATGGTAGATATGAGGGAGGGTGACGATGAAAAAGCTATTTTTGCTGGCAATCGTACTTTTTATTATTACAGGTTGTAACAAGAAGAATGAGGAAACCGAAGGAAAAGAATATAAAGAGTTGGAAGGTCACTGGGAGGGTGAAATTCAAATCCCCAATCAACCATTGAACATTCTGGTCGATTTTCATTCTGGAGAAGAATGGACAGGGACAATCGCCATTCCTGCTCAAAATGTTACGGATTTTTCGTTAACCGAGATCGTTGCCAATGAAGAAAGTGTCTCTTTTCAGATGCTTCTTCCTGGGCAGTCTGTTCAATTTGATGGAAAACTGGAAGGCGAGCAATTGAGCGGTACTTTTACACAGAATGGACAAACGTTCCCATTTTCACTGAGAAAAGGCGAGAAAGGGGATAAGGGGGATGACGAGGGAGATTTCTTATCTATTGAAACATCGACAGGCCAATTATATGGTGAGTTATTGCTCCCTGAGAAAGAAGGTCCCTATCCTGTCGCATTAATTATCCCAGGTTCAGGACCTACCGATCGAAATGGGAACTCTCAGGGAGGCGCGGGAAACAACAACAGTCTCAAGCTTTTGGCAGAGTCTTTAGCAGACAAAGGGATTGCTTCCCTAAGATACGATAAACGAGGCGCAGGCAAAAATATAAATGCTGTCACGGATCAAAGTGAAATGCGATTTGAAATCTTTATTGATGATGCCAAGCAATGGTTGGAAACATTAGAAGATGATGAACGTTTTACAGATATAGCAGTAATTGGCCACAGTCAAGGGTCCCTTGTCGGAATGATGGCTGCAGGTGCTGAAACGACAGAAGCATTCATTTCCTTAGCAGGTGCCGGCCAAACCATTGATTATGTTTTAGAAAAGCAGCTCGGTGACAGTTTACCGGAAGATTTGTTTGAAGAAAGTCAAACGATTCTTGGACAGATGCGTGAAGGTAAGACGGTTCCTGACGTCAGCCAGTCTCTCCAAGGTGTGTTTGCTCCGGATGTTCAATCCTTTCTTCTTTCATGGATGGCTTACGACCCTTCCGAGCAGTTAAGTGAGCTAGATGTCCCGACATTAATTATAAATGGAACGCATGACATACAGGTGCCGGAATCAGAAGCACAGCTCTTGAAAGAGGCAGATCCGGAGGCGGAACTGATGCTTGTGGAAGGGATGAATCATGTGCTCAAGGAAGCTCCTGAGAATAGGGATGAAAACTTAGCGACTTATACGAACCCTGACCTGCCTCTTGCGGATGGACTTGTCGAGGGTATCGTAGATTTCCTGAACCAGCACGGTTTTCATTAGGTGCTCATAAAGGGACGATTATTCTAGTAATAAGGAAGCTTGAATAGAAAGAAAAGAGAGGGATTTCCTGAAAAAGGAAATCCCTCTCTTTTTAGTCGTTTAACGTCTGAGTTTTTGGAGAAGGCGGAGAATTTCGATGTATAACCAGACAAGAGTTACAATCAAGCCGAATGCTCCGTACCATTCCATGTGCTTGGGCGCACCTCGGTTGACGCCTTTCTCAATGAAATCAAAATCAAGAACGAGGTTCAAGGCGGCAATGGCCACGATGAAAAGGCTGATTCCGATCCCGATAGGACCACTGGAATGGAGATAGGGAACAGTCATGCCGAAAAAGTTCAATATAAAATTCACCAGATACACAAGGAAAATGCCTAACGTAGCTGAAACAACCATCAGTCGGAAGTTCCTTGTGACTTTAATGACTCTTGTTGCATAAAGAATCAATAAAGCTCCCATTACGGCGAGCGTCAGGCTGACAGCCTGAATGACAATCCCGGAATAAGCTCCCTCAACGAAGGCCGAAATACCACCGATGAAAAAGCCTTCCAGTGCTGCGTATATAGGGGCAGTGACGGGTGCAGCTTTAGGAAAAAAGGCGGTGATCAAAGCGAAAATAAGACCTCCAATAGCCCCGATGATCATCATGAGCGTCACATCGACTCCCAATGAGTACTGGTACCATGTGTATGCCGCTGTTCCTAGTAAAAATAAAAAGAGGAGGGATATTTTTGCTGTTGTCCCACCCAGGGTCATCGTCTTTCCAGTTGCTGCAGAACGCTGAAATGTATCGTCTTTTAAAACGGGATTTCCCGATCTCATCTTACCACTCCTTCTTTATGCATCTCCTTTAAAGGTATACCCTTCGTGAACACGAGAGACACTTAATGGGCATACCATTTGTAAAGCTTTTTCGGTCGTCCGATTTTCTGA
The DNA here is from genome assembly GCF_017307035.1 of Halobacillus sp. GSS1. Taxonomy (NCBI): domain Bacteria; kingdom Bacillati; phylum Bacillota; class Bacilli; order Caryophanales; family Bacillaceae; genus Halobacillus; species Halobacillus sp. GSS1. The sequence goes on from NZ_JAFLHE010000003.1 coordinate 330,647, forward strand.
TGACTCACCACTTGTTTGACTTTGCCTTCTTCTAGTAAATGCATGAGATATCGGTACACGGTCGGGTAGGCAAGGCCGATGTCTTTTGAGATAACGTCTACAGGATAGGCGTCACGATTTTCCTGTAAGTAGCTGGAGATGGAACCTAATGTTCCTTTGCTGATTCCTTTAGCGGTGAACACATCATCATCATCTTCCTGCTTGTTTTTCATGTTAGCAATTTGTGCATGAAGCTTGATTCTGGAAATGAGATCAGGAGCCTTCACTGGTTTTAAGGCGAAGTCGGTGGCGCCTTCTTCCAGGAAGCGATCAGCCACTTCCTGCCGTTCATCTACCGTGAGCACGAGAATGGGGACGACCGTATTGTGTTTGCGGATTTCCCTGACGGTCTGGAGTCCATCCATCTCCGGCATATGGTAATCGACAAGGATGACATCGTAAGTTCCTTTTAAAAACATATCGGTCCCTTCGCGACCGTTCACTGCCGTGTCTGATTCCCACCCGGCATGTTTACAAAACTCTGTCAGCATGTAACGTAAGGATTCATCATTATCCATGATCAGTATTTTCATCTCGCACTCTCTCCTTCGGTAAATGGATCCAGAATGTCGTTCCGACTCCTTGCTCGCTTTCAATGGATAGCTCCGCGCCGTGTTCATTGACGACGTTTTTGACGAATGTCAGGCCTACACCAGGATGGGATTTCGTACTGTATCCTGCATTCCAAATTTTATTGATATTGGATTGGCTGATGCCATGACCGTTGTCTTTCACACCAATAAGAATGCCTGATTGTTCTACTTTGGTAGCGATGGTCACTTTGGCGTCTTTTTTTCCTTCAACAGCATCGCTGGCATTATCAATCAAATTGACAAGCGCTCGTGTCATTCTGATTTTATTAATATAAATTTCAATATTTTCATCAGCGCTTAAATCAAACGCATAAATGGTGGCTGAATCTGATAATTTATTCGCGCGTACATATTCGATGAATGTTTTTAAGGTACACCAATTTTTCTTCTCGTGATACAAGATTTCAGATACCATATCGCTGGTTGCTTGAATGGACGAGGAAATTTTATTGGTGTACTGAAGGATTTCGTCGTCCTTCGTTTTCATTTGGATGAGGCTGTTCAGCCCCTCCATCAGGGATAATGGAGTTTTCAAGTCGTGAACGAGGTGTAAGGCTTCTCTTCCAGAACGTGATTCCACCATGTCGAGCCGGGCAATGTCCAAGTCCTGTCTCATTTTTGCTTTTTGTTCAGCAACAGTTAAGTACACCGCGAGGAACGTGGCATTTACGATAAATACCGCAAAAAAGACGAGGCTGTAAAAGCTTAACGTACTTCCGAACCCTAGCTCCGCAGCCATACTTTTCACTTCCATGGAAATTTGTCCGCCACCAAATCCGAAAGCACTTAGGAAAAGTACCGTATCCAGCCATTGGAACCCGAAGAGCAATTGGGCGAGAATGAAAGCTTTGAATACAGGGCGTAATTGCCCATGTCCTAAAAAGTGAAGGACGGCGATCGATAATAAAAGAAAAATCGCAGGACCTCCGAAATGGTAATTGATGGAGTTGTACCCGTTAATCAAGGCGTAAACCAATGGGATGATGATCAGTGGGACAGCAACCTTCAACCAGGGCCGCTTCAACTTTACACCGAGCTCATCTCCGAGCAGCAGAGCACCAATGTAATGAGGGAGGGCTCGAACCGTATTTAACATGACTAGTCCGAACGCAGCCATCATCAATGTGGCACCTGAGGGGGCAGCTTGAAGCCTCTCGATGACAGCTGCAAGGCCGGACCTCTCCACACTCAGCCAGAGCGGCATAGTCATGCCAATCAATATGAGAACGATTTTAATCCATATACTCTTCGACTTCAGCAATTCTGATTTCATGGCAGTCACCCTAACGACGAGATCTTTCTATATATTCTAATATATGAGACTGATATTTTCGATGCTTTTTTCCTTTGAAGCACTACAAAGTGATGAGTTTCCATTCTTATCTTCTATGGAAAACACAGCAAGCGGTAGTATAATAGACATATATTTAAGGATGAAAGGTGTCCGCAACTATGATTTTAATCATTGATAACTATGATTCATTCACATATAATCTAGCTCAATATTTTAAACAGATGGATCCGGAAGTGATCGTGAAACGAAACGATGAGTGGCAAATGGAAGAGATTCGTTCCCTCGAACCGAACCTTATCGTGCTTTCCCCAGGGCCTGGGAGGCCGGAAGAATCAGGGATATGCAAGGATGTCCTGCACCATTTTGGTGGAGATATTCCACTATTAGGTATATGTCTTGGCCATCAGTTGATGGTTGAATATTTTGGTGGAAGGGTCGTTAACGGAAATCAACCGATGCACGGGAAAGTAACGATGATTACGAATGATGGCCGGACGATGTTTCACAAGCTCCCTGGATCTTTCCGAGTCACCCGTTATCACTCTCTTCAGGCAGATCTAGCTTCGTTGCCGGAAGATCTTGAAGTCACCGCTCTCTCTGAGGATGGCGTCCTTATGGGGGTCCGCCACCGGTATAAGATGATGGAAGGTATTCAATTCCATCCGGAATCCATATTGACAGAGCACGGATATGATCTGCTTCGTAACTTTTATGACCGGGCAGTTCGCTACAGGGCAAGTAGAAAGGAGGGAGTAGGCGTATGACAACCTCACCATTTTTACAGTTTGAATTCGCAAATGCGCAAGGGGAACCGTCCCCTAAAATATTTCAGCAGCCACTGGAGATTCTTATGACCGATGATTTGAACGAGGTGAAAACAATCTTCGATCGAGTGGAAAAGAGGCTTGAGGAGGGGCTCTATGTAGCAGGTTATGTATCCTACGAAGCAGCCCCTGCTTTTGATCAAGCCCTTCGCGTACACTCTCGTCCCGAATGGCCGCTGGTTTGGTTTGGAGTGTTCGATGGGTATCAAACAGTTGGGCAGTATACAGACTCTGATTCTTTTCACGTATCGGACTGGAATTTGCGTGGAGATTATGCTTCTTATCAGAAAGGAATAGAAGAAGTGAAAGCCGGGATTGAAAGGGGCGATACGTATCAGGTGAATTTTACGACCAGAATGGCAGCCTCTTTCTCTGGTGATGATTACACTTTCTACAGAAGGCTTGTCAGGAATCAGCAGTCTTCCTATAGTGCCTACTTGAACATGGGAGAACGACGGATTCTGTCTGCTTCCCCGGAATTGTTTTTCAGGGTCGATAACCAGCAATTGAAAACAAAGCCAATGAAAGGTACGGCAGCAAGAGGACGTGATGGCAAAGAGGATGAGTCCAAGCGCCGGCATCTTCAGACATCAGAAAAGGAACGCTCAGAGAACCTTATGATTGTTGATTTGTTGAGAAATGATTTAGGTAGAATCGCCGTACCCGGGAGTGTCCATGTCCCCAACCTATTCGAAGTGGAAACCTATCCAACGATTCACCAGATGACTTCGACTGTGGAAGGCCGGTTGCCCGAAAATTACACCATGTACGAATTGTTTCAATCCTTGTTTCCGTGTGGCTCAATTACAGGGGCTCCTAAAGTGAGAACCATGGAGTATATTCAAAGATTAGAAGACTCGCCACGTGAAGTATATTGCGGGGCCATCGGTTATATGACTCCGGATAAAGATGCCATTTTCAATGTCCCTATTCGTACAGTCATGGTTGACCAAAAGCAGGAAAAAGCCGTTTATGGCACAGGCGGAGGTATTACGTGGGATTCAACTTCGGAAGGGGAATATGAGGAGCTGAAGACCAAGGCGCGTCTCCTGACAGAAGATCGACCAAAATTTCAACTTTTAGAGACGATGAAGCTGGAAGGTGGATCGATTGATTTAATAGACGATCACCTGGATCGAATCATGGCATCGGCTTCTTATTTCGCTTTTCCCATCAAAAGAAGTGATTTAGAAAAGACATGCTCTCAAGTAACCAATGCTTATCCCGAAGGTCTCTATAAAACTCGCATGCTCGTTGACGAAAAAGGGAAAGCTGATATTGAAGTGTATGGTTTAACGGCACCCGCCTCTTGTGTAACCGGCATCTTATCTGAAGATCCTGTAAACGAAGAGGATCCTTTTCTCTTTCATAAAACCACTCATCGGGAGGTTTATCATCGTCATCAATCCGACAAAGCGGAATCGACGCTGCTCTGGAATCGAAGAGGAGAATTGACGGAGTTCACGATAGCCAATCTCGTCGTCAACATTGACGGGCACTACTATACCCCGCCTGTTCATTGTGGATTATTGGTTGGGACGTATAGGAAAGATTTATTAAGGTGTGGAAAACTGAAAGAAAAGGTTCTCTATAAAGAGGATATCCACAAGTTCGATGAAGTATGGATGATTAACGCCGTAAGAGGCTGGGTAAGGGTTGAACTACAGGAGAACGCTCAATAATGTGAAGGAGTGTCTTGTTTATGAAGAAACATATCGTTTTTTATGACGCACAGTGTCCGTTTTGTTTTTATGTGAAGAAAACGTTCCGAACATTTGACTGGCTTCATCAAATAAAATGGGTGGCTGTCCAGGAAACAGAGGGGACAGGGAAATACCCTTACCTGGAAGGACGCAATACGCTTGATGAAATTCATATGCTGACAAAAGAAGGAGAAGTAAAAGAAGGGTTTGAAACCATTCGTAAACTGCTGCTTTCTCTGCCTTTATTTACTGTGATCGGCATTCTTCTCTCCTTCCCGGGCGTCGACCGGGTAGGCTCTCCGTTATACCGCTGGTTTTCTGATCACAGACACCAATGGTTCGGCCGCTACGACCTTCCCAGATACGCATAAAAGACCCTCCTCAGCGAGGGTCTTTATTCCGTTGGCAGGATTCTGGAAGACTCAGTTTCGAGAATTTCCGGGTTTTGTTGCCCCGGTTGAGCGTTAGGGGTAGCTGGGCTGCTTATGCCAGTCGTGTCTACCAGGGCGATTCCGCATTTGAACACTTTCCTGTGGGGGAGTGGCGAGCTTCCTCGGGCTACGCCCTGCGGGATCTCTCTCCGACGGGAGTCTCGCAGCTTCCCAGCCACCCCATACGATTGAGGTGAGAAACGAACCCCTCCGCCCGAACATACCGAACCAGAGTCTTCAACTAAAGGGAACTATTCTGGGGAAGGGTTATTTGCCTTTTTTTCTTAGCATGCTGTAGGAACCAAGAGCGATGACGATGATGGCGAAGGTCAGGGATGTCCACTGGCCGTTCGCAACGCCTTGATAAATACCATGAGAAAGAAACAATAAACATAAAATCAGAAATAGGACCAACGATACTTTATTCATAGTGACCTCCTATGCGTAAACTTCCTTTATCATACCGGAGGATGTTCGTTTTATCTAGTGTTCTGTGTTACATTATTATTGGATAATAATTTGACTTGAGGGGTATCCAGGATGAGAGAAGAAATTACATATATCGGTGAAAAAATCTCGAAAAACTCGAATCAATTAGCTAATACAGTACGTGAGTTGAAAACAGAGGAATTCGGAGAGGCTACCATTCGGACAGCGAATTGGGAGGAGCTATTCTCCTATATTGGTGAAGTGATTACCGGTGACGGTGTTTCTTCGATGGAGCACATTGAAATGTGGGCCAATCGTGAAGGGGAACAGAAGGTAGAGGCGGAAGTCGAGCTGGATCAATCTCTTCGAACGATGAACTTTGTTCGTCGAGCTATCTGGGGGATATTTTCTGATGAATTGTCCAACGATGAATTCGCTTCTTCTACGGTCGTGCATATCTGCAAAACCATTAATGAAGTTTTAGATGAAATTACGAAACACTTTAGTCAGACGTATTCCAGAAACATTCGCAGGGAGTGGGAAAGAAAAGAACTGCGGATGGCTGAACTGTCTGTCCCTGTTGTACCGATTACAAAGGGAGTGGCTGTACTTCCTTTGATTGGAGAAGTGGATACCAATCGGGCTCAACAGATCATGGAAACCTCCTTAAATAAGAGTTCTGAATATGAATTGGATTATATTTTTATTGATGTGTCTGGTGTTCCAGTAATTGACACGGTCATCGCACATTACATTTATCAGGTTGTTCATGCCCTTGAGCTGGTTGGTGTTCACGCGACCCTCACAGGATTGAGGCCGGAAACAGCAAAATCTCTTGTAGACATGGGTGTAGATTTCACTCAAGTCCATACGAAGGCTGGATTGCACCAGGCTTTAGAAGAGATCGGCATTTACATTCATCATGGTGAAGAGTAACATCATAGAAATACAAAAGGACGGGGAATTCTTATTTCCCCGTCCTTTTATCGTCTGATTTTTTATGGGTGATTATTTTTTGGAGGGTTCAGCAACTTTGACAAGTTGTTTGCCAAGGTTCGCTCCTTCAAATAAACCAAAGAATGCATCCGGGATGTTTTCAAATCCTTCGGTGATTGTTTCCTCATATTTCAAACGGCCTTCCTGAAGCCATTGAGCTAAATGGGAGAATCCTTCCTGGAATCGATCCTGATAGTCTCCCACTGTGAATCCTTTAATAAGTGCGCTGGATTTAATTAAATGCATCTGCATCCTTGGTCCTTGATCGTTCGGAACGTTGTAGGATGCAATGGCTCCGCACTGAGCGATGCGCGCGAATTTGTTCAGCAATGGATAGACCGCGTCTGAAATGTCGCCTCCGACATTATCAAAGTAGACGTCTACGCCATTTGGACAAGTTTCTTCCAGGCGGGCAGGAACATTTTCAGTTTTGTAGTTGATGACTTCGTCAACGCCAAGTTCATTTTTCAAATACGCTAATTTTTCATCTGAACCGGCAATGCCGACCACATGACAGCCTGAGATCTTACCGATTTGGACAACAGCGGAGCCGACTGCACCGGCAGCTCCGGAAACGACTAATGTTTCGCCTTCTTTAGGCTGTCCAATATCCATCAGGCCGAAATATGCTGTCAATCCTGGCATGCCGAGGATTCCTAAAGATGTAGTGACGGGGCCAAGACTTGGATCAACTTTTCTGAGCGTGTCTGCGGGAGCTGCTGCAAACTCTTTCCACGGCAGCATGCCTGTGACAATGTCACCTTCTTGTAAAGCATCTGCTTTCGATTCCACAACTTCCCCAACGATTCCGCCTTCCATAGGTTCGTTCAATTGGAAGGGAGCGATATACGATTTAGCGGCGCTCATTCTGCCTCTCATGTAAGGATCCACGGAAACATAAAGCAATTTGACGAGTACTTCCCCCTGAGATGGTACAGGGCGCTCGGTTTCTGCCATTTTTATATGCTCATGTGTAGGAGCGGCTTCTGGACGTTTGACTAATTGAATTTCTTTGTTCATTTTTATCACTCTCCTTTCTTGTATCATAACGGGTCTCATCCTTTATTGGGAAATGATATGTTTGTGGATGTAAGGTACGATAGAACAAAGGAGGTGGAAGTATGAAGGAAAGGCTTTATGAAAAGGTGAAATTCGTGGAGGGAGAAAATTTCGTGACTATTGAAGACGCCCGCCATCTCACAGATGAAGAGCTTCAGTCATTGTCTCTCATTTTTTTAAAAGATTCTAAGTTTGTTGGAGTGAAAAATCGGACAATCCTTGTTCCTTCTACCTTTAAAGAAGAGACGACCAAATACATAAAAGATCTCGGATTTAAACATCACGATGATGTTTATTTTGTACGCTGTCACTTGTTGGAGGAGGATAAGGGGAAGAGAGAAGCCCAACCTTTTGAATTCATTTCTCTAAAGCAGGGCGAGGAGGCCGTTTTTAAGGAGACGTGGTGCCGGTCTATGGAAGGATCCTTGAACGCCCCCCAGTCCCTGAACATGGACGAACAAATGAAAAGCGTCAAAAAAGAATTGGGTCCAGGCTATGTGGATTCCTGCTTGACTGTTTATGAAAATGGGAACCCTATAGGAGTGATCATGCCACACATTGAACCGGGGACGAAAAACGAAGGAAGAATTTTTTACTTTGGTTTGGTTCCGGAAGAAAGAGGTAAAAACAAAAGCACGGCTTTGTATGAAGAGGGATTGTACTTACTGAAAAATTATTTTAAAGCAACCTATAGCATTGGAGCAACAAGTATCCATAACAAACCAATGTTGAAGGTGTTTGAGAAATGCGGTTGTGACATGACGGAAAAAGTGGGGATCTATAAATATTCACAGGAACCATATAAATCATCAAAGCTTATTTGGTAATAAGGGGAAGATGGAGGAGAAGCTCGACAAGCAAGATAGGATATCAGTCACGGGGTATATTGGTCTTAGTTAAAATAGGCGTATATGAACCAACTCCTCGGCTTTTATGAGGGGTTGCAAAAATATAAGAAAAACGCCCAGGCACCGGCCTGGACGTTTTTTTATTAGGAATCAATACTTGCTTTTAATTCTTCGTACTCCTCATCGGTAAATGCGCGGGAGCGGGTGAGAAATCTTTTTCCTTCGACTCCTTCAAGTGAAAACATTCCTCCACGGCCGTCAACGACATCAATAATAAGCTGTGTATGTTTCCAATAATCGTATTGCTTTTTGTTGATGTAAAAAGGGGTTTCGCCGATTCTTCCAAGTAAAACGTCTTGACTGCCGATCATAAGGTCACCCTCCTCGTAACACATCGGAGAGCTCCCATCACAGCAACCGCCTGATTGGTGGAAAAGAAGAGGACCGTGCTTTTCCTTCAGCATTTCAATGAGATCAAGAGCAGCGTCCGTCGCTTCTACACGTTCAACCATCTTTTCAGCTCCTTTCATATTGCCGAAAATCAAGGAGTTTTTAGCTTCTCATATTAAAAGAATCCAAGTTTCTGCGGGCTGTAGCTGACGAGCATATTTTTCGTTTGCTGATAATGGCTCAGCATCATCTTATGGTTCTCACGGCCAACCCCGGACATTTTGTATCCGCCAAAGGCTGCATGAGCAGGGTAGGTGTGATAACAATTGGTCCAAACGCGTCCTGCTTCGATTCCGCGCCCGAAGCGGTAGGCTGTATTCATATCACGTGTCCAAACACCGGCGCCTAATCCATAAAGGGTATCATTAGCGATCTCCATCGCTTCTTCTTTGTCTTTGAATGTTGTCACAGATAGCACAGGGCCAAAGATTTCTTCCTGGAAAATCCTCATGCTGTTATCGCCTTTGAATACCGTCGGCTGCACGTAATACCCATCTTTGAAGTCGCCTTCCATTTGATTACGCGCTCCTCCAGTGAGGCACTCAGCCCCTTCTTCTTTACCGACTTCAAGGTAAGACAAGATTTTCTCCAATTGTTCGGAGGAAGCTTGAGCACCCATCATTACTTCAGGATCAAGTGGATTACCCGTCTTTATTTCTTTGATGCGTTTAATAGCACGTTCCATGAACTCGTCATAGATTGATTCCTGGATGAGGGCGCGAGAAGGGCATGTACATACTTCACCCTGGTTTAGAGCAAACATGACCATTCCTTCAATCGTTTTATCTAAGAAATCATCATCTTCACGCATGACATCCTCAAATATAATGTTCGGTGATTTGCCACCAAGCTCAAGCGTAACAGGAATGATATTTTGAGACGCATATTGCATGATCATGCGTCCAGTAGTCGTTTCTCCAGTAAAAGCGATTTTACTGATACGAGGACTTTGTGCTAACGGCTTCCCAGCTTCTAATCCAAAACCGTTGACGACATTCAATACCCCTGCAGGAAGCAAGTCTTCGATCAATTCCAGCAAGTACATGATGGATGCGGGGGTCTGTTCTGCGGGCTTCAGGACAATCGCATTCCCAGCTGCGAGCGCGGGAGCTATCTTCCATGTCGCCATCAACAGCGGGAAGTTCCATGGAATGATTTGACCGACCACTCCCAGGGGCTCGTTAAAGTGGTAAGCAATTGTATCGTTATCAATTTCCCCGATGGATCCCTCTTGGGAACGGATAACCGAAGCGAAATAACGGAAGTGATCAACAGCAAGCGGAAGATCAGCATTCAGAGTTTCACGGACAGCTTTCCCGTTTTCCCACGTTTCCGCAATGGCAAGATTCTCGAGGTTCTCCTCCATGCGGTCTGCAATGCGGTTAAGGACCAAAGAACGTTCCGCCACGGATGTCTTTCCCCAGGCGTCTTTCGCTTTGTGTGCGGCATCAAGGGCAAGCTCAATATCTTCCTCCGTCGAGCGTGCAACCTGACAAAAAGTCTGCCCCGTTACGGGAGTTACATTATCGAAATATTGGCCTTTGACTGGTGCTGTCCATTCTCCGCCAATGAAGTTGTTATAGCGTTCCTTGAACTGAACGTTAGATCCTTCCGTATTAGGAAAAGCATATACCATAAAAACATCCTCCTAGTAATTTTCTTTTGCAACCGCTTACAAAAAGAGATATGTAAGTAAGCGCGCTTACTTTTTAAATTATCACTTGTACAGAATATTGTCAATTTACAGATAAATATGTGAAAATTTCTAGTACGAACAAAGGACAAAGATTGTTATAATGTAACTATTCATAGGCAAAAGGAGTTATTAAATAATGACAACAACCAATCGAGTGATGCTCGTTGATGGCATGGCGCTGCTTTTCCGTGCGTTTTACGCCACGGCGATGAGCAATTATTATATGATCAATAGTAAAGGTATTCCCACTAATGGGGTCTATGGCATGATGAAACATATGTTTACGGCTATAGAAACCTACCAGCCCACGCACGTGATTTGCTGTTGGGATATGGGGAGTAAGACGTTCCGTAATGATCTTTTTCCAGATTATAAAGCCAATCGGGGTGCTCCTCCGGAAGAATTGATCCCGCAATTTGATTTAGCTAAAGAAGTGGTGGAGGCCCTCGACATTCCTAACGTTGGACAAGTGGGGTATGAAGCGGATGATTGCATGGGGACGCTGAGTCGGGCGTACAGTGAGCATTCCCAAGTCTTCCTTTTAACAGGGGACCAGGACCTTCTTCAACTGTTACAGCCGAACGTGCATGTCGTCTTATTAAAGAAAGGGTATGGCAATTATGCGGAGTACCAGGAGGGCACCTTTACAGAAGAGAAAGGGATTACGCCACAACAGATGATTGATTTGAAAGCCCTTATGGGAGATTCTAGTGATAACTACCCTGGTGTGAAAGGAATCGGAGAGAAAACCGCTCTTAAGCTACTCCTTAAATACGGCTCTATCGAGGGAATCCTTGAAAATATTGAAGAACTGACGAAGGGGCAGCGCACGAAAATTGAGGACAGCCTGGATATGCTGCATTTATCAAGAAGGCTTGCTGCCATCCATTGTGAAGCGGATGTAGATTGTTCGTTAGAAGAGGCTCTATTTTATATTGATGATAAGAAGATGGGCGCAAAATTTGATGAACTTGAATTTAAAAATTGGGAAAAAAATATCGTACGAATGTAAAAAGGTCGGAGGCATTATTCCTCCGACCTTCCTTTATAATAAATCCTTTTTTTGGGTTTTGCGATAGTTGTTTACCTCTTTAAAGTAGATGGCTGCTTTTTTATACATACGCTTTTCATAATATAGGTTGCCTAACATTTCGCAATAATTTTTGTAACTTCCGTATTCATTATGTTCTCTGAAATAGGGAATGATTTCATTTTCTAATGTATCTATGAAGGAATCTTCCAATGTCTTATCTAGAACGGTATTCCTGAGTACGAAAAATTTATATTTAAAGAATTGAATCTCATATTCTTCTGAGCTCTTTTCTCCTTTTTCGATAAATTCCCAGGCTTTGTCTGTATTCCCTGCATAGTAGTGGGTTGAGGCAAGAGAATAAATCGTGTTGACGTAAAAATAATGGTCTTTGATTTCAAGGGTCATGCTATGAGCTTTCTCGGAGAATTCGAGAGCGGCTTCATATTTTTCTTGGTTTGCATAGATATAGCCAAGATTATGATAAATTCTTCTTTCATCCATGGATTTCAAGTGATACTTTGAGATCTTTTTTAGTTTCTTGAAATATTCTTCAGCAATGGGATAGATTTCTAAAGCTCTGTAATTTAGCGCAATAATCATATACGTATCCACAATTCGTTCGTAATCAAAATCTTTAATATATCCCTCTAAAGCCGTTTGAGCATAATAATTCGACTCGACCGCTGCTCTTGACTGCGAATAAGTAAGAGCCAAGTGAAAGTAGGATTCACTGTCGGTGAAAGGAAGCTTTTTTAATAGCTCTTCTGTTTTGTGGAAATGATGAAGGGCATTTTTTAGTTGGTGGTTTTTCAATAGATAATGGATTCCGACCGTTTTATGGTAGAAAAATTTATATTCATCCTTGGTATATGGATATAAATCATCAATTTCCTTGAAGTCTTCATCGGAGAGAGGTCCTTCATTCAACTTCATGGTGTGGCGAGCTTTAACGATGGTATATAAATGATTGAGTTCTGTATTTTGATTGGATTTTAATGCATCTGTACATTTTCGGAAATATTCTTCCATTAATTGAAGGTCCCGGCGTTGAATGACCTCATGCCATTCCAACAGTTGCTGGTGAATAGATTCATCGAATTCCTGGTTAATATCCGTCAACTTGATATTCAACCGTTCTCCTAACAGACGATAAATTTCATCACTGGCGTTAATGGTATCATGTTCAATTTTACTCAAATAAGAAACAGAGCAAATTCCTGATGCAAGTTCTTCTAAAGTCATATTCTTAAATTTGCGGTGTTGTTTAATTAAGGAACCTTTCATATTCACTACTCCTTTAAAGCGCCAATTACTTACATTATATCAAAATATCGGTTTGTTCAATGTATATGATTCCCTTTTAAGGTTTTTATAGGAATAGAAAGGGGGTGTATGTAAAAAGCTCAACCACACGAAGTGGTTGAGCAGATGGATCAAGATAATGTCTTCAGGGCTTCTTCGATTTGAGTATCCCCTGATATCATTTCGAATGTTTTATGATAAGCGTTTGGTTCTTGCAGGGCAGCAATCATTGCCTTAGCCACGTCTTCACGAGGAACTGTGCCTCTTTCAACCGTTTCACCGACCTGGATTTTGCTTGTCCCTTCGTCGTCCGTTAAACCACCAGGACGTACAATCGTATAATCAAGCTCGGTCGATTTCAGATAATCATCCGCTTCACCTTTCATTTCAAGGTAATGCTTTAATTCTTCAGGTCCTCGTTCTGGATCACCTGCACCCATGCCGCTCAACATAATGAATTTCTTTATGCCAAGGTTTTCAGTTGCTTTAGCAAGGTTGATGGCTCCATCGCGATCAACGGCTTCTGTTTGCTCAGCACCTGTGCTGGAGCCTGATCCAGCAGCGAACATGACAGCGTCCATACCTTTGACCGCATAACCGACATCTTTTGTTAGATCAGCAAGTACGGGGGTGCCGCCTAATTTCTCAACGGTCGCTTTTTGTTCTTCTTTACGAATCATGCCGTACGGCTCATGACCATCGGCTTTTAAATTTTTGATAAGTAGTCGTCCTGTATTTCCGTTAGCTCCTGCTACGAGTACTTTCATCTATAATCACGACTCCTTCTGGGAAATAAGATTACAGTACCTATTTAGCCGGTTTCCGTACCTAATAAACATACGGAACTGCTAGGAAGGAGGGAAACAAAGCTCCTGGTAGTTACAGCGCGCACAGACCCTTGGGTCATCCTGCAACGGGAATTGCTCTACAGGAAGGGGTTTGTTTTTTTCAGTATCTTCTAAATAAAGTTTCATCTGTTCCATACTGATCTGGTAGAGGTGTTGAACATTGATAAGGTCCTGATCAGTTAAATGATGTTCGACATATGTGCCATCAACCAGATATTCGTTTCGAATGATGATATCATCGAGAGACTCTATTCCGTGCTTGTGCTGTAGATAAAGGGCGTATAGGGCAAGTTGGTTTCTGTCCTCATCGGATGATTTTCCTGTTTTCCAGTCGACAATAATCCATTGATCATTGTCGAGGTCTTTATAGACGAGGTCCATCACAATAAACACTTTCGCTTCGTCCGTCTTTAGGAAGCGGAAGGTCTCGGACTCCATAAACTTCATCTGTTCTTTGTTACGTACATCATTAAAAGTTTTACTGGAATAAAAATTGCCGACCGTTTTTTGGAGGCGATCCGTTATTTTGCGTACTTTTGCTTCCGGGAGAGTGTCTGTCTGGCTGTAATAAATTTCGTGAAGCATCGTATAGTGCTTTGGGCGGTTCATCCATAAATGTTCTTTCTTCGTGGATTCGATGAATCCACGATTTAAATGATGGCGGACTTCATCCATGAACTCTTGTTCAGTCATAACCGACTGGTTTTTTAATACGCGTTGGATAGTTTGATAGATTAAATCGTGGACTACGCTTCCGAAATGCATTTCAAGGTTGGTCATTTTTTTCAATCGGTACGCTTGTTTGGCCAACGTATCAGCTGAACGGAGCCATCCATTATGGGATACATAATAGTCGTACGCATATTTCCTTGAGCAGGATAACATTGTTTTATGTCTGGACAAAGACCAGGATAGTTCCGGGTAGGGTTTCACTTCAAACATGAGTAACATCCTTCGTTAGTTTCATAGATTTAATGTTCCGTTTCTATTCTCTATTCTTCAAAACAGAGGGGGTCATCGTGTTGGTATTCTCTCATTGATATTTTATCATGAATCACAACAACGCCCTCGTTTTCTAAAAGCTGACGTTGCCGGGAAGGGTCTTTCACAGCAATTTCCCCTTTTGTATTAACTACACGATGCCAGGGGAGGTCATGTTTATCACTCATACTGTGAAGCGCACGGGCTACTTGTCTTGCCGCCCGGGGGTTTCCAGCACATGCTGCAATTTGCCCGTATGACATGACACGACCTTTTGGAATACTATGGATGATTTGAAGAATACGTTCAGTGAATGGTTGCATAAATTGGCCTCCTTACTTAAATTTTACAAGATCGCAGGGTTTTGTGATTAGAAGCTACCCTCTATTACTGATACAATTTCTATAGATGACAGAGAGGAGACGACTAGGATGAGCATATCAAAAGTATTAACAATTGCTGGTTCTGCTGCACAAGGGAGTGCCGGAATTCAAGCAGATCTTAAAACGTTCCAAGAGTTCAATGTTTATGGCATGAGTGCCGTTACTGCCATTGTAGCGAATAATAAACAAACAGAACGAGGGATTTTCACACAGCCAATAGATGCCATAGAAGCCCAAATCTATGCATCATTTGAACATGTCGGAGTTGATGCTCTTAAAACGGGCATGTTGTTCACTGAGGATATTATAAAAAAAGTGTCCGGTCTTATTAAAGCGTCTGAAGTCACGAATGTAGTGGTCGACCCTGTCATGATTGGGAAAATGGGTTCACAGTTACTAAAAGATGAGGCGATTGAAACCCTCACAAAAGAACTTGTCCCACTGGCAAAAGTCGTAACCCCAAATTTACATGAAGCAGCCAGGATGCTTCGTTGTGAGGTTCCTGAAACTCCTGAAGATATGAAGGTAGTGGCCAGGGACCTGTATTCCCTTGGAGCGGAATATGTGCTTGTGAAAGGAGGCAGTTTAAAAGGATACCCGGCTGTCGACATGCTTTATGACGGATCAAGTATCACAGAACTTGAAACCGAGAGAATAGAAACGATTCATACGAGCGGAGCAGGTTGTACGTATTCTGCCGCCATCACTGCAGGACTTGCCAATGGATATTCTGTCGAAGACGCGGTCAGACGGGCGAAGTCATTCGTAACTAGTGCCATCCGCCACGCTTTATCCTTCGACCGCGGCATAGGCTCCACCTACCACGCTGCTCATAGAATGATCAGTGATTAAAGTATATGCTTTTTCCAATTTCTGATCTATAGTCATAATGCGCTCTATAGCAAGATCTTTGTATCCAGAATAGTGGTTTGGGAAATTCATACTACTCCACTTTCCCTGTGAGTAAAAGCCATTTATTCCGGAAGTGATTTCGAGATACTTATATGGCGAAAGGGCGGAAAGCGCTATTTCCCGCAGCCCCGTCCTCTCAACAAAAATCTCGAAACTAAGTCTTCAAGAATAGAGAGCATATGCATGATATAAGAAATCCCCTCTTCACAGATGGTGAGAGAGGGGATAAGTGTTAACCGTTCACACGGTCGTATTTATCGATTTGTTTCTTGCGGACAACGTCCCAGCGGTTTTCTGGGTGTTCTTTACATTCTGCTGTACATGCGGCATGTTGCTCTTCTTCACACTCTTTACAGCATACATATTGACGGTTACATACTGGGTTACTGCAGTTAATCATACGATCTTCTGCTTTCCCGCAATGTTCGCACTCGGCAATGACCTTTTCTTCTACTTGGTTGATCGGAACAGAGATACGCTCGTCAAATACATACATTTTTCCATCGAAGAGCTCGCCTTTGACTTCTGGATCTTTGCCATAAGTGGTAATTCCACCTTCAAGCTGATAGACATCTTCGACTCCGTTTTTCTTAAGAATCCCTGTCAGTTTCTCACAGCGGATTCCGCCTGTGCAGTAGGTGAGGACTTTCTTATCCTTCCACTGATCGGCATTTTCAGCCACCCATTCAGGGAACTCACGGGAGTGGTTGACATCCGGTTGAATCGCATTACGGAAATGACCGATGCGGTATTCATATTCATTACGGCCGTCAATGATAATGGTATCTTCATCTTTCAGCATTTCATTAAATTCTTTTGGTTTCAAATGCTTACCACCGAACGTTTTCGGATCAATATCATCTTCATCAATGCTCCAGTTAACCAGCTCAGGCTTCACGCGGCAATGCATTTTCTTGAACGCGTGTCCTTCATGCTCATCAATTTTGAAGTGGATATCTGCAAAACGCTCATCAGAACGTACATAATCCATATATTCTTCTACTTGTTCAACAGTACCTGAAACCGTTCCGTTAATCCCTTCATGAGAAACGATGATCCGTCCCTTCAAACCAAGGTTTTTACAGAATTCCAGGTGATTTTGGCAATATTCTTCATAGTCAGGAAGGTCGACATACTTATAATACAGCAGAACTCGGTAATCTTTTGAGCTCATAAGTGATTCCTCCTAATATTTATATCTATACAGTAGTAAATAACAGAAATGTCCATACTCCATCATATTCGATTTATATCCGGATTTCAAATGTCATTTTTTTGAACAAATTCCACACGTCTGATCTTGTATGAATAAAGCCATAAGACCAGGATGGAAGCCGTCATTAAAACAATCAGTGAACCGAACGGCAGGATAAAGTTCTCGGCGGTATAAGGTTGTGAACTAAACTCTAATAATATACCTGCAAGAACAGAACCAGTCGCACTTCCGATGAATTGCATCTGTTGTTTGAGGCCGATTCCGGCACCGATCTGCTCTTTAGGCAGTATTCGTGAAACTTCATTGGTCGAACTCGAAGATAAACTAGAGAACCCAAAACTTGTAAACATATAAGCAATCATAATCATATACGGATTCTTTCCAGCCAAGAAAAAGAAAATGAAAGCTGATATCATCAGTAAAACTTGAGATAAAAATAGAATTTTAATGTTGCCATAGGCATCAATCAGTCGTCCTACGTAAATCGCGGCTGCGGCTGACAACATAGCGCCAGGGAAAATGATAAATCCGATGGCGGCCGCGCCGCGTCCATACACTTGCTCTAACATGATCGGCATTAAAAACAGAACAGCGAAATGCAAAGTAAAGCCAATATAGCTTGTGAAGACAATTCTTCGATAATGGCTGTTTTTTACAAGTTCAGGTTGTATGAAAGGAGCGCTTGTCCCATTGACTCTCCACCATAGGAGAGAAGCAGACAGGAGACCGGCCAGCAAGTAGTAGGAAGTCAATGATGAAATGTAAAGCAAAAACATGGTAGCGCTGATGCCGGACAACAGGGCCCCAGTGACATCAAAACGCCCTTTCTCCGCTTTTTCAACAGGCATAAACTTGTACAGGACCGGGATGACGATAAAAACCATGATGGTCACAATGAACAAGTAGTTCCAATCAAGGTAATCGGTAATAACTCCGCCGATAACAGGTCCAAGCCCAAAGCCTAAGGAGGTGGCCGAAGCAATCAGTGCATAGGCACTTCCGCGTCTTTCCATCGGGATGTATCTGCCGGCGAAGACCATAGACAAACCGGGGATTGCTGCCGCACCGGCCGCCTGACATAAACGTGCAAGCAATAACCAGAAATAACTGTCCGCTA
Source organism: Halobacillus sp. GSS1 (assembly GCF_017307035.1). Taxonomy (NCBI): domain Bacteria; kingdom Bacillati; phylum Bacillota; class Bacilli; order Caryophanales; family Bacillaceae; genus Halobacillus; species Halobacillus sp. GSS1. Next base: position 348,801 of record NZ_JAFLHE010000003.1, read on the forward strand.
AAAATCCGATGATGGAAGATAGACTGAAAATACAGATTCCTATAGTTAATAATGTCCGAATCGGCATGTAGTCAGACAAGCGTGTAAAAGTAATCGTGAAAATCGCTAAGACAATCGAATAGCCGGAAACGATCCAGGCGCCTTCAGAAGGTACAAGCGAGAAATCTCTTAATATATTTGGTAAAGCGATGTTGAACATCGTTGTGTTCATGACAACAATTAAAATCGTTGCAGATAAAATGAATACCGTACGAAAATGTTCCTGTGAAGGACGAGAAGTGAGTGGCATATCGTCTCTTCTTCCTTTCTGTGATTTCATTAGACACTCGAAATACTATACCACAAGTTTACTAGAGAGAAAAATGACAAGCGTAAGAACTCCCGTTGATCGTATCAACGGGAGTTTATTTATGGTCTTTGAAATAAATATATAAAATTGGACAACTTCCTGCAGATATCCAGGCAGGACATAGGCAGTTATAGGATTTTCGCTCCCAGGGAGGACTCGAAGTGTGAAAGAGCCCATTTGTGGCCCGTTTCATTAAAGCTTGCGACTCCATCCTTGTGGACATGGATGGAGTAACCAAGATTATAAGCATCGATGGCTGTATGGAGGACACAGATATCGGTACAAACTCCGACAAGGTGAAGATCAGTAATCCCGCGTTCTCTAAGTTTCAAGTCCAAGTCTGTTCCTGCGAAGGCGCTGTAACGGGTTTTATCCATGTAAAGGAGGTTCGCCTTATGCTTATTTTCTTCATAAATTTGTTTCAGAGATCCGTACAACTCTCGTCCTTTCGTTCCCCTGATGTTATGGGGAGGAAAAAGCTCTGTCTCGGGATGGTAGGGATCTCCTTCTTCGTGAACGTCAACCCCGAACACGACAAGATCCTCCTCATTTAAGAATGTTTCCGTTACATAGTGAATGTCCTTTTCCAGAGCTTGAGCAGGTGGTCCACAGGTCAAAGCCCCATCATTTTTTACAAAGTCGTTCGTATAATCAATGATGATTAAAGCACGTTTCATTCTATTCCCTCCCGGTGTCTTTACACTTATCTTAACAGATGCAAAGCAGAAACGCGCCATTAATAGCCGGGAATATGCTTCGTCGCCGTCACGCTTTTATTCACAGCCATGAACAATAGGGATCCAGAGATAACAAGGAGGGCACTTGTAACGAAAAATACCATAGAGAAGCCATAAGCCCCTGCAATCATTCCGCCCATAGCTGGACCGATGATATTCCCAAGGAAACGTATGCTCGTATTGTAACCCAGCACCTCTCCTTGCATAGCGACCGGAGCCTCTTGACGGATATAGGCGGTCCGGACAGGAATAATGCCCCCAATGGATAAACCTAGTAAAAAGCGAAGAACAACCAGCTGCCAAATGTTCGTAACGAAGGCAGCAGGAAGGTAGACGATTCCTGCCATGAACAAAAGGAAAACGAGAATCTTCACATAGCCGAGTCGGTCGGCGATTTTCCCCCATTGTTTCGCCATCATCAAGTTCCCAAGCCCTGCAGCTGAGAAGGCGATTCCGGAGAAAAGGGCTAAATTTTCCGGCCCATGTAAATCACCGACGAATAACGAAAGAATGGGTTGAATACTGAAGTGGGCGATTTGCACAAACAATGAAACAATCATGACCATTAATAAGACAGGATGTTTAAAGATATGTGCAAGCACCTCTTTGGATTGATAGCTTGTTTTTTCATGGTCCCCTTCTTTTTTAATCCGTTGTTCATGAATGCCAAAGAAGACAATGAGCGCAGACAGCACGATTGTAATGGATACATATTGAAAAGTGGTCGCATAGCCAATAGAATCTGCAATCCAACCTCCGAGCATCGGTCCCATTAAACTTCCGGTAATGCTTCCGGTTTGCAAAGAACCGAGCACTTGACCGGCTATGTTTTTAGGCGTCTGGGTAGAAATCAATGCTTGGGACATGGGGATAAATCCTGTGAAGATTCCCATGAATAATCGTAGAAGAAAGAGCTGCCACACCGAGGTGACGAACCCCATAAGAAAAACGGAGAGCGCGAGACCGGTAGCAGAGATGATCAAAATATTCTTTCTTCCATATTTATCTCCAATTTTCCCCCAGATTGGCGAACATAGAAAAGCAGATACGAACGTGATTCCGAAAACCCAGCCAGACCACGTCTGGACATAAGCCTCTGTATAATTTCCGAGTTCTTCTATATATAAGGATAAAAACGGTAGAACCATCGTAATACTTCCGGCAATAAAGAAATTGGCAAACCACATGATCCACAGGTTTCGTTTGGCCTGAGATTCGTTGGTAAGGATAATATCCCTTCTTCCTATTTATTTCGACACCCTAAATATATAACACAGTTTTTAAAATAGGGGAACCATAAATGACTTCATTCCAACAATTTTTCACATATATAAGTTTTTTATTGTTAAGGAAGGGAATTCCAATTATATCGCCTCGTTGTTAACGGTTGCAAAACTTGTATATACAAATTATAATCATAAGTAATTGATGTATATACAAGTTTGTGTGCTTTCATGTAAGCGCTTGAGGAGGAGAAATTTATGTTTAAGAAGTTGTTTGGAAATAAAGAGACAGATTTAAGAGTGGCTTCACCACTAACTGGAAAGAAAGTAGCTTTGGAAGAAGTACCGGACCCCGTGTTTTCCCAGAAAATGATGGGGGAAGGGATTGCCGTGGAGCCAAAGGACGGCGAAGTATTCAGCCCTGTAGAAGGAACGATTGTTCAACTGTTCCCAACGAAGCATGCGGTAGGTTTGGAAACGAAAAGTGGTGCGGAAATTCTGATTCACATTGGTCTTGAAACCGTGGCCATGGATGGAGAAGGCTTCGAAGCTTTTGTCTCCCAAGGGGATAAGGTGAAAGTAGGAGATAAACTGATTTCCTTCGACTTGGATCTAGTAAAAGAAAAGGCGAAAAGTACAGTAACGCCAATTATTGTCACGAACAGCGACGCCTTTGATGTGCAAATGGCTGACGATGTCGACTTGGACGCTGGTACTACCCCACTACTGATTGTGAAGAAAAAATAAAACACACGCCGGGAGGTAAAGAAAATGAATCATAAAAAACAGGCGGAGCAGATTTTAGAAGCCATCGGCGGAAAGGAAAATTTGTCTGCTGCAACTCACTGTGTCACACGACTGCGTTTGGCGTTACATGATGAAGGTATAGTTGACCAGGAAAAACTGAACAATATTGATGCTGTGAAAGGATCTTTTTCAACCAATGGTCAATTTCAAATCGTTGTTGGACAAGGAACTGTTGATAAAGTTTATAAAGAGTTCGTAGCTCTTGCTGGTGTCGGTGAATCTTCTAAAGAAGAAGTGAAAGAGGCTTCCAAAGGGAATATGAATCCTCTTCAAAGAGCAATTAAAACGCTAGCTGATATTTTCATTCCGATTCTGCCAGCGATCGTAACCGCTGGTCTGCTGCTTGGTATCAATAACATCCTGACAGCACAGGGCATTTTCTGGGACGAACAGTCCATTATCGACGTCTATCCACAATGGTCGGGAATAGCGAACATGATTATTATTATAGCCAATACTGCCTTCGTGTTCTTACCCGGACTCATTGGTTGGTCAGCGGTTAAGAAGTTCGGGGGTAGTCCGATATTAGGTATTGTCATAGGACTCGTGCTTGTACACCCTGACTTATTGAACGCCTGGTCTTACGGTGATGCCGTAGCTGAAGGGTCTGTACCAACCTGGGATTTGTTCGGGTTGAACGTTGAGAAGATCGGTTACCAGGGCCAAGTACTTCCTGTCCTTGTTGCTTCTTATTTATTGACGAAAATTGAACTGTTTTTACGTAACCGTATCCCTGATAACATACAACTATTGTTTGTCGGCCCGATTTCCTTGTTAGTGACTGGTTTCTTGACGTTCATCATCATTGGACCTATCACATTTGCGATTGGTAACTGGATCACAGATGGCCTTGTTGCTACTTTTGATACTTTCGCTTGGTTAGGCGGTCTTATTTACGGTGGTTTATATGGTGTGCTCGTCATCACAGGTATGCACCATACATTCCTTGCTGTTGATATTCAGCTGGTCGGGAGCACAGGAACAACATTCTTGTGGCCGATGCTTGCTCTATCCAATATTGCTCAAGGTTCCGCCGCATTCGCCATCTGGTTAGCTTCAAAAGATGATAAACTTAAAGGTTTGAGTGTTTCTTCCGGAATTTCTGCATGGTTAGGGATTACAGAACCAGCCTTATTCGGGGTGAACCTACGCTTTAAGTATCCATTCATTATAGCGATCAGTTCTTCCGCCCTTGCAGGCCTCTATATCTCTGCACAAGGTGTATTGGCAAGTTCCATTGGAGTCGGTGGTGTACCGGGGATCTTCTCCATTGTTGCGGAGTACTGGCTTGACTTTGCCATCGGTATGGTGATTGTCATTGTCCTTCCGCTTGTAGGAACGTATCTCTATGCGAAGCGTAAAAAAGACGTATAAAAATTTCAAAACGGTGGTGCTACAATGATTGAACAACCTTGGTGGAAAAAAGCTGTCGTTTATCAAATTTATCCGAAAAGCTTCAATGACACGACAGGAAACGGTGTCGGTGATATCCAGGGAATTATACAGAAATTGGATTACTTGCATAAACTCGGGGTCGATGTCCTTTGGCTGACCCCGATGTATAAATCTCCTCAAAACGATAATGGATATGACATTAGTGACTACTACGATATCCATGATGAATACGGGACGATGCAGGACTTCGAAAAGCTTCTTGAAGAAACGCATAATCGTGGCATGAAGCTCATCATGGACATCGTTGTCAATCACACGTCTACGGAACACCAATGGTTCCAGGAAGCTAAAAAGTCCAAAGACAATCCATATCGTGACTATTATATCTGGCGTGATCCAGTGAATGGGGAAGAGCCGACGAATTGGCAGTCTAAATTCGGGGGCAATGCGTGGAAGTACGATGAACAAACAGGTCAATATTACTTGCACTTGTTCGACGTCACTCAAGCCGATTTGAACTGGGAAAATGAACAGATGCGTGAAGATATCTATGAAATGATGCGTTTCTGGGGTGAAAAAGGTGTGGATGGCTTCCGTCTCGATGTTATTAATCTGATTTCCAAAAATCAGGAGTTCCCGAATGACGATGGAAGTGTGGCACCTGGAGACGGTCGCAAGTACTATACAGATGGACCACGCGTGCATGAATTCATGCAGGAAATGAATCGTGAAGTTTTTAAACCTTATGATCTTATGACTGTCGGTGAAATGTCCTCGACGAGCATTGAACATTGTATAAAGTACACAGCTCCTGAGCGTGATGAACTGAGTATGACATTCAACTTCCACCACCTCAAAGTGGATTATCCAAACGGTGAAAAATGGACAGTCGCTGATTTCGATTTCCATGAGTTAAAGCAGATCCTTTCGAAGTGGCAGCGCGAAATGAATAAAGGAAATGGCTGGAACGCTTTATTCTGGTGCAACCACGACCAGCCTCGTGTATTGTCACGATTCGGGGATGATGAGAACTATCCCGAAGAATCCGGTAAAATGCTTGCTACCACCATCCATATGATGCAGGGGACTCCTTACATTTATCAAGGAGAAGAATTTGGGATGACGAACCCTAAGTTCGAAAGCATTGAACGTTACCGGGATGTTGAATCCCTGAATATGTATGAAGAGTTCAAAGCAAAAGGGTTCAGTGAAGAGGAAATTATCGAGATATTAAAACAGAAGTCTCGTGATAACTCTCGTACTCCTGTACAATGGAATGGGGAAGAAAATGCCGGCTTTACTGAAGGAACCCCTTGGATTGATGTAGCAGACAACTATAAAGAAATCAATGCAGAAGTGGTGATGAACAAAGAAGATTCCATCTTTAATCACTATCAGAAATTGATTGAATTACGTAAGTCTCACGACATCATCACCCATGGTGATTACCGTTTGTTGACACCAGACCACGATCACGTATTTGCTTATCTTCGTGAATGGAATGGAGAATATTTGCTTGTTGTGAATAACTTCTACGGCAAAGAAACGACATTCACATTACCAGAGGACGTACAGTTCTCTAGTGAGGCGGACATCCTTTTAAGCAACTATGATGATTCTATAGTGGATGACCAAGAAATCAACCTTCGCCCATACGAGTCGGTCGTTTATCATCTTACCGATCAATAGGTGAGGGGGCGCAACATGAAGAATAAATACGTTGAAATTTATCATAAACTGGTCAAAGATATTCACAAAGGCGATTACAGAGCAGGGGACACTCTCCCTTCTGAACACGACCTCTGTGCACGATTCGAGACATCCAGAGAGACGATTCGGAAAGCTTTAAATCTGCTTTCCCAGAATGGTTATATTCAGAAAGTACGAGGAAAAGGATCTGTTGTTCTTGACCGTGATAAATTCGAATTTCCTGTATCCGGTTTGACGAGTTTTAAGGAGCTTTCAGAACGTTTGGGGCAAAGTTTCCAAACGCATGTGCATGAACTTACTCTTGTTCAAGAGGCAGAAGTCTGCCGTCAGCTTAATTGCAGGGAAGGTTCTCATCTTTGGAAAGTGGTTCGTTCAAGGGAAATTGGCGGTGAGCGTATCATATTAGATCGAGACTTTCTGAGACAGGACCTTGTGCATGACCTTACCAAAGAAATTGCTCAAACGTCGCTCTATCATTATATAGAAAATGAATTGGGTCTTGATATCAGCTTTGCGAAGAAGGAAATCGTCGTCGAACCGGTAACGGCTGAAGATGAAGAATTTCTGGACTTGAATGGTCATGATCAAGTTGTTGTCATCCGCAGTTATGTCTATTTAGGAGATACGACGGCTCTTCAATTTACAGAATCCAGACACAGACCAGATAAATTTCAATTCGTCGATTTTGCACGGAGAACAAAGGTATAAGGGAAAGGGGGACCAGGTGTTGGTCCCTCTTTGTTTTTTTATCGTTAGACGTTAAAATGAGAATAATCGAATAGTAAGGACGAGGTGGGTAAATTGTTCGTAATTGGAGCAACAAAAAAATTACAAAACGAAATCGATCAACCGATTGGAAAGGTAGAAGAATATACGGAGGTACCCGAGATATACCAGTGGCATGCAAACATCGTCACGATTAATCGAAGAAAATGTCTTTTGCTTATGAACAATGCAACAGGCCTGAATTTGACGTTGTTCGGGTTGAGAAAGCAGCAATTTGAACATCTCGACAATGTCATTAAAGGCTCATTAAAGCAATTGTTTCAACTGTTAGGGATAGAGAAAAAAAATGCCGATCAAATGCTGGATGCAACTGATGAAATCGTTTATACGAAAACCACAAGCCGGAAAGTTCTCGGCATGTTGAATGAGATTAAATTCTTCTCAGAGGATAAGGTAGCAGGCAAAGCTTATGAAGATATAGATGCTGCTGAAATTAATGAATTTAATAATAAAGAACTTGTATTTTCTAATTTGGATCAAATGACTCCTTATAAAGAATTTATTCGTTACTTCGAAAAGCAGTAGTGCTCAGGCACTGCTGCTTTTTTCAAAAACTTTCATTCGTGTATTTTAAATGCGCTTCGTGTAAGGAGGATTTTATATCTTATGTGGCTAATAATAGGGAGGGGGTATGTTTCTTTTATACACATGAGGGTATGTTACATAACAAGGATTTCATAAAATGGAGGGTTATCGAATGTTTTTTAAATCTTTTTTTGATGAAGAGTTAGCACAAATGTCTTACATGATTGGATGCCAAAAGACAGGGGAGGCCATGATCATCGATCCAGCCCGGAACCTATCTCCTTATTATGAAACGGCTGAAAAAGAAGGGTTCCATCTGTCTGCAGCTGCTGAAACTCATATTCACGCAGATTTCCTCTCAGGTGCAAGAGAACTGGCAAATGAAAAGGAATTAAGGTTGTACCTTTCCGATGAAGGTGATGATGATTGGAAGTATCAGTACCTGAACGAAATCAACCATACACTTGTAAAAGATGGTGATGAAATTTATGTAGGGAATGTCAGACTCGATGTGATCCACACCCCTGGACACACACCTGAAAGTCTTTCTTTCTTATTGACTGATGAAGGGGGAGGTTCCTCTGTACCTATGGGAATCTTTACAGGGGACTTTGTCTTCGTTGGTGATGTAGGGCGGCCGGATTTACTTGAAAAAGCGGCCGGGGCAGAAGGAACGGCAAGTAAGGGAGCGTCGGAAATGTATCAGTCCGTCCAACGCTTCAAAGAACTTCCTGATTACGTACAAGTATGGCCGGGACACGGGGCAGGTAGTGCCTGCGGAAAGTCATTAGGAGCCGTCCCTTCTTCCACGATAGGCTATGAAAAAGAAAACAACTGGGCGTTAAAACACACCGATGAAAAAGCATTTACCGAAGAATTACTGGATGGTCAACCTGAACCCCCAAAATATTTCGCTATGATGAAAAAACTAAACAAAGAAGGTCCGTCTCTTCAAAAGGGAAGAGATGTAACGGAAATTTCAGTTTCAGATATGGACCGTTACATGTCTGATGAATATATGGTGGTGGATACAAGACCATCCTCTGAATTTTCAAATGGTCATCTAAAAGGAACCATCAACATTCCATATAATCGATCCTTTACCAATTGGGCAGGTTGGTTAATTGAATATGATCAAAAGATCGTAGTGATCGCATCTAAAGAATCCATCCCGGAAATTAAGCGATCCTTAGAATCAATCGGGTTGGATGACCTTGTTGGTTATGTAGAGGAAGCAGAGATCAATGGTTATGGTGGTTTAGAAACGTACACAAGCATTACACCAGAAGAGCTCGAAAATAAATTCAGAGGACACGAAGATTATGTCATCATCGATGTAAGAAATGATAGCGAATGGGACGATGACCATATCGAAGAAGCCCAGCACATCATGCTTGGCAAGCTAAAAGAAAGTATGGAAGATGTGCCTTCCAACAAAACACCGATTGTCCATTGCCAGTCCGGCATGAGATCAGCGATCGCCGCAAGTTTATTACAGGCTTATGGATATAAGGAAGTGTTGAACTTGAAAGGCGGGTTCTCAGCCTGGAAAGAGCATAAAGAAAAAGTGAACTCCTAATTACGCAAAAACCTGCCCTGACATCAAGGGCAGGTTTTTTAACGTAAAAAAAGACCTCTACCATAAAGATAGAGGCAAAAGTTTGTATAGGTATAGGATTAGGGGAGGTGTTAATTATATAAAAATTGAATTAACACACAAAATTAAAAAACTAAAATCAGTGTTGCAAAATTAAATTTGATCCACAACTAGTGGTCTTGGGTGTAGCTCGTCAGCTGTTTCAATATTGTTAACACCAGCTGATATTGAAACTGCAAGTCCCAATACTGCAATTAGAGCAAATAGCTTTTTCATAAAGCAATACCTCCTAAGTTGGAATATTTATTTAACAAATCAATTGCTAACCTTAAATATTTAGTAGATTTTTTATAACTTCTTTCTGCTTCAAGTAGGTCTGATACAATCATGCAATAACGAATAACAAATCGATGTTGTTTTTTCTCAAGAAAATGGGGGATAGCCTCACTTTCTAAATATTGAGCTGTTTGTTTGTCTTCATTAATAAGCATTGTATAGATTTTTAAATGAATTTGAGCAGTGGTAGTATCCTCTTTAGACGAATCGAGGTAGGAAAAACCTTTGTTTATCCACTCTTTACAATCTTCAAGGTTACCTACTTTATAATTTTCAAATATTAAGCAATAAATAGTTTCAAAAATCTCATGATCTGAAGCTTTTTCCACTCGATAGAAAAGGCTTTTTTTATAGTTCATTAGTGCGGATTCGTAATTGCCTAGTCTTGATTCAATCACACCAATATTGTGATAAATGACACCTAATTGATAGTAATTTTTCGTTTGTGTAGCAACTTTACTAACAAGGTGGTAATTTTCTAAAGCCTTGCCGTAATTTTTTAATCTTCCATAATTTATTCCTAGTAAGATATGGCAATCAGCACTTTTGAATAGATTGTATTGCTTCTGGAAGATTGCTAGAGCATGTTCAGCATTAAAGATTGATGCTGAAATGTTGTTAGCTTGACTAGCACTTAGAGCGAGTAGATAATATAAATCACTTTCTTCCCATCCTTCTAGATCAATTGATGCGCTGTAATTTTTAGCTTCCATCAACTTTAGATAGGAATCTTCATAGTCTCCACGGTAATAACTGACCAGGCCTGAACTTAAATGGAAATAATACTCCATCTCTTCATCAAATGTATCCTCATGCTGACGAATATTTTTCCATACTTCGTAAGCCTCCTCCACCTCGTTTTCTAACAGCAGATGGCGAATGCGGAACAGCTCGAAAAATATATACAAATGATGATTATTCAGCGTATCTTTTTGTTGTTTGAGTTCTTCTTTTAATTCCCTGGCCTCTTCAATCCGCTTAAAGACGATCATCTCATACCATTCCTTCAATTTTTCCTTGGAAGGGTGATGATAGGAAGTGTCGTGGAAATCGAGTCCTAGACGTTCATAGAGGTGTTCAAGTACCTCGAACGCGGGAACGGTTTGATCGTTCTCAATCTTAGACAAATACGCCGGCGAGATTATTCCATCTGCGAGCTGGTTCTGTGTTAGACCCTGCTTCACGCGATGAAATCGAAGCACTTTACCATATTCCATTTTTTCTCACACCTAGTTGATCAACTGTTGATTTTTCAGAGTGTTTGCTCTTTCAAATCTATATTTAGAATACATGTTCGTTCTGGGATTTTCAACAAAATTCACTAGTTTCCCAAGTCGGGAAAATTTTGTGGCTTTAAGGGGACTTTGGAAGGGGGACTTTCATAGATTACCATTTAATGGTTGTTATTGATTTGTATAAAGGAACTTTTTGGAACCTATGAGTAATCATACAACAATAAGGGTATAAAAGGTATAGGAAATTTATAAAAAGTTTCATCAGGACCGTCATCAACTACAAGTGAGAAGGAGGAATAAATGTGGGATATAATGTCACACAAAAGTTAATTAAGGATCACTTGGTAGAGGGGGAGATGAACCCGGGATCGGAAATTGGATTGAAAATTGATCAAACGCTTACACAGGATGCGACCGGTACTATGGTTATGCTCGAACTGGAAGCGATGGGAATTGATCGGGCAAAAACGGAAGCTTCCGCGCAATATGTGGATCATAACTTAATTCAGGAAGATAGTAAGAACCCGGATGATCACCTGTTCCTTGAGAGTGCTGCGAAGCGATTCGGATTGCATTTCAGCAGGCCGGGAAATGGTGTGAGCCACCCTGTTCATATGCAGCGATTAGCGAAGCCGGGGAAGACATTACTAGGTTCGGACAGTCATACATGCGCGAATGGCTGCATGGGAATGCTTGCTATGGGTGCTGGCGGAATTGATGTAGCTATGGCTATTGCCGGTGAACCTTTTTACGTGAAAATGCCGAAAGTTTGGGGAGTGAAAGTAACAGGAGAGCTTCCGGACTGGGTCAGTGCAAAAGATGCCATTTTAGAAATGCTGAAAAGACATGGGGTGAAAGGTGGCGTCAACCATGTCTTTGAATATTATGGTCCTGGTTTGAAAAACTTGACAGCCATGGATCGTCACGTGATTGCAAACATGGGAGCTGAGCTTGGAGCCACGGGCACGGTCTTTCCCTCAGACGAAGAAACGAAGCGTTTTATGAAGCTTCAAGGACGAGAAGATGAGTGGATAGAACTAGTTGCAGATGATGATGCGACGTATGATGTTCATGATGAGCTGGATCTGTCTGCATTGGGTCCAATGGTTGCCAAGCCATCCAGCCCAGGTAATGTTGTTCCTGTAGAGGAAGTAGAAGGAGAACCGATTTACCAGTCATATATCGGTTCGTCAGCAAACCCTGGGTACCGGGATTTTGCGATTGCTTCGAAAATCGTAGAAGGACGGCACATTGCAGATGGGGTATCTTTTGACTTGAATCCTACTTCACGTCAAATGCTCATCGACTTGTCTCAAGAAGGTCATATTGCTAACTTTCTTCAAGCAGGAGGACGATTGCACCAGGCCGGTTGTAACGGTTGTATAGGAATGGGGCAGGCACCAGCGACGGGCAGGAACAGTTTACGTACAACCCCAAGGAACTTCCCAGGACGATCCGGGACGAAAGAGGATAGTGTATTCTTATCAAGTCCTGAAACGGCTGCCGTTTCAGCTCTGACAGGGAAAATTACGGACCCAAGAAAGTCAGACTTCGATTTTCCAAAGGTGAAGGATTTGGAAAAACCAACGGTGGACACACGATTACTTGACGAACCTTTACCTTTTGAGGAAGCGAAAGATGTAGAATTAGTCAAAGGACCTAATGTAGCTTCCATCCCAGAGATGGGTGAACTCCCTGATGACATGGAACTACCGATTTTATTGAAGATGGGGAACGATATCTCCACCGATGAAATTTTAGCAGGTGGTGCCCGAGTGCTTCCTTATCGAAGCAACTTACCGGAAATCAGTAAATTCACGTTCGAAATTGTTGATGAAACGTACTATGATCGAGCTATGGAATCAAGAGAGGACGGTGGTCACGCTGTTGTCGCCGGTGCAAACTACGGGCAGGGATCCAGTCGTGAGCATGCGGCTCTTGCACCTAAATACCTTGGTCTGAAGGTTGCCATTGTCGAAGACTTTGCACGTATCCACTGGCAGAACCTTGCCAACTTTGGAGTTTTGCCATTAACCTTTACTGACCCTTCCGACCTCAATGACTTAGAGCAAGGAGACGTCCTTGTCTTCAAAGGTCTGAGGGATAAAATCAAGCAGTCTTCACAAGTGGAAGTTGAAGTAAAAGGAAAAGATAAAACTCTCAAGCTCGAGCATGCTCTATCTGATCGTCAGATTGAAATCATGCAAATGGGTGGCTTAATCAACTGGGTGAAAAATAGATTGGAATCATAAAAAAACTCCGGCTGGGTTTATCCCGCCGGAGTTTTTAATATATCTATTTAAGATCTTGATGTGTCCAGTGGAGTCAGGCTTTCTTCAATTTCCTGACGCTTGTGTTCCAGGAAAGGAGGAAGAGCGAGACTCTCTCCAAGATGATCTTCGTCCTCATCTGTAGCGAATCCAGGTCCATCTGTAGCCAGTTCAAAAAGGATGTGATTGGCTTCCCGGAAATAAAGGGATTTGAAATAATAGCGATCAACAAGTCCTGAGTTAGGATAACCCGCGGCATGGATGATCTCCTGCCATTTCTGTAGTTCGTCTTCATCATTTACACGGAATGCCACATGGTGAACGCTTCCGCGACCGGGTTTTTCGGGCTGTCCATCAGGTTTTTCTTGCACATGAACTTCTGCACCTGTTCCTCCCTCGCCGGTTTCATAGACCACCCATTGTTCATAGGATCCTTTTTTTCGAAAACCAAGGAGATCAGTAAGGACTTTTTCCGTTTTAGCTGCTTCGTTCACAGTAAGATGAATGGGCCCAAGTCCGATAACTCCGTATTCCTGAGGTACGGAAGAATGTTCCCACGGATGGCCGGCTTCCACTCCGCTATTGTTTTCATCAGATATGAGAATCAATCGTTGTCCTTCAGGGTCTCGGAAAGAGAGGGTCTTTCGGCCAAGTCTTTCTTTTATATCCTCTTGTTCAACAGAATATTCTTCAAAGCGTTTCTTCCAATACTCTAGAGCTTCATCATTTTTTACACGAAGTGATGTAGTAGAAATGCTTCGTGTTCCAGGATACGTGTGACCTGCTCGATGAATTTCGAAAAAAGTTAAGTCTGTGCCCGGGCTCCCTTTCTCGTCCGCATAGAAAAGATGGTACATTGATGGTGAATCTTGGTTTACTGTCTTTTTGACTAAGCGCATGCCCATAATGTTCGTATAAAAATCATAATTGTTTTTTGCATTGGCGGTTATCGCTGAAACGTGATGAATGCCCTTGAGTTGCATGGTCATTCCTCCTTGTGTTCAATTATCTTGAATTCAAGATAATTATATAATCTTTACATAAAACTGTCAAAACTTCTGATTTACGCTTTTCTTTCAAAGGGGAAGATTCTTGTTTGTAAGGATTTTGAGAAATAAGTGATCGGCTTTTGAGCCATAACAGAAGAGGGGAGGAAATCCGCAAGTTGATTGATTTGGATATCGGCTTCCGCTTTTTGCAGCCTCCAATTTTTATGGAGAATAGGGCCTTTGTAAACCTTAGAACGGCCTTTCATCACCCACAAGGCATATCTTTCTGTTAACCAATATAAAAGAGAGCCAGGTTGCGCGTGGATCGGTTCTGATACCGTATGAAAGCTTGCGTGAAAATGAGATTCAGGATATCCCCCATGAATGCGTCTGCTGGTGAATTGATATCCCGTCTCTGTTTGGTCCAGTCTCATTTTTGCATGAACATAAGGCAGTCCGAACAGCGTGCGCGCTATAAATACTCCAAGGGGATGATTGGCATCCAGAGTGATGAAATAGACTCCTGGTTCTCCATTGAACGTAACGTATGTCCGGACATTTAATTCAAGCAGTTGATTTCCGAATGGGAGAGAGGGAAGGGCACGGAAGCGGATATTTTGCATGCGGAAGGGAACGATGGCAATCCAGGCAGAATTGTCATATTCGTCGATCGTAAAAGCAGTCGGAATGAAAGGGTGTAATACTTCTGCGGTTACAGGCCAATGCATGAAAATTAAGTCATTCCACTCTTGATGCATAATCCAATGATTTCGTTCCATGTGTATCACCTCTGTCATGGTTTACCCTCAGGATCATTGAATCATACATCTCTATGTGGTGATGGAGAAGAAGTCATTCTAAATGTTGTTTTTAAGTTTTTTTAGTTTCTCTCTCTTAGTAATTTCTTCTTTTAACAAGCAGATAAACTCATCTTCCAGTTTTAAGTCTAAGGCTTTTTGAAGTGTATCTTTTAGCAGTAATGAAGAGAGCTTTTCGATCATCATGTTTTTTCCCCTTACAGGAACGGTTTCTGTTCTTCCATTGAAACACTTGCTGTTCCTATGACATTATTATTGGAATCATAGATCGGTTTACAAAAAACATCATAGTCAATCGCTCCATCGGAAAGCTTGAATGAGACCACTTTTCTTACTGGTTTCTTTTCTGAAACCACTGTTTTCTTTATGTCTAATAGTTTAGTTGAGGCTTCATCCTTAAAGATTTCATCCAACCTTTTCCCAATAACTTTTTTCAGCATAAAGTTAGAATGGTTATTAAAAAGCCAAGTATAGCGATGTTCTAAGTCGCAATGAGCAATCGTGATCGGAGACCCTGTGAGTGCTGTTTCGAAGGGGTCACTTAACTGCTCAGAAAAGAAAAGTGAAGGGTTAATATGTAGATGGTAAGCAATGCGAGAAGCGACTGTCATGCTGGGATTACGCGTGCCACTTTCAATTTGAGCATAATAGGCACGGTCAATATGCGCTCCTGATGCGACTTCTTGTTGAGTTAATTGTTGTTCTTTTCTTAATTGGATTAGCCATCTCCTCATTTTTTTCACATCCCGATTTCTTTTTCATATAACTAGTTCGATTTTCTTAGCGATATTCCTTGTGGCAGATTGCAACACAGCCATGGAACAGATACTCATCTATTCTCTTTTTTGCCCTGGCATTCTATCAAAAATATAAAAAAAAATCCTATTATCTAGTAAGAATTTGTTATAATCAATCAGTCCGCGATATAAGTAACAATCACACAGAAAAAGAACATCGGGAGGGGGCAGTCAATGACTTGGGAAATATTGAACATACTAGCCGTTTCGGCATTTGCTTTTAGTGGAGCGATTGTAGCTTTAAATGAGAGGTATGATATTTTTGGAACCTTTATTCTTGGTATTGCGACACCATTCGCTGGAGGAATCATCAGGAATATTGCCTTGGATGTACCTGTCGTCCACGTATGGGAACAAGGCTACCTTTTTTATGTAGCTCTCGGTACAATTGCCATTGTTTACTTCTTCCCTAAGACATGGGTCATGACCTGGGATCGGTGGAACATATACCCCGATGCCGTCGGCTTGTCTGCTTTTGCTCTTCAAGGTGCGTCTTTTGCTA
This sequence comes from Halobacillus sp. GSS1, assembly GCF_017307035.1. Taxonomy (NCBI): domain Bacteria; kingdom Bacillati; phylum Bacillota; class Bacilli; order Caryophanales; family Bacillaceae; genus Halobacillus; species Halobacillus sp. GSS1. The sequence goes on from NZ_JAFLHE010000003.1 coordinate 364,877, forward strand.
TAGAAAATGGTTTTCCTCTTGGAGGAATTATATTCGCCGCTATCCTGACTGGTGTCGGGGGAGGGGTGACAAGGGATGTCCTTGCTCAACGGCGTCCCATGGTCATGCACCAGGAAATTTACGCCGTGTGGGCATTGATGGCAGGACTCCTTATAGGGCTGGGGTGGATTAATATTGGAAGCGCCTGGCAAACTTATATGATTTTCCTTCTTGTCATCATCTGCCGTGTCGCCTCCTTCCACCTTGGCTGGCATTTACGTTTCAGAGACCTATACCGCCTGTAAAGCATTGAAGTATTTCTTAAGCAAAATGGCAGGTTTCTTTAAGACTCAGTTTCGAGATGTTTTTTGAGTGGGTGGGGCTGCGGGGAATAACTCGCTTTCCGCGGGAGCGCGTTGAGCCCCCTAGAATGACACGAACATCTCGAAACTGAGTCTTCCACAAACGGGAGCTATAGTGAAAGAAGGCTATAAAAAAGCACTCAGAGTTTGGGATCTCTGAGTGCTTTGTTTTTATTAGTAGCGGAATAAGTCGCCAGAGAGATAACGTTCCCCGGTGTCGGGAGCGATACATACGATGACTTCTCCCGGCTTTTTCTTTTTGGCGACCTGAATGGCTGCCCAACAGGCTGCTCCACAGGAAGTCCCAAGGAGCAAGCCTTCTTCTCGGGCAAGCCTGCGAGTGATGTCATAGGCATCTTCATCTGTCACTTGGAAAATCTCGTCATACACTTCCTGATTTAAAATGGAAGGAACGAAACCGGGGCTTGTCCCCACGAGCTTATGCTTACCGGGCTTTCCGCCGGAAAGGACAGGGGAACCCGCGGGTTCTGCTACATGGATGGTCAAATCCTCGTAACGCTTTTTCAGCTCTTCACCTGTACCTGTTATGGTACCGCCTGTCCCTGCAGTAGATACGAAAGCGGATAGAGGTTTTCCAAGTTCCTCCATAGCTTCTATAATTTCTGCAGCCGTTGTATGGCGGTGGGCGTCTGGGTTGGCCATGTTTTCAAACTGCATAGGCATAAAGCTTCCTTCAATTTCGTTAACCAGTTCTTTCGCTTTTGCGATAGCTCCTGGCATTTTTTCATCTCCAGGTGTGAGAACGATCTCCGCCCCATAGGCTTTCAATAAGTTAATCCGTTCTTGAGTCATCGTATCCGGCATGACAAGAATGGCTTTGTAGCCTCTTGCAGCAGCGTTCATTGCAATTCCGATACCTGTATTTCCACTTGTCGGTTCAATGATCGTTGCCCCTTTTTTAAGGTATCCATCCTTCTCGGCCTGTTCCATCATATTGAAAGCAGCACGGTCTTTGACACTTCCACTTGGATTGTATTTTTCCAGCTTCATATAAATATCGGCTCCGCCTTCAGGAGCAATACGATTCAGCTTTACTAAAGGTGTATCTCCGATGAGATCGGCTATATTGTTAACCACACGCATATTTGTCACTTCCTTATCGTTGGGAATGATAGTCCAATTTTATCATAGTAGGAGGTGCGCATTCACCTGCTTTGCTTATTACTCCATATGATCGGTAACAACTCGTTGAGCGAATTGGAAAGTGTTGCTTGGTACAGCGATCTTAAAAGCCAGTTGATTGGAATTTAAGTTGAAGCGGTCGACCTTCACATTAAAATTACTTGCCGTGTCCATTTGAGTGACAGCAACGTAAATATTCTCTTCATTTGGATTTACTATGACCCATTCTGGTAAGTTGTAGTTGTCTTTCACGAATTCCAGTACCTTTTTATTAGGGAGAGGGAGCTTCCCTAAGGAGATTTTCTCTTGTCTTAGGATGAGATCTCCATTTTTCTGCACTTCAGGATGCAACTCAACGTTAATAGGGATGACCTGATCGAAGGCCTTGATGTTCCCTGATAATGTAACGTTTCGATCTAAGGAGATCGAATAGTCGAATACTGTTTGGGTTGAGAGTTCTGAGAGGTATTCATTGGCGAGCTGCTCCATATTTTCTTTTGTAGAAACGATGGTGAACTCTGCATCCGGGCTTTCTTTCTCCTGATCCACATTTACGATGGTATAAGAGCTTGGTAAGAAAACTAAAGCGACAAGCCAAATGACAACTCCCATATTAATCAAAGCCAAAAGCCAAAAGGATGTTCTCCATTTATTATTTAACAATAGTCGTTTCATCTTATACATTCCACCTGTTATTGTTCGATGTCTTCTCTAATGTATTGTAACACGCGCTCAGCCATCTTCTTATAACCTCTTTCATTCGGATGGAAAAGGTCTTCTTCCCAAAGGAGTTCTTCTTCGTTTCCTTCAAACAAGTCTCTGATGGGGATGAAGGTGGCTTGTTCGTAATCGTCAGTTACTCGACGGCTGATTTCGTTCCAATCCCCCATAATTTTCCCAAGTTCAGGAATGTTCATGAAGTATTGGTTGAAAGGGTTATAGAGCCCCACCAGGTATACCGGTGCTTCTGAATTAAGTTCCTGAATCCGACTGAAAATGTCGCGCATCCGGTTTTCATACCCATCTTGTTCCTCCACAAAGTCCTGATAATTCAAGTTTGTAAAGTTATTCTTCACCACTTTCATGACATCGTTCGCCCCTATGGTAATAAGAATCAAGTCTGCTTCTCGCAGGGAATTGGCAATTTCCTCGTCTTCCATCCGTTCCAGCATTTGGTCTGTTCGATTTCCACGTTTTCCGTAGTTTGTTATATCCAGGGTTTCTGTATTCGGATTGGCATTGAATGTTTTTTCAAGAATTCCAATATATCCACCGTTTTCCGTGGAGTCTCCAACACCTTGTGTCAAAGAGTCACCAATTGCTACGATATCCAGGTCATCTTTAATAAAAACATCCCGGGCACTTTCAATCACACTAGTAAAGACCTCACGTAATCCTTCACTCAGTTTCCCTTCTGTTGCTTCACTTTCCTGTTCATCTTCTTCGGGTTTTTCGGTTTCTGTTTGTTCTTCTTGAGCGGGGATGGTTTCCGCAGTTTTCTGTGAGCCTTTCGATTCAGTCGACGGTTCTTCTTCCGGGGTATATATAAAAGCTGCTATGATAAAAAAGGCGATCAAGAAGGAGAGTGCGACGGCTGCCATCCATCTCCATTTTTTCAAGGCTAAATCCCTCCTGAAGGGTAATCTCACTTCTATTATATGTGCTTCCCATCTAATGGGAAATGAAAAGTTTTAACCACAATTATATCATGGTCCTATACAATAGACATACGGAAAAGAGTGTAAGAAGATGAGGGTAAGAAAATAAAACCGCTAAGCAGGAGGGGAATCGATGGACACACAAATGACGATTTCCGTTCGAGACCTTGTCTCCTATGTGTACAGGACGGGGAGTATTGACGAACGTTTTCAAACGAATACAGCGCTTGTGGAAGGAACGGCCATCCATCAAGAAGTTCAGAAGAAATATAAAGAAACGGACGAATCCGAAGTATTCCTTGAATATGAGTTTTATCAAGAAGGGGTAAACCTTAAGGTTCAAGGGAGGTGCGATGGATTATTGGACACGGAAGAAGGACCGGTGATTGATGAAATCAAATCCACTTCAAGGGATCTTGATGAAATTGATGATACCACTTATCCCCTTTATTGGGCTCAAGCTAAAGGATATGCCTTTATCTATGCAGCACAGGAAAAGATTCCTAATATCCAGGTGCAGTTGACGTATGTGCAGAAAAGAACAAAAGACAAAAAGCGGATCCTCCGTACGTTTACATACGAGGAATTGCATCAATTCATGGGAGAAACAGTAAGAGAATACGCATCATATGCGCGGATTCTTCTCCATATACGAGAGCAAAAAGAAAAGACAGTCCCTGATTTGAACTTTCCATTTCCGAGTTATCGTGACGGTCAGCGAAAACTGGCAGGAAGTGTTTACCGCACTATTGAGGAAAAGAGAAATCTGTTTGCTCAAGCTCCGACAGGGATTGGGAAGACGATATCCTCACTTTTTCCAGCTATTAAAGCCTTACAGTTGGATGGTTTGGAAAGAATTTATTATTTAACGGCAAAGACAATAACAAGGGCGACGGCAGAAGAAGCTTTACTGAAGATGGGAGAGACAGGACTGAAGCTTCGGTCGGTTACATTGACAGCAAAAGATAAAATCTGTTTCCAGGAAGAAACGATTTGTCAGCCAGACTATTGTGAATTTGCTGATGGCTACTATGACCGAATCAATGGAGCGATTGTCGATATTCTGCTTCATGAAACACAAATGACACGTTCGGTTATTGAATCTTATGCAAGGAAACATAAAGTTTGCCCCTTTGAATTTTCACTGGACCTTACCGATGTGTCTGACGTGATTATTGGTGACTACAATTATATCTTCGACCCTCGGGTTTCGTTGAAGCGGCTGATGCCTGATCGAAAGAAAAAAACAGCCCTGCTCGTGGATGAAAGCCATAATCTTGTCGAGCGTGCTCGCGAGATGTATTCGGCCTCCATTGCTAAGCAATCCTATGAAAGCATTGCGGCTGAATGGGAGGGCGAAGAAGATCACTTAGTCAAAGTGGCTGAGGCGATTGGAAAAGATTTAGAGCGTTTTTATTCTCCCACTGAGGAATTCATCCAACTGGAGCAGGTGCCGGGAGAGTTGGAAGAAAACATAGAACGCTTCCTGTCAGAGGCAGAATCGCTTTTACAAGAGAATACGGAAGGGGAAAGATCTGAACGGCTGGTGGATGTGTATTTTCAGTCTCAGAGGTTTTTGAAAATACTAGAATATGTGGATGAACACTACCGTTTGTTGGGGGAGAGTACGAGAGAGGGAGACTTCGTATTGAAGCTGTTTTGTCTCGATCCATCACACGTCCTGCGAGAAACGACGAAAACGTTCAGGTCAGCGGTGTTTTTTTCAGCGACTCTTTCCCCGTTTGCTTATTATAAAGAGATGCTTGGGGGAACCAAAGACGATTATATCTTACATTTACCTTCCCCTTACGACTCTTCGCAAATTGATGTAATGATCACTCCTTTGTCTACGAGGTATAAGAGTAGGGAGAAGACAGTTGGTGAGCTGACTAAACGCCTTAATGATCAGGTCGAACTTCATGAAGGGAATCACCTTTTCTTTTTCCCCTCCTATCACTATATGGAAATGGTCTATCGTGAGTTCAAGAACGTCTCTTCTGTGGATGCGGTCATGCAGGAGCGGGGAATGGATGAAGAAAGAAGAGAAGATTTTCTTGCTCAATTCGAGGAAGGAGGGAGACTCGTCGGTTTCGCTGTGCTGGGAGGAATATTCTCGGAAGGTGTAGACCTCCGCGGAGATCGTTTAAACGGTGTAGCGGTGGTAGGTATCGGGCTTGCTCCCAGAAGTTTTGAAAAGGAATTGATTAAAGATTACTTTAATCAAAAAGGAAGAAACGGCTATGATTACGCCTATGTTTATCCGGGTATGAACAAGGTGCTCCAGGCAGGTGGACGGTTGATCCGTTCAGAAGAAGATCATGGATCGATCCAACTTGTCGATGACCGCTTTCTTTCGAGTAAATATTTGCAGCTTCTTCCTGATGATTGGGGAAATTATCGAATTCTTAAATGATTTGATTTCCCAGGAAATATTGTGCCGGAAAATGAGAGGGAAGGTGGAGAAGAGTCAAATCTTCTCCATAATATCATGGCAGAAATCATGGACTTCTGAACGACTGGAACTCGATATTCCATAAATGTCGTAAACGGTTTGGTCAACGATTGTCTGCCAATCGTTGGTGGGGAAAGAGGGATCTTCTTTTTTCTTTTCAACGATACTCCGCGCTGTTTCAATCATTACCTGCTTTTGAAAAGGATCAGGTTCTATGTAGGGAATCTTCTTGATGTAGCCTGACGTGATCATGTTGGTGCGGTTGAGAACTTTTCTTACCATGTATTTGATCAACTTACTATTTAACAGCCCGAGAAAATAGTATAAATCCTCCTCATGTTCTGGAAAGAGGTTAGCGTTCACACCGAACAAGGAACCCTCCGGAAGCAAGGCAGCTGAGAAGTCCACTCCCATGGACGAGCAGGTAATACCTTTTTTATAGAAATAGGACCGGTTCCGTACCGTGAAGTTCCCCTCTCTCTGAACATAGGCCGGCCAATCCCGATGGATGTAGTATTTTGGTTTATAATACCAAGCATCTTTCCTCCCGCCATTCTTATAAAAAGGGATCCAGTCAGAAGGAGCATGCCCCTCCTCGAATGTGCGTAGGAAAGAACGATCATCTCCAGTAGATATGCCTGTTCCTCCATTAAGGACACTTCCCAGCGGCTCATAAGAGGCCTCGAAATGCCTCAGGATATCTTCAGGGACATTGATCGCAAAGTTATATGAGGGCATCTGCCAAAATGTTTGCTGTGATAGAAACTGGACCGTGTCCTCTGGTGGGTGGTCGTAGTCCTGGACTTTTAAACGATCTACCAACCTCATTTGTTGGGGGGCATGTCTTTTGCTGTTTCTTTTCTTTAGAGTAATGATGGCTGTACGTACATCAGCTTTTCCTTTATGGAAAAGCCGTCTGGGAGCAAGCACGATTTCTTTAATTTCGGTCTCTTTCAGTAGGAATTCACGAAAGTTTTTGTAGTAGATGTTGGTAAGAAAGGAGTCTTGTACAATCATTGTCATCACTCCGCCCGGTTTTAGACATTGTATGCCTTTGTGAATGAAGAGGGAGTATAAGTTATGAATGCCGATTTTACCAAATTCGCGTTGGATTCTTTCTTGGTTTTCTGAAAAGTAAGGACTTTGGCGTTTAGATTTATAGGGAGGATTACCTATGATCGCGTCATATTGTTCACTTTGATTAACCTTTAAAAAATCTTCATAGTAAAAATGAACGTCAGGGTGTGGTGGCGCTATGTTTCGATCGATATCCAAGGCATAGAGTTTTTTTGCTGAGATGCCTTCTTCCAACAATGTATGGATGAAAATACCGTCTCCGGTGGCTGGGTCGAGAATCTTCAATCCGCTCTTTTTGGGAAGTTCTGATAGAAGCTTCTGAGTCATATATTGCACGGTTTCTTTCGGGGTCGTATATTGCCCCATCTTCCTTTGAGGAGAAAACATATACTCCCCCTCCTACTTTTTGAGTCTATACTACTACAAATATAGGGAAAAGTCACCATATAATAGGTTATTAAGTACTGGTTAAAAAGAATTATAAGGAGTGGTATAAAGATGCCATGGATAAAACCTGTCAAACAAAAGGAAATGAAGGAATTAAATGTTCAAAGCCACGCCCCACATCCAGCCCCTTTGTTCGATCGTCTGCTTGCGCATGACGAAAAGTTGTATGAAGCTTTTCTTCCATTACAAAAAGCTATAAAAGAGACCAACATGCCTGACGATCTAAGAGAAGCAGTCATCACGTTCGTTTCTATGAAAAATGGCTGTAAATACTGTACGGATAGTCACTCCAAATTACTTAAAGAACTGGTAGATAAAGAAGATGTACTGGGTTGGCTCAGCAATTATAAGGAATCTGGCATGAATGAGGAATGGAAAGCAGTGCTTATGTATGCGGAGCATTTAATTGATAAACCAGTAAAAGTGACGAAGGCAGACGTGGAACGGCTGAAAGAGCATGGTTATGATGCTCAAAACATAGCAGCGTTGAATCAGACCGTTGCTTATACAAGTTATACGAACCAACTCTCAATGGGGTTGGGATTATAAACCCCAAAAAGGAGTGCCGCTTATGATGGCACTCCTTTTTGTTAACTTTAAAAAAACAAAGTTGACATTATAGGGTGAATTTTCGTATCTTAATAGTAGTCAAAGAGATTTTATATGTAGGGGGACACCGTAATGAAGTCATCTCGTTTCTCGGCTTACGACATTACTTTGGGAAGCTTATTCGTTGCTCTCATGGCAATCGGAGCCAATATCACAGCTTTCATGCCATTTTTACAGGTCATGGGCGTACCGCTCACCCTTCAAACATTTTTTGCCATCCTGGCAGGACTTGTTCTGGGTAGCAGATTAGGTTCATTTTCTGTTCTTGTTTACGCTCTTTTAGGGCTGGCAGGTGCACCGATTTTTGCTGGATTTTCTGGGGGGATCTCGGTTTTGGTATCCCCGACTTTTGGATTTATTGTTTCCTATGTAATCTTAGCCTTTTTTGTTGGTAAGATTGCGGAGTCTAAACGAAACCTGGCGACCTATATCACCGCAGCCCTTGTCGGCATTGTGTTGAATTATTTTATTGGTGTCAATCTTTTCTATCTCGCTCTGAACTTTTGGGTTGGAGGGGAAGGCATTGGATTCGTTTTGGCTTGGTCAAGCATGGTACCATTTTTAATTAAAGATGTAGCCTTAGCTATTGTGGCCGCTTATTTTGCGATACGATTAGAGAAAACATTGCTGCAGAGTACACCGCTAAGACAAGCCGCATAAGAAAAGAGATCCGCTATGAGGAGCGGATCTCTTTTTATGCATTTTCGGAAATTTGTTTTCCATGAACGAAAGTCATAATCGCAAATAGGACGAAAGCTATAAGCAGAACGGTCCCTCCGACGATGAAGAAGATCGTGTTGAATGTATTCAAACCCGGAAGCGGTTGGGTATAATACAGCCACATACCCAAGGTTAATCCAAACACTCCGAAGAAAGATGTCCATACGTGCGCTGTCGCCAGCTTAGAATCTTTGGGTATGGAGAACACTCTATAATAAACACCGAAAGCGAAAAGAGAAAGCCATCCAACAACGAGGATGTGAGCGTGTATTGCGCTTAATTGCAGTCCTCCTCCGCCGGCCATATGCGAACCCATAAATGCGCCGATCAATGCGTAAATCGCAGCTACCCGCACAAAAAAACGAGTACGGTCCATAATCGTTCACCTCCTAATTTTTTCATCACCTTTCGCCATTATATCGAATGCTCCTCATAATGAGAACGGAAAAGGTAAAAGTGTCGCTAAACGTTCACTCCCGTTTTCGGACTTTTGTGTGATTTGGATTGCTCGATCGTTTGAGCTATGATGAAAAAAGAAGCAAAGAGGAGTGATGAATGTTGGAACAACGATTGGAACAATTTTCTCAATATCTAAAAGATACAAACGTGGATGCAGCGTTTATTAATTCAACAGAGAACTTTTTTTATTTAACCGGATTCCATACCGATCCTCATGAAAGACTTTTGGGATTGCTCGTTTTTCCTGAAGCGGATCCTATTGCTGTCTTGCCAGGGATGGAAAAAGGTCAAATCCGTGATGCTGGGTGGACGGAGGAAGTGATTGGTTATGCCGATCACGAAAACCCGTGGCAGATGATGGCGGACAAGATGAAAGAAAAGGGCATCGCGAATGTGAAGACAGTAGGGATAGAAAAGCAAGTCCTTTCTTATGGGCGTAGTGAATCTTTTTTCGAACTCTTTGAAGATGTAAAAGTAGAGGACATCGAAGGGCGATTGAACAACATGCGTGTCGTCAAAGACAGCAACGAAGTCAGCATTATGAAAGAAGCGGCCGAGCTTGCAGATTTCGGTGTGAGTGTGGGAGTCGAAGCCCTGGAAGAGGGAATTTCTGAAATGGAAGTTCTCGCTAAGATTGAATATGAACTGAAGAAAAAAGGCGTTGCGGAAATGTCCTTCTCCACAATGGTCCTGTTCGGTGAAAAATCCGGTCAACCTCATGGAAACCCTGGTGACCGCCGCTTGAAGCCGGGAGACTTTGTTTTATTTGACCTTGGGGTCGTATGGAAAGGATATACATCTGATATCACCCGCACGTTTGCTTACCGTTCGGTGAGTGAAGAACAAAAGGCGATTTACAATAAAGTGAAGGAAGCCCTGGACGCTTCGCTTGCCATCAGTAAGCCGGGAACGAGAATCGGTGACCTTGATCAAGTCGCACGTGACGTCATCACAGATGCAGGCTACGGAGACAAGTTCCCACACCGCATCGGTCACGGTCTTGGAATTAACGTACACGAATTTCCTTCCATGAGTCATTTAAATGATGGCGTCTTGAAACAGGGGATGACGTACACGATTGAGCCTGGAATCTATGACCCTGAAGTGGGCGGCGTCCGCTTGGAAGATGATGTACTTGTTACAGAAGACGGATACGTAACATTGACGAAAACCCCGAAAGAACTGCGTATTATAGACTAAAAGTAAGGCCGCCTTATTTGGGCGGCCTTTTCTGTGTCTAATATCCTCCAGCAAGTGTTCTGCTCCACTGTATCCCTTCATACTATACGCCTCTGGTCTTAGTTGAAAATATATCTCTGGCTCATTACGCCACCATTTTATTCTCGATATGATAAAGACAAGAAAACAGCAAGGAGGGAAAAAACGATGAAGAAATTTTTACTGTTCCTGGCTGGATTAGTCGCTCTTACTGTATTGCTCGTCAATTTAGGACCGATGATCCTCCTGGGTGTAAGTGTCTGGCTGTTGTATATAGTGTTCAAACAGTTTATGAAAAGTGACTCTACGGCCGGAAAAATCGGATGGGTGGTTGTTGGATTGATCATCCTCAGTATAGCCGTCTCAAATGTATATGCCGTGATTGGTGTCGCTGCTGCTTTTGCCCTTTACTGGATCTATAAGAATTGGACAAGCAAAAGCGAAGCGGTACATTCTACCAAGTCCGACGATCCTTTTACAAACTTCGAACGTCAATGGGCTGAAATGAACAAATAAACTAAAGGAGAGATACACAATTATGGCTAATTTATTTACAAGATTGAAAGATTCTATTACCGCAGACTTACATGAGGCGTTGGATCAAAAAGAACAAAAGAATCCGATCGCGATGTTGAATCAGTATTTGCGTGAAAGTGAAAAAGAAACAGAGAAGGTTAGAAAGCTTGTGGAACGGCAGTACCGATTGAAAGATGAGTTTTCCCGTGAATTCCAAAAGGCACAGGATATGGCGGACAAGCGCAGACGCCAGGCTGAGGTTGCTGAAAAAGCAGGGGAGTCCGACATGTATGAATTCGCCCTCAAGGAGCAGCAGGAATATGAGGCAAGAGCAGAACGCCTTCAAGCGTCAAGAAGGGACAGCATCGACCAGCTGGAGTCACTTGAGCGCAAATATGAAGAAATGAAACATAAACTGAAGGACATGCATTTGAAGCGGATGGAACTGATGGGTCGTGAAAACATTGCTCGTGCTCATCATCGCATGAATCGTGTGATAGAGGATACAGCGGACAAGCCTTATTCCAGATTTTCAGCAATTGACAGCTACATCGAGGATCTTGAGTACAAAGTGAACAGTGCCTATTACCACAATACTTTTGACAGCAAAATGGCCCACTTGGAAAAAGAACTGGAGAAGCGGGAGGAAGTACCCGCTAAATAGAAAACATGGTATGATAAAGGCGCAGATTTCTGCGTCTTTATCGATTCAAGAGAGGGGGATGACCTTTATGCTTAAAAAGCTTTCGACTGATACGATCAACACGATTTTAATCATTGGGGTGATCCTCCTCGTTGTAGAAATCGTCTTCTTCAACGGGGGTCTTGTGTTTTCTCTCGTATTCTCCGGAGTCCTTATCTATATCGGATGGAAAAACTATCGTCCATTATGGAGGAAAATTCTTTTCTGGATTGGATTGATCAGTTTAATCTTCACCGTATTAAGTATGATTGCTGTGAGGTTTCTCGTCATAGCACTGATTCTCATGTTCTTAAGAGATTACTTCAAATCAAGAGAAAAGCCGGAACATATCCAACCTGAGATCATTGATTACCACCAGGAAATGCCTGATCAGGAGCCATTGCTAAGGCAGAAGTTTTTTGGAGATGATGCTACACCGAAAACTTCTTATGAATGGAAGGATATCAACATTCATGGTGGGTTCGGGGACAGAATCGTAGATTTGAGCCAAACGGTTCTTCCTCACGATGAGGCCGTTATTTCTATACGCCAGTGGATTGGTAATCTTACCGTTTATATCCCTTATGAAGTAGAGGTAAGCATTCATCATAGTGCTCTCGTTGGGCGTGCTTCTATCTTTCAATATAAGAAATCGAACGTGTTTAACCAGGTTCTTTCCTATCAAACCGAAGGATATCGAAAACAAAAGCCACGCGTGAAAATTATCACGTCCATGGTGTCCGGAGAGCTTGAGGTGAAGCGCGTATGAATGTATGGCAAAGACAATTGTTGTCAGGCACCCTGACTTTTATGGGGTTCACCATTCTGTTGTTGGCCATTACATTCTATGCTTTTCCTTTTGGCTCGTGGGGGGATCTCCTGGAAAGAGAGGTTTTTGATCTTCCTTATATTTTCTTTGTTTTGTTCATTTCTTTATCTTTTGGATTTGTAGTCGGCGTCATCCAGGGATGGTTTTGGAGGAGACAGCTTTACACTATCGAACACCGTGTCTCTGAGTTGACGAAGGGGAATGAGCTTTCGGAAGAAGAGGTTGATTTGAAAGAGATGGTGCAGATCGACCTAGCTCTTAAACAATTGGAAGAAAAAATGTCCAAACAAACAGAGCTTGCCCAACGAATGGTTACCGAAAGAGCTGAAGAACGTGAGAGAAGTCTGCAGGAAGTAGTAATTCAGGAAAGGAACCGGCTTGCAAGAGAGCTTCATGATTCCGTCAGTCAGCAATTATTTGCAGCTTCGATGATGATGTCTGCGATTAATGAAACCGATTCGGATGATTGGCAGGCCACGAAAAAACAAATGCAGATGGTCGAACGCATGATTCATCAGTCTCAGCTTGAAATGAGAGCGCTGCTTCTTCATTTAAGGCCTGTAGCTCTCAAGGATAAGTCCCTGTCAGAAGGAGCAGAGGAACTGCTCTATGAACTCACGCAAAAAGTACCGATGGAAATTGAATGGTCTGTAGAACCTTTGATTCTTGAAAAAGGGATCGAAGATCAGCTGTTCCGGATACTCCAAGAATCGGTTTCAAACACCTTAAGACATGCGAAGGCTCATTCGCTGAATGTCATGCTGATTGAAAGGGACCATAACGTCATCCTGCGGATCGTGGATGATGGCATCGGTTTTGATGTAGAAGAAGCAAAGACAAGTTCATATGGCTTGCAGAACATGCAGGAACGGGCGTTTGAAGTTGGAGGAACATTAAAGATTGTAAGCGTGAAGGAACAGGGCACCCGGTTAGAGGTGAAAGTTCCCCATCGGATTAAAGGAGGCGAAGAGGGATGATTACTGTATTATTTGCTGACGATCATGAAATGGTGCGCATCGGCGTCTCAGCCTATTTATCGGCACAGCCGGATATCGAGGTTGTTGCGGAAGCAGACGATGGAAAGGCAGCCGTAGACCTTGCATTGGAACATCGTCCTGATATTATCTTGATGGACTTAGTCATGGATGAGATGGATGGTATCGAAGCAACAAAACGTATAACTGGAGAATGGCCGGAGGCAAAAGTCATTATCGTCACGAGTTTTCTGGATGATGAAAAAGTGTACCCGGCACTCGAAGCCGGCGCGACGAGTTATATGCTCAAAACATCAAAAGCCGAAGAAATTGCCAAGGCCATTCGTTCTACATACGCAGGCCAGTCCATCTTAGAACCTGAAGTGACAGGCAAAATCATGACAAAAATGCGTACACCGGATGGAGCAGAACTTCACGATCAGTTGACAGGAAGGGAGAAAGAAGTTCTTCTTCTAATGGCGGAAGGAAAGACTAACCAGGAAATCTCAGATCAATTGTTCATTGCCCTGAAAACCGTAAAAGTACACGTAAGCAATATCCTTGGAAAACTCCAGGTCTCTGACCGTACCCAAGCAGTAATCTATGCTTTTAAACACGATTTAATTCAATAAAACCTCGACCATAAGGTGGTCGAGGTTTTTTGAATATATTGGGTGATTCCCTCATATGAATTAAACGCTTGTTCAACTATATGGCAGGATTGTTGAATACGCAGTTACGAGACTTTCTGGTGTTCGTTTGCTTCGTTTAGCGTCAGGGGTGGCTAGGAACCTACTCGTTTTCCTGTAGGGGAGTGTCGAGCTTCCTCTGGCTACGCCCTGCGCGATCTCGCCGATCTCCTTTCTCCCACGGGAGTCTCGCATTCCCAACCACCCCATTCGATGCAAGGGATAAACGAACCCCTGTACCAAGTTGGGTGGCCTTCCAATGATTCAACTATTAGAGGTGTGAAACGCTTTGCATCAAGCTATTACATGCTGTGGAGGTGATCTAATTATCCACTTTCCATTATCATACGAGCTGACTTTTAGAGTGGTTTCGAGAATCTTCCATGGCATAGGGACGGAGGCTCACCGCCCGCCCCATGGAAAGCGAACCTTTTCCGGGAGTCCCTAAAACCCCACAAAAGTCTCGAAACTGAGTCTTCAAGAAAAGGGAGCTTATATGGAGAATCATCTAAGGGTTTATTGATTTAATGTGACGAGTACGATGGCGGTGATGAGGATGAGATAGAAGATGAATAACTTCCAGTACACTCGTTTCAATGCCATCCCCTTCTTTCTGTGGAACAATGGATTACCTAATATTTATGTGAAGAGAACATTAAGAATGACAAAGTTTTGTTGTGGGAAAAGGAAGCGGCTTCTACATCTGATACACTTTCTTTACCACCCATGCTTGTTTTTTTATCATTCGGGAATACCAAAGGAAGAGGTGATACCTGTGAAGTGGAAGAATAATCTAGCTGATCAGCCGGTCTGGTCAGGAGAAATTTCAAATCGCGACCGAAAAGAAAAAGTCGCTCAACAAGTAAGTCGCTATGTGAAAGACGGAGATGTCATCGGCATCGGCTCAGGGTCGACATCTTTTCTTGCCCTCGAAAAGATTGCGGAAAGAGTGGAAGAGGAAAATCTGGAGATCCTCGCTGTTCCTACTTCTAAAGAGGCAGAAATGAACTGCAGCTATTATGGACTGACCACGACTTCTCTTCTTAATCATCAACCGGATTGGGGGTTTGATGGGGCAGATGAGGTGGATGGAGCACAACGCCTCATTAAAGGAAGAGGGGGCGCTCTTTTTGCCGAGAAGCTCGTAATGGCAAGCGCTGCAAAAACGTATATTTTAGTAGACGAAAGCAAGCATGTGGAAAGGCTTGGGGAGAAGTTTGCCGTTCCATTGGAAGTGGATCCACGTGCCATTCATCTTGTAGAAACAGCTCTTCAACATTTTGAGTGTCATGACATCCAGCTGCGTATGGCGGCAGCGAAGGACGGCCCGGTTCTGACCGAAGCTGGCAATGTGCTCATAGACGTAAGGTTTCATGATATACACGATACGTTGGAAAAAGAGTTGAGTGCGATTCCAGGTGTCATAGAAACGGGGCTTTTCATTGGGTATTCCGTGGAAATTTTAACAGTATGACGCCCATTTTACTTATATTTATTGGTACATCGTAATACTTTTTCTATAATAGTAGTAAATCCTTATTCAAAGGGGAATCATTATGGGACTGCCAAACAGGATTGCTTACCAGGATCAACGATACCCGTATGTAGTACTTGCACCGATCGGAAAGAAGAACAAACAAATCCGGTCGATCGGACATAAATTTGAACGGGGGTTATTATCCAGGCTTAATGACGCAATCGTGGACCAAATCAACGACAAAGCTCTTGATGTAGCGAATATTCGCCCCTACCTGGGGTTATCAGGAAGAGCTGTCCTGCCGGTTTCTTTTGAAAAAGAAGAAACGATCCACCCACATTTGTTGCGCCCAGAATTGTTTTTATGGAGGTCCTTGTCTGAAGAACATGGACTACCTTTAAAAGAAGAGTATTTATACAGTACAGATTTTACTCAACTCACCTCGGAACAACTTTATGAACATGTCGGGGAAGTACTTGAGGATTATCTGTTTTTATCACATATAAGCGAATACGACCGTAAGCATTGGATCGATAAAATATCGACTGCTTTTCATAATCACCCGATCGTACGATTATTCCATGAAAAAAGGGAGGTCATCGATGCGGTTGAAGTCATGAATCAATCCGCTCTCATATCGGTTCTTAATTACCCTGAGGATGTGGCTTATTGGCGTCACAGAGTCAGCATCGTCATGCGTCCATTTCGAACTTTACCACCTGATTGGCTGGAAGGCAGGGAAGGAAGCTGTTCACACCAAAAATCACTCACCTTTCTTTCAAAGGAGCGATGCATCTGCTGTTCTTGTGAAAGGTGTGACTATACTCTGCTTTATTATATGGATGAAGATCGAGTGGCTCTGGAAGAGGAGTTCGATGTGGAGCGAGCGACGAAGCGAGTCATAACTATTGAGAAGCAATTCAATGAAATTGCTGATCAGAACCAGCGCCTCCTCGAACAGCTGGTTCAATTACGGGGATTGAAAAAACAATTGACTGTCGCCAGGAAAACGCTGGATGAATGTCTGGAGGTTGTTAAACAGATTCACCGTTATCAGCGTAAAGCAGATGATATGGAATCGCATCCACTTCTCTACATGTATGATAAATTAAATCGGAGCAGGATTCCTGAACGTACGGCGGAATCGGAGCTGTTATGGCTTTCCGGAATAGAGCTCGACGACGTTCGCATGTTGAAAGAACTACGTGATTGGCAGAAGATTGTTCCGGAAAATGTTTACCCGATGACAAGCCATGTATTGGAAGAGTTGAAAAATAAGTTGAGTGAGGTCCGGTATGAAGAGAATGATGTGATCATTACTGTTAAAGGAAGATCGCTGACGTATGCAGAAACTCAACAAGTGCTTGACTTGATCTATTACTACGGAACAGATTATCCGGCTCATACCTTAGTACAAGTGCTTGCTGGAAAGGCGACCAATAAGCTTAGGCAGCTCCGCCTGCATGAAACACGTTGGTTCGGTATTCTTTCAAGTTGGCCCGAAAAACATATTCAAAAACTTTTCAACCAGCTTGAAAAACAAGGATGGCTGATGAAACAGCAAAAAGGCTATTCCATCAGCGACTATGCAGAAGAAGTCATGTAATTGACTTTTGTAAGTGAATCTTTTAGCTGGGTGTCACAAGAACACCCCCGGGCACAACACAAATAAAAGGTCACAAAAGCTTCTGGAACTTCCTCTCGATTTCACACATACAATCATAAAGACCTGCTGAAGGGCAGGTCTTATTTCTTTTTAGGTATCATAGAAAGCGGTTACTTATGCTATAATGCCATTACATACGTCAAAGGAAATAGGTTACTAAATAAAACCATATTCTGGTTTGGAACATTTCATACCTTTTTTATTAATCCTGTTTAAATATGGAGTATTACATAAAGAGTAAAGGACAAACATTCATAACCATCCACAATGAAGCAAGGATGGAAACCTGTTTTGGAGAGGAGTTTTTTTCATGAAATCGATTTTTCATCGCGCGCTAGGTGAGCAATTCCATAATCTTCAGCCGGAGCTTCAAAAGAAGTACGGATTGACAAGCAAACAAAATCTAATGATTCTTGGACAAGGAAGAATGACTGAAATCAGAGGAACCCATCCATTGCTGCGCCCTTTCCTTCAAGTGGGAACAAAAGATCATCTTGTGTTCGCAGAACGAGGAAAGGACGTGCCGTTCACTCTTGAGAATTATATCTATGAAGATGAAAGAGGACGTGAGACGATCAGTTGGATTCGGAGGTTCTTCTTTCCTTACTCTATTCGAGGTTTTGATGCAGCGATGCGATTTGATGAAGAGAAAGGTTGTATCGTCGATGATCTTGGAAAGACAGGCCTTTTACAAACCGAGCTGGATCTCCATGTCACAGCGGAAGGCGGACTCTATATGGAGTCAAAAGCAATGAATGTAGATGGACTCTTGTCCATGGCGAATCCGACAACCAGCGTGTACGAACATTATGATGAAGAGGAAGGTGCTTTTCGGGTTCATGTACATGCAGAGCACCCACTCTTAGGAACGCTTCTTATGTATGAAGGAACGGTTCATACGGAGTTTTTACCAATGACTTTTAACAACATTCCTGAACGCGGCGTTTTGGACTGAAGGAGGGACATCAGTGACTAACCATAAAAAAGATGGCAACGAGAACATCCATACTGATTTTTCAAGCCGGATGACCTACGGGGAATATTTGAACTTGAATGAGCTGCTATCTGCGCAAAACCGTCTATCCTCACATCATGATGAAATGCTCTTCATTATCATTCATCAAGTCAGTGAACTGTGGATGAAATTAACTTTACACGAACTTCACGCAGCTATAGAAGCCATCAGAGAAAATCAAATGCAGTCGGCATTTAAGATGCTGGCACGCGTTTCAAGCATTCAGAAACAAATTATTCAAGCGTGGGATGTCCTATCAACATTGACTCCGTCCGAATATATGGAATTCCGTGATCAGCTCGGACAGGCTTCCGGATTCCAATCCTATCAGTATAGAATGATTGAATTTGCACTGGGTTATAAAACTCCTCACGTGTTGAAGATCTACGAAAAAGACCCTGAGCTGCACCAGCGGCTTGAAGCGGCATATCGAGCACCAAGCCTTTACGATGCAGCTATTGAGAAGCTATCCGATTCCGGTTTTCCGATTTCAGAAAACCTGTTGGACCGGGATTACACACAACTGTATGAAAAAGACTCCAGCGTAGAAGCTGCCTGGACGAATGTCTATAAAAATGTGGAACAATATTGGGATCTGTACCAATTAGGGGAGAAGCTTGTGGACATCGAGGACAGTCTCCAGCAATGGCGTTTCCGTCATATGAAAACAGTCGAACGAATCATAGGACATAAAAAAGGCACAGGCGGCTCCTCGGGCGTCGGCTACTTGAAAAAAGTACTCGACCACCGCTTCTTTCCGGAACTATGGGACGTCCGCACCAACATTTAGAACTTTCCTTATGGGAAAGTTCTTTTTTTATTCCGCTATATGGCAGGATTGTGGAAGACTCAGTTTCGAGGTGTTTCCGGGGTTCGTTGCCCGGTTGAGAGTCAGGGATGGCTGGGAAGCTACTCGCTTTCCTGTGGGGGAGCGCCGAGCTTCCTCGGACTGCGTCCTGCGGGATCTCGCCTATCTCCTTCTCCCACGGGAGTCTCGCAGCTTCCCAACCACCCCATTCGGTGAAGGGGATTAACGAACCCTTATACCAAGTTGGAAGGTCTCCCACTATCCTGATTGTTGTAGGCAGAAACGCTCTGTATCAAGTTTTCAGGGTTCAAGTGTCTCTGTATGGGAGTTATGATACTCCATCAAACTGAATAGCTGCTGATTCGGGAAGTGGTTTCGAGATACTTCTATGGCAAAGGGGCGGAGGGGGATGGCGAGACTCCTGCGGGAAAAAAGTGCAGGGTGAGACCCCACAGGACGCAGTCCGAGGAGGCTCACCGCGCTCCCGCGGAAAGCGAGTTATCCCCCGCAGCCCCAACCCACTACACAAACGTCTCGAAACTGAACCTTCAAGAATAAGGAGTGTTTACGAAAAAAGGGTTTGGTGAATTAATTTAATTTACTGAATATATCGAAGTTATTAAGTCATTGTTACATTTGTGTTACAATAGATTGTGTGACTATGAGATAAAGAGGGAAAAGCATGAGACAACCGATTATATATACCATTTTGTTTGTTTTGTTGACGGCGTCCGGCTGTTCTTTCATTGCAAATGCTAATGAAGAGTCGGGAGAGAAAAAGGGTAAGCAGGCGGCAATGTATGACGTAAGTATAGAAACAGAGATTAATGAATTTGAAGAGTACCATATGACCGCGCATTATCCACAAACACCGAATAACCAAATTGACCAGACTATTATAGATTATGTGAATCAGCAGAAAGCTTTGTTTAAACAAGAGAGTTATAAGAGTAAACAAAATAATAATGGAAATCAGGCGCACGAACTGCACATTGATTTTGAAGTCATTCATCAAAACCAACGTTTTTTTGTTGTGAGGTTTATAGAAACGATTGATCTTGGTAGGGACGGGGTCATCACCAATCAAACCATCATGAATTTCGATAAGAAAAATGGCAAAGCTTTGTCGATGGAAGAATTATTCAAGGAAGACATCTATTATGTCGATCGTCTTCACGATTGGACGAAAGAAAAAATGATTGATGCAGGTGAAGGAAACTCGAAGCTTATAGATAAGCTTGAGGCTAAACCTGAATTTTACGAAGACATCGCTTTGACGGGTGAAGGGGCCCTTGTTTTTATAGATGATCCAGCTAATGAGGAACCAGTCCGTGTGATGATCGAGAAGAACAAAGTCTCCAAACTTCTTCGTTCAGAATATAAAGGTGCCTTTAAAGAGACTCCTGAAGCAGTGGCTAATCTAACTTCAGAGGATCAGGGAAGCGAGAATGAATATCAGGACTTTACTTTAGAAGACCATTTACATGAGGCAGGGAAAGAAGTGGCTTTAACCTTCGATGATGGTCCTCATCCGGAAGTCACCAGACAAATCCTTGATGTACTGGACAAGTATAAAGCGAAAGCCTCTTTCTTCATGATTGGAAAGCGCGTAGGTTACTATCCTGAGGTGGTTCGGGAAGTGAGTGAGCGCGGGCATGAAATTGGAAATCATACATGGAATCACCCTCGCTTGGGTCGCATGTCAGACGAACAGATTAATCAGCAGATCTCATCGACTCAAACGATTCTGGAACAAGTGACCGGACAAAAGGTGGACCTGTTGCGTTTGCCTTTTGGAAACCTGCCTTCTGCCAACTATCAAGAAGAAGGTAATGTTGTTCCGTGGACCATTTATTCTGAGAAGTGGGAAGATCTCCCGCCAGAAGCAATAGCAGAGGATATTCTTTCAAAAGTAGAAGGAGATTCCATTATTCTGCTTCATGATCTTCAACTTTCTACAGTGGAAACCGTAGATCTTTTATTGGAAAACCTGTACGCTAAAGGGTATAAAGTCGTTCCTGTCAGTCATTTGAGTGATCATTAAAAAACCCGTTCCGTTTTCAATTCAAAACGGAACGGGTTTTTTATTTGATTTGTACAAGGGGAAAGTACCTGTTGGGAAATTAGATTAATTGTTCTTCCACCCATTTGCCCCAACGGTCAAATTCTACGAGAAATCCATCATGACCATAGTCAGTGGGGATGTGATGATGCTTTCCTTTTTTACAGAAGGTAGAGAATGGTTGAATCAGTGCTTCTGGGTAAAGGAGGTCGTGTTCGAAACTGAAGGTGTGGACCTCTGCTTTGTATTGCTTCGCTGCTTGTGCCCACCCATTTCTCCCTCGCCCAATGTCATGATTGTTCATCGCCTCAAGAAGGTAAAGGTAGCTGTTGGCATCAAAGCGCTCTTTGATCTTATCCCCTTGGTAGTCCAAATAGGATTGAATTTCATACGACGTATCGGTGTTATAGGACCGGTCGAACCTTTTTTCAAATAATGTACTGCTTCGGTACGTGACCATCCCGGTCATCCGGGCAATTTCGAATCCCCTGAGATCCTCATTTGAATGATAGTCCCCGTTTAGGAAATGAGGGTCACTCTTTATGGCTCTGGCACCGATATGGTTAAATGCGATGCCATAATCACTTAAATAAGGGGTAGCTGCGAGAATGAATAATTTTTTCATGAAATCAGGGTAAAGAAGTCCCCATTCATACGTCTGCATACCGCCAAGTGATCCACCTGCAATCGCATGGACATGAGTGATGCCTAAGTGTTGTAAAGCATTATATTGAGCATGCACCATATCCCGAATCGTGACTTTTGGAAAGGTTTGCCGGTACGGTTTGCCTGTGTCTGGGTTAATGCTTGCGGGTCCTGTTGATCCGTGACATCCACCTAGAACATTGAAGGTGATCACTTGATAGCGATTGGTATCAATTGGACAATCTTCCCCAATTAAACCGGCCCACCAGCCACGTTCATCCCTTGAACCGACGGCGAGCTGGTTGCCCGTTAATGCGTGGCATACGAGAATAACGGGGGCATTCGTCGGCCCGTATCTTTCGTAAGCAAGTTCGACATCTGATAGCACTTCACCAGACTCAAAGGTGAAAGTGCCGATCGAGATCGATTGATTGGTTCGTGGGTGGCTGGCGGGGTTTCTTAATGACATGCTTTTCATTCTCCTTTCTTTCACTAGACCGATACGAGGGAAGTGGAAAAATCTTTCCCTGACCGGATATTCACGACAGCGTCATAAAGGCTTACCCCGGAAATGATGGCTGCATCTTCGTGAGTGATTGGTTTTCTTGACCAGAGTAGTGTTGGCTTTATTTCTTTTGCTATGTTCAAGACATCTTTATCGACTTCTTCAACATAGACGATATCCCAGTTGACATTCGTTTCTTTACGAAGATCCTCAAGATGAGAGAAGGTAAGAATTTCAAACCCTAACCTTTCCAACTTGTTTTGCTCCATAAGAAGAGTACTTGTGCCTACAATCCCGATCACTCTTTTCCTCAATTCCCCGTTCGAACGGTCCAGGGATGATGATAAAACAGGCTCTGCCACATGTTTGCTCTTACCATAGGATTTCTTATATCCAGTGGCGTGGAAGATGGCATTGTCCAGATCCTGGATTAAATCTTTTACAGACTCTAAGCCTACAGACAAGCGGACAAGTTCTTCTGTTACACCCGATTTACTCAAGTTTTCGTCGCTTAATTGCTGGTGGGTCGTAGAAGCTGGATGGATGATTAAAGATTTGGCATCCCCGACATTGGCTACATGCGACCAGATGGTACTTTGATCAATTAGTTTACGACCTGCATCACGCCCGCCTTTAATTCCAAAGACAACAATGGATCCATGCCCGTAGTGAAAATATTTTTGGGCTAAAGAATAAGTAGGGTGGTCTTTCAACCCTGGATAATTCACCCATTCAACACCATCGTGGTCCTTTAAGTATTCGGCGATTTCCAAAGCTTGATCCGCATGTGTTTTCACTCGCAAGTGTAAAGTTTCCAGACCTTGCAAAAGTAAGAATGCGTTTTGTGGGCTAAGACAGGCACCAATATCTCGAAGCAGCTGTACGCGTAGTTTTATGGCAAAAGCGGCAGGGCCGGCATCCACCCCGAATCGAATCCCGTTATAGCTTTCATCCGGTTCAGTGAACCCTGGGAATTTCTCATGATTCCAGTCAAAACGTCCACTATCAACCACCACACCTCCAATGGCCGTTCCATGTCCGCCAATCCATTTCGTGGCAGAGTGCACAACGATGTCTGCTCCCCAATCTATTGGTCTGCACACATAAGGAGTAGCGAATGTGTTATCGATGATGAAAGGGATGTGGTGATCATGCGCGACATCTGCAATCGCTTCAATGTCCAGTACATTCAAACTAGGGTTCCCAATGGTCTCGGCAAAAATCGCTTTTGTATGAGGAGTAATCGCCTTGGCGAATGATTCAGGGTCATCTCCTTCTACAAAGTGGACATTGATTCCATAACGAGGGAGGGTGTGGACAAATAAATTGTACGTTCCTCCATAAAGGTTCGTCGAAGTCACAATGTCATCTCCAGCTTTAGCGACATTCAGAATAGCCATCGTAATTGCGGACATGCCTGATGCTGTCGCCACCGCTGCGGCACCGTCCTCCAGAAGAGCTATGCGCTGTTCGAATACATCGACGGTCGGGTTACCGATTCGTGAATAAATGTTGCCGGGCTCGGCAAGTGCAAAAAGATTTTGAGCATGTTCCGTATCATTAAAAACATACGATGTCGTCTGATAAATCGGTACAGCACGTGAACCTGTAGCGGGATCAGGTTCCTGACCACCGTGAAGCAAATTCGTTTCAGGACCAAACGTATGGAATGGTAAACTCATGGGAAAATTCCTCCTCTATTTTTTTCTTAGGGCATTCACTTTGTTGAAGAGTGAAAAAGAAAAGCCCTCTTCTTTAAGTAAGAAGAGGGCTTTATGTATCTCATACCTCCCCTTATCTTTCAGATCATGTGATCTGTAGGATGTAGCACCTTTTCAAGGGTTTGCCTTGAAGGTTGCCGGGCGTCGTAGGGCCTAGTCCCTCTGCCGCTCTCGATAAGAGTTGTTTTTATTAAATTTTTCTGACTTGTTTGAAATTATAAAGGCGTCTTTTCTTATTGTCAAACAATTTTGATACGTTTGAACCCTCCTACCTGTGGGAATGGATAATTAAGTCTATGAGATAGGAGTGAAGTTCATGAAACAATATAGTGTTGTACCTAATAAAGATGTAACTGGCTGGTTTGTAAAAATCGAAGATGTCGCTCCAACAGACCTTTATGATGAGCGTGATACTGCGGTTGCCAAAGCAGAGGAAATCGCAAAAGAAAACAAACCGAGCAAACTTCAAATCTTGGATCAAAACCATGAAGTTGAAGAAGAGCGCACCTACTAATTAAAACTCCCCACCGAGGGAGTTTTTTTATGTGCAATTATCTATGATCAGTTGTTAAAGTAT